>JBGSKQ010000040.1:0-39928 GCA_041741095.1 Saprospiraceae bacterium
GGCAGTCGCAAATACTTTCAATCAGCCTTTTACCCCGATTGTCGAGGCGGATGTCTCCAAATTCCATCGTTTTGGCTCCATAGATACGTTATGTCAAAGAACTTTTCGTAAAAACTTAGTTAAGTGCATACAGTAGGGTTCTGAACCCTAACAGGGTTGGGTTCCCCGGTCGGAATCAAGCACTAAGGGAATTCCAATTATTAAATCCGAACAGCTTTTATGAACGCTTAATGATGAACGAAAGCCAATCCTTTCGCTACTTTTGCGCCCCATTTTAAAACAGCATACGAAAAACACTCAATATGGACATTCTGATAGCACTTATCACCGGCTTGGCTGCCGGTCTCCACAACTCCACCTGGGGCATGTACAAGGACTCGCCGCACGAAGGTTTTACCTGGCCCAAATATTTCCGCAGCGCCATCGCTGGCTTGATTTACGGCCCCATCGTCTGGAAACTGACCGGGCTTGACCTCGGCACCCCGGCGGGCATCTTCCTGCTATGGGGCAGCGTCTATGTGGCGGAGCGTGGCACAATGGAGGTTTGGAAAACCTTCCTGCGCACCGAAGACCAATCCAAGTATTTCATTCCCATGCAGTTGCACGTGTTGGGGCGTGTGGTGGAAAGCAAACGTGACCGCTTCATTGCTGCCTTTTTCTATGTGGGCGGCATAGCGTTGGTGGCCTGGGGCTTGATTTCGCTTTGGGGCATGTACAAAGCGGGTACTTTCAATTGGAACCCCTACCTCATCCTGATTTTGTTGAGCGTGGGTGGTTGGATTTCGGCCTTCGGCGGGGCCTGGAAGGATGCGCCCATCGAGGGTTTTGAGACCTTCAAGTTTTTCCGCAGCCCGGCTGTGGCCTATTTCTATGCCTGGCTGGCCGCCAACCTGACCGACAATTTCGTGGTGATCCTGCTGTGCAGTCTGGGTTTCACGATTGCCTCCATTGAAACGTATAAGACCTTCTTTTTCCCCAGCCGCCCCCGTGGCAAGTTTCAGGGCAAGCCCATCCTTTTCCCGGAGATGCTGAATCGTCGGCAGTATTTCATCCCGATTTTTGTTGCTTGCTGGCTGTATGTCATCATTGCAGGGGTGATGGCGTTTTTGGGGCCGCATGATGGCTTGGTTTAACATGTTCTGCCTGCGAGGAGGATAGGAACGCGGATGGAGCGGATTGGGCGGATTTTTCACGGATTATTCACCCTTTAACCTTTACTTATCATGCTATTACATGAGAAAATAACTGAGGAAATACTTGGCGCTTTTTATGAAGTTTACAACGAACTTGGCTATGGCTTTCTGGAAAGAGTTTACCAAAATTCGCTGTATTATGAACTTCAAGACAGAGGCTTCAATGTGATTCCGCAACAACGGTGCAATGTTTATTACAAAGGCAGAGGAGTCGGCGAATATTTTACGGATCTGATTGTGAACAATTTAATTATTCTTGAACTAAAGGCGTGTGAAACGATTTTGGACGAACTCGAGCTTCAATTGCGCAACTATTTAAAAGCAAGCGATATAGAGGTTGGTTTTGTGCTCAATTTTGGAAAAGAACCTGAATTTTCAAGGCAAGTTTTCACTAATGAAAAAAAACTCCCCAGGCATAAAAATCAGCGTTAATCCGCCCAATCCGCTTCATCCGCGTTCCAATCACGTCCTATTTTTAAAAGAAATGAAATTTTTAAAAAACAGGAGTATCAGCATTTTAACCAGTTTCTAAGAACTTAATCTCCACGCGAGGAGGATTGGAGCGCGGATAAAACGGATGGGGCGGATTTTTCACGGATTATTTTTCACTAATGAAAAAAAATTCCCCAGGCACAAAAATCAGCGTTAATCCGCCCCATCCGCTTCATCCGCGTTCCAATCACGTCCTATTGGCAAAGAAATGAATCAGCAAATGACAACATCCGCCATCCTTCTCATCCCTGATGTGGAGGCAGCTTGGACAAAAATATACGGCCTCACCATCCTGGAGCGCACACTCCATGCCCTGGAACGGGGCGGTGTGGCCCAAGTTTTTTTACCAAAAAAAGAAGAAACAAGCATCCAGGCGCTAATCCAGCGGAAAAAAGATTGGAAAATCACTTTTCAATTCACGGCTGAATTGCAGTCGGTTTTTTCTGAAAAAAACAATGGACTGCTGTTCCTGTCCAAGCCGCTTGTTTTGGACCCCAAAGTGCCGCAAGGCTTGATAGAAAAAGGGAATAACGCAAGGCAGGCCCTCGTCCATAAAAGCAACAAAATCGCTTTTTTACCTGCCGTTGTTATTTCAAAAATAAAAAACTTGCCCAGCGGTGGCGAAGACATTTCAAGCTGGCTCAATGCGCAAAATGCCGATTGGCAAGCCGTTGATTTTCAAAACCTTATCTGCAACAGCGTCCACAGTGCCAGCGAAAAAACAGCGGTCAAAAAGGCGCTCATCCGCAGCCTGACTAAGCCCACCGACGGCTGGGTGTCCAAAAACCTGAACCGGCCCATTTCCACCAGCATCAGCCGGGTACTGGCCCATACGCCTATCACGCCCAACCAGTTTACCATCGTAACTGGGCTGGTCGGCGTGGCGACGGGCGTCTTTCTGGCGATGGGCGGCTATTGGAACTACCTCATCGGCGGATTTTTGTTCCATTTCACCTCCGTGCTCGACGGCGTGGACGGCGAATTGGCCCGCCTGAAATTCAAGTCCTCCCCCTTCGGCCAGTGGCTTGATACGGTGGTGGACAACCTTTCTTACCTGGCGGCTTTGGGCGGCATGATCACGGGTTTGGTTTTGCATGGAGCTACCCAAGCCGTGCAAATTGCAGGGGCGCTGGCGGTGGTTTTTGTAGTATTGGCGCTGGGCAGCCTGTACCTGTACTTGCTGCGTTTCAAGGCGGGCGGCACTTTGCTGAACGTGAAATACAGCTTTCAGGACGGCGATGGCTGGTTCAACCAGATGATGCAATACGCAGCGGCTTTTGGCAAACGGGATTTGTTTGCACTGATATTTTTTGTACTGGCAATTTTTGGCCAACTGCCGATGGCGTTGGGATATATCGCAATTATGGCTTTTTTTGTGTTTGCATTTTCCCTACAAGCACACTTTCAAGCATCAAAGCAAAGCGCATGAGCTTAACCGTCGCCCAGGTCGAACAAATGGTAAAACACGAAAAAACTTTCACTGGACAAAAATTGCCCCGCATCGCAATCATCTCCAGCGAACGCTACCCGCACCACGATACCAACACGCAGCAAATCATCAAAAATGCCAGTGCATTGAGCGCAGCCGGGCTTCCGGTGGAATTGGTGCTGCCCGTCCAGGGCAAGGGATTTTTTGATCCAGCCTACCAGCTCAGCGACGCCATTTACCAATACTACAACGTAGCTCCCGGCCTGAAAATCAAGGTGTTGCACACTTTTCCTGCTTCCGATATCCGTTTTGAAAAGTTCTTCCACTCTATCGCCGGAACGCTGTATGCGATTTTCAATAAAAGCGTGGACATCGCCTATACCCGCAACAAATTTGCCGCCCTGCTGTGCTTGTTGTTTGGCAAAAAATTCATCTTTGAAACCTACCGCCGCCTCGGCGACGAGAACCCGAAGGCCATGCGCTGGCTCGCCAAACGGGCCAAAGGAAAAACCTTTGTAGGCATGGTACTGCACAGCAAAGTGGCCGCCGATTCCATGCAGCGGGTGGGTTTTCCCCCAGAAAAACTGCTGGTGCTGCACAACGGTTACGACAACGCCGACATGCTGCCCTTTTTGACGAAACAACAAGCCAGGGAAAAACTGGGCCTTTCTCCCTCATCGCAATTCATCGTTTACACAGGCAATATGCAAAAAAACAAGTGCATCGAAAGCCTGGTGGACATTGCCGAAAAAGTGCCAAACGCCACTTTCCTGCTCGTGGGCGGCAGGCCGGAAGACGTGGAGCGGCTCGGTGAATATGCGGCCTCGAAGCAAGTAAAAAATATCATTCTGACGGGCCGCCAGCCCATCGCCGTTGTTTCCCAATACCTCTATGCCGCCGACGTGCTCATCATCCCGCCCGTGTCGGCCCCGCTGGAAAAATATGGCCGCACGGTGCTGCCCTTCAAACTCTTCCCCTACCTGGCAGCTGGCCGCCCCATCGTGGCACCCAACCAGCCCGATATGCGGGAACTGCTCGTCCACAACGAAAACGCCCTGCTGGTAGAACCAGACAATTTGGCGCAAAACGCCCAGGCATTGGCCCTTTTGCTGGCCGATGAAAACTTGCAGGAGAAATTGGCGGAGCATGCGACGGAGACGTCGAAGGGGCTGACGTGGGAGGAAAGGGCGAGGAGGTTTATGTCGTGGGTGCGGGGGAAGTGGTGAGAAACTTTTACCAATGAAATGCTTCGGGCAATGCATCAAAAATGCTGTCCCATTTAGGATTCGTCATCCGGTCAATTATTTTGATGGAATGCCAAACCGAAGGATGTTGGTGTGCTTGTATATCTTTTTTAAAACCTTGCTTTATGCTCTCTTTTATCGTTTCTAAGGATTGTGATTCATCAACCAATTCATCATAAGGTGTAAGAATATTCTTGATTTCCTGTATTGTACTTGCTTTTAAGATTCTAACCAACCTTTCCATTCTTTCATAGTAATAAGTTGCAGCGGCTTTCCTTGCCGCAACCAACGTGTCCCTTTCGTTCAATTGTAGGACTTCAATCGTTTTAACAGCCTTGTTTTTCGCTTTTTTATCAAGATCTGGCAACAATTCAAATTTAAAAGATAAGGTGTTGACGAGCATGAATTCCGAGGGATCTTCTGTTCGGGGGTTGATAAAAGCCCCATTCAAATAAGGCGGTTCAGTGCCCCTTGGAATATCAAAAATTTCGTCATTTGCATCCAGCACGGCAAAGGCGTCAAGTTTATAGGCTGTGTTGCATTGTTTGCAGGCGAGCAAGTAGTTGTCCCATTTAAATGCCATGCCTGGAAACAAAGATTTTGGGTAAATATGTTCGATGTCATTTGCTTCATTTTGTTCGCAATAATTGCATATTTCCACAGAAACGCACATACTTTCCAATGTGGTTTTGATAGACTCAAATGCAGCTTGCCCAACCTGACCGCTGCTTTTGCCATCCCACAGCGATGATGCCCTTGCTGCTTTTAGGGTAAATGACAATTCAGCATCAACTCTGCCTTGCAAATAAGTCAGGCGGTCGCTGGCATTGTCCAAAAGGTCTTTAGAAACCAGTTGCAGCATCGGTGGTAAAGATTTTTTGAAGTTTTTTGCGCTCCATTTCTTGTTCTGGCGATATTTTACCCAGTGCGTTTATCATGTTTAATTTGCCTAATTTTTCTAACGCTTCATCCCCTTTTGCACTCCTGACCGGGCTGGCACCAAATACTTCTGTTCCATAAGCATCGAGGATGTTTCCAAGTATTAGTTTTTCCTTGTCCGTGCCAGTAATTTCACCTGATTGTTGCTCACTGCCCGGTGCTGCTAACCGCCATATACTGCCTTTCTCTGCGGCCCTGCATACTAATGGGCTATGTGTGGTGACGATGAATTGAATATAAGGAAAAAATTTAGTGAACCAATGTCCGATACGGGTTTGCCAAGTTGGGTGGAGGTGTGCGTCCACTTCATCAATTAATACAACGCCGGGAACATCAATTGTCATTTTCCCATTTTTAATATTTTGGAAAACCGGATGCTCACCATAAGTTTTCACCATTTGCCTTATCAACTCGAATATCATGCTCAATAAAGAGCGAAACCCATCGCTCAACTGTGTCACATCCACTTTAAATCCGTTTCCGTCAACAAAAAACACCCCCGCCGAAGTAACATCCATCAATTGAACGCCATGGGGCAATAACCCACCTTCATTTAGAAATTTCTTTATAGCATCCAATGTGTTCACTTTAGGGTTAATGGATTCCAGTTCTTGAAATTTCATGTGCGATAGCCATTCAAGACTTTCTGTTAAAGCGACATCTTCCCCGAAAACAGAAAGGTGGGCTGCTGCCCTTGGGTTGGAGTAATAAACCTTTGACCAATCTTTGTCGCCTCCAGTAAATCGTCGAAAGGGGCCAAAAGCCGTAGAGAACCATCCATTCTTACCACTCCAAATATATTCGAAGGGATTAATAAGAACATTGCCATTTTCTAGAATCTTGCCTATTTCAAACCCAGCATTAATTTCTTTGGTAATTTTAATAGCTGCTTCAAATGGCCTTAATAATGGCCTTTTCTTTCCTGAATAGCTATCATATTCACCATCTCTGTAAATTATTAAACTAATTTCTGCCTCGGTTTGACCTTTTTGTATCCATGTTATCAAAGGCAATCGGAGTGCCTGACCATCTAAAGGGCCAATCAAACCTAATGAAATTGCCCTCACAATACTTGACTTCCCTGAACCATTGTCACCAATCAATACATGCCACCCCGCCGGGTTTGAGAACTCCATCTCAAAGTGGCTTATCGAACGTACATTTTTAACTATAACTTTTTGAACGTACATTTCACTGATGTTTAAGTTTGGCAAAGTTAATCTTTAAAGTTCTTATTTTCCATTGACCTTAATCGGCAAAACTATTGTTTCAATGCAACTTAAAACTTGAACCCTATAGCTATTTCCCCCTACCTTTGCCCCTCCAACATCACGTAAACAGCCACCATGCGCCCATTCCTACTTTTCTTTGCATTGTTCATTTCCCTGTCCCTCCATGCCCAAACCTTCTCCAACGGCTTCCAATTTTACTTGCCGCCGGACGACAGTACGACCCAGCGTTTTTTGCCCGAATTTCCCAAAAAGACAGTGGACGAATTCGTGACGGTGGATGCCGATGGGCACTTCTCGGCGGGCGGCCAGCCCATCCGCTTTTGGGGGATGAACATGGCCTACGGCGCTTGTTTCCCCGACTACAACGATGCGCCGATGATAGCGGCACGGCTGCGCAAAATGGGCGTCAATCTCATCCGTTTTACCCTGATGGACAGCCCCTGGACGGACGAGGACGGCACCATTTTCTTTGGCCAAAGCTCCACGCAGGTGCTCAGCTTTTTCAACCTGGACAAACTGAATTTTTTCATCGCCCAACTGAAAAACGAGGGCATTTATGTCAACCTGATCTTGCAGGATGCCCGCACTTTCCGGGAGGGCGACGGGGTGCTGTATGCCGACAGCATTTACCAGACGGCCAAGGCGGTGAGCATGTTCGACCGCCATTTGATTGCCCTGCAAAAGAATTATGCGCTGCAATTGCTGACCTCCGTGAACCCCTACCTCGGCCACCCGCTGGCCGAAGACCCCGTGCTGGCGATGGTGGACATTACCAATGAAAACACCCTGTACGGCTACTGGAAATCCGACTGGCTGCGCCTCCAATCGCAGGGCGGCGATTTGATACAAAGGCACATTGATACGCTCGACCTGCGCTGGAACCAATTTTTGCAAAACAAATATGCCTCGCAAACGGCCCTTGAAACGGCCTGGAACCAAAGCGCCGGCACGGGCGGCCAAAACGAACAAGTAAACGACGGCAGCTTCGAATCGGGCGACCCTGCGGCCAATTTTGCCGTGGAACTGCACGACGTGGCCCAGGCTACCGTCACCGCCGACCCGGTGAACGCCTACGAAGGCAGTTTCAGTGGCCGGGTGGATGTACTGACCGCTACCAGCACCAATTGGCACATCCAGTTCAAACAAGTGGGCGCTACGCTGGAGGCGTTTAAAACCTACCAAATCACCTTCGCCGCCCGTGCGGACGCCGCCAAGGACATCCTCGTGGTGGCCAGCCGTGACAATGCGCCCTACACCTATTACGATAGCAAAACCATCCCGCTGGGCACCGCTTGGCAGGAATACACCTTCACCTTTACCGCCCCGGAAGACAACGACGCCAGTTTCCGCCTCGGCTTCCAGTTCAACAATCAGGAGGGCAGCTACTGGTTCGACAACCTGAGCATGACCGATGCCGACATTGCCGGGCTGCTGCCGGGCGAGTCTTTGGCACAGGGCAACATCCGCCGCCTGGACTACAGCGAGCGGGGCAGTTACTCGCCGCAGCGGGTGGCCGATATGGCGGAGTTTTACATGGCCCTGCAATCGGAGTATTTCGATGGAATGTACGGTTACCTGAAAAACGAACTGGGCGTGGCGGCCAACATCACTGGCTCGAATACCTGGAGCGGCATCAACGACATTTATACGGCCCGCCACCTGGACTATGTGAACGACGAAAGCACCTGGGACTACATCCAATACCCGAACGGCTGGTCGCCCTCCGATTGGCAGATTGAAAATGCGCCGATGGTACGGTCGGGCTGGGGCAGCATCCCCTCGCTCTTCGGCGGGCTGGCCATCAAGGGCAAACCCTACACGGTCAGTTCCTACGCCCACCCTTTCCCCAACCGCTACCAAACGGAAATGATGCCCTGGATGACGGCCTACGCTTCGCTGCACGATGCCAGCGCCATCAACTATTTTTACTACAACGACGACCCGGAAAATTGGGCCTCCGACCGGGTGGACGATTACCACAGCCTGCACCGCAACACGGCACAAATGGCCCTTTCGCCGCTGTATTCCTTTGCGTTCCGCAATGGCCTGGTGGCACCGGCGCAGCAGGTGGCCGAGGTGGAATACAGCCTGCCCTACCTGCGCAGCGTGCCTTTTTACGACGACGGCGGGCGTTGGGGAAAATTCATCCCCTACAGTTCCGGCGTGGCATTTTACAGCAGCGTCCGCTCGTCGTTTGGCGGCACCGGCTCGCCGGATGTTGCGCCTGTCAACGGCCTGATCGGCAACGACCTGAGCACCGATACTGAGGAAACTTCCATTGATTTTGACCAGGGCATTTTGAAAACGGAAAGCCCGCAGTTCATCAGCGTTTGCGGGTTTATAAACGAAAACGAAGTGGACGCCGGAGCGCTCAAAGTGTTGTCTGCCAACGACTTCGGCGTGGTGTCCTGGCTTTCGTTGGACGGCGAGGCGCTGTCGCAATCGGACGAGAGCCTGTTGGCCATTTCCTCCAAACTGCAAAACACCAACATGGCCTGGGCCGGCACCACCACCATCAATGACAATTGGGGCGGCCAACCGACCGAGCTTTTCCCCATGCAACTCACGCTGGAACTGGCCGTGGAGGCAGATTATCTCCAGCTTTATCCTTTGTCGGGAAAGGGCGAAGCAGGCATTGCAAAAATCATCCTGCCCACTGCGCCCGGCCTGTTTTTGCTCAACATGGACCAATCGGAAGACCCAACCACTTGGTTTGGCCTGGAAGCGCTCCATGGGCCGCTGTCCAGCGAAGAAGCGATACCCGGCAGCATCGCCGTTTTCCCCAATCCCGCCTCCGGGACCGTTTTTGTGCAATGGCCCAGCGGGACGGAAGTAGCTGAAATCAGCCTCACGGGCTTGGATGGCAGGCTATTGCGTACCTGGAAAACGGAGGGCCTGCAAAGCTGGCGAATAGACGTGTCGGATTTGGCGGCAGGGGTTTATTGTTTGAAGGTGCAAATGGAGGGACGGGTGTTGGTGAGGAGGGTGGTTGTGGGGAGGTGAGGGGGGGGTAACGGTTTGGGTATTTATGAAGGGCTGGAAACCGAATACGCAAAGTTCAGTTTTGTACTATATTTCTAAAAATTACGGATGCTGAATTTATAGCGTTCAGCCCGTCTTTCATAAATATCATATTCTGCGCAGGTTTATTCTGCGAATATTGCTTTAAATTCTTCTGATATTAGAGCATCTGAAATCTCTAAAATTTTGTTGGGATTGTCCCTTAACACTGTCTGAGCGAAATTTTTGATTTTGCCAAGCAATTCTTTGCCTAAAGTCAATTCGTTTTTATAAGCAGTATACCATTCGTCTGCCTTTTGATCAAGTATTGCAACGTCTTGATGATTGTCTTTGTTTCTGCTGAGTTCCGGTCTTTCACGAAGAATAAAGTTTTTAATCATTCTTTTTGTTTCAGCCTCTAACTCACCGACAAAGGTGTCATATTTTGCAGTAGCATCTTCTATTGAAACCCCGTATATTTTATGAATATGTTGAGGCTGACAAAAATACGACTCTACTTCTTGGTATTTTGTTATAAACAACATAAGGTCTCTACTATTACAATCTTCGATGAGCTTCAAAATTTCCCTATCACCATCAATTTTTTGATCTCTATCTATATGAACTATTACCTTGGCAGTTGGAATTTGTTTTCTAACAAACCCTTGAAGAATTTTTGCAAAATCAACTTTTTTGCAACCTTCATAAGAATGTAAAACAAACTCATCTTCTTTTAAGCCATTTGCAATAAGAAATTTTTTTAAAAACTCTTTCTTTTCTGCTACATTATCGACTTTATCTTCTGTTACAATCACATACTTCAAGTCCTTTTTGGCAAACAGATAATCGGCATCAGCTGCGCCAATATCTAATAATATTTGACTTCCTTTAATGTCATTGGAAGCCTTTCCATTTTGGAAATGAATAACCGTTGCCTTATCTTCCAATGATTCTAATATGTACCGTGAATGTGTGGAAAACACAATTCGCAATTCATGATTATTTTGCGCTCTTTTGAACAACTCTTCTGCTAAGGCTTTTTGTTTAGTTGGATGGATATGTGAATCTGGCTCATCAAGTAGAATAATTTTCGGATTGAAGTACTCTATATAAGCGAAAATTTGAATTGCTTGAAGTAAACCGGTTCCACATGAATCAAGTGGCAATTCTAATCCATCATCTGAAATAAATACCTGAATAAACTCCGATGCATTTTCGTCGAAGTATACGTTTAAATCTATTTTAGGATAGATTGTATTAACAGAATTTTTAAAAGATATCCATTTTATATGGTCTTTATGAATAGAGTGAAGGATGTTTCTTAAATAGTTATTACTATCCCCCCTTGTGGCAGATTTTTTCACTGCAATAGGAACTTCATATTTTTCTCTAACTGGAATTCCAGCAATTCCTGGCACATACACGCAAAATGGGTTCTCAATGTCAGAAAGCACCATTCCTAAATCTCTTCCGGACAACATTGTGGTGAAACCACCATTTTTACCTCTCGATATTTTTACTGTGGCCTCTTTTTCATCTGAAAAAGTAAATTCGATCCAACTTCTATCTTCCTTCGTTCTAGAGCCTGTTAATCTTTTACCATGATATAAATACTCGATATTATTGGTAGGTGTGTATAAGTAATCATTTGAGTCCAACGATAAAGTTTGACTATTATCTCGTTTCCAAGTAGCGTCATTCAGTTTCAATGTCTGACAACTGGAAATTGCAAATTGAATACCTTGGATAAAGCTGCTTTTTCCTGAATTATTAGTCCCAATGAAAATATTAATTGAAGCTAAGTTTACAGTTACGTCATCTATCTTCTTAAATTTCTTAATCTGTATTTTCATTTTCTTTAGTGATGGTCATGAATGCTTGCACAACTCATAAATACCCGCCCCCCACAGAATTAAATCCCCTTGAAAACTACCTTCCTTGCGCCTCATCCATTCACAAAGCATGGTTCATCATCAAGGGATTTCACACCGCAAGGCTTGCGAATCAGCCGCCAAGTAAGTACATTTCTGTAATATAAACAAGGGCAATGCGTCAAAAGGGTGGAGGAGAGCTTTCAGAAGCCTTGAAGACTTCAGATATTGGGCAAACCAAGCAATCCGTGGTTCAGACCATCTCCCTTCCTGTACGGGGCGACCAAAAGGAAACAAGCATGGACTCAGTGGATGTAAGCATTGACCAAAAGGAAACAGGAATCAAGTCAATGGATGTATGCTTTTGAATCAAAGCATGTTTCCGCTGACTACTTTCTTGTTTCCTTTTGGTCAGGGCATGTTTCCTTTTGGTCAATGCAAACATCCTTCAAGCAAAAGGAAACAAGCCTTATCCCGGCCCCACATTGTTTTTTGGCATTTGATTTGTTGGTAATATATTATAGCGCACTCTGTCTGTCCTTCCAAAAAAATCGACTCCCAGGGAAGCTCCAATCAAACCCTTTAAATTGTTTGCTTATGGCAAGGAAACAACGATTTGTAGTCAACTTTTCAAAATTTGGCAAAGAAGACTTTTTGTCCGAAGCTGATTCTACCAACAAAGGCATCGCCGGCAATCCCGATTTTGAGCGGGCCCCCGTCACGCATGCCCAGTTCAACGAAGCCTACCAGCGAATGGTGGTAGCCGCACCTTCAGCCGTGCGCAACGACATTGACGGCCTGCGGGCCTTTAGGCCCCTGCGCCTGACCGTGGAGGGCATGATGACCGACCTGGCCACTTTCGCCCAGAGTACTATCGGCAACAATCCCGAGCGGATGGCGGCCTGCGGCCTGCCGCTCACCAAGGAACCCTCGTTCCGCCCGGGCGACATCAACCTGTCGGTGGGGCGTGCCAAGCTGGAACCCGGCACTGAATCCGGCAAGATCAAAGTCTCCACCAAATCCATCCCGGCTGCCGAGGGCATCGTGATAGAAGAGCGCCAGGCCGACCTGAGCTACAAGGAGATTGCCAAAGTGACTGGTTTCAAAACCACCATCAACGGCTATTCGCACGACGATGTGGCGATCGTGCAAATCCGCTATTGGAACAACCAGGGCATGGGGCCAAGGATGGTCAGGCCGCTGGCGATTGTGGTATAGAATAATGGTTTTAAAAATGAAGTGGGCCTCGGCGGGTGCGTCGGGGCTTTTTTGTTTGTAAGGATGGGGGGAGGGGGCTTTAAGGTATGTTAAAATAGGAGGGATGGATTGGTGATGGTGGGGGGGAGGGGAACGTTTTGCCGCTTTGCGAAGGCGGGGATTTTCAGCACTAAACTTCATTAGACGCACTAAGCTTGAATTTAGCACTTCACTGTCATAGAAGCACGAAACCCCCGCTTTTGCAAAACGGCTGTTGGCGGTTCGTGCCTCTTCTCTGTTGTAGGTAGTCATTTCCATTTTATGTTGTCTCGAGTGATTTGTCAATTACCCAAGGTATGTAAGTCATAAACTCAATTTGAACTAAATCTGTCTTGTCTGTAAAGTGTGCTAAGTCGTTACCAGGTGCAAAACCAATTGAAAAATTGCCTTCTACTTTAGTCAAGTCCAGCGTATAACCATTATTGTCAGGTTGTGGAATTCTATAATTTTTGCCACTCACAAGTCGTCCCTTGAAATGGAACCAACCACCTATGTGATGCGGACCGTCAGGTAGTGTCTCAAAAGATGTGATTTCAACTTCCTTTCTGTAGTCAATACCTAAGTCGTCAAAAAGTTGTTTGATTTCGTCAGAGAAAACTTTGTCACGATAAGCAACATAGTTTTTACAGTCGTTACAAATACAACTGTCAGCCCCGCTTAACGTAACCTTATCATATGTCTGTCTTGTCAACTCTCGGTCAACCTCAAACTCCCAGTCTTTATATTTTACTTTAGTAAAAGTCATTAAATTTTATTAGTTTTTTGATATCGGCTCGGTTGTGATAGCATGACTGCTAACGGGCAGGGCTTTGTGCAGGTGTGGAATTAGCATTCCGTCCGCCCGGAACCGCTGCCTGGCTTTTTGATAAAGTTAAATAGTTAGTACCAAAGTTGGGCTTTATTCGTCAAGCCCCGAACCGCAGTACAGAAAAGTTACTGCTGCTGATTGTTATTCCGTCAAGCCACACTTGCACAAAACCCAATGTTGCCTGCTGGCCTTCTGTCTCTTTGTGTTCAAATGTTTAAAGCATTTTTTATTGCTTTAATCTTTTAGTTTTTAAACATTGCCAGTAAAGCAGTTGCTCCTATCTCTGTGCCTAATGGAATACCACCAAGGTCAATTTGGTAATTGTTTGCATGCAAAAAAAATGGAGCTTTCTTGCCTTCTTCTTTTGCTTTTGCATATGCAGCTGGATTGGCTATGCCTACACTTAGATAATTGCAGGCAGTTTTATCATGCCCTTTTACCAAATGCTGGAAATCTTCGGCACCCATAGATGCAGAAGTTTTAGTAAGTATATTTTCAGAAGTAATTACTGCACCAAGTGCTGCATTAATTTTATTGGTTAATGCTACATTATTTTCAAGTGGATAAACTTTCCCTTTCATTTTTATTGTTGGATACTGTTCTTTGGTAAGGCCATTTGCAACTGCTATACCTTCATTTATTCTTTTTATACCATCTAATAAAGTATTTCTTGTTTGTTCATTGAACCAACGCAAATTTACTTTTATAATTGCCGATGCTGGTATTACATTATTATCTGTCCCAGCACTAATTGCTCCAACTGTTAAAACGGCAACATCTTGTGCAGCAATACTTCTGCTGATAATAGTTTGATATTGCATTACGGCATTACAAGCCATTACTATTGGGTCTTTAGCGTCTTCAGGTCTTGCGCCATGACCACCAATACCATAAAATGTAACATCAAGCTGGTCGCTTCCCGACATACGTACACCTACGCCATTATCTATTGTTCCTAATGGAAGTGTTGTAGTGTGCAGACCTAATAAATAATCTGGCACAGGTACACCTTTTGCATACATACTGTCATTTACCATTGCTTGTGCTCCTACTAAGAGTTCTTCGGCAGGTTGAGCTAAAAATACCAATGTTCCTTTCCACTCGTTTTTCAAAGCCATCATAATTTTTGCAACACCCAACATCCATGTTACATGGGCATCGTGTCCACATGCATGCATAACAGGAGTTTCTGTGCCATCCTGTTTCTTCATAATTTTTGTGCTTGAATAAGGAAGTCCCGTAATTTCTTTTACAGAATTACAATCCATATCCGCTCTGTACATTACAGTTGGCCCAACACCATTTTTATAAATTCCAACAACTCCTGTTTTGCCGATTCCAGTAATTACTTCATAGCCCAAGGATTTTAATTCTTTTGCTATAATACCCGATGTCCGAACTTCCATAAAACCGAGTTCAGGATTTTGATGCAGGTCTTTGTAAATTTCCACCAGTCGTAACGAGTCGGCAAATGCCATTTGTTTTAACTGTTTAGTAGTCTGTGCTTGAATGGTTGTAACTGTCAATAGGATAACTGTCTGAAACAGTAAAGCTTTATTTGTCATTTTAATATTTTGGTTGATTTACTTTTTAATGTCTGTTTGAAATTTGTGAAGTGTCGCCATAGGCTTGCAGGCAACTCATAAATATGCGCAGCCCACAGAATTAAATCCCCTTGAAAACCAACAACTTATCATTCCGTGCCATAAATTCGCCCAATGAAGCGAATGGAAGTACTTGATCGGGATAGCCGCCATATACTGCCCATCAGGTGGTTAATCGAAGGGCATGGGAACTATGGCTTTGCCAGCAACCGTCGTTGCTACAACCTGAGCACGGGCTTCGAAGTGAAGCAGGTGGTCAAAGGCGGATATACAAGAGGCTACAACCTGTCGGGCAAGTTTTACAGCCTTTCCCGCCTCCGGCCATTGTTGCGCCTTATTCGTTCACAAAGCATGGTTCATCAATAAGGGATTTCTCACCGCAAGGCTTGCGAATCGGTGGCTAAGTACGGGCATTTTTATTGAACAAGCAAGGGTAATGGTCAAAAGGGTGGGGGAGGGATTTCCGAAGTCTCGAAGACTACGGAGACATTTGAAAAACGTCAGCCCAACATTTGCACAAGGCTCAATTATGATTTCAAGTTGACGTCCATCTTGTGCGATATTTTGACCTCACCCCCGGCCCCTCTCCTCACAAGAGAGGGGAGCAGAGACTGCTTAATTCGCTAAGAAACTGTTTTAAAACCTCTGACGAGACAGAAAATGATAGATTTTGAGTGGCAGACGCAGGAAATTTTTGCAGCGATAGCAGCGCTATCGCTGCAAAAATTTCCGAAGTATGCCGCCGAAAGATGGCGTTTTATGGCCGTTGAGAGGTTTTAAAACAGTTTCTAAGTACCTACTTTTGGGAAGGTCGCAGTGGTTCACTCCCCTCTCCTCAAGGAGAGGGGCCGGGGGTGAGGTGTCAGCAACTTGTAATGATAATAGAGCTTTGCACAAATGGCCATTGGAATTACAAATGTTGAGTTTACTACTGTTAGCCCCACTATTGCCAAGCCGATGTTTGGTGGTAGTTTTATTTCAAGTACTTTGCTTGTACAAACTCATACCATTCTTTGCAAAATTGTTCTTCTGTAATATTAAATGTCGCTTTCAAGTCACCATAATTTTCAATTAGCTGAATGAAATTGTCTTGTCCGTACTTCGATATAATATATTCGATGATTGTAAAACCACAACTATATATTTTACCGCCCTTTAATCGCTCGTTTAACTCTGCAATGGAGGGGTACTGCCCATTGCTAAAATAGGTTAATGTTTTCGGGTTTACAAATTGTTGTGCCTCATATACACTTATTCCTTCCCAAAGCCATACTGGAAAAGTTGAAAATTTCTTATCAAATTCGTTTGAGTTAACAGGTTGCGGTACATTGTCTAAAAGTAATTTTAACGTCACTGTATGAGCAAACTCGTGAACTGCAACTTTTTTGCTATCGGTTTCGCCCCATGCTTGTTCTACAAAATGCATTTTTGAGATACCTTCTATGTTTCCTGAACCTCCCCAATTTTTAGTTGCTTTAATATATCGCCATCTTTGGGAATAGATATTTGTTTCGATATTGTCCGAAGGGGTTGTTTTCAAATCGTTTCCTATTCTTTGATAATTGCTTTCCAAAGCATGGGAAAGTTCGATGATTTTTGACTTGTCAATGCTGCTACTATACAAAAATGTAAAGTGATTTGTTTTTATTTCATTCCGTTTTTCAGGAATTGAGATGATAATAAAACCCGTTAGTAAAAGAGTTGCTATAATTAAAATTATTTTTTTCAGTTTATTCATTTTTAAGATTAATAGTTTCATGCGGTGTCCTTAAAAATTATCGCCAACTTCATAAATATGCACACCCCACAGCAATAAACCCCTCGAAAACCAACTTCCTTGCGCCTTGTTTGTTCACAAAGCATGGTTCATCAATAAGGGATTTCTCACCGCAAGGCTTGCGAATCGGTGGCTAAGTACGGGCATTTTTATTGAACAAACAAGGAATAATAAAGTGGTTTTTGACATCTTCCTATGGTGGGAAATCCCCAATAAAGCTATTCGCACACTACAATAACATTTTTAAATAGTCGCCTTTGAAAATGATATTGTGGATGAGCAAGTTTGCTACACCTTTCGAAAGGAGGGGTTATCAAACCCCGGCGTCACAGGACACCGGGGTTTGATAACCCCTCCTACCGATTCCTATCGGGACGAAATGACCTGCTACCAACATCAAATGCGTTCATCTTTAAGCAGAATCGAAATCTCGGTAGTGAAATATTTTAAAAGACAAAGATTTTGGCCCAGGCTAAGGTGACGCCTCAAAAGGGCCAGCAAAATCTGAGCTTAACCTAAGGCATATACGGCCCTTTTGAGCTGTCGCCTTAGCCCTTCCACCCATTAAATTTCTGCCACTATCTCATGTTTTAGAATCATTTCGGTAGTAGGTCAAAAGGGTTGATAGTCAGGCAGAAGCCCAAAGTTGCCGCCTGACTTCGCTCGGCACATTTTAGCCAATGACCCAATGACCCAATGACTAATGACTAATGACTAATGATCGCCTTCCCAACCCCTTCTTTGCTCAAGACCACTGGTTTGATGTAGCCCTTTTCATCAAAATACATCCGCTCGATGCACACCTGCCTTGAATTGCCATCCGTTTCCGTCAAGGGGCGGCGGTGATAGACGATGTACCAATCGTCCGTGCCGGGCACTTGTACGACGGAGTGGTGGCCTGCCCCGGTGGCGATGCTGGGGTCTTGCTGCAAGATTTTGCCTATCCGCTGGAAAGGGCCGAAGGGCGAATCCGCCATTGAATAGGCCACGCTATAATCCGGCCCCGTCCAGCCGCCTTCCGACCACATGAAATAGTATTTCCCGTCCTTGAAAAACATAAAAGAACCTTCCACATAACCATCGGGGGTTATTTCCTTGAACAATGTCCCATCTTCAAATGGCGTGAAACCAGTGAAATCGCTGTTCAATTTAGCAATATTGCAATGCCGCCAACCGCCGTAGATCAGGTAATATTGGCCATTGGTATCCTTAAAAACAAACTGGTCAATTGGCTGCGCACCGTTGTAGAATTTGTCCACCAAAGGCTTGCCCAAGTAATCCCGGAACGGCCCGGCGGGATGGTCGGACACGGCCACGCCGATTCCACCTTTTTCCGCATCGCTTTGAATGTCGTTGGCCCCGAAGAAGAAATAATATTTGCCGTTTTTCTCGGTGACGGAGGGTGCCCACATCGCCCGCCACGCCCATTTTACGGCAGCGGTATCCAGGATGTGCGGGTGCTTTTCCCACGACACGAGGTCTTTGGAAGAAAAGGCATCGAAATACACCTGCTTGTCGTATTTGTCGCTGTAAGTAGGGTAAATCCAAACGGTTTGGTTGAAAATGCGGGCCTCCGGGTCGGCGTACCAGCCATCGAAAATAGGGTTGCCAGAAGTGGGGGAGTGGTTTGCCTTTTTGCTGGTGGAGCAAGCAACTTGCAATAAAACAAGGACGGTAAGGCAGAAGAATTTGTTCATCAGTTTTTTGGGCGAAAATAGGGTTTGTGGAGCATTTTGCCTGTTTTTGTCAAAATCGCCTATCTTCACAATTCTCCTTAAACTTGCCCCTCAATCCAAATCATGATCAGCCTGTCCCAACTCCTTCCCATCCCTTTAAAGGAAATGCCCAAGGGCATCCAGCCCGATTCCCGTGTGTTCGGCACGGAAAGCCAGTTTGAAAAAGGCAAAAACTACCTGGTGGTGGCACCGTCGGGCAAGGGGAAATCCACGCTGCTGCACATCCTGTACGGCCTGCGCAAGGACTATGATGGGACGGTCGCTATCGGCGGCAAAAACATCCGGCAGTTCAGCCCGGACGAGTGGGCGGAGGCACGGCAGTCCCAACTGGCCATCGTTTTCCAGGATTTGCGGCTCTTCCCGCAGTTGTCGGCGCTGGACAATATTTTATTGAAATCGAGCCTTACCCAGGTTTGCACGGAAACGGACATCCGGGAAATGGCCGCCCGATTGGGGGTTGACGATGTATTGAACCAGTTGTCCGAAACACTTTCCTACGGCCAGCGGCAGCGCATCGCCATCATCCGGGCCTTGTGCCAGCCCTTCGACTACCTGCTGCTCGACGAGCCGTTCAGCCACCTGGACGAGGCAAATATCCGCCTGGCTTCCGCTGTGATTGAAGAGATCTGCCGCCAGCGAAATGCCGGCAAAATCTTGGTTAGTCTTGGCGAGCGGTATTTGTTTGGGTATGATGAGGAGTGGGTGTTGTGATTTATCCAAAAGCAAAACTTTCCCGTGCCACCCACTTTCGTCCCACATGCTCCAGCAACACCAGCCCCTCCACTTGAAAACTCCTTTCATATCCTATTTTTGAAAAATGCTCCCATGCTTTTGGAAACTGCCGCCGCTGCAAGTCCCGGTGGGCGATGGTTATATGCGGGTGGAAGCGCTTAGCCCGCTCATCCTGCAGGCCGACCGTTTTTTCCAAATGATGAAAAAGGCCGGATTGCAATGTTTTAAGTTGTTGGTTTTCAACAATATCCACAAATATCACCCTGGGTTCAAAGCAATTGAAACCACGCAATTGCAGCTCGAAGGGCTGTTGTATTTGGGCAAATTCATCCAATGCCTTTTCCAAGGTTTTCAGTTGTTGCACAGGCCAGGGGAAGGGCGGTATTAGGGTAATGTGCGGCGGCGATTTCAGCGCATGGCTGGCCTCGAACAGCCGGGCGCAGTCCTGCTTGAAGGCCGTTACTTCTTTTTGGATTTGTTCATCCGGTATTATGCCGATAAAAAATAGGGGCCTCTTGCTACCATTGAATTTAATGCTATTTTGTGGGATATTTCTTCACCAAAAATTCAAAACATGGACGAAAATCAAATTCTCGACGATCAGCATGGCTATCAGCTTTTTATTACAAATGAAGCGAAAGCCAGTTTAAAGACCGCTGCATCATGGTCATTTTTCCTCGCTATATTAGGATTTATCGGGGTTGGGTTGATGGTTCTTGCAGGGTTTGCGATGACTGCAATGTCAGGGGCTATGAGCAGTATGTTACAAGAAACAGGAGGGTTCCCATTTCCCGCCTGGATATTTTCCGTGTTCTATTTTGCTGTTGCGGCGCTTTACTTTTTTCCGGTCCTATACCTTTTCAGGTTTGCTGACAAAATGAAAGCAGCCCTTGCGAGCGAAAGTACCCCCAAACTAACCGAAGCATTCATTAACCTTGGGAGGCATTATAAAATATTGGGAATTATGGTCATCGCATTTTTCGCATTATATATAATTGCGATTATTGCTTTCTTTAGCGTTGCAGGTAGCTTAGGAGGTGGCTATTGATTTTTTTTACATCCATTTCCGCTGATCTATTTCCACTTTATACAGTAAGAAATCCTGTATTGCCCTCGCTTTTTCAACCGGTATATACGGAATTTGTACCGTGCCGGCGGCTGTGTGCAGGATGAGGTGCGCCAACTTCGTCCGCCGGAAAAAATAACTCTGCCGTATGGACACAGCCTGCACCTTGTACCATTGCAGCAGCACGTTTTTTCGATTGATAACGCCCCATTCGGCCCGCATTCCCTCATCGTTGATGAACCAATTCCAAGTGCGATGGTGTCGGACGCTGAGCCAGCCGCTGATGGGAAGCCATAGCAACCACCACCACGACGGCCCGTCCGACCAGGAATAGGTGAGCAGCAGCAATACCAGCACCGGGAATACGCCCGTCACCATGAACTGCCGACGGATAATGCGTTTATTGACGCCGTGCTGCTCTATGGGATATTCTTTTTCCCTGGGGAAATAAGCCGCCCGCAGTACATCCACCTGCGCTTCGTAACAGCCCGGCAAGGCCACCGATAGTTTTCTCGACACCTGTACGCTGGCGGCCTGCTGCAGGCGCACGGATACCATGTTGAACCAGCGCATGAGCGGGCTGCTGCTCCAGCGTAGGAATTGGATTTTGCGCAATTGGGCCGATACTTCCTGCCGGGTAAACAGGCCGCTTTCCATTTTAAAACCACTCTCCGTGCGCCATAGGCGGAGGTTGAAATAGCGCAGGCTCGTATTGACCAAAGTGATTAAAAATGAAATAATCAAAAAAAACGGCACCCCAATGAGCAAGTAGTGCTGCGCATCGGCATCCCTGGCAAGTCCGAGCAGTTCTTCCATTTTTTTGCCTAAATCGAAATCAAACGCTTCCTCCATATCGTCGAGGAAGCTCAGGAAAAACACCATGATAATGCCCGCCGTGCGGAAGTGGTTTTGGCTGACGCCGATTTTCAGCAGATCGAGCGGGGAAAGTTGGAACAACAGGGTTTGGGAGGGATGAGGGATGTGGGAGGAGGCATTGGGGGACTGCGGTCCCGAAGTGAATTCGGGATTCCCGCTTTGCTCGAAACTATGCTGTCCCGAAGTAAATTCGGGATTCTCGCTTTGCTCGAAACTGCGGACTGACAACTGCGGACTGACAACTGTGGACTGAAGGCTACTAATCACCTCCCGCAGCGCCTCCGCTTTCTCCTTCCGTATAGCCTGTAGGGTAAATTCTTTGCCCGTCGAGCCGGCAGTGTCAATTTCAACTGCCACCACATTGAAAGCCTGGTGCAGGATGCCCTGTTTGAAATTCACCGTCTGCACCCGGTCGAGCGGCACGTTGATTTTTGTTTTTCGGAAAACGCCTTTCTCCAATACCAATTCTCCATCTTTTATATAAAAATAATAGTTGAAATAATTGATGATGGACATGATGGCACCGAAGGCCGCAAGCCCTATGAAAAATAGGGTGAAGTTGTTGAAAATCTGCTTTTTGGGATTGAACAGTACCACGAGGACGAGCACCCACAACTGGCGCAGCAATATGCGGAACACATTTCCCAAAATAAACAGGATAGCGATGGATGACTGGCGGGTAGGTTGTGAAAAAGTGTTGATTGTCTCCATGCTCAAAGTACCTCTTTTTGCTCGCTGATTTTTTGGGTAATAAATTCCTTGATGCGCTGTGCCTCCTCGTTGGGCAGGCCCTCGATGCTCAGGTCGCTGCTCGAACCGCCCGCCGTGAACACCCGCAATGTGGCCAGGCCAAAGGCATTTTCAATCGGCCCACGGCTGATTTCGCAGTGCTGCATCCGGTTGAAGGGGATGGTCGTCACCGAGCGCCAATAGACACCTTCCTTGTGGATGATGTCGTGCTCCCGAAGGGCGTAACCCGCCACCTCATAGCGCTTACCGGCAAAAAACATGGACAGGGCAAAGAACATCACCCAAAGTCCCAGCATCACCCAGGTCAGGATGGGCAGTTTGGCGTAGCCAGTGGCAAAAAAGATGAGCCAGCCAAAAAACACCATGCCCCAAAATATAGCCGTGGCAATATATTCCACATTGCGATAGGCTGGCGAAAGCCGCTGAAAATCAACGTCTTCGACATGGGGCAACTCTGAAAGTGCTATTTGGGAATTTTCAAAAATCATAGACGGGTTTGCTCCCTGCCTGTCGTTTTATCTGTTTTGGGTAGGCAGGATTGTTTGTTTAAAGGTGGTGTTTATTTAAGGTTTTTCAAAATGAACTTGGCGATTTTAGGATCGATGATGACTGTATCGTGCTCGAAGTCCAGTTTGATGCGCCATTTTTGCAGGGTGGTCACGCCCAAAATGGCTTCTTCCGACAGGTTGGGGACGACCATGAACTCGTCGGAAAGAATCAGATCGTTTATGTAGAAATCCAATCGGACAGCACTGGTAATTTTTACATAATGACCTTCGCTGGCTGTAGCGACTTCTTTTGGCCGCCGCAGTTTCACTGGTTTCTCGACTGATTCGACCAAATCTGCATTGATGCACGAAAACGTAGCACCGCCGTCAAAAAGCGTGTACATGGTCTTTTCGCCCTGCGAGCCTTCGTAACGGATGGGAAGTTTGATAATAGACATGGTTACAATCTTTAGAGCTTGTTTGTGATTGGTCACTTGGCCAAAAAAGGCTCTTTTTCGCCATTTTTTAGCTTTTTTCAGTTGCGTAGCCAAACTATGCGCCTTCAAAAACCTAAAAATCTGACAAAAAATAGCTCGTTTTTGTCTCAAGCACCAAATCGCAAACAAGCTCTTAGTTTTGCGAAAGTAACCAAAATAGCGGGAACTGCTATTCAACAACTCAACACTCAACTTGAAAATCCTCGTCCTCGACAACTACGATTCCTTCACCTTCAACCTGGTGCATTATGTGGAAGAAATGTCCGGTGTGAAACCCGATGTGTTCCGCAACGATGAAATCACGATTGCCGAAGCTGGCAAATATGACAAAATCCTGCTCTCGCCCGGCCCTGGCCTCCCGTCTGAATCGGGCATATTATGCGAATTGATTCGGGAACTGTCGCCTCACAAAAGTATCCTGGGAATCTGCCTGGGCCTGCAGGCTATTGGCGAAGTGTTCGGGGGCAAACTCGAAAACTTGCCGAGGGTACTCCACGGCGTTTCCACCCCAGTTTTTTTGAAAAAAATGGACGAGCCGCTTTTTGAAGGCTTGCCTCCAAAATTCAACGTGGGCCGCTACCACTCTTGGGTCGTTTCGAAAGAAAACCTGCCGGACTGCTTCCACATCACCTGCGAAGATGCAGAGGGGCGCATCATGGGTTTGACCCATAAAAATTATGACCTTCGGGGTGTGCAGTTCCACCCGGAAAGCGTGATGACGGAGTTTGGTAAAACGATGATAAAGAATTGGTTAAACAAAAAATAGAGTATGGGTTTATAACGGCAGCATATAAATTTTCCCTTCCCAATCTTCCAAATTGGAACACATCCCGATCAATTCCAAATCATCAATAACGGTTTTCATACCCAAAGCTGAACCGACCATTATTACCCCTGGGTTGGGTATGCGGCCCTCCATGTTTTGTTTGAAATAATCGGGCAAGGTTTTGAAATCGTGGGAAATTAAGACCCTTTTGGATTCTAATGCAAAGGAAAGGACGGTGGGGTCGTCGGCTTCAGAAACGGAGGTATCCTGAACCCTTAAAACATCAATATTTGGTTGCCTTCGCAACAAGCCACGAATGATGCGATTGTCAAAATTTTCATCAGCCAAAAATGCAACCATCAGTGGATAGATTGATTAGCCTGCATTGCCCGCATCCGCTGTTCAAGTTTTTGGCGGATTCCGTGTTTTGGAGATAAGTCTTCAATGGCAAGTTGGTTGCTCTCGGCTTTTTTGCGGCCCTTCTCCAGGTATTCGTCCACTTCTTTTTTGTTGATTAAATAAAAGGCGATAATGGCATGAACGTCTGAAAGATGGAGGGAAGAGAATGCCGACACTATATCTTCTGCTGAATTGCCCAAGAGATAAAATTCAAGCATAACATCCAATGTTACCCTGGATGTGCCGATTCTATACGTTCCTTCTGGTTCTTCCCTTAGTGGGACTGGTAATTCAGCCTTTAAAGCTCCCATGTTTTAATTTTTTTTACAAAACAAAGTTAAGCTTTTTAAAGCAGCATTTCCTACTTTCCAATTTGAGCCTTCTTATACGCAAAATTACAAAGGCTGAAACGGCAACTCCGCCACAAACGGCATCGCATTTTCCAAATCCAGGCTGACGTGGTAGGAGCCTTCGTCCTCGCTGCGCAGCTCGAAACCCCGCTGTTTGAACATTTTTACCATGTGCGAATTGACGCTCAACACAGAGGCGAATATTTTTGAAATGCCTTTGTCCCTGGCGATTTCCAGCATATAGTCCATCATCTGATTGCCGAGGCCCTTGTTTTGCCAAGGATCGGCCACGAGGATGGCAAATTCAGCCGACTCGCTCCAGGCATCGGCGATGATGCGGGCAACGCCGATCATCCGTTTTTTCCCTTCGTCATTTATCTCGGCCACCAAGGCCATTTCACGGTCATAGTCTATGTGGGTCATGCGGATGAGGAAATCGTGCGTCACCTTTGGCACATAGCCAAAAAATCGGAAGTACAAGGACTGGTCGGAAATGGAGTTCAGCATGTCCAGTTCCATCGGCTCGTCTTCGGGGCGGATGGGCCGCAGCAGCACCTCCCTGCCGTCGTTGAGGTGGATTTGCTTGATGTATTTTTCTGGGTAGGGAGAAATGACCAGGTGCTGGTAAGGGTGCCCTTTGCGGCGGGGCTGGTAGTCGTTGAGCAGCACGCGGGCGTCCACCACCACGCCGCCTTCTTCGTCCACGAGGTAGGGGTTGATGTCAATTTCCCGCACCTCCGGGTAGTCGGTGAGGATGTAGGAAAATTTCACCAATTGGAAGGCCAAATCGTCCAAATCAACACCAGGGATGCCCCGGTAGCCTTCCAGTTGCTGGTAAATGCGGGTGCGCTGGATGATGCGCTTGGCCAGTGCGATGTTCAGGGGCGGCAGGCCAAAATTGGTGTCCTTGATCACCTCCACCGCCACGCCGCCATGACCAAAGACGATGAGCGGCCCGAAAATGGGATCCCGCACCGCCCCGATGAGCAGTTCGTGGCGTTTTTTCACCATTTTTTCAATCAAAATGCCCACGATGCGGGCATCCGGCTTGTGTTTTTTCACAGAAGCCATGATTTCGTCGTAGGCTTTTGTCGCTTCCTTTTCGGAGGAAACGTGCAGGCGCACACCGCCCACGTCCGTCTTGTGCAGGGCATCGGGCGATATGATTTTCATCACAACAGGGAAGCCGATTTCCGCTGCAATTTTACCTGCATCCTTGGCCGAATTGGCCACCTTGCTGCCGCCCACGGGAAGGTCGTAGCAGCGCATGAGTTCCTTTGCTTCGTGTTCCAGCAGGTAGTGCCTTTTTTCTGCCAATGCCGAGCGCAACACGTGCCAGGCGGCATCCCTTTTTGGCAAAAAACGGTGCGGCGCTTCGGGCGGTGTTTCGTACAACATATCGAGGTTGCGGGAGTATTGGTGCATCTGCACGAACACGTCCACGGCGCTTTCCGGGTAGCGGTAGTTGGGTATTTTTCCTTTTTCTAAAATTTCACGGGCCTCCCATACGTCACGCTCGCCCATCCAGGCGGCCAGGATAGGCTTGCGGTGCTTTTTGCTCACCTCTACCAGGGCTTTGGCCGTACCGCTGGGGTCGGTTACCGTTTGCGTGGTGAGAATGGTTAAAACGCCGTCCACGCCGTCGTCGGCGAGGCAGGTTTCGATGGCCAGTTCATAGTCCTTGGCGGAGGCGTCGCCGAGCACGTCCACGGGGTTGCCGTGGCTCCAGGTGGGCGGCAGGGCTCCGTTGAGCACCTGGAGGCTTTTTTCTGAAAGCTGAGCTAATTCGCCGTAGCGGGTAGTCAGGTAATCTGTGGCCAACACGCCGGGGCCGCCCGCATTGGTAACGATGGCCAGGCGGTTGCCCCTTGGCCGGGGCTGCATGGACAGGGCCTGGGCGCAGTTGAAGAGTTGTGAAATGGTTTCCACCCGCAGGCAGCCTGCCCGTTTGAAGGCGGCGTCAAAAGCGGAGTCATTGCCGGCCAGCGTACCCGTGTGCGACATGGCTGCCTGGCTGCCCGCCTGGCTTTTTCCTGCTTTTAAAATAATGATGGGCTTGGAACGGGCGAATGCCCTGGCGGCGCTCATAAACTTGCGGGCGTCCGTCAGGGATTCCATATAAATCAGGATGGAGGAGGTCTCTTGGTCCATCCCGAAGTAGTCAATGAGTTCGGAGAAACCGATGTCCACCATCGAGCCGATGGAGACGAAGTGGCTGAAGCCCACATTTTGCTCGCAGGCCCAGTCGAGGATGGAAGAACACAGGGCGCCGCTTTGCGAAATGAAAGCGATGTTGCCGGGCAGGGCCATGCGGTTGGCGAAGGTGGCGTTCATGCCCAGTTTGGGATTGATGGTGCCGAGGCAATTGGGGCCGATGAGCCTCATGCCGTAGCGGCGGCAGGTGACCAGGATTTGCTCCACCATTTTTTCGCCTTCCTCGCCCGCTTCCTTGAAGCCAGCGGAGATGATGATAAGACCGCCGACGCCCGCCTGTCCGCATTCTTCTACCACGCCGGGCACAAACTTGGACGGTACGACAATGACGGCCAGGTCAACCTTCTCCGGCACTGCCGAAATGGTCGGAAAGGCTTTTTTGCCCAAAATCTCATCGGCCTTCGGGTTGATGGGAAATACCTGCCCCTTGAAGCCGTTGACGACGAGGTTTTTAAAAATAGAGTGTCCCACGCTGTTTTCTTTGGTGGATGCACCAACGACGGCGATGGTTTTGGGCTTGAAAATTTTATCGAGCTGCTGGATCATGGATAAATGGATAAATAAATGAAAGGCTGGCCAGCCTTGGCGGACAAGCAGGATTTAAGCGTCAAAATTACCATTGAGGCTGCGAAAGTATCGGGGGCAAGGAAGGTTTGGGAGTGAGAAAAATCATACATCGTGGCGAATATTTGTCATGGACGGCTATAGGCATCCAGTCACGCCTCCCCTTCCCATTCCCTCAAAAACTGTTCAAGGAACTGCTCCATCCACTCGTGCCTCTTTTGGGCCAACCGTTTTCCCGTCGCCGTGTTCATCCGATCCTTCAATAGCAGCAGTTTTTCATAAAAATGGTTGAGCGTCGGGGCGCTGCTATTCTTGTATTCCTCTTTGCTCATGTTCAAATTGGGCGGAATGGCGGGGTCGTACAAGGCCCGGTTTTTAAAACCGCCATAGTTGAAAGTACGGGCGATTCCGATGGCCCCAATGGCATCCAAACGGTCGGCATCTTGCACAACTGCCAATTCAGCGGAATGGAAGTTTTGCTGGAAATTTCCGCCTTTGAAGGAAACATAGCGGACGATGTTTTTAACATGATCAATGACGGCGTGATCCAAACCCAGTTTTTCCAGCCATTCACCTGCGATTTGGGGAGCAATTTCCTCATCGCCATTGTAAAATTTGGCATCGGCCACGTCGTGCAGCAAGGCTCCAAATTCAACTATGAATAAATCAACCGGCTCGCTTCGGGCGATGAGTTTGGCATTGTTCCAAACACGTTGCGTATGGAACCAATCGTGGCCGCCTTCTGCACCCTGGAGCTTGTTTTTTACGAATTCGGCGGTTTTGTGGATGATGTTGGGCATGTTCATTTTTTATGGTAAAAATATGGTTACAGGGCGAATATTTACTTTTATAAAAATATTGAATCCAAGCCCAAATAACGCTATATTTGTTACATCATAAAAAAATTACAGCCATGCTGAAAGACGAAGTTTTTGTAGAAGAAAGCCCGGCCATTTCCACCGATTACGAAACAGAAAGAAACAAACCAATGCCCAATAGAATCCACGGTACTATCCAGACTGAAATCAGTTTTTTATTGAAAAGTAAGTACGGCGAAAAGTATGATTTTCCCAGCGAAGTTACCCTTGCCACCACTCCCGCTTCTACGCCCGACATCTGCATCTTCACCAAGCGGGAATTAGACTGGACAACCATCGAAGCCAAAGAACAGGAAGCACCTATCACTACTATCGAAATCATTTCTCCCTCCCAATCTTTAACCGAAATGGCCCAGAAAATTTATCAAACCTATTTTCCGATAGGCGTCAAATCTGCTTGGATCGTGATGCCTCCTCCTTTTAAGGCTATTTACATTCTCAATCCCGATGGCAGCAATCATTTTTTCGATCATGGAACCTTGACGGATGAAGTAACGGGTGTGCAGTTGGAAATAGAAAAAGTATTTGAAGGCATGAAGTAATATTTTTAAAATGACGACCTGCGTTAAGCCCACCAAAAAGCATCCATCCAAGAAATTCTGAAACTGGCCAGAATAAGAAGACTTGAGGAAATGGGAGCGAGCCAGTCCACCGCACTAAAACACTCTTTTACACTTCCTTTACATGCTTTTACAGGTAAAAAACCATATCCCGCCCAATTCGCCTGCATCTTTGTCGCATTGTTTCACCAATCAATTTCAATTATGCGTAGTCATCACCTTGCTATATTGTTTTTATTTCCATGCTTCATCGCCTGCCAGCAGGTACAGGAGCAGGCTTTGGCGGTTATTCCTTCCACCGCTGTCAGCGGAAAGTACATGAAAGAAACCACGCCAACCACCACCAATATCGTTTTTCAATCCGCCGACGCTGGGCAAAGCTGGCAGGACATCAGCGCAGGGCTGCCGGCAGGTTTTGAACCAGCATCGTTTTTCGCTGATAAAGGTGAGCTTTATCTGGGTGCCGAACAGGGCGTCTATCGGAACAGCCGTTTATCCAAAAACACTGCATGGGAAAAGGAGATGGCTCTCGTGGAACCCTACATCGCTTTTTCCCCTGGCTTGGCTGGCATGATTGCATACAACAGTAATTGCCGCTTTTATCAAAAATTGAACAATACGGGCGTTTGGATGCCCATTTTCACTGATTTCAAGGGCCAATCGGTGCGCACCGTATTCACCGCCAAGGACGGCAGCGTTTTCATCGGCTGCGACCAAGGCATCTTCAAATCCGCCGACCAGGGGAAAACCTGGAAGCACGTCATGCCCTATGGCTGGATGATAAAAACGGTGGAATCGGAGGGCGTGCTGCTCTGCACCAACCAAGGGGGCATCTTGCGCTCTACGGATGGTGGCGAAAATTGGGACGTGGTGTTGAGCGAGGGTGGCGTGGGCATCGCCGTGGAAGTCATCGAAGGCGGGTTTGCGGCCATTACCTACAACACCAAGTCGGAAACCCGGCGGGTGCGCACTTCTACCGACGGCGGCAAGACCTGGCAAGCTATTGATGCGGGCCTGCCACCTACCAAGCTGATTTCTTCCATCAAACAAGTGGGCGAATTCTTTTACTGCGGCCACCCCCAAGGCATTTACCGCTCCGCTGACCGGGGCAATACATGGCAACTCCTGTTTCCCACCATTGGGGAAAAAGTGTTTCACCTGTCCGTTTCTGATGGTGTGATGTATGCAGTGCTGATGAATGGGGGGTGCTGAGGGATGAGGTTTGAGGCAGCGGCGGATTTACGTTTACTAAAACTTTGAGGTTTCGATTACCCACAGAATAATTTGCTTAAAATGCCGACCTCGGTCCACTATAGCTATCGGGGCGATGGGACGGTAAGCCATTGGATTTCAAGGAATTATTCTGTGCGGAATGGACAGACCTTAAATGTTTAATAAACGTCCTCTACCGCAATATCTTTTCCATCTTGCGCCCCTTCGCCAGTTCATCCACCAACTTGTCCAAGTACCTCGCCTTTTGCGTCAGCGGGTTCTCGATGTCCTCTACCCGATAGCCACAGATGACGCCCGTGATGAGACAAGCATTAGGATTCAGCGTGGCTTGCTGAAAGGATGTCTCGAAGCTGGCTTTTTCATCTATCAATGCTTGCAGCTTTTTTTCATCGTGGCCCGTCAGCCACTCGATGACTTGGTGGAGTTCTTCCTTCGTCCTGCCTTTCTTCTCCACCTTGGCAATGTAATGCGGATAGACAGAAGCAAAGCTCATTTTTGCGATACGATCGTCGTGATGGCTTGTATTGTTCATTGCTGAAGTTTTGGCACAAAAGTCGGGGTTTGGGCTGAAAAAATGATAGGTTGACTAAAGAACCGCATCGAGTCAATAAGCGCTGACAAGTCTGCAATCCTACCTCACCAGCGTCACCCCGCCCTCGAACATTTCCACGTGGCCGTCCACAAATTCCACTTCTGCGAACCAGACAAACACAGCGGGATCGAGCGCTTTGCCCTTGAATTTTCCATCCCAACCGATGGAGAGGTCGTTCAAGGGCATGTTGTAAAATTCATGCACCATATTGCCCCATCTGTCAAAAATGAGGAAGGAACGCAGCACCCTGGCTTGCGGGCCGGAGAAAATGGTGAACTCGTCGTTAATGGCGTCGTTGTTGGGACTAAAGGCGTTCGGAGCGAAAATGGTGTAGGTTTTTTCAACAAAAACGGACACCTGCTCGGAGGCGGTGCAGCCCTGTTCATTGGTGACAGTTAATAGGTATTCCATGTCCTGGCCGGGCAATATGACCTGTGGATTGGGGCAGTCTATGCAGTCGAGAAAATCAACGGGTGTCCAGACGTAATCAATCACTGGGAACGGTGTGATGGCATTCAGGCTGGTACTTTCGCCCAATTGGATGGTTTGATCCGGCCCCAGGTCAATGACCAGTTCGGGCGGGTCGGGCAGGAACACCTCCACCGTCGTTATTTTATTGGCCGCATCTACGATGGTAATGGTGTAAAAACCGATGGGCAGGCCGTTATAGACCACCGGGAAGTCGTCCGTGTCCACCTGCATGGAGTTGGTTCCGTTCAGGGCAAAAGTGTAGGGTGGCGTACCGCCCGTCAGTCCTAGAATAGAAATAAAACCATCGCTGCCGCCTTTGCAGGTAGGCGATTGGCTTTCCACTTCCGCCTCCGTCAGCCCTGCAATTGTCAGTGAAACAAAGATGATGGAATCGCATCCAGTGCTGCTTCCGCCGCCGATGACCTCTGTGCCGTTCGGGTTGGATTGGTCGTAAACCGTGCCGTTGACGATAATGCTTTGGCCCAACTGCAAAATGGTGTCCAGGGTAAAAGTAGCCTCCTGATAAAAACTCAGCATGATGTTCATCGTAGAATCGCAGCCGAGGTAGCTGGCATCGGGGAAAGTTTCCGTGCCGGTCGTATTGCCAATAAAATAAATGGTGCCGTTGATGACGATGGACTCGCCAGGGCAAAGGATGGTATCGTAACTGACAATAACTTCATTTCCAAATGTGAGGTCAATAATCACGGTCGAATCGCATCCATGAAGGGCGATATTGGTCAAAATCTCCGTGCCGCTGGGGTTGCTTTCGTCGTACACCGTTCCGTTCACGGTGATGCTGCCGCCCGTGCAGAGCTGGTCGTCAATCACTTTCACTGCCGGGGCGTAAAAACCCAGGTTGACATTGACCGTAGTATCGCAGCCATTGGCATTTTGAAAAACCTCTGTGCCGCTGGGGTTGCTTAGGTTATAAACCGTACCATTGACGGTCACGGATTCATCGGCACAGAGCGTTTGTACCAAATTAAACACAGCAGGCGGGTAAAACGACAGGTCAACAAATACCGTCGAATCGCAACCCAGATAGCTGCCCATTGGGAAAAATTCTGCACCGCTGGGGCTGCTTTCGTCGTAGGTATTGCCATTGACAACGATGGATTCCCCGCTGCACAAAGTACTGTTGATGTTGGTTACCACTGCCTGGTCAAATGTCAAGCTAATGTTTACGATGGAATCGCAGCCGTTGACGCTGGCATTGTCCAAAATTTCCGTGCCGCTGGGGTTGGCCTCGTTGTACTCCGTTCCATTCACCGTGATGCTGCCGCCTGTGCATAGCGTTTGTTCCAAATCAAACACGGCTGGCGGGTAAAACGACAGGTTGATATTCACCGTGGAATCGCATCCAAGGTAGCTTCCCATCGGGAAAGTCTCAGAACCATTGGGCGTTATCTCGTCATAAACATGGCCGTTCACCGTGATGAAATCACCGGGACAAAGGGTATCGTTCAAATCAAACACCACCACCGTATTGAAGCTCAGGTTGACATTCACCGTTGAATCACAGCCATTTACGCTGGCATTTTGCAAAATCTCTGTGCCGCTGGGGTTGGCTTCGTTGTATTCTGTTCCGTTCACAATCAGGCTTCCGCCTGTGCATAGCGTTTGTTCCAAATCAAACACGGCTGGCGGGTAAAACGACAGGTTGACATTCACGATGGAATCGCAGCCCAAGTAACTTCCTTGAACAAAAATCTCCGACCCGCTGGGGGTACTTTCACTATAAATAGTTCCGTTTACGATGATGCTGCCGCCAGGGCAAAGCGTGGTATCCAAATCATTCACCACCTGCGAGGCAAAGCTCAAGCTGACGTTTATAATGGAGTCGCAACCGTTCACGCTGGCCAAAGGCAAAACCTCTGTGCCGCTGGGGTTGGCTTCATCGTACACTGTCCCATTCACCGTGAGGCTGCCGCCCGTGCAGAGCATTTCATCCAAATCAAACACGGCCAGAGGATAAAATGACAAGTTGACGTTCAGCGTGGAATCACAGCCCAAATAGCTGCCCATCGGGAAGTTCTCTGTGCCGCTGGGGTTGCTTTCGTCGTAGGTGTTACCGTTGATGATGATGGAGGTACCGGGGCAAAGGGTCGGTGCGAAGTTGCCAACTACCACCGAATTGAAGCTCAGGTTGACATTCACCGTTGAATCACAGCCATTTACGCTGGCATCTTGTAAAATTTCCGTACCGCTGGGGTTGGCTTCATTATACACCGTTCCGTTCACCGTGACGCTGCCGCCTGGGCAAAGCGTTTCGTTCAAATTAAATACTGCTGGCTGGTAAAAGGACAAGTTGACACTTACCGTGGAATCGCAGCCAAGGTAATTGCCACCGACAAAAGTTTCCGTGCCTGTAGGGTTTGCTTCGTTATAAATGGTGCCGTTGACGACCACTTGTTCGCCCGCACATAAGGTGGGGTTATAATTGAAATTAGAAGGTGGAATTACAGTAATTTCGGTTAATATATCTGGGTCAAAATCATTGATGCAAATTGAGTCTATGAGTGTATATATGGTGAAATCTATAATCCCCGAATTAAAGTTAAAATCTTGCGGACATACAGTAATTATTGTATCTTCTGTAATGCCAAATATAGGATTGGGCAAGGGAATTCCTGGGCCTGATAGGTCCCAATCAATATCAAAAGGAGCCTGTCCAGTAAAATCCAATGCAATATCTATACATTCATCATTGCATATAGAGCTACTGGGCGATAAGGCAACGCTTGGAATATAAAATACAATAGGCACGCCCTGCGATACGGAAAAGCAGCCATCGTTAGGGTCGGGGGTTCCATTGCCGCTGTCCGTGCCAGCCACCGCCGACACATAATAGGTTTGTCCCAACACGATTCCAGGAATATTGGCAGGGAAACTCACTGTAGTGCTCGTAGTGATGATATTTCCCAAAGAAGCGCCCGCATTGTCGTGCATCACAAATATCAAAACGTCATCAGGATCGAGGTTTTGATTATTGTTAAAACTGAGCGAAAAAGAAACCGATGGGCAAATCATAAATGGCGACCCGGTCAAATCCATCGTACCCGCATTCGTCACGCAGGCGCAGTTTTCAACTCCGTTTATCATCACTGGCCCGCAGCCATTGCCATCATCCAATTGAAAAGAATAAGCAACTCCACTGGCAATGGGCGAAGAGATAAACACGCTCCCACCGACTGGGGTGCCATCTACCGTATAAGAGGCCGGGTCGCCCCCTGTAATATTGAAACTCACCGTGTAAGTCTGGGTGGCTGGGTCGCAATCCTCCATCAGTCCCGAAAAATTGGGCGATGTTTGTATAGAAATAGTGGTAGTGGCCGGGCTGGTACAATCTGCGCTGGGCGTGAAAGTGAGGTTGACCATTCCGTTTTGCCCGGCTGGGTTGAAATTATTGCCACTCACGCCGGGGCCGCTCCAGGTGCCGTTGGGCCACAGCGGATCGTTTAGTTGGGTCAAATCGTACAGTCCATTATTTTGACAAATAGCATCCGTACCGAGCTGCGGAACCGCCAATTCATTGATCGTGATAGTAGTCGTTGCGACATTTACACAAGCCGTCGCCGGGGTAAATGTCAAGGTGATATTGCCGCTCAAGCCAGCCGGATTGAAGGTGCCGCCGCTCACCCCAGTGCCGCTCCAAGAGCCAGCCGGATAAAGCGGATCAGCCAATGTGCTGAGGTTGATAGGCGGATCGTTTTCACAAAGAGTTGCTGTTGACAGGTTGGGGTCTGCGGCGGTATTCACCGTGATGTTGGCAGTGGCTACCGAAGCGCACAGGCCTGCATTGGGAGAAAAAACCAAAACCACATTTCCGCTCAATCCCGTCGGATCAAAAGTGTTGGCCGAAACGCCCATGCCCGACCATGTACCATTGACGCCGCCTTGGTTGGTGGGCAGGGCAATGGCCGGATCGCTTTCGCAAATGCTGTTCGGAATGCCCGAAATAGTAGGCGATTGAGCCTCTTCCACAGTAATTTCTGTAGTGGCGGGCGAGGCGCACTGGCCAGCATTAGGGGTAAACGTGAGCGTCACATTGCCCGTGATGCCTACTGGGTTGAATATATTGCTTGCCACGCCTGGCCCCGACCAAGTGCCGCTGATACCGCTTTGGGTAGTGGGCAGTACAACGGGCGGATCCGTTTCACAAATAGAAGAAGGCACGCCAGTGATTACAGGTACGCTGCCGCTGCTCACAAAAATGCTCGTACTGGCTACTGCGGCGCATTGCCCAGGGTTGGGCGTAAAAGTTAAGGTGGTATTGCCGCTGAGTCCCGTCGGGTCAAATGTATTTCCGAAAACCCCAACCCCAGACCAATTTCCCAAAACCCCGCCCTGATTGGTGGGGAGGGGTACAGCCGGGTCGTCCTGGCAAACACTGGCTGGCACACCGATAAGATTGGGTGGTGTGGGCGGATCCACACTAATGGTGGTGGTAGCCACGCTGGCACATTGTCCCGCTGTGGGCGTGAAAGTCAGGGTAATATTTCCGTTCAAACCCGAAGGGTTAAACTGGTTAACGCTCACGCCCAAGCCTGACCAAGTGCCAATGATGCCGCCTTGGTTGGTGGGTAAAACGATGGCCGGATCGCTTTCGCAAATGCTGTTTGGAATACCAGAAATAACAGGAATCGCTGGCAGCGTGACATTGATGGAAGTAGTGGCCACACTGGCGCATTGCCCCGCCGTAGGCGTAAAAGTGAGCGTAATATTTCCGCTCAAACCATTGGGGTTAAACAGGTTCCCGCTCACGCCCAAGCCTGACCAGTTGCCCGTGATGCCGCCCTGGTTGGTGGGCAAAACGATGGCCGGATCGCTTTGGCAAATGCTGTTTGGCACCCCGCTGATAACTGGCGTGGCAAGCGGATCTACCATGATGGAAGTGGTAGCCGTATTGGCACACTGCCCCGCCGTGGGCGTGAAGGTCAATGTGACCGAACCGTTCAATCCAGTTGGGTTGAACATGTTCCCGCTCACGCCCGTGCCCGACCAGTTGCCCGTAATGCCGCCCTGGTTGGTGGGCAAAACGATGGCCGGATCGCTTTGGCAAATAGTGGCCGGAACGCCTGAAATGACAGGGTTGATGGCAGGGTTGACGGTAATATTGGCAGTGGCTGCCGAGGCACATTGGCCGGCACCTGGCGTAAAGGTCAAAGTGATGCTGCCACTGAGGCCAGCGGGGTTGAACATGTTCCCGCCGCTCACGCCCATGCCCGACCAGGTGCCGCTCACGCCGCTTTGGTTGGTGTTTAAAAATATGGCTGCATCGTTTTGGCAAATACTCGCCGGGATGCCCGAAATGAGTGGCGGCGCACCTGTATTGACCATAATGGAAGTGGTGGCCGGGGCCGAACATTGGCCCGGCGAGGGCGTAAATGTTAAAGTGATGCTGCCGCTGAGGCCAGCCGGGTTAAAGGTGTTGCCGCTTACCCCCGTGCCAGACCAGTTGCCATTGATGCCGCTTTGTGGCGTGGGTAAAACAATGGCCGGGTCGCTTTGGCATATCGTGGCAGGCACCCCCGACAGCATCGGCATGGTAGGTGGATTGCCAAAAGAACCGGGCGGCGCAGTGCAGCCGCCGTTGCCATAAGCGTTGGGCGGAAGGTAGTATGCGCCATTGCCACCTACCAATGAAGCACGGTCGTAGGTATAGGATGAAACACAAGAACCGTTAATGGAAAGGGTGGTGGTGCGAGTGCCAGAACCGCCATTTGAAAAGGCCCCCGCCGAGCGGAAGCAAGTGCTTTGCAAAACATAAATGCATTGCTGAGACCCACAAACTGCCGAAAAATTGTAGGTTGTGCTGGTAGCGGCGCTGGTTTGCAATATTACATAAGAGTTGGGCGGAATGCTGCCGGCCGGGTCGGCGGCTATCACGTTGGTACAGCCAGTCACCATAGCCGTATTGCCCTCCTGGATGCCGCAAGACATGGGGCCTACGTTGATATCATTGTTCTCAGGGCCTATGATGTTGTTGTTGATGTCATAGTCAATTTCCAGGCTGGAGACGTTGAAGCCACTCGTGCCAGAGTTGATGATGATGAACTCGTTGTCCTGCTCCGTGCCGCAGGCGTCCACCATGATGGAAACGATAGAGGGGCATTGGGCCTGAGCCGGGGCAAAAGTTGCCAACCAGCCCAGCAACAGAAAGAAAAACCTAAAAACTTGTTTGGGAAAAAACAGGGAAGAAAAATTGCCTTGCAAGGGCAGTTTTTGCAGCAATAAAAAATGCCGTTTAGCCATTATCAATCTTGTTTTGGGCAAATGTTTCGGCAAAAGTACAACAAAGCCGCAGTAGCAAGATTGGTCAAGCGTTAAGATTGGATGAAATTTGACAAACCCACCCTCTCACTCTTCTCATTCCTCTCACTCCTCTCATTTCTCAATCCTCCCCAACCCTTGTCGAGCAATTCCCGTATCAGCTTTGGTACAATTATTTGATTTGATCGCTGAAGCAAAATGTACATTTGCCGTCTTTTCGATACCAAACAATTTGCACAATGAAATTTCTTGACATCAGTAACCATGAACTGGTAGAATTGGGGGAACAAAAACAGCAGGATTACTTGACTGCCAAACCTTTTCCCAGCATCTATTTCAACGACTTTTTCAAACAGGATGCCTTAAAAGCCGTCCTCGCCGAGTTTCCCGAACTGGGCCAGAATGGCAAGGACGAAGTATTTTATGCCAATCCCAACGAGGCCAAATATGCCTCCAAGGGCGAGTATAAATTTGGCGCATTGACAAGGGAATTCATGCACTTCCTGAATTCACAGCCTTTTTTGGAGTTTTTGCAAAACCTCACTGGCATCAAGGAAACCCTCATCCCCGACCCCTATTTCGAAGGGGGCGGCTACCATCAAATTAAGCCCGGCGGCTTCCTGAAAGTACATGTGGACTTCCACAAACACAAGCTGATGGACCTCGACCGCCGTGTGAACGTGCTGGTTTACCTCAATGAAAACTGGAAAGAAGAATATGGCGGCCATTTTGAACTGTGGGAAAAAGACATGAGCCAATGTGTGACCCGTATCGCCCCGCTTTTTAATCGGCTGGCCATTTTCTCCACCACCGATTTCTCCTGGCATGGCCACCCCGATCCGCTCTCATGTCCCCCTGACCGTAGCCGCCGCTCATTGGCACTTTATTACTATACCAATGGCCGACCGGACAGCGAGGTGAACGAAGCGCACCGCAAGCGTATCACCACCACCTTCGCCGCCCGCAAAGGCCAGGACAGCGCTAAGATGACCGTGTTCAACAACGCCGTCAACCTGGCCAACGACCTGCTGCCGCCGATTGTGGTGAAGGGGATTAAGCGGTTTAGGAAGAATTGAGATTTACCTCAGCAGCAGCACTTCCCCCTCCAATATTTCCACCTCTCCGTCCACGAATTCTATTTCGGCAAACCAGACGAACACTGCTGCATCCATAGCCTGACCCCTGTGCGTTCCGTCCCATCCGCCTATGGCAGAAGGGTTGCCAGGCTGGAAGTTGTGATATTCGTGCACAGTCTCCCCCCAGCGGTCGAAGACGAGGAAGGAGCGGATGTTCGCCACTTGTTTTTCTTTTGCAAAAATCAAAATCAGGTCGTTGATGCCGTCGCCGTTGGGGGAGAAGGCGTTGGGGACATAGACGTTCTTGCGGCGGTCCACGAAGACGGTGATTTCGTCGTTGTCACCGCAGCCGTTCACGTCGGTGATGCTGACGGAGTAAGCAGTGGTAAGCAGCGGTGCCACGGGCTGGTCGAGGCAGGCAGGGCACTCGGCGGAGTCGAGCCCCGACCAGGTGACGTTGGCCAACTGGCTGGGCGGCAGGTTCACCACGGCGTGGACGGTGGCGCTCCCGCCCAGGCCGATGATGAGGTCGTCGCCGAGCTCCACTTCCACCGGGATGGGCGCATTTATCAAGATGGTTTCGGAAGTTTCGCAGCCGTTGGCGTCCTGCACGGTGGCCGTGTAAGTGCCCGACGTCAGGCCTGTGAAGGCGCTCGATGGCTGGAAGCTTCCTGCGTTCAATGAATATTGATAAGGCGGTGCGCCGCCGCTGGCCTGCACAAGGATGGCCCCGCCGTTGTCATCGAAGCAGTCCAGCGGGGTGAGAGAAAAAGCCGCCTCCAAAGCAGGCGGCGCCGTGAGCAAAACACTGGCCGTGGCCGTGCAGCCTGCGGCCGAGGTGGCGGTGACCGAATAGCCGCCGGCGGCCAGGTTGCCGATTACAGCGCCTGTCGAGCCTTCCGACCAGAGGAAGGAAATTGGTCCGCCACCGCCGCCGGCTGCCACTTCTGCGCTGCCGTCGGAAGCGCCAAAACAGCCAATTCCAAAGCCGTTGAAATCCGAAGCGGAGAGGGTCAGGGAAGGTGGCGGGGATAGGGAAACGGCAGTTATGACGGTGCTGTCGCAGCCGCTTTGGTTGGAATAGGTTGTGGTAAAAACGCCTACCTGGCTTGCATCGCAAGTCTCGGAAGCGATGAAAACGGTGTCGCTTTCCAGCAGGTCAACCTGGGTGACGACGGTCGAGTCGCAGCCGTTTTGGTTGGAAAAAGTTTCGGTGAAAACGCCCGTCTGTGTTGGGTCACAAGTTTCGGCGAAAAGTAAAACAGTGTCGCTTTCCAACAAACTGATTTGAGTGATAAGCAAACTGTCGCAGCCCCCCATATTTTGCAGCAACTCCTCGAAAATGCCCGCCTGCGTTGGGTCGCAGCTATTGTCGAAAATATACGTTGTGTCTGCTGCGGAATAGGATATGCTGGTGACGACTAAACTATCACACCCTCCCATATTTTGCAATAATTCCTCGAAAACGCCTGCCTGGCTTGGGTCGCAGGTTGCATTGAACAAATACGTCGTATCTGCTGCGGAATAGGAAATATTGGTGATAATTAAACTATCACAC
>JBGSKQ010000041.1:0-16790 GCA_041741095.1 Saprospiraceae bacterium
CACCCCCCGGCCCCCTCTCCTCCAGGAGAGGGGGGTGGAGCCTGCTGAAATAGGTTATGCGTGCGAAGAATAGCAGGCATTCCCCCTCTCAAGGAGAGGGGCCGGGGGGTGAGGTGTCAATATTCAAAAACTATAAACCACCTTCCCCCTGATAAAAAAGGGCGTGCCCGGTGTAAAGTGGATTTCCTCCACCGGCTCCGTTTCTTCAAACAGGCGGGATTCCGTGGCGAACTGTGTTTCGTTCCAATCGGTGTCCAATATATTTTCCACCTGTACGCCAAGGGTCAAGTTGCCAAAAGTGTAGTTCAGGTTGCCATCCAGTACAAAATAGCCTTCTGCGGTGATGCTGTCGTCCTCGTTGGCAGGGCGGTCTTTCAGGTAGCGGTAGCGCAGGCCGCCGGAGAAACCCGACGGGTGTTTGACGGACATGCCGCCCACCGTCGTGAAGTCGGGTGCCAGGGGGATGTAGTCAGCCCCTTCCGGCTCGTCAACGGCCCGGCCGTGGGCATAGTTGGCATCGGCATCCAGGAAGAGCCAATCGGTGAGTTGCAAACGGATGCCCAGATCCACGCCAATTCGCTGTGTTTTGCCACTGGGCTCTACCACGGCAGCATCGCCGACATAGACAAATTCTTGTTCCAAAAACAAATACCACAAGGCCCCGGTAAACCACAGCCTGCGCAAGGGTTTCCAAATAGCGCCCAGGTCGGCTCCATAGGCGGCAGGGAGGATTTCCTTGCCATCCTGGGCCACCACCACACGGGTATCGTTGGAGTGGAAACCGATGCCCGTTTTCAGGAACAACTGCCAACGGTGGCTGGGATTGTAAATGAAATTGAGTTTCGGGCTGACGAAATTTTTGCTCTCCGATTGGGTGCGGTAAGTGGCCAGCAGGTTGTCCACATAATCAAAGCGGAAATGATCGAGGCGTAGGCCAGGATTGATGACCACCGCCCCAAAGTCAAATTCCGTATTGACAAAGCCGTACATGTTTGTCTGGTTCACGTCGCCGAGTGCCAGGTAATTCAGCACGGTACTGCGGTTGACCGTGTGTGAAAGTTCGTCTCCATCAACATCGTCGTAGCGGAGGCCAAGGCCAGCCTGCACGTTCAGGTCAAGGTTGGCCATGCGGTACTGGTGGTGCAACACACTTTCCATCCCGAAAATGCGGCGATCTTCGTGCTGGCGGATTTGGTCGCCGTTCACGGGGTCTTCGAGGAAAAAAGTGAAATTGGAATACAATTCAAAGTCGTATTTTGAAAAATAGGCCCGGCTTTTCACGAAAGTATTTTTTGAAACTGCCTTGGTATGGCTGAGCGCTAGGTTCGTGCGGCTGGTGAGGCCTCCTTCCGTGTCGTCAATGGCCCCGAAGCGGCCAATGCGGCCACTGTCCACCGCCCGCTGCGGCACCTGGCCGGAGGCATCCCATTTGCTGGTGAAATGCGAAGCCAGCACAGACAGTTTGTCATTGTTGGGCAAACTGAGCGTGTATTTGCCCATCAGGTTGAAGCGGTTGAAATTCTGGTCGGAATCAAAAGGGCCGTCCGTCAGCAGGTACTCTGTGGCCAAATAGGCGCTGTGCTTGTTCGAGTCACCCAACAGGTCGAAGAGGCCAACGGTGCGAAGGGTATTGAACTGACCCACTTCAAAACTTACCAGGCTATTGTCCAGTTTTTCTTTGGTTTCAAAAGCTACGTAGCCCGCTGTGGTGAAATCGCCCTTTTCAGCATAATAAGGCCCTTTCCCAAAATCCAGGCGTTCGATGGTTTCCGGTATCAAAAAATGCAGGTCGGCATAGCCTTGGCCGTGCGCATGGGACACCATGTTGACGGGCATTCCGTCCACGCTGATGCTCACGTCCGTGCCGTGGTCAATGTCAAATCCCCGCAGGAACAATTGCTCTGCCTTTCCGCCGCCCGCATGTTGGCCGATGAAAAGTCCGGGTACTTTGCGCAGGATTTCCTGGGAGGAATTGACGGGGCTGGTGAGCAAATCCACTTTGGAAACCTGGTTCACAGAGCGCACATCGTTGGTCACGACCACCTGCGAGAGGTCAAAATACTTGTCCTGCATCACGATGGTGACGGGTTTTTCAAAATCCTTTTGGTTGAGCACCATTTTTTTGCTCTCATAACCCAAGTAGCTGATATTCAGGGTGTCGCCCGGCATAAGTCCCTGACAAACAAATAGGCCGAGGTCATTGGTGTGGACGTGTACCTGGCCGCCATTTTTAAAAACATAAGCATCCGTTAATGCTGCGCCTTCCCTATCCTGCACACGGCCTTCAAGCGTTTGGGCAAATAATTGGGAGGAAATATAAACAAGGGTAAATAGTGTAAGTATAATCCTTTTCATTTTAATGGATTGAGCCTATCGGCCACGGACAACAATCTGACCCGTCTCCGATATATAGGGTTAGCTAAACCTGCCAAAAGAGCATTGGCAGCAGTTCATATTGAATCAATCATGAAAACCGGATTATACCTTGGGCGGTGGGGAAGGGATGGAAGAAATAGCGGCAGATCGCAATATTGGCGGAGAAAATATAGGGCTATATTTATTTTGAAATAATAAATCCAAATGAGCGGTTTGCAGGCAATGTTGAGGCAATTTTTTGATTTCGCTATCGGTATTTTGTGAGATGGGAGAATTGTCGTCGCAGGGCGTATTTTTTATATTTACTATTAAATCCAACACAATATGGCTGTGTTGGTCGGAATGCGCATGAAAGCTGTGTTTGTCAAATTGTTGGGATGCCAGGCTGCCAAGGTGGGAACAAATATGCAGGCATTCCAACATGGGAAATTGCAGGCCGCTTATCGTGTAAAACAAGATAGTGCCTATGGCGAACAAATTCCTGTATTTTCTGAAATACCTGAACATGACGGGTGTTTGTCCATATTACGAAAGAACCCTTGTTTAGGATTTTTTCAACCGTCAATATTAGCAATAAAAGGTGAATTCCCAATGTTGCCCCCTTGCTTAGAGCATTTCAGTTGCGTAGTCTCGCTCCCGATGAACCGGGACAAGTTATGCGCCTTCAAAAAGTCGAAAAACTGACGAAAAATAGCTCGTTTTTGCCTCAAGCACCAAATCCCAAACATGCTCTTATTGCAAAATAAGCACATCTCCCGATTTGACAATCTCAGTTGTGCCTTCCGGTGTCCGCACGGTGTATTGCAATTGAAAAGCAAAAACATCCGGCTGCATCGCCTTGCCCTTAAAGCTGCCGTCCCATCCAATATCGGGCGTTTGGCTGTCAAATAACACTGCGCCCCAACGGGAAAAAACCTGCAATTGGTAATCCAGCAACTCGCAGTCACCAAAAAATGGTGCAAAGCTGTCGTTCAGCCCGTCGCCATTGGGCGAAAAAACATTTGGAATATAGACCAGACAGCAATCGCCGCCAGGCACCTCGAAGGTGGCAGTGTTTTCACCACATTCATTGGCAGCGATGACTGAATAAACCTCGCCCGCCGCTGCACGGATGCTGGCCGACGTATCGCCGTTTGACCACAAAAAGGAAGTAGCGCCAATGGCCAGTGCTTCCAACTGGAAAGTGTCGCCAATGCAAGGTGTGGCCTGTGACGGGAAAATGAATTCCACCGTTGGTGCCGCTTGGTCGCTCACGTTGAATGTTTGCACCAGCACCGAACACTCATCGGTGACCGTGACCTGGTAGGCACCTGTTTGGCCAACCGAAATAGAACTTGCCGTTTCGCCTGTTGACCATTGGTAAATATTCGCTCCGGCCTCGGCTTCCAGCGTAGCAGTGGCACCTTTGCATTTTAAAACTTCGATGGTCGGCCCTTCTGTCGGATTGGAACTTTTCAAAACGACGGAAAAATGCTGAATGGCAATCTCCCGGCCGCAACTATTGGTGATGCTGACGCTGTAAGTTCCCGTATTGAAAACGGTGATGGAAGGCAGGGTTTCAGCGTTTGACCACAAATAATTTTCGCCCACAAAATCGGTGGCCAATACCACGGTATCGCCTGCACATATTTTCACGGTGTCATTTTTTACCATCGTAGGCGGCGTGTCAAACAAAAAATCGGGAAAATTGGGCAGGCCGAAAAAAGAACCGATGCCCGGCTCCGACTCAAATTCAAAAATGGCCCGGTTGAACGTGGGATTTTCGCTGTCAGGACATTCAATCTGGGAGATGGCCACCGTTTCAAACATAGCCTGATCTTCCCCAAGGTCAATCATATAAATATTGCCGTCCGGCCCAATCTGCATCCCGCCTGGAAAGGCCAGGCCTAAGTTTGCAATGACTTTTTTTGAGCCCAAAACATCTGGCACGGTGATATCGAAGCGGGCGAGCGAATCGCCAAAATCGCTGGTCATCGTGTATAGGTATTGGCTGGTGGGCGAAAAGGAAAATGAGTAGGAATTTGATTCAAACAAATCGGAAAAAAAGCTGATGTTGCCATTGGCTGGGTCAAAGCGGTAGAGTTGGTAATTACAAAAAAGGAACTGCCCGTTGGGCGATGCTTTCATCACAATATTGATGCTGCTGCTGGACTGCCGATTTTGTAAAAAAGGCGTCTGCACACCAGCCGCAGTCACTGGCACTACTACAAAATCTTTGGTATTTTGGTCAATGGCCACCAACCAATAGTCGGTGCCATTGGCGTGGCGCACCACTGTGAGGCACTCCGCTGCCGGGGCAAAGATGGGCTGGTTGGCCGCCGTGACCCCGCCTAGGCCGCCATTCAGGTTCATGTCAACGATGAAATAGCGCAAGCCCCGGTTGCCAGCAGCACTGTTCAGGCTGGCCTGTTGATCCATCGTGAAAACATAATACTCGTGATCCGAACCAATGACAGGCAATATAAGGGCGCTTTGTCCCGAACTATAACCGCCGCCCTCCGTCTCGCCCATGTCGTACATCACTTCATGGTTGCGGTTCCAGATATAGCCGTTCCTGACGCCGTTGACCAGCATCAAATCCAAACTTGCCCCACCGCCATTGGTGTAGAACAGAAGGTTGCCCTGCGCATCGCTCACCGAAGCGCAACCCTCGTAAGCATCAATTTGGCTATCCAGCAAAGGCACCGGTATGCCACTGGAAAAATCAATGCCTGCCCGGTAGCCAAAATACCAGGTGTTGGCCTGCGCCTGCGCATGAAGTTTTTGAGTGGAAAAAAGGAAAAATACGGCAATGTTGAAAAGTAGGATGGCCTTGCCCTGCCAAGAATTGGATGTGCTCATGGTAATCATAATCGGTTAGAACGAGGGGCAAAGCTAAAGACATGCCAGGGATTTATGCAAAGACAAAATTCATCGTTTGTTGATGGAAAATCATGCGTTTTTTAGCGGAGTGGTTGAAAATCAGGGGGTTGTGGGGGATTTTGTCTGAAAGGGAGGGGAGGGAAATGGATATTTGTTAAGGTTTTTTTTGACATAGAGTCCCAGAGGGTGTAAAGGGCCACGGAGAAATTAATCAACTCCGTGGCCCTTTATGCCCACTTCCCCTCAGTATTTAGTACAAGCAAGCACCGAAAAGTCAATTGTTTAATTTACGATTACCTTTCTCGTCACCATTTCTTTTTGGGTATTTATCCTCAAAAAATAAATGCCTCCCGTCATTTGTGCCGCATCCCACTCATATTCATGCCTACCTGCCTGCAAATATTCCCGATTCAGCACCTGCCCTGCCACCTTTCCATTTACATCGGTCAGTTGAATGGAGACGGGCGATCCTGCCGCCAAATCAAAGTTGATATGCAGTTTGTCTGAAACAGGATTTGGGAAAATATTGAAGCCAATATTCGAGAACATATCAGCCGATGTTGCTGAAGTTTCGGGTATATATTGCAGGATTGCACCCACATAGCCCACAATCCAGCCGTGTGTTTCGTCTTTGAAATCAACGGCCCGCAAGTTGTTGAGAATGGGCAATTCAATTTTTTCCCAATGCTTGCCGCCGTCCTTGGTCTCGATAATGGTGCCCTGATAGCCTACCGCCCAACCTTTTTCCTGGCTGGTGAAACAGACTGCATTCAAGGTCTCAGCGGTGTTGCTGTTTTGGTTGTGCCAATTTTCGCCCCCATCTTCTGTATAAAGCACTGAACCGTTGCTGCCCACGACCCAGCCATTTTTATTGTCAATGAAATTTACATCGGTCAAAGTATGGTTTACATTGCTGGTTTGCAGCGTCCAACCAGCCCCAGCATTGCCCGTCCAAAGGATTTTCCCATTGGCGCCCACAGCCCAGCCTTGGGAGTTGTCAATGAAATGCACGGAAAGGAAAGTCGTGACCGAGCCGTCGGACTTTTGTGTCCAATTCGCCCCACCGTTGGCTGTTTTTAGCAAAATACCACTCGAGCCCGCAATCCATCCGTGCAGCGGATCGCTAAAATGCACGGCATAAAGTTCGGATGGGGTATTGCTCTGTTGGGCCGACCAATGAGCTCCGCCGTCGTCGGTGTGCAGGATGGAGCCATTTTCACCGACAGCCCAGCCATTTTCTTCGTCAATAAAAAAGACGGAATTAAGTGATTTGGTGGTTCCGCTGACCTGCGGCTGCCAATTTTGGCCTGCATCGGCAGTATGCAAAATCAATCCGTTTTCACCTGCTATCCATCCTTTTTCGATGCTGGGAAAATGGATGGAGGAATAGGAGGCTTCCGAATTGGCGATCATATCCCAATCCTGGCCATTCATCAATATTGGCAACAAACTTAATAATGCAAACAAGGTGGACTTTAAGCTTTTCATATACAGTGGGTTTTGCGAAAATAATAGTTACTGCAATACAGTATATATTGCAATTATCGGGTGACAAAAGGGAGTGGGTTTTGCCCGTGCAAAACGATACCCTTTCAACAATTCAAACAGGATTGTTAAAACAAAAAAGAATATTGATTTTCAAGCATTTAACTTGAAAACACCAATTGACAGAAGTAGGAATGTTTAGATAAAAAAGTAGGAACGATAGCCAACAATACAATTAAATATGGCTGTATTTTAGGGGCAATTAGATGGTATTATTAACAGAGCGTTTATTCAAAAAATGGTTGCAAAAAGGACGGTAATATTTTTAATTTATTTTTTGTAAAAAAGCATATTTATACTTTGCGCTAATAGGTTTTGTGCAAATCGCAAATTATATCTCGCTGCCCCTCCTCGCCGCCTTCGGCGGCTCGTCGGGGGAGGGGGATTTTGGGGGCTTCGCCCCCAAGCCCCCGTTTGCACGACCTGTCCCGATTTTTCGGGAAAACCTATTAGCGTGCAGTATATTTCGCCATAAATAATGCCAGGGACAATCACCACAATGATAATCCTGATAAATAAGAATGTGCCCTTCTTTAGATAAAAACGCTCATCCTTTCGACACTTGGAGGAATTTGCCTTTGCTGACCCTGTATTGGTAGTTTCCGATGATGATGGTTTGCCCATCGGCCAGTTTTGCCAAATCATCAATGTCTTGGGTGAGGGTGTGGACGCTGCCGCCGGTTTTGTAGGCAATTTCGAGGTAATCTTCGTTCACGCCATAGTCCGACCCGGCGAGTACGATGTGGACAGGCACTTTCAACTGGGCCAATAGCTCCATGTCCCGCACGTCGCTGTAATTGTCGGCGATGAGGATCAGTTCATCCACGCTTCGCAAGCGTTTTGCGGCATCCAAAGTAGCTTCCAGGTCATTTTCCGGGCTTTCGCCACCGTAGCCAGCCTTCATGCTCGTCAGCATGGTCTCCATCAACTGGCGCATTTCTTTCGCATCGGTAAAATACAGGCCGCCCGTGCTGCCGATTTTCTTCTCTTCTTCCAATTGCCCATCGCCGTCGTTGAAAAAAAGATAGCGGTTATCCTCGCCTTGGGTGAGTTGCAGGGCATGCCAAATCAAGATTTGATCCATGTAGGGGTACATGCTGCCCGTGATGTCCGTCACGACCAGTTTTTTTGCCCAGGGGCTGCGCATCCGGTACAGCACGGCCTTGATTTCGTCGCCCATTTTTTCAAAATATTGGGGGTCTTTTGCCACCAGTTCCCGCTCTTTCTCCGCCTGCTTTTTGATAGCATTTTCCACAGCAAGGTGATTGCCCCCAAAGCTCAATTGATCCAAAAATTGCCCACCGGGATTGGCCGACCTAATCGAGTCCCGCACAAAGCGCAGGGAATCCCTTGCCCTTTCCAATTTGTACAGCGAATCACGGATGGCAGCTTGGCGCAGACGCTCTGCCTCCCTGGCGAGGATGGCCTTTGTGCCCAAGGTGCGGTAGCGGAGCGACAGGGTTTGGGCAAAATCGTTGTCTTCCAGTCCAAAACATTCGATGTTGTGGACAAACCGGGTGCTCAGGCAAAAAGTATCGCCTTTGGGGAACATGAGCGAAGCCTTCCCTTCCTTGTCAGAAACGCCGACATAAGTCTTGCCGCTTTTTTTTGCGGTAAAATAAAGCACTTCTTCGTCCAACGGTTTTTCGTCAAAATCCATCACCTTGAGTTTCACCAACACCCTGCTCCTGGTCGGCGCTTGTGTGGCGGGGATAGCCTGTGTGACGGTATCATTTTTCTCCTCCTCGGCGATTTGTGTGGAAACGTAGGTGATGCCGTAGGAGGAGCGCATATTTCCCGCATTGGGAAGGCGGACAGTTTTCAAATCTGTTTCTGTACCGACATCGAAGCGGTAGCCCATGCCTTTTGGCACCAAAAAATAAACTTCCCCCATGCTGCCCGTTTCGCCGTGCCATACCTGGCCGGATTCCACCTGCACAGCAGAAATGGGCAAGGCCGGGATTCTTTGTTTGTTGAAATCAAATACTTCGATTTTCAACAGATTATCCGTGGCCGTGGGTGCCACCCTGTCGTTTTTGTGCCAATGCTGGAAAATGGTGTCGGCGGGGGGAGTTTGTGAAAATAGAAAAAAGGGGGAAAGGGCAAACAAGGCGAAGGTGCTTATTTTCATCCGGTCAGATTTTGGTAATTAACTTTGCCGTGTAGAGGATTATTACAAATGGGCGGGTATTTTTTGAAACTGGGATTTATTTTTTAGGGATTATTTTGTTAAAATAATATCCTAATGGTAGCTTTGTTAAGCTAAAATATAAAAAATTCCAACTATAAGTGAAACTGAAAAAATAAATTAGGCCAAATAGATTTACAAAAAACTGTTAATCAATGTTTTGTAAGTTCATCGTTCATCATTTATAGTTCATCATTCACTAATCATGCGCCACGCCATCCATTCCTTTTTCATCCTTTTCCTATTTGCCCTTCTATTTGGCTGCCAAGCCAACACTCAAACATCCTACGCCGAAGTTGATAACGAAATAGCCGGGCTGACCAGTAATGAGCAGAAAAAAAATTACCTCGAAAAAATTATGGAAGACGACCAAGCCGTAAGAGGCGACCAAAAAAGTGAGATTATACTAAAATATGGCCATAATTCGCCTGAGCATATTGCATACGCATATAAGATGATCAGCCAGGATTCTTTGGATTTGGTGAAAATAGAAAGGTATTTAAAGCAATATGGATATCCCAATAAAAGCGAACTGGGGAAATCAGCCGCATTGGCACCTTGGCTTGTCATCCACCATTCCCAAACTTATACGGAGCGGGAAAGGAATTTTAAATACATATACGGAGCTTATTTAAATGGAGATATTGACGATACCGCCTTTTCAATGTACTTAAATAGGATGTACGAATTTAAAAACAATAACAGGTTTCAAATAGAAAGCCCATTTACCTCCGAAGATGAAATTGAGCAATTGATTTCCGCATTGGATTTGACAGAACAAAAGGAAATGGTGATAAAGAGCAGGGAATGAATATAGTGGGGTTTTCCTCCGCAATCCAGCAAAAGCACCTCGCAACACCAGTAACAAGGGCTTTTGAGAACGAATTTGCTGGGATGAAATAACAAAGGAATATCGCTTGTTTGATACCGGGCAACCCCTCCCTTTTGGGGATTCAATTCTTATCAATATAAAGCTGTAATCGGCCTGTATCTCACAAAGAACCAAAAAGTCAAGGCTTAATTCCTTTATTAACGCACCAAAGGGGGTTCAAAATCCTAAACAAATTCAAAATCGCTTCGCTCAAACACGATTTTGTTCGCTCATGTTCTGTTCGAGCTGAAATGTACCGCCGAACCCCAGTTCGGCGGCGATCTACTTCCATACATTCATTCTGGCCGCCGAACTGGGGTTCGGCGGTACGTCGCCCTGTTCAGCACATAGAGAACATGAGCGATTTTGTTTTTAACGGGTTTTCAACCCCTTTTCCGCTAAAAGAAATTAGGCCGTCCTACCCACTTTCGACATTTTTCATTTTAGCGGAGCAGCGCCTGAAAACCGTAAAAACTCCGCACTGTTCGAGCGCAGCGAGTTTGCGGAGTTTAGGTTTTCAGGTGCTGCGCAGCGTTAAAAAATGAAAACAGTCTTGATTTTTTTGTTTCTTTTTTTATCAAGAAAAAAAGAAAATAAACAACAAGTAATCAATCCATTAGCTTAAAACAAGAATATTCTTATTCACTCCTCAACGACTTCACCGGATCTGCCAGCGCTGCCTTTATACTCTGAAAACTCATGGTCAAAAACGCTACCACGACCGCCGAAGTGCCCGCCACGGCAAAATGCCACCATTGCAAATGGATGCGGTAGGCAAAATCCGACAGCCATTGCTCCATCAAATACCAGGCTACGGGGGCGGCTATCACAAAAGCAATTGCCACCAATTTCAAAAAGTCTTTTGACAACAAACCAACAATGGCAGAGACGGTAGCGCCCAACACTTTGCGGATGCCGATTTCCTTGGCCCGGTGCTGCACCGTCAAACTTATCAATCCCAACAAACCAAAGCAGGACAAGAATATCGCAATCCCCGCAAAATGGCTGCCCATCGAAGCGAGGCGGCTTTCATCCTGGTAGGCAAAGTTGAGTTCGTCGTCCATGAAGGAATGTTCGAAGGCTTTGGCAGGGAAATAGTCTTGCCAGGTATCTTCCACGAATTTCAGGGTCTGTGGCAGGTCGCCATTTTTCAAACGAATGGCAAAAGTATTGAAAGCGCCGGGCGACACTTCGAGCAGCATCGGTTCCATCGCTTCCTGCAAACCAGCGGTCGAATAATCCTTCGCCACGCCGACGATGTGGCCCGACTTACCGCCACGGGTGACTTTTTTGCCCAAAGCATCTTCCGGCGAATCAAATTGCAATGCCCCTACCGCCGATTCGTTGATGACAAATCCATCCAAATGATCGGTGCCAAAAGATTGGTCGAAATCACGGCCAGCCAGCATTTGCAGTTTGAAAGTTTCCACATAATCATAATCCACGGAAATGGCGGGCAGGAAAAGGTTGTCCTCTTTCGTGATTTTGTCGGTGGTAATGGGATGATAAACCCTGCCCATGCCCGGCATGGCCGAGCCGAGCGTGATGGCTTCTATATTGGGGTTTTGCAGCAATTTTTCCTCAAAAGAATTCATCCTCGAACGCAAGGTGGAATCGCCGGGGGCAAAGAGGTTGTTCATGTTCGGGCTTTGCAGTGGAACGAGCAGCACCTGGTCTTTGTCGAAACCCAGCGGTTGGTTTCGCCAAAAATTCAATTGCGACAATATAATAAATGTGCCGCTGATGAGCAGGATACCGACAGCAAACTGCAAAGTAATCAGCCCTTTGCGCAACCAATTGCCGCCATTGCCAGCGTTGGCGATTTTACTTTGAAAAATCTCCACCGGGCGGAAACGGCTGGCAAAAACGGCAGGATACGTGCCTGCCAAAATACCCGCCAGCAAAAAGGTGCCGACAAATGCCAAGCTAATCGGCCAGTTTTTAAAAGCATCGAAATGCAGTTCCCTGTTCACCAGATTGCCCGTGTGCGGCAGCAACAAATCCACCAATAATAGGGCAATCAAAAAAGCCCCGAAACTCAACATCAAGGTTTCGCCCATGAATTGTCCAATCAATCCGCTGCGACCTGCCCCAAGCACTTTCCGCACACCGACTTCTTTCATGCGGGTCAAATACGTGGCCGTGGAAAGATTGATAAAATTGATGCAGGCAATGAGCAGGATAAGGAAACCGATAGCGAGGAACAAGCGCAAATAATTGGGATTGGCACCTGGTTCTCCGCCTTGCGCTTCGGAATGCAGGTGGATGTCCTTCACAGGGAAAAGCGCAAAGTTTTGCTTTTGGGCAATCTCCTTGTGGCCGTGCCGCAGGATGAAATCCTTGAAAGCCGCATCCACCGCTTTCGGGTCGGCGCCGGGTTTCAGCAGCACATAAGTAATAGAATGTGAGGCCACCCAATTGCCTTCCATCACATATTTCATCACTTCCCTGGAGGATGGCGGCTCCACATCGGGCATATTGCGGTAAGGCACGAGCAAATCAAAATGCAGGTGGGCATTATCAGGAAAATCCTTCACCACACCCGTCACCGTGAAAGGCCCCTGGTTCGCCAGCAACAATTGTTCGCCCATCGGATTGTCTTTGCCAAACAACACGCCCGCCGTTTCGTCTGTCAAAACAATGGAAAAAGGGCGCAGCATCGCCGTCGCAGCATCGCCTTGCAGGTATTCCATGCCGAACACCTCCTGCACCGTACTGTCCGCAAAAAAAGCCTGATCCAGCTCGAAACTCTTGTCCCCTCCCACCCTTCTCACACTGATGCCCCGCTGGTACATCCTTGTAATCTGCTCAATCTGCGGCATCTCCTCCTTCATCGCCGGGGCCATCGGGGCAGGAATGCTTTGCAATTCCATCCCGTCGTCCGACACACCGGGAAAATAACTCACCCGGTACAGCCTGTCCAACTTGGGATGAAACTCGTCGTAGTGCATTTCATGGTTCACGTACACCAACAGCAAAAAGCAAGATGCCATGCCGACTGCCATGCCCGTGAGGTTGATAAAAGTGTATCCCCGCTGTTTCCAGAGGTTTCGGAAGGCGATAATTAGGTAGTTTTTAAGCATAACTGGATGGTTGGATGGTTGGATGGTTATATGGTTGAATGGGTTTTGGGAAAGGACAGGAAATTTTTGGGGAGGTGGGCTGGGGAGAGCAACAAGGCGAGAGAAATCTGCTACCTTTCATTATTAGATGTTTAGGCAAAATAAAAAGTCTCGCATGGCTTGCATTTGCCATGCAAAACAGTAGATTTGCCTTGCTGAAACGTAGATTTACTTATTCGTTCTTTAACATTTATCTCTTGGCTGCTTTGTAGGTAGAAAAAAGGTACAAAGTGAAAATGTCCGCTGTTGTGGGTATGTAGGGAGTGGCGGGTAAACAATAGTTAGCGGCAATTAGGAGACGACAAAGGTCGTAGAAGACCTTGGCCAGCGGGTGGAAACAGGGCGAATACTTACTTGAACCGTGGGTTTTATTGTTTTTCAATGGGTTGATTTGCAATGAATTGTGAGCCGTTAGTCAGAACAAAAAAATAAAATATGAATGAAAATAAAGAAGTAGGAAAAACTTTTTGGGACGTGGCATCTAAACATCCCAAGATTATCGGCGGATTGTCGATATTGGCACTTTGTGTTCTTACATTCTTACTTTACCGAAGAGAAGTCAAAGCTGTAGGACCCATAGAATTTTTCCCTCCGAATACCCATAAGAACAATCTTCCTTTGACTGATAGTTCAACTCAAAATGAAAATCAAATTTTGGATGAAACGAAAGCAAAAGAAAAAGTTCAAATTGAATTTGATAAGTTACTACTATCAGAAAATTACGAGATTGATTACAGTTTAATTTCACCTAACGCTGAAATTGAAATACAAAAATATACAAATAATGGCAGCCGTCCCGTCACATACCAACTGGTTACCTATCTTGATTTAATTAAAATAAAAAAGAATGAAATAAAATTAATAAGGGTTATCACTGTTGGCTTTTCGCAGAATAATCAAGTCAATTCAATATCACTTCAACAAATCGACAATGAATAAATTTATCTTCTTCCTTTGTTTATTTGCTTTTTCAACCGTAAAGGCACAAGAATTCACGAAAACGTCAGAATTTGAATTGGCAAGCTTGGCAAAAGACCATTTAAAGCTTTTTCAATATTACTTGACAGAGCTTACAAATGATAAGCATAACATTACAGATAGGAATACAATTAAAAAAAAATGTCTACTTTTATTTTCATCCGATGCTAAAATACAGACAATGAAGTTGAACAAGCATAAGGATGAATACCATATTACTAACTACTTACAAAGAGTTATGGAACCTCCAATCGGCATTGATATTGACATTTCATTTGCCAGAGACCCAATCATTACAAAGGTCGAAGAAATATCCTATAATGAATATGAGGTTTTTGGGAACATTATGCAAATATTTGAAAAAACAAAAGATGGAAATACATATTCAGACATTACAATTAAATCAGCAATTGTGAAGATTGAAGATTTAACTATTGACGGAATAAGCAAACGAACAATCAAAATAATTCGGATAAATGCTGAAAAAATTTTTAAAAAATAGCTTGCTAATACTCTCATTGTTTTCCTTGCCGATATTCATTAATGCTCAAACCACGGATGAGGCGTTAATAGATAGGTTCAATTCTTTTTTAGGTGAGTTAAACTCTAATTTAGTGTTTATGTCCGATAACTCGTATATCGGTACAGACATCTCACGGCAAAGAACTTGGATATATCAACATTTTTTCGACAATGCGGGAATCCATGATGAATGTTTAAATCAGACACAAAATTTTAAAGATTTTGTGGGAATTAAGTTGCCGTACTTGCAACAAGAATTTGAATTTGTAGAATACAATTTTGAATTGATAAAAATTGAAGTTGGAAACGTTGCTCTTTTGAAAAAAACGATAAGAGTGAATAACTCCAATGTCTATGCTGGAAAATGTGTGATGCGCTTTTCTACAGTTGGAGATGATTTTAAAATTCAGAGTGTTACTCATACTCTAACAGAGAAAGAAACGCTTCCCTCAAACTTTTGCAAGCAGAAGAAAAAGAAAAACAATTTGCTTTTGCCAATAGTGATGACCTCAATTGGCTTGTCAGCTTATGGGAGTAGTTTCTATTTCCAAGGGCAATCAGAGAAATATTATGAGGATTATGAAAACAACCTATCCTCACCGACAACCGATAATTTGTATAATAAAGCAAACAAGGCACATCACACAAAATTAATTCTTAGACGTTCAGGAATTGCAGTTACAACCATAGGAGCAGCTTGGCTAATTACAAAAGTAGTCACTTCAAAGCAAAAATCAACATTTTCCAACTTTTCTGTCTTGCCCAGCGAAGAAGGATTAACTTTTAAATACTCATTTTGAAATGAAAAATATTTTCTTTTCAGCAGTTGCGTTCATTGTAGTTTGTTTATTCGTCTATGGATGTGAGCAATGGGATTTGGAAAAATTAGACATAACTTGCCCTAAGGTAATTAACTTAAGTGGCAATCTAAACTTTGGAAATGTGGAAGTGCCACCAGTTTCACCACCTTCCTTGATTCTTAGGATAACGAATAGCGGTACTTGTCCATTGACAGTATTTGATATTGGAACACCAACTGGCTTTTCTGGCAACCTTAATGCAACAACATCAATTGTTTCAAATCAATTCATTGATATAGTTATAGATTTTAACCCTACTCAGGTTGGTCCATATCAAGGTATAATCACGATAAATTCTGATGCAACATCTGGAATCAGCTCAATTGCGGTAACAGGTGCGGGCATTAATACCAGTATTGGAGGAAATGGAATTCTTGCTGTCTCTGGTGATGTTGATTTTGGTTCTGTCCAACTAAATAGTCCAGCCATTAAAACCTTTACTTTATCAAATCAGGGAGATGCAACTTTGACAATTGATAGCATCCATCAAAATTATTCAGATATATATACAATTACAGGCATTAGCACATCATTCGATATTAATGCAAATGGAAATAAACAGGTAACATTGACGATGAATACTTCGGAAGTAGGAAGTTACTATGATACAATTACAATATTTTCTAGTGTCAATGATAAGACGATTTACATTTCGGGAGAAGTCGTAAATGCAGGTAGCGGCAGTTGCCCTATACAATTCATTGACACAAGAGATAGTGAAACGTATCATGCTAAATTGTTTCATGGACAATGCTGGATGAAAGAAAATCTGCGATTTAATTCGGATTCATCAGAAGCAGACATTCCTTTTGAGAACAACCCTGCTAATTTATCTGTCAATGGAAGGTTCTACCCTTGGGAGGTAGCCATGAACTTTAAAGGTGAGAGCAGTAGTATTCCAAGTGGCGTTCAGGGAGTTTGTCCTGAGGGGTGGCATCTCCCAAGCATAGCAGAATGGGAAAGCCTTTTCGGACAGTATTCAAATGAAAATATGGCATATCAAGGGTTGATTGAGGGAGGTTCATCAGAAATTGGCTTTAATCTTTATGGCTATTATAGCGGTAGCTCTTGGATTTTGGGAAGTGGTTTATATTGGACTACTGAAGATAATAATTTGTCTTTAGCTTGGGTTGCAGGTTTCTATGGAGGTTCAGAAACTACGGACATAAATGGTAGTACATTCAAAGATTATTTGTTGCCATGTCGTTGTATAAAAGATTGAAATAAAATGAAAAAATAAAAAGCCACTAACAATGCACTCAACGCCTATGCCGCCCCAGCCCAACCCGCAAAAGCCAACGCAGGGCGGCACAGCGTGAGTGCTTACGTCAGATTGTGAAAAAAGCCCCCTCCCCCCTATAAAAACAGGCGGAGAATGCTTACCTTTCGCGTAATAAACCAATCGAAAGTCATGTCCCACCACAAAACAGGGATTTCCCGGCACCAAATCAGCTTCGGCAGCTTAG
>JBGSKQ010000042.1:0-52360 GCA_041741095.1 Saprospiraceae bacterium
CGCTGCCGGCTGCGGCACCGGGTCGGCTCATGCGCATACGGCTCAAGTCCACCCGCTGTGGCTCACGGGCCTGCTGCACCTGCCTGTTTTCGGGCATGGCCAACATGCCTTTGGATAGGTAAGAAGTCGTCTCTTCGTTGATGCGGTAAACGAGGTCTTCAAAGAGTTTGAAAGCCTCCATTTTATAAATCACCAGCGGGTCTTTTTGCTCAAATGAAGCGGACTGCACGGACTCTTTCAACTCGTCCATGGAGCGAAGGTGTTCTTTCCAGCGTTCGTCCAGCACGGCCAGGGTAACGGCCTTTTCAACGTCCCGAAGGATGGATTTGCCCTTGCTTTTCACAGCATCCTCCAACTCGGCGGCAATGGGCAACATGCGGCTGCGGCCATCGGTAAACGGCACGGCAATGCGCCGATAAGTCTGACCTTGGCGCTCATATACCTGCTGGATGGTCGGGAGCAAGGAATGGATAATATGCTGTTCTTTTCTATTGTAAAATTCAAAAAACTGATCTTGGTATTGCTCCACCAGGGCATTCAAGCTGCTGGTTTTAAAAGTATTTTCGTCAAACCTGGGGTCAATGCCCAATTCTCCCATCGAATCACGGCGGAAGCCTTCATAGTCGCCCTCTGTTTTGTGCATGGAGACGAGGCTTTCGGTCATGGAGCGGAACATGTTGTCCAAGTCCACCTGCAAACGTTCGCCGCTCAGGGCATTGTAGCGTTTTTTATAAATGGCCTCCCGCTGGATGTTCATCACGTCGTCGTATTCCAGCAGGCGTTTACGGATGCCGAAGTTGTTTTCTTCCACCTTCTTCTGCGCCCGTTCGATGCTCTTCGTCACCATTGAGTGCTGGATGACATCGCCGTCCTGGTGGCCCATTTTGTCCATCAAACCTGCAATGCGCTCCGATTGGAAAAGGCGCATGAGGTTGTCTTCCAGTGAAACATAAAACTGGGAAGAACCGGGATCGCCCTGGCGGCCAGCACGACCTCGCAACTGCCTGTCCACCCGGCGGCTGTCGTGGCGCTCCGTGCCGATGATGGCAAGACCGCCCACCACTTTGGCATCGGGTGCCAGTTGGAATGCCGACCATAGTTCGTGCGATTCGTCGAGGGTAATTTCATTGCCAGTGCCCCGCTGGCGGATGGTATAGCGGTAGCCGCCTTTGGCGCTGCCGTCTTTTTTTGCCGAAACAACATCGAACAGTGTGGGTGGTGCCAATTTGATGTCCGTACCACGGCCAGCCATGTTGGTGGCGATGGTGACGTTACCGTGGCCCCGCTCGTCCTGTTGGCCTGCACGGGCTACGATGGTAGCTTCCCGCTGGTGTTGTTTTGCGTTCAATACATCGTGTTCCACGCCCCGCATTTTCAGGAAGCGGCTAAGTTTTTCAGAAATATCAACGGAAGTCGTACCAACGAGGACTGGGCGGCCCGCCTTGCTTAACAGGGAGATTTTATCAATAAGGGCATTGAATTTTTCCCGCTCTGTTTTATAAACTTCGTCTTCACCATCGTCACGGATGACCGGTACGTTGGTCGGGATAACGGATACATCCAGTTTATAAATGTCCCAAAGCTCTTTGGCTTCCGTTTCGGCTGTACCGGTCATACCGGCCAGCTTGTGGTACATGCGGAAGTAGTTCTGTAGGGTGACGGTGGCATAGGTCTGTGTGGCATCGCCCACTTTCACGTTTTCCTTGGCTTCCAGCGCCTGGTGGAGGCCGTCAGAGTAGCGGCGGCCTTCCATCATACGGCCTGTTTGCTCGTCCACGATTTTTACCTCGCCGTTCATCACGATGTACTCTTCGTCCTTTTCAAAAAGGGTATAAGCCTTGAGCAATTGGTGCATGGCGTGGAGGCGGCGTGATTTCACCGCAAAATCCTGGGAGAGCTTAATTTTTTCCTCCTCTTTTTTCTCCTTGTCCCACTCGCTGGTATTGTCAATTTCCACCATGCGGGCTGCAATGTCGGGCATGATGAAAAAATTCGTGTCGTCCTTGCCTTTTGCCAGCCATTCTGCGCCATAGTCGGTCAGTTCTACCGAGCGGTTTTTTTCATCAATGGTAAACAGCAGCGGCTCGTCCACTAGGTGCATGTTTTTGGAATTCTCCTGCATGTAGAAGTTTTCCGCTTTTTGTAGCAACACTTTCACGCCATCCTCGCTGAGGAATTTGATAAGCGCCCTGTTTTTTGGCAAAGCCCGGTGTGCCCTGAGCAGGGTCATCCCAACACCGTCCTCTTCGTAGCTGTTGTTCCCTTCGTTGAAGAGTTTTTTGGCGTCGGTCAGGTATTTTGTGGCCATTTTTTGCTGGGCGGCGAGCAGTTTTTCCACCTCAGATTTCAGTTCCTTGTATTCTTGTTCTTCCTCTCCTGCGCCCACCGGGCCGGAGATGATGAGCGGCGTGCGTGCATCGTCAATCAAGACGGAGTCCACCTCGTCCACCATGGCGAAGTGGTGTTTGCGCTGCACCATTTCGTCAAGTGAGCGCACCATATTGTCACGCAGGTAGTCGAAGCCAAATTCGTTGTTCGTACCATAGGTGATGTCGCAGAGATAGGCGTTGCGGCGGCTTTCCGAGTGCGGGCGGTGCTTGTCAATGCAGTCAATGGTCAATAGAAGGAATTCCATCACGGGGCCGATCCACTCGCAGTCACGGCGGGCGAGGTAGTCGTTCACCGTCACCACATGGACGCCCTGGCCGCTGATGCCGTTGAGGTAGGCGGGCAGTGTGGCGACGAGCGTTTTACCTTCACCAGTTGCCATTTCCGCTATTTTCCCTTCGTGCAAAACGGCACCACCGATCAACTGCACATCGTAATGCACCATATTCCAGGTGATGTCGCCGCCAGCAGCCACCCATTGGTTTTTCCAAATGGCCTTGTCGCCTTCAATCCGCACATAGCTTTTATTGGGATTGGCAGCCAGTTCACGGTCGTGATCGGTGACAGTTACAGTGATGGTGGAATTTTCCTTGAACCGGCGGGCAGTTTCCTTAACCACGGCAAAAGCCTCCGGCATGATTTCTTTCAGCACATCTTCCAGGTGCTTGTCCCGCTCTTTTTGCAATCCATCCAACTCTTTAAAGAGTTCTTCTTTGTGGTGGATGTCCTCTTCTTCCTTAGCTTTTTCCCTGATAGAACGGATATCTTCATCAATGCCTGCGAGGTGGTCGGCGATGCGCTGGCGGAACTCCGTGGTTTTGTTCCGCAAGGCATCAATGCTCAATCCTTGCAGCTTGCCATATTCTTCATGTACCTGGTCAACGATGGGGGCGTATTTATCATAGTCCCTTTCGCTTTTATTTTTGAACAAACCCTTTAATATGCCTAACATGGTATCTTAAGAGATAATGGATGTGGATATTAGATGTTTGATTTTAGAAGGTGGCTTTTTGATTTTTTGGAAAAAATAGGGCAAAATGCTTGAAAGGGTTTTCTAAAATCTTCTGTCCAAAATCCTTTAATCCGGTGATAAAAAAGTGGGCAAAGATAGCAATATGGAAAGCTTATCTGTGTGGCGAAAGTTGCACACAATTCGTTCCAGAAGGGAAAATGTGACGGGCTGGCAGGTTTTGGTGGAAAGCGGGTGAAAGAATGGCAGTCTAACCTAACGATGAATGATGAACTATAAATGATGAACCTTAGCTGTGTTCATCGTTCATTATTCATCATTTATAGATAAATCAAGGCCTGTTCACGTACTGCGGCTTTTTCTTCAAGCGGCCGTGCTGGAAAGAGCCCTGTTCTTTTTCCTTGCCAGGGTGGCAGTTCCAGGCATCGGGCGCATATACTTGTTTAAACTGGAAAATTTCCTGGGTTTGTGGATCGAGCACACTGATGTCGTTGCCAGGGTTGGCATTGGCGGAATTGGGCACTATATTGAAAGGGTCTTTCGCTGCAATCAAGCTGAGGCTCTCTGGGCAGTCGCCAGTTTTGGTGGTAAATGTAAACAGCAGAGTTTCCACCCCGGCGACAAACTGCATGGGCGGATCGGCTGAGACAAGGCCAAAAGAGATGTAGTCTTTGCTGGGGTTTTCTTTCGGGCTGTTGATCCTGGCATTCTGTTCCCAGGTGCCGCTGAAGTTTTTTAAATCGGCCAATTCCGTCGCTTTAGGTGCTACGACGGTGGCTTGGCCAGAGCCGATGATAACGAAGTTGGACAGCCTGGCCCCTTCGGATGGAGTGGCAAAAATGCCCCAGGCAAGACTGTCGGGCAGCCATTGCAGCTTAAAATCTATCTGCGAAAACATTGGAACTGAAAACAGAAGTGCGATGAACAGCACTGTGGTGCGGAAGGGTTTTATGAAAGCCATGACCTAATTTTTTTGCGGGGGGAGGGAAAAAGAGAATGGGTTATCTGTGGGCTACGGCAACATTAATGCCATAGGTTGTGCGTTTGGAAATTCTTAACGCCTATTGAGGTTTACATTTTTTCTGGATTCTGCCTTGTATCAAATATGTCCGTAATCAATACGTAATCGTCCAGGATTAGGTAGATTATCTTGTAATTACCTTCTATCAAGTAGCGAAATTCCTGGCCTGTTTCTTTTAATGTTTCTTCAATTGGGCCAAGTTTTGGAAATTCCTTCAGTTGCATTGATTTTGCCAAAACTCTGGCTCTTATTTTCCGGCCAAATTTTCCATATCCAGTTCTTTGGTAGTATTCGACAATGATAGTCAACCGTTCAATGGCTTTTTGAGACAGTACAACTTTCATTTTGCATCAATGGATTGAAAATATTCCTCTAAATCAACGAACTTTCCCTGCCGAAAATCCTCCAATGCTTCTTCTGAACGACTTATCAATTCTTCTTTAGTCATAGGTTTTAGGTTTGCTTCGTATTTTTTCACCCACTCATCACCAGCACCCAACTCGTCCATTCCGAGCAGCCTCTTTATTCCTTTCAATATCCACTCATCTTCTACCTCGGCTAGGCGGTGTATGATTTTGATTTTTTCTATTTGAATATCCATTTTTAATTTTTTTCAAAAATACACGATTCCAGTTATAGTGGCAATCAATTGTATTTGTGCTTTTTGGCCAATTTAATCAGCTCTCATCCGTGCCGTCTTCGGTTTTGGTCTCTATTTCAATTGCATTTTTAAACACCACTGTCCGATAGGGAAATGGGATTTCAATTCCCTCCGCATCGAAACGTTCCTTAATGCTTTCCAACAAATCGCAGTGCATATTGAAACCTTCGGCCTGGTTGGCGGCCCATGCCCATGCCCGCAAATTAACGGAGGATTCGCCGAGGCCGATGACCCGAACTTCCGCCTCATCCTTTCCTTTTTCCACTTGTTCGGGAGTTCGTGCGTCAATATGCATAGGATGTTTAACGACCTCTTCCCGCATGATTTGTTTGGCTTTTTTGACGTCGGAATCGTAGCTGATGCCGATTTCCACGAAGCGGCAAACCTTCTCGTCGGCCATGTCGGCATTGACGATTACCTCTTCGCTCATAACGGTGTTGGGGATGATAATGCGCCTGTTCTCAAAATCACGGATGACGGTATGGCGCAGGGTAATGTCTTCCACGATACCCCGCAGATTGTCTTTGACGGTCACCCGGTCGTTGATGCGGTAGGGTTTGAACACAATGATGAAGAGGCCGCTGATGACATTGCTCAAAGCAGCTTGCGAAGCAAAACCAACTGCCACAGCCAGGATGCCCGCTCCGGCCAACAGCGAACTGGCCAACACCTGTAAGTACTCAATCCGATAAATGGCCATGCTGAATCCCACTACATAGATGATGCTGACCAGTACGTGTTTCAAAAACTTGTAATTGGTGGGATCGTTTTTTAACAGTCGGGTGGAGTTGAGGATAAAACGGTTGAAAAAACGCTGGAAAAGATAGGCGGCAATAAAGGTGAAAACAATAATGCCCAGCGAGACAAAGAGGGTGGGCCAGTCAATTTCGAGGTTGAAATTCATTTGCAAAAAGCTTTTTTAACAGAATGGGTTCTTGCAAAGTAAAGAAAATTGTTGGGAGGGCTATGGCCATTTTCAAAAAAAATACCCGGCAACCATGCGGGAACCGGGCATTTTTTAAAATATAAATGGTAGAAAAATTACGCTACAGATTCGGCCTTGCCAGCAGTCATTGCATCTTGCCATGCCTTCAGTTCGTCCCATTTGCCTTGTGCAGCGAGGGAGCCTTGCTGTGGCCAGGTGCCTGGATCGTGCATTTTAAAACGGTCGCCGGCTGCGGTCAGGATAGACTTGATATGGTCGGCTGGAGTGGTAGCCAAACCAGCGAATGACCAAATACCCGCCTTGTTGAGCAGTTGCTCGATTTTTGGGCCAATGCCTTCCACCACTTTGAGGTCGTCCACGGCTTCGTAGGCAAACTTGATTTTCCAATGCTTCAAAACGCCGTTATTGGCTACGTGGAAGTTCCTGATTTTCAGCGTCCATGTACCGGCAGTTTCATCGCCAACAAAAGCCTTCATGTGCTCGTTGTCGAAATGGCGCAGCAGGTGGTGCTGTGAGCCACCTTCCCGGTTGTGCAGCAGTACTTCCGTGCCGGATGGGCTGATCATGGAAACAACGAGGTCGCCGATGAGCGGGTGCTCGATTTCGAGGTCGGCTTCGGCTGCCGTTACCCTGCCGCTGAAGCGGCATTCCTGCGTACTGGTAAGCGTGTCCTGTTCGCCAGTTTCGGGAATAAAAATCTCGGATTTGTAATTGTCAAATTCATCACAATCCAGGTCGAGGCCCCAGAAGTTGAGGGTTCCCGTGTCACGGGTAGCATGATCTTCAACGGTCAGTGTCCAAAGTCCCATAGCTTGGGTGCCGTGAAACTGGTTCAGGATTTCACCATTGACGATGGTATTGAGGTCGTCGGCAGCGCCGCCTTCCCGGTTGTGAAGCACCACTTCGTGGCCGGCGGGGGAGGATAATTTTACAATCAAATCGCCTATAAAAGGATGTGAAATATCCAGGTGGACTTTAAGATCTTTAACGATACCTTCCCTCCAAACATTGATGGAATTGGAGATACCGCTGTGATCGGGAATTTCAGCGTTGACGTGACTTTCTTTGAATAAGGTGAACATTGTTTTGTGCTTTTATTGGTGATAAAATATGGTTTTAGAAAGGCTTTTTAAGGTTTTTATAAACATGAAAAATGTCATTCATTGCCACTGAGTCGGCCTCCTTGCAATTCGTCTTGCAACTGTCGTAGCTCGTCCCATTTTTCATCAGCGGCCAGTTCAGCCTGTAGGCCCCAAGTGGCTGGATCGTGGATTCGGTACCGCGGCCCGGCAGCATCGAGGATTTGCTTGACCCGACCGGCCGGAGCGGCGGCCAATTGGGCGAAGCTGTAGATTCCAGCTTCATTGAGCAATTGCTCGATTTTTGGCCCAATGCCTTCAATGATCTTTAGGTCGTCCCGGCGGTCGGAAGTTCCTTGTATCGAATGGCCATTTCCATTGCTTCCGCTTGTCTTTGCCTTCTGTGCAGTGCCTTTGTACGCTGGTGCCTCACGGACAATTTCGATTTCTTTTACAGCTGAAACCGGCACTTCCCGTACGACTACCTTCTCGACTTCCCGGACGACCTCCACGGGCACTTCCACATTGCGGACGACCTCGTAAGGAACTTCCCGAACTACTTCAAAAGGCATCCGTCTTTCCATGATGGCCTCGATTTCCTTGACGGTGGCGACAGGCACTTCCCGCACGACCTCTACTATCCTATCTACTTCCCTGATAACATCAACTGGCATTCGCACCTGTGAGACGGCCTCGATTTCCTTGACGGTGGCGACGGGGACTTCCCGCACGACCTCTACTATCCTATCTACTTCTTTGATGACTTCGACAGGTACCTCAATTTCTTTTACTACTTCAACGATTTTTTCCACCTCCCTATCAACTACGACAGGCACCCTGACTTGATTGACAGCAAAGATTTCCTTGACGGTGGCGACGGGCACTTCCCGCGCGACCTCTACTATCCTATCTACTTCTTTTATGACTTCGACAGGCACTTCGACCATGCGCTCGACTTCCCGCACTACTTCTACCGGCACTTCCACTTCCCGGACGACCTCGACGGTTTTTTCAACTTCCCGGATAACGTCCACTGGCGTGTGCACCTGGCTGATCAGTTCAATTTCCTTCAAAACTTCTATTACTTTTTGTTCTTTGATCGGGACAGGTACGGGCATGGTGGCCAGCCTGGTTTCATAGCTGCGATAGCGTTTGTCAGCTTCAGTTTTATAGTCGTCATATTCGTTTTTCAAGCTGGCGTAGCTTGAATTGACGCTGTTATAGTTGGATGCGTAACCTTCGCATTGGCTGGACAAATCGTCCATTCTCCTTTTCATCCAACTTCTCATAAACAGCCCTCCGAGCAAGGCCGAGCCAAGTCCGGTGAGCAGAGGGATAAGTGCGCAAATTGACATGGTTGTTTTGTTTTTATATTTTAAAAAAATAATGGCGGCAAAAAATGATAAGCTTTGTTGAGCTACAAGGGAAGCTTACCAGATTTATTGGATTTTCACTTCGACCCGGCGGTTTTTAGCACGGCCAGGATCGGTATCGTTGGAATCAATTGGCTGCGTGGGGCCAAGGCCATTTGTTACCACATGCTTCGCTGGGATACCGTTGGCGGCCATGTAATCCCTTACAAACTCGGCACGTTTGCGGCTCAGGCGCATGTTGTATTTTTCGTTGCCCTTGTTGTCGGTATGGCCCGTCACAGCGATTTTTGCATCGGGTTTTTGAGCGAGGTAAAATTTTAGGTCCTCGAAATATTTCTGCTGCTCCAGGTCAAGGGTCAAATTCCTTTCGTTCGTCTCAAAATAGAGTGTCATATTGCCCACACGGAGGCGTTTCTCCACCTCTCCCACATCGCCGCTGATGAATTCGTAGGCCACACCGCCCAGCACTTTTCCTTCATAAAGTGCCAGTTCCTTACTATCTGATTGGGTACGGATTTGCTCAGGCGGGGCTCCCATGCCGATCAGCAGATCTTTCACCTTGTCAGCACGGCCAAATCCCAGGTTTTTGGCCTGGCCACATTCATTGGCCTCGGTGCCGAGGTAAAGGCCCGTCAGTACCAGGATGCGCTGTGGGTTGTTTTTAAGATGGTTGACGGCCTCTGTAAACACCGAGTTCAACTTGTTGGAAAGGGGCGTTTCGTAGTCGCATTTGTTTTTGGCGAACAGCAGATTATCATCGGTAGCTGCTTTAAAATTTTTTTCGCCATCGGCAATAAGTATGGATTTTGCAGGACTTTTATCGGACAATGCCGGGGCTACAATGGGTGCCGCTGCAGCAGCTGCGCCCCCGCAATTACAATATCGGGAAGAAAGGAAACTGCCCAATAATAGCCATAGGAATAACAGTATTCCCAGCAGGAGTAGGAAAGGGTTTTTCATAATTTTTGTAATATTTATTAATAATATAGCATTGTTGCGCTAAATGCATAGCACAATCAAATAGGCAGACTATTCTTGGGTGATTTCAGAAATTAATTAAATGGCGATAAAATGTATTAGAACAAGGGAAAGCAATCAATTCCAATTGCTGTTCGATTGGAAACAGATGAGGCAATCAGGTAATTAATTGCGTTGGAAATAACGCTAAAAAAAGTGATTTATATTACCAACAAATCCTGATTGGCATTGTCAAAATACGGATGAGAAATATGTGAATGGTCGAATTACTTGAATGAGACGCCAAAATTATAAAAGGTAACTTAAATACAAATGATTTATTTGTAAATTTTGATGTTGAATGATATTTGTCATCTATGAAAATGACGTATCGTTTTCATTCCAAAATTTCGAGGTACAATAAGCAGTGGTCAGAAAAATCTTTGACCCACTGATCGTGGTTTGCCACGTCAGGCATATCCGCCCAGCCACGCACGTCCACCTCACCTTTGCCTTTAGGGGTGTCGAATTCGGTGAACTTCATGCTTTTTGCCACAAAAACATGGTCGAGTTCGCTGGGCGGCAGCGATGATAAACTGCCATTGCTAAAGGTGTTGGGGTGTGTTTTTGTCAGTGGGCGCATGTCATAGTAGCCTTTGGCCTTGTTTTTCATCCTTTTTATTTCGTCCTCTGCGCTCACGTTGTGGCCATAAGGGTATTGCATGCCCATCGTGTTCAAGTCGCCCACCACTATATAATTATCTGTGCCAGCCTGCTGCATTACTTTCCTGAATTTGAGGGCCCGGCTGAGCATGTCGTCCCGAAGGCCAAAGCCACGGGGGTCGGCACCGCTTTTGGTGTGCAGGAACAAGATGGGGAAATGCTGCCCATTGACATGGAGGGTGAGCAATACGCCGGGTCGCAGGAAGGTGTCGCCAGACTTAAACTCCAGTTTTTGTGTGATAAAAGCAGTGAACCCGCTCCTGATACCCACGAGTATTTCCTGCGCCTGGTCGCCTTCTGTAATATGATAGGTGTAGCCGGGCATCTGCTTTACAAGTTCATTGTAAATTTCGCTGCTTTCTACTTCGTAGATGCCGATGACATCCGGGTTTTGGGTTTTGATAAACTCCACGACCCGCTTTACCTTGGCCCTGGCGGCATCGCCCCAGGGTTTGCCAAAATGTTCGACGTTCCAGGATGCGAGGGAGAAAAGTTTTGCCATTGGTTTTGATTTTGATGTTTAAAAAAATTTCAAGGAAAGCGCTGTAAGACCCTCAAATATGGGAAATAATATTTTAAAAAAAGTGACTAATATCGCCTCTTGCTGTTGACCAAAGACTGATTTTTGCAATCTTTTCCCAAAAGCCATTTTGGACAACTTCAACTCATACCAAAATATGTTCAAGCCAAAACTCCTTACCGTACTCAGGGAGGGTTATACCAGGCAACAATTTACTGCTGATTTAATGGCTGGCATCATCGTGGGTGTTGTGGCCCTGCCTTTGGCCATTGCCTTCGGAATAGCCAGTGGCGTTTCGCCCCAACAGGGTTTGATAACGGCCATCATAGGAGGTTTCCTCATCTCTGCATTAGGGGGCAGCCGGGTGCAGATAGGTGGCCCGACAGGGGCCTTTATCGTTATCGTATATGGCATTGTTCAGGAATACGGCGTGGGCGGGCTTACCATTGCCACCCTACTGGCCGGGCTGATGATGATGGGCATGGGCTTCGCCCGTTTTGGTTCTGTCATCAAATACATGCCCTGGTCGCTGATTGTAGGATTCACGAGCGGTATCGCCCTGGTTATTTTTTCTTCTCAGGTAAAAGACTTCCTGGGGCTGGAAATGGGCGACGTGCCAGCAGACTTTGTTGGCAAATGGTCGGCTTACAGTGAGTATTTTTCCACCATCAACCCCTATGCAACGGCCATTGCCATTGGCACGGCTGCCATCACTTTTCTCATGACCCGCTGGACGACCAAACTGCCGGGTTCGCTCCTTGCTATTTTCGCTTCCACTGCCGCAGTTTATTTTTTCGACCTTCCCGTAGAAACCATAGAAAGCAAATTTGGTGAAATACCTTCTACTTTACCAACGCCCAGTTTGCCATCCATTGATTTTCAAACCTTTAGGGAACTGCTTTCACCTGCATTCACGATAGCATTGTTGGGTTCTATCGAAAGCTTGCTTTCAGCCGTCGTGGCCGATGGCATCATTGGCACCAACCACCGCTCCAACATGGAACTGGTGGCGCAGGGCGGTGCCAATATCGCATCGGCGCTCTTCGGCGGCATCCCTGCCACGGGGGCCATTGCCCGCACCGTCACCAATATCAAAAACGGTGGACGCACACCAGTCGCCGGGATGATCCACGCCGTGGTGCTGCTGCTCATCATGCTGTTTGTAGGAAAATGGGCAAAGCTCATCCCCATGTCTTGCCTGGCAGGCATCCTCTTGGTGGTGTCGTACAACATGAGCGAGTGGAAATCTTTTCTGTCCATTCTCAAAGGCCCCAAGAACGATGTGCTCATTTTGCTGGTCACTTTTTTCCTCACCGTTCTGTTTGATTTGACCCTGGCCATAGAAGTGGGCATGGTGTTGGCGGCGTTCCTGTTCATGCGGCGCATGGCCAAGTTGTCAAAAATACAGTCTATTGGGGCCAGCAGCGACGATGAAAATGATGAAGAGAACGACCCCGACGCCACCGCCAAATTCGACATTCCCAAGGGTGTAGAGATTTATGAAATAAACGGCCCCCTGTTTTTCGGAGCATCGCACAATTTCAAGGAGGTCATGCGGCAACTGGACGTTCACCCAAAGGTATTCGTGCTGCGCATGAGGCGGGTGCCCATGATAGATGCAACCGGGCTGTACCACCTGCGTGAATTCATAAAATTCCTGCAATCCCGAAAAACCACCATTGTGCTCTCAGGCGTAAACCCTGAAGTGCGGAAGGAACTGGAAGAATACGGCATCGTAGCGCAAATCGGCCCCGAAAACGTCATGTCCGACATCCGTGCAGCCTTGAAAAGGGTAGGGGAATTGGTTTAATTTTTAAACTTTTTGAAAATTATTTGGTTTCATAGTCCGGCGTTATATCTTTGCGCCCTCGCAAACGAAAGCGTTTGCTAAAATAAACATCGCGGAGTGGAGCAGTTGGTAGCTCGTTGGGCTCATAACCCAAAGGTCGCAGGTTCAAGTCCTGCCTCCGCCACTAAAATTAAAGGCCATTCGGATTCACTTCGGATGGTCTTTTTTATTTCCCTTTTGTTCACAGTTTACATATTTGTATTCCATCCACTATAAAAAAAGCTATACCGGCTTCTCTTCGGATTTGGAACAACGGCTCAAGTCCCACAATGAACTTGCCACCAAAGGCTGGACAGTGAAATACCGGCCTTGGGAATTGGTTCACACAGAGGTTTTTGAAAACAAGCAAGCGGCCATGCAACGTGAAAAGTTCTTGAAAAGTGGGCAAGGGCGGCAACATGCCCAAAAGCTGATCCAGGCCTGGCTATAGTAACGGCAGCCGTAGAAACAAGTGGGCACATATCCGCCATAGGCGGACGCGGTTAATGCCCTGCCTCCGCCACAACGTTCAAACGTAAATTGTAAATCAATCTATTGTAAGGGTTTTTGTTTTTGGGCATTTTTAGAAAATTGTTACATAGAGCTTCCTGCTTGCAGTATTTTACTCTTTAATTATCGTCTTCAAACAAAGCAACCCATTCCCCGCTTTTTCAATCAGCAAAAAATGGAGGCCGGGGCTTAGATCGTCCAGGTGGATGGTTACGGGGGCGTTGGCACCGGTCAGGTTTTGCACCACCTGTCCGTTCATGTTGAGGACGTGGATGTTGAAATTGACCAATTGGCCATTGATGGTCACGTAATCCGGCGTAGGGTTGGGGTAAATAGAAATGGAAGATTCAGCCACTTCTACATGGCTGGGAAAGGGGGTGTACTCGTAGCTGCCAATGTCAAAGGCAGTGCCGAGCGGCCTGGGCGTACCGTCGAGATCCGTCGGCACAAATGCGGCTACGGCGGCGGTGCCGGCATCAATGGCCTGTGAGTTTTCTGCTAAATGATAATCGTCGTTTGTCGGGTCTTCAAAAATGTCGGAGATGGCGTCTGCCCATTGGGAATGGACATCGAGGCCGAGTGCCTGCCACTGCGCCAACGGGATAGTCGAGCCGTCGCCCGTGGCGCTCATTTTGTCGTGCAGGATGTTGTAGTCACTGGAAAACTGCGCCGTATCTTCTACGGCGATGCAGCCCCGCCAGGCGTGAAAATTCAGGATGATATTGTTGTAGATTTCAGTGCCGACATTGGAGCTGTCACGCACGAGGATGCCCCAACGGCCATCGGAGGGCACGATGATGGTATTGTTGAAAATCTTTGCCCCACGGGTCGAAATGGCGCCGTCCTGTTGGAAAAGTGCGATACCCTGCGCATTGTGGTTATTGTAAATTAAATTGTTGTAAATCAATGGGTTGAGCACACCGTCCATGTTGATGCCTGCGGCCAGACCATTTTCATACAAAATATTGCCATAGACCTGCGCATCGGAAATGATGCCGTCGCCGCCAGCGGAAAGGTCGCCGTTCATGTGTATGCCGATGTTGTTGTTGCCATAACAAACATTATATCGCACAATAGGCCTGTCCGAACTATTGGACACATAAATGCCGTGCTCGTCCACCGAATTGGTGCAGACATTGTGTTCAATCAAAATGTCGTCCGTGAAGCCAGTAAAGATGCCACGCTCTGCATTGCTGTCGCAGTGGCAATTGCGCACCACGCAAAAGTCGGAAGTGACTACCCTTACCCCGTTGCCATTGCCCGGCATCCCGTTTACGGTGAAACCGTCCACCACCACGTAGTCTGCATTTTCGATATTGATGCCGTCGTTTCGGATAGGCCCGCTTTGGACAATGACGGCATTTTCGCCTATCGCCATGAAAACCACAGGGTTCAGCGCAGTTCCGTCCACATCCCTGAAATCAAATCCAGCATAAGTGCCATCAGCCACGAGTACGGTATCGCCCGCCACGGCCAGGTCGGCCCCCTTTTGGATGGTTAGAAAAGCCTGGGCCAGCGAAAGGCCGGAATTGCTGTTGTTCCCGCTGTTGGAAATGTAATAAGTAGTGGCTGTGAGCGGCGCTGCATAAATGAGCAGCAGGATGGTCATTAATAGTAAAAATTGACGCATGTTGTTTCGTTGGTGAAGGATGTTTAAAACGGCGCAAAACCCTTGCCGAGCGAAGGGTTTGCCCTTAGAGCATGTTTGGGATTTGGTCACTTGGTCAAAAAGCGGCTCTTTCCCGCCATTTTTTCCCCTTTTTTCAGTTGCGTAGCCCCACTCCCGATGAACCGGGACAAGTTATGCTCCTTCAAAAAGGCAAAAAAATGACGAAAAATAGCTCGTTTTTGCCTCAAGCACCAAATCCCAAACATGCTCATATTATGTCCCGAAACGAAACTTTTGTTTGGCCCTTTTGCCTTTTCATCTGGCGGCAGTGCATATTTTAACGGGCGGAAAAGCGACGATAGTCAAAAACCTGCGGCAATTAAAATATTTCACCACCCATCCGGTCAACACGAGAACCCGTTACAATCAACTTGTAAATTTTCCCCTTGCCAAAAACCTGTCAAATATGGCCAAAGTTGCCAATGAAATGAATATCAATACTGCATATAATAGCATATCTGACGAAATTAATTTAGTGGCCATTTCAATGCTTTCGTTTATTAAATAATTATACGGAAGCTCTTTATTTGTTGGGTTTCTGGTTTTTGAAATAAATACCAATATAATGAATATACCAGACAATATACTCCAGAATATTACTTTTAAATAAGATGGCAATAATGGTTCTATTCCAATATTAGCATACAATTTTTTTGGCAGAGATTCCATTACATTTTGGGCAAAACGCATGGAAGGTTGCTCGGCCTCCAGGCCCGATAATGAGGCATGTATTTCCTGGATCAGGCGCAGTTCGTCCTTTGCGTTTTCGTCCGATGCCAGGAGTTTTTCCACCTCGTCCTTTTCGTGGCCGCTGCACTGTCCTTCCGCATATTTCCAAAGCAATTCCTGTGTATTCATAGCAAATCCTTTACTTCAGTTTTTAATTGTCTGCTCAATTGGTTTTTCAGGCTGTCCCGCAATCTAAACAATTTGACCTTGATATTGCTCTCGGTCAGGCCGGTGATGCCGGAAATTTCCTTTACCGATTGCTCCTGCAAGTAGTATAGCGTCAGCAAAGCAGCGTCTTCCGGCTTCATATTGTCCAGTGCCTGTTGCACCAGCTTTTTTGTATTTTTTTGTTGCAAAAGCTCAACAGGCGTAGGCTCCAGGTCACCAATCTGCAAAAAACTTTTTTCGTCGTCAATAGACTGCTTGCTCAGCTTTTTCAGGCGTTGGCGGTCAATGGCCGCCCGCCAGGCTATTTGGTACAACCAGGTGCTGAACTTCGACCTTTGCTCAAAGCTGGCCAATGCCCGGTAGGCTTTCAAAAAGGCATCCTGCGCTGCCTCTTCGGCCTCTTCCCGGTTGCGCAACACTTTGAACGCCACGGTGAAAACATAGTCCTGGTAGCGTTCCACCAACACCCGGTACGAGGCCTGGTCGCCCCGCAGCGTAGCTGCAATCAAATGTTGGTCGTTGTCCATATTTGAGAGTGTAAATAGTCCTTTTTTTGCAAATACTTGCAATGCCAGCTTGGACGGCCCCTTGGGAAAGTTGGTTACAAGTTACAACAAAAAAAGGCACATAGCTACTCGCCATGCGCCTTCAACGACACGTTAAAAACTGAAGAAATAAGGTATTCGTAGTTGGTTTGAGGAGTTTGATTTGTTCGATGCACTTCAAACCCCTCAAATTCCTCAAACAAATCAAATCGCTATTGATTGATAACCACCGGGTTGCGCTTCGATTCCAGGTTGCTGCCGTCCTGCACAATTTGGCGGAGGGTATCCGTGGCGGAAATTTTTGCCGAGCTGTTGTTCATCACATGCACATCGGCGGTGCTGACGGTGAAATGCTCGGCGTCCAGGTCGGCATCTTCGCTGAGCACGGCACGCAGGCTTTTTCCCTTGCCACGCAGGTCAAGACTATTGCTGCCAGTCAGTTCTATGGTGAGGTTTTCTACCTCCACAAAGGCTTTGATGTGGGCATCCCCCTCGTTTACGATGCGCAATTGGGCTTGGTTGAAATCATTGATATTGATCTGCTCGCTGTGGATGGCCCATAGTTCGTCCAGCCGGGGCAGGGTAATGTCCAGCACACTCCCTGAAGCAGTGGCCACAATGCTGAGGCGGTCGCCAGTCAGGCTGAACTGCAGGTTTTCTTCGCTGATTTCCTCGCCGTCCAGTTGCACACGGTAGTCGTTGCCTTGGCGGATGTTGAGTTGGATTTCGCCTTCCACCCTTATTTTATTAAAATCCCTAAAAGGATAGTCTTTTTTGTGGTCTTGCACGTAGCCGGGCGCCACCATGCCTTCGGGCCCCATTTGCCAGTAATATTCCTCGCTCCACCAGGGGAAACCATGCTCAGGATCCTGTTGGATGTCCTCCAGGGTGCGTTTGGCATCGTGTTCAACTTTTATCCATTTGCCCACAGGCACTTTCAGGGTGAAATTCACTTTTTGCCCACGCCATTTTTCGCCCTTTGGTATGATAAAATTGTTGGCCAAAATAAGCCTGTTGCCCTCCATTTTGTATTGATAATCAATGGCATTGGCCAGTTTTTCGGTCTCTTCGATGCTCCGGCCCCTGGAGTGGTGGGTTTGTATCAGTTCAAAATTGGAATCATCCGATTTCACGATGCGCAAGTTGATATCGCCGTCAATTAGCTTGTCGCCAGACATGGATAACTCGTCGCCGATTTGGAACAGCACGTTGTCGTACTGGCTTTTGTCCAACTCAATAAAAAGTGTATCGGTAGTAGGCTGCAAGATTTTGCCGCCAATATTGGAAGTGCCGCCCGTTGAAAATTCCTTGGCCGTTGACATGCCCACAAACATCAGGCTCATCAGGTTGACCCACCAGAATATCCACAGGCCGACTGACCAACGGGGCTTGAAATTGGTGCGCATGAAAATGCGCATCACCGTCAAAATGAGCATAAGAATGGGAATGCCAATGAAAACAAGGAGGTTGATGACTCCCAAAGTGGTGAGCAGGGGCGTTTCGGGCAAGAGGAAACTGGAGAATGGAAGCCCCCAGAACAGGCCGCCCACTGCGGCGAGCCAGATGAGGGCCAGCCAGGCAACCAACAGAATACCAATGACAAAGGCGATGGGCTTGATAATTTTGCGGAGCACATCAATGATGCCACGCACGACTGCGCCTAAAACATAAATCCCTTCGGAAGCGGCGGCTCTGAAATGATGTCCACCAGATGTCGGCTCCTCGTTGCCTTCTTTTTCGCTACCGGGCGTTCGTGGCGAACTTTTTTTTTTGAGCCGAACTCAATTTTCAATTCATCGCCCAACTCGGCGACTTTCTGCGAGACATGTTCTATCTCTTCTTCGATGATCTTGCCGATGTTCGACACGTTCACCGGCTCGCCCCGCATGGCCAGGCGATCGCTGGCGGTTTCGGCTTTTGGCAAAATGGCCCACAAGATAACATAGACAGGGATGGCAAAACCGCCCGTCACGGTGAGCAGTATAAACGCCAGCCTTACCCAAAGTGGATCCTGGATGCCGAAGTAGGCCGCTATGCCAGAGCACACACCGCCAATAACTTCTTCTTCCGGGTTTCGGAACAGGCGTTTGCCGGTTTTGAGTTTCCACTTGCCGGAGGAAGTTTTTGAGGATCCGCTGGTGGAAAAAGTTTCCTCCTCAACAGGTTCTGCCCCAAAATCTTCCGGTGTGCCCATGGTGGCAATGACGTTTTTCACGTCGTTATATGTTACAATCGGGCGATTTCCCAGTTTTTCCTGGAAAAGTTCTGCCACACGGGCCTCAATATCGGCAGTGATTTCTTCATAACCCTCCGACTGTCGAAAGTGGCGGTGGATTGTTTGCAAATAGTTGCTGAGATGTTCGTAGGCATCCTCGTCTATCGTAAAAGGAAAGCCTCCGAGGTTGATGTTGAATACCTTATTCATCTTATTTTATTGTTAGTATTGATCGAGTTGTGGGTTCAGGGTTTGAGGGGTTCGATTTGTTTGAGGGGTTGTATTCGCATCAAACAAATCAAACCCATCACACTTTTCAATTCCCCTTCTTCTGCCCAGCGGTAAAACTTTTGGTGGAATGGGATACAGCGCCTACGAGTTCGTCCCAAGTGCCCATCAGCCCTTCGAGGAACTCCCGGCCATCTTCGGTCAGGCTGTAGTATTTGCGGGGAGGGCCTCCGCCCTTCGATGCATCCGAACTGGCATATTCCTGCCAACGGTATTGCAGCAATCCGGCACTTTTCAGCCTCGACAAGAGCGGGTACATCGTTCCTTCCACCACGATCAGATCCGACTTTTTCAGCCGCTCAATGATATCGGACGGATAGGCCTCTTCCTTGTCGTTGATGATGGAAAGGATACATAGCTCCAGTATCCCCTTCCGCATCTGTTGTTTTGTATTTTCCAATAGGTTCTGAACTTTCATTTGTAAAAAATCAAAAATTCACGCTGGTTTTCGCATTGCCGAAGGGGAACTTGTGCCCCTGTTTCTAATTTGATGGGACAAATATACATGCCCGCAAGGTACTTTGCAATACAAGGTACTATTTTTTACCAGGAATTTTTGATAAAAAGGTAGTATGCATAGACGAAGGGCGGTTTTGGCAGGATTTAAAGCAAAGCCCCCGGCACTCGTTTTTTACAAAAAACTCTAAAGTACCGCCGAATCCATTCGGCGAAAAGGAACCCCGAATGAATTCGGCGGTACAAAAACAAAAAGCCCCTTGTGCAATACACAAGGGGCTTTTTGACACTTATAAAAGTTTATTTAGAAAAACTTGGAACGGTTGTCTTCAATGTCTGCATTGGCCCGCAAGGACTGTATCAACCTCGCCCTGGCCATGCTCCTGGCAGTTGACTGGCTTGACTGGCGAACCTGCGCTATGTCGCCGCCGCCAGCTACAGGCGGTTTATTGGTTGGTTTCACAATGAAAACGCCCGTATTGCCAACGATTGGCTCGGTAACTTGGTTTAGGTCTGTTTTGAAGGCTTTTGCTACAACCACTGGCTCTGGCCCTCCGGCTTTTTGGAGGAAAGCCGAAGCAAATGACACATTGATAGCAGTGTCCACCTGCACTGAGAAGCTGCTGGCAATAGCAGCAAGATCCGTTTTGCCGGCAATTTTGCTTTTAATGATTTCACCCTTTTTGCGGTTGATGACCTGCGGCTCGATTTCTTCTTTCACTTCGGCAAACGAACTTGGAATACCTGCCGAACGGACGCTTTTCAAGCCGGCTACCACATATTTGCTCACGAAAAATTCTCCCTGGTTTTGGAAGCTATAAACTTCCGGCGACACATCGCCAACCTCCGGCTCGTCCACATTGGGATCGGAACCAAAAACCCAGCGGATCAGCTCACGTGAACCCTGGCCAGCGCCGAGGCTGCCCACAGAGAAATCGTTGCGCTTGATGGCGGGGGAGGTTTCCATGTCGAGGTTTTGCGAAGCAGCCGCTTTTCTCAAATCTTCAAGCGATTTGTTTTGTTCCTGCAATTGCAACGCCCGCTCCCTGGCTGCATCCTGGGTCTCTTGGCTTGGGATAATTTCTTGTGACACATAAGCCACTTTCACGGAAGATTCGTTGCTGCTGCCAAATTTCTTGTCGGTCACCTGCAATAGGTGGATACCAAACTGGGTGAACACCTTATATACTTTGCCTACTTCAGATTCGAAGAAAGCCACATCATTGAAAGGCTTCACCATCATATTAGGGGCGAAAAAGCCCAAATCACCGCCCTTGGCAGCATTGGATTGGTCTTGGCTGAACCTAGCGGCCAAAGAATCGAAGCTGGCAGCGCCCGTTTCGACAAGTGTTTTCAAACTGTCAATTGTCTTATTGGCAGCGATGGCTCCTGCCTGGTCTTCTGCACGGAGCAGGATGTGCCTTGCTTTTACCGAGTCGGGGATAACTTTTTTGTCCAACACCTTCACAGCCTTATAGGTATTGCCGTCCGCATAGGGGCCATACACGGTGCCGTTGGCCAGTTTAAAAACCGTGTCGGCGATGGCGGCACTGAGGGCATCCTTTTTAAAATAGGCAGCATCAATGGTGCCCTGGTTGTTTTCAACAAACAAAGAGTCGTTCTCGGCACTGGCAAATGGTGCCACCAGATCGGCGATACGCTGGCGGATGTCAGTGGAATCCTTGGCAGTCGGAACGACATTGAATACCACGTATTCCACTTTGCGGGTCTCTTCGGTTTGCTTAAACTGGTTTTTATTTTCGTTGAAATATGCCTTGTAGTCGTCGTCGGAAAGGGTCACTTCCGAGTTTTGAATTTCGTCAAAAGGCACCTGCACATAATGAAAATCAATCAGTTCGTTCTGTGCGGCGCCGACCATTTCGGCCATCCAGGTAGGCGTGTACATGGCCTTGGCCACCATGTTGGTGATCTTGGTCTGGAGGCGGTCTTTTACGACCTCTTTCTCCTGGTGCGCCCAGCGATATTTGAAGTCGGGGATCAATTGGTTGTCGGCAATCATCTGGTCCACTTTACCGCCCGTGATGATGTCCTTCAACTGGTTGAGTTGTTCCCTATCCAACTGTTGGGTGGTCTGGTTGACGTAGCGGCTGGAGATGATGGGGCTGAGGCGGGTGCGGTCTTCGCCGAACTGGAGTTCCAGCAGTTCCGTTTTGCTCACGCCGAGTCCGAGCGCTTCGGCTTCCTTTTCCACGATAGCCTCGTCCACGTAGAAATTCCACAGGGAGGTGCGGTCGCTAAATCCGTCGCCGCCCACGTTGCGGTAGAGCATTTCGTGTACCTGGCTGAACTCACGGTAATCCAGTTTCCGTCCGTTGATTTCGCCGAGCAGGGTCTGGCTGCCGCCAAACAAGCTCTGGTTCGGGTTGTCGAACATCAACATTGCAATGAACAAAAACAACGCTGAGGCCAGCGTGCCTACCAACAACCATTTCTTTTTGCGTATTTCACTGATCAGAGCCATGTGACTTTGCTTTTAATTTTTCTTGTTAAGGATAAAAATGCCACGGCCAGCTTCAACGTGGCAATCCGATACAGATGTTACAAAATTTTAAAAAAAATATTTCTAACAAGCTGATTTAAAAAGATTTAAACAGGAATTTTTGCCCAAAAAACAGGCAGGAAAACACCCCCCGAAAAAATCCGGGCAAAGGTAATTGCTTTGGGGTGTAAAACAAAATTTTAGCTAAGGGTCAAATTTGGAACGTATTTGCTTTTTTGCCATCGGCTTTTTTACCACCCTGCATCAAAATATACCGCCCGCTGCCCCGATTTTTCCTGCTTCTTCAAGCGCTTTTTCAACTTCCTTTTTTCCTTTTTGGATAAATGAGCCTTGTGGACAATCCTTGGCGCAAATGCATTTCTGCTTACCATCACTTCCAGTTGGGGCAACGGTGTGGGGGTGTTCTTATTAGTTTCTGCTAATGCTATCGCTTCCACCTGTTGGCACAGCGACGCCAATAGTGCATCGGCCAGGGGTGTCCGTTCAATTTCCCCTGGGCGGCTGCGGTTCTCCACACAGTCGCCAGTGATATCCCAAATAATGGCCCCAGCCAGGTTGTGCTCATTGATGTAGCGGGCCTTTTGTGCAATGGAGCGCTCGTCTTCATAAGTGACGAAGGTGTTGAAATTTTTTCCTTTCAAATAAGGCGCTTGCGCCAAGCTGTCCCAATGGTATTGAAAGCGATCCTGTCGGGCGAGAATGTTGTAAAACATGGGTGCGCCGCTGTCTTCGGGAAAAGTTTTGGTGTCGGGCACTTGTCGGGATGAAACGTGAAGGCCGGCCGCCCCCTTGGTTTTCAGGCTGCGGCCATAAAATGCCAGTCCGATGTTGATTTTCCAGGAAGGTACGCCGTAGCGTTCCATCAGGTGGTGTACGGCGCTGTGGGTATCGTAGCCGTCCAATCCTTTTTCGGGCGAATAAAGCGGTGCATTGTGGTTGGTAGCGGCAAAGCCATTTCCATAAAAATCATAAGTCATCAGGTTGATTTGGTCGAGCAGGTGCATCACTTTTTCCCATTCAATCTGCGCCATACGGGTGGGGCCCACGCCAAAAGCCGCCGTGAGGGAAAGGTGTTTGCCAGCACTAAATTCCAATTCGTCCAGCGAATCCCGAACGGCTTGCAGCAGGTAGGTAAAATTGTACTTGTCGTCCGGCGAGCCGTTGTTGGTGATAAAACCGGGATATTCCCAGTCAATGTCAATGCCGTCAATGCCATAAACACGCACCATTTCGTTGCAGCTTTGGGCAAAACGGCGACGCTTCTCCGCACTGGCTGATATGCTGGAAAACTGGTCGGATAGGGTCCAGCCGCCAACCGATATGACCACTTTCACACCTTGGTCGTGTGCCCGTTTTATCAGCGAATTCCGGTCGTCGTGCCAATAGGGATTGCCAAAGTCTTTTTTGCTTAAATAACCCTTTGGAAGGTCTGGCGCTATTTCGCCCAAGAGCAAGGTCTTATCGGCCATGGGGTCAAACGGCGAAATGCTGCCATCGGGGTTTGGCTTAAAAAAAGCATAAATTATAGTAGTATATTTTTCGTAATGGATGCTGGCCGGGTTGACCAATTGCCCCCGGTCGTACCACTTCCAACTGGGGAAATAAGCGCTCACCTCCCGGCAGGGCTGCGCCTGGGCCAATATGGGCCAGCAAAGGAGTATTGTCCAGGATAGAAGTTGTCTCAACATTATTTGTCATTTTGGTCATTTGTCATTTGTCATTGGGGTGGCTGCCATCTTCCATCTGCGGACTGAAGACTGAGAACTGTGGACTGAGAACTGAAGACTGGAAACCGCCTCACAGCCACCTTATCGTAAAATCCATCAGCCACTCCGTCCATTTTGAATAAGGTGCTTTCAGTGCCTCGCTCGGCCCCCAAAAATTTTGGCGGTAAATGGAACGGGCGTGGGAAAATTCCTTAAAACCGTACCAACCGTGCGACTGGCCGATACCGCTGTTGTTGATACCGCCGAAGGGGAGGTCGTGGTTGTAGAAATGTAGTTGGGCGTGGTTGATGCAGGTGCCGCCCGCACGGGTTTCGGCGAGCAGGCGCTCTATGTTTTTTTTGTTTTTACTAAAAATGCTCATCGTGAGCGGGCGCTCGCCACTGTTGATAAATTCAATGGGTTCCTGCAAATCCCGGAAGGGGATGACGGGCAGCAGGGGGCCAAAAATTTCTTCCTGCATTACTACCATATCCTGGCTGACATGGGTCAAAACAGTGGGGGCTATGTAAAAGTCGCCATCGTCAGTTTTGCCGCCCGCCGCTACCTTGGCACCATTTGAAACGGCCTCATTCAGATAGTTTTTCACCCGCTCATACTGTTTGCGGTTGACCATGCGGGCGTAGGAGCTGGATTCCTGCGGGTTTTCTCCATAAGCATCCTCCATCACCTGTTTGTATTTTTCCAAAAACCGATCTTTCACTTTTTCATGCACAAACACATAATCGGGCGCTATGCAAATCTGGCCAGCATTGGCAAATTTTCCCCTGACCAAGCGCTGGGCGGCAGCGGTCAGATCGGCTGTTTCGTCAACGACAGTGGGGGATTTCCCGCCCAATTCCAGAGTGACGGAGGCCAAGTGTTTGGCGGCGGCGGCCATCACGATTTTGCCCACCTGCGGCGAGCCGGTAAAGAAGATGTGGTTGAACGGGAGGTCGAGCAAATCCTGCGATTCCTGCACGGCTCCTTCCACCACGGCCACTTCGTTTTCATCAAAAAGCTCCGCCACGATTTTTTTTATCAAAGCCGAAGAATGTGGTGTAGATTCCGATGGTTTTAAAATGGCGCAATTGCCCGCCGCAATGGCAGAAACCAGCGGCACAAAGGTGAGGTTGAAAGGGAAATTCCAGGGCGAAATGATGAGGCAGACGCCTTTCGGCTCGTATTGTATCCAGGAAGTAGAACCTGCAAAAGCCAACGAAGTAGGTACTTTTTGCGCTTTCGTCCACTGGCGCAGGTGGTGGCGGACATGTTTGATGGCCCCCGTTATCGGATAAACCTCCACGCCATCCACCTCAAAAGGCGGTTTTTTAAAATCGGCGTACATGGCCGCTTTCATCTGGGGGCGGTAGTGCATGATGGTATCCAGCAGACGGTTCAGCTTGCGTATGCGCTCTTTGGCGCTTGTGTTTGCCACCGTGAATTGGTGGGCCTGTTGCAGGTTGAACAAGCGGTGTATTTCCGCTGTGGAGGTGGTGGGTATGTCTAAAGTTGTTTTCATGGAAAAGAAATGAGGACTGAGAGGGGTGAGAAGTGTGGGCCCCCTCGCCTCTCACTTCTCACCCCTCACTTCTATTACTTGACAGGCACCACGGTGTAGCCATCCTTGCGCAGTAGAGCCACGACGCCCATATCGCCGCCCAGGTGGCCAGCGCCCACAGCAAAGAAAGTGGGTTGTTGTTTCATCATTTCGCCCATCACTGGTATCCAATTTTTGTTGCGGGTGACCAGCAGCAGGTCTTCATATTGGCCAATTCCTTCTTCTTCGCCCATCATTTCCACCATGCCAATGATGTCCTGGTTGAGGTAGAGTTCCATCATTTTATCAAATTCCTCGTCGCCAGCGTTGGTGGACTTGATGCTCTCCACCAGCATTTTCGCCTGGGCCTCGTAGGGAATGCTGTCGAATACGCTCATTTGGAACTCCATCGTTTCCAGGCCGCCCATTTTCTTTTTCGTGTCTTCAGCCAGTTTCATGATTTCCATTTCGTAAGACACCATTTCGCCGGTATTCAGCGCATCGGGCGACATGTCGCCGGAGGCCAGCACCGTGAGGAACATGGGCTTGATGCGCTCCAACATGAAAAGCGGCATACCTATTTTCTCAAAATGATCGCTCACCAGTTTATAGTCCTCATCGTTGAGCAGATCCCGCAGGGTCTTGCCGTCTTCCATGAAGGCTTTCATGAGCAGGCCAAACTGGGCCGAAATGTCTGTCATTTCCTCCATATTGATTTCAAAAGTGACCATGCCCGCCTTGTCAATAAAGGCACGGGCGCTATCCGACAGGAAAAACTTCTTGGCGTCAATCAAATGGATAGTACCGTAGAGGTAAGAAGGCGTTTTCAAGTCCTTGCCGCTGATTTTCCACAAAAGGGAATTCTCTTTGGCGGTTGGGGCGTACTGATTGGTTGCGGGAACTGGGAGAATATCTGCTTGCGCAAACAGCGTTGCAAAGGAGATCAAGAACAAAAACAGCAAGGTGATTAAATGCTTCATTGAAATAATGGTTGAATGTTGAAAGGTTTGAGTTGCCATTCAGGACGAAAAATTCCCGCAAATTCAACAACAAATCTTTACAACACTTTGCCTAATGGATACAAAAATAAGGATTGGGTGGCTTTTGATTTCAGGCTATTTAAAATTGACACCTGCTAAACAACAAAAATCGCCACAAGGACGAAATAAGGGTTTATTTATTTTAAAACAGCCATTAAACAACAACGGAGCGGGATTCCCGCTCCGTTGTTTGTTTCGCCCCGTCCAGGTATTGGACTTCAGACTAAAGACTGAGGACTGGAGACTGGTGACTGAAGACTGAGGACTAAATCCTACCTCGCCACCACCAACCGCTTCACTCCCCAATGCTCGCCATCGTTGACGCGCAATTGGTAACTGCCGCTGGGCAAGTGTTGTATGTCTATCGGGGATGAAAGGCTGCCTATTGCTTCCATTTCTGACTGGAATACCAATTGGCCCAAAACATCATAGACACTTATCTTCAAATTGCTGAGCCTGGAAAGATCCATTTTTACCAAAAACAAACCACTGCTTGGGTTGGGCAACACGTCGAAATGAAGCCCATTGGTAGCTTCGTTGGTGCTGTTGAAAATGAGGGTGATAGAGAAAAGGCAACCGTTCGCATCTTTTACCGCAATGTCATATTGACCAGCTATCAGGTCGTTGAAGATGCTGTCCGCCTGGAAGTTTTGCCCGCCGTCAAGCGAATATTCGTAAGGCGCTGCGCCACCGCTGGCATGTATGCTCAAGTAGCCATTCATTTCAAACCAAGCCGTAATGGGCTGTGGCTCTGTGATGCTTATATTGGGCAATGCCGCCTCGTAACCAGTGGCATCTTTTACGACGATGCTGTGTGTACCAGCGGCCAAACCTGTGTAAACGAGCAGGTCGGTAAACGGCCCGCCATCCACTGAAAATTGATAGGGCGCCGTGCCGCCATTGATGGCCTGGATGGCGAATTGGCCGTCGCTGCCACCAAAACACGTGACTGGCGTGGTGTTGACCAATATGGCATCCGGCACACTCACCGTCACTTGCATTTCCAAGGTGCAGCCATTTGCGTCCCTCACCGTGATGGTATAGCTGCCATTGGATGGAGCATTGAAAACATTGCTGGTTTGGAAGGTGCCGCCGTCCAGGCTGTATTGCAAAGTGCCAGTACCGCCGCTGCCCATTGCCGTTATTTGGAAGCCAAAGGCGGAGGCCGTCAGCACCAAAGCTGGCGGGTTGGCCACTACGATGGTCGGCGTGGAGGAAGTGGCTCCGGTTGCATCTTTTACCACGATGCTGTAGTTGCCGGGCGGAAGGTCGTTGAAGACATTGCTTGCTTGAAAATTCACCCCATCCAAACTGTACTCGTAAGGTGCCGTGCCCCCATTGGCGGACACCGTAATGATGGCGTCGGATTCATTGTGGCAGGAAATGCCTTGGGTCAAAGTCGCCGTCACCTGGATGCTGCTGGCATTGACTGTTACGGATATAATGGCCTCGCAATCATTGGCATCTTGGATCGTGACGGTATGCTGGCCGTTCGGTACATTCAAAAAAGTATTGGATGACTGAAACGGCCCCCCATTCAAGCTAAACTGGAAAGCGCCCGTGCCGCCGCTGGCCATGATCAACACATTGGAACCCGCCACGTTGGCACTGGCAGAAATGATGGGCGGCGCTGCGAGGTTGATATTTTGTGAAACCGTAAAACCGCCGCTGTCCTTGATGGTCACTGTGTAGCTGCCTGCCGATAGGCCAGAGAATACATTGCCTGGCTGGAATGGGCCTCCGTTTAGGTTGTACAGGTAAATGGGAATGCCGCCGCCGCCGTTCGCCGTGATCTGGCCAGTTTGGCTGTAAGAGCAGGGCAAGGTCTGGGTAATGGCCAGATTGAGTGACAACGCTGGCACTGTTACCGTGACGGAGGCAGTCTCTTCACAAGCGTTGGCGTCCTGCACCGTGATGATATGCGAACCACTTGACACAGGGAAAAAGACAGCATTTTGCTGAAACGGCCCGCCGTCTAAGCTGTAAAGCAAAGCGCCTACCCCGCCATTGGCCACCACGGTCACGGTGTAGCCATTGGTCAGTGTCGTAATGTTTATTTGTGGCGGATTCGACAGGGTTACATTGGTGGTTTGGGTAAAACCATCGCCATCCATCACCATGACGGTGTAGCTGCCTGCGGCCACATTTTGGAAAATGTTGCTGCTTTGGAAAGGCCCGCCGTTCAGGTTAAATTGATAAGGAAGGTTGCCACCGCTGGCCACCACCGTTATTTCACCATTATTCCCCCCAAAACAACTGATAGAATGGGTAATGGTAGCAAGCAGGTTCAGCGTATTGGTGAAAACGGTGGCCGTCGTTGTGGTGCTGCAGCCGTTTTCGTCCAGCACCTGGATATTATAAGTGCCATTGGGCAAATTGAAAAACTCGTTGCTGGATTGGTAAGTGATGCCATCCAGGCTGTACAGGAAAGGAGGGGTGCCGCCTGTTGCAGTCACCGTCACGTCATCATCCACCACCGAAGAAGTTGCCGTTAGCAGTGCTGGCTGCGCCAATGCGATACTTGGGCTGCTTTGGGTCAAACCATCGGCATCCATCACGGTCAGGATATAATTCCCGGTGCCGAGGCTGTCAAAAACGGGGCTGCTTTGGAAAGGCCCACCGTTCAGGCTGTACTCGTAAGGTGTGCTGCCACCGCTGGCCGATGCAGTGATTTCCCCATCATTTTCGCCAAAACAACCGATGCCCTGCGTGATGGAAATTTGTGCGATCAGGTTGTTGAACAAAACTACAGCGGTAGTCGTGGCGGAACAACCATTGGCGTCGGCCACTACGACCGTGTAGCTCCCATTTGGCAAATCAAAAAACTGGTTGCTGCCTTGAAATGGACCACCGCTGACGCTGTACAAATATCCAGGTGTACCTCCGTTTGCATTGACGGTAATATCGTTTGCATTGACTACGGCATTGGCGGTCAACAGCGAGGGTGTGGTGACGGTCACGCTGTTGCTGGTCTGCGTCGAACCATCTTCATCCATCACGGTCACGGTGTAAATTCCTGCGGCCAGGTTGCTGAAAGTAGAGCTACTTTGGAACGGCCCGCCATTGAGGCTAAACTGATAGGGTGGGTTGCCGCCGCTCACGGTGGCTGATATTTCTCCGGTCATTTCACCAAAACAACCAACAACCTGCACCACGTTGGCTGAGATGACCAAGGGCGGCGCAGCGATGGTTGCACTGGTCGTTGCTGTGCAGCCATTTTCGTCCAAAACCGTGATTGTATAAATGCCCGGCGCCAAGCCAGCAAAGACGTTGCTGACTTGGAAGTTCACCCCATCAATGCTGTATTCCAGGCTGCCCGTTCCACCACTGGCGCTCACGGTGATGGTGTCGCCAGCGACACTTGCCGAGGCACTGATCTGGCTGGGCTGGCTTATCGTCACAATGTTGCTGGTTTGGGTAAAACCGTCGCCGTCCATCACCTCCACCTCGTAGCTTCCGGGGACGAGGTTGCTGAAAACAGTGCTGCTTTGGAAGGGCCCGCCATTTAAACTATAAGTATAGGGCGGGTTGCCGCCGCTGGCTGTGGCCGTGATTTCCCCTGTCATTTCCCCAAAACAATCAATGCCTTGCGTAATGGCCGCCAAGATGTTCAGGTTGTTCACCGAAACAGTGGCCGTGGTTGTGGCCGTGCAGCCATTTTCATCTAAAACAATAACAGTATAAGTGCCGTTGGGCAGGTTGGGGAAGACGTTGCTACCTTGGAAGTTTACCCCGTCAATGCTGTATTCAAGGTTGCCCGTGCCGCCGCTGGCATTTACGGTGATGGTGTCATCGGCGACGGAAGCCGAAACGATAATCTGGCTGGGCTGGCTTATCGTCACGCTGTTGCTGGTTTGGGTAAAACCGTCATCGTCCATCACCTCCACCTCGTAGCTGCCGGGGCCGAGGTCGCTGAAAATAGTGCTGCTTTGGAACGGCCCTCCATTTAAACTAAAAGTATAAGGTGGGTTGCCGCCGCTGGCCGTGACCGAAATTTCTCCTGTCATTTCACCAAAGCAATCAATGCCTTGTGTAACGGTAGCTAAAATGTTCAAAGTGTTTACCGAAACGGTGGCCATTGTGGTGGCCGTGCAGCCGTTTTCGTCCAAAACGGTAATGGTATAAGTGCCGTTCGGCAAATTGGGGAAGACATTGCTGCTTTGGTAGCTCACCCCGTCAATGCTGTATTCCAGGTTGCCCGTGCCGCCGTTGGCATTGACGGTAATAGTATCGCCAGCGACAGTGGCGGCAGCCGTCAATTGTGGTGGGTTGCTCAGCGTGAGGGAGCTTGTGCTTTGGGTAAAACCATCGGCATCCATCACCGTCGCTGTATAAGCGCCTGGGCCGAGATTGGTAAAAACCGGGTTGCTTTGGAACGGCCCACCGTTCAGGCTGTACTCGAAAGGCGGGTTGCCGCCTCCTACGACCACCACGGTTATTTCGCCATCATTTGCCCCAAAACAACTGATGGGCGTTTCGACGGCAATGACGACCAATGTATTGACGGCCACGGTAGCGGAGGTCGTTTCAGTACAGCCATTTTCATCTTGTACGGTGATGGTGTAAATGCCATTTGGCAAATCCAAAAAGACATTGCTGCTTTGGAAATTTACCCCGTCAATGCTGTATTCCAGGCTGCCCGTGCCGCCGCTGGCGCTCACGGTAATATCGTCGTCGTTTACGCTGGCGGACATCGTGATGGCGGGCGGGTTGACCACCGTCACGCTGTTCGTGGTGAGGGTAAAACCGAGTGCATCCTCCACTGTGGCGGTATAAGTGCCTGGGCCGAGGTTGGTGAAGACAGGGCTGCCCTGTGAAGGCCCGCCGTTCAGGCTGTAAATCAAAGGGATATTACCGCCAGTGGCCACAATCGTTATGATGGCGTTGTTGTCGTTGTGGCAAGTAATGCCTTGGGTCAATTCCGCCGTGGCCGACAGTGTATTGGTTAAAATTTCAATGTTGAAAATTTGATCGTGCAGCCAGCCGCCGTTGGCGTCCGTGAGGTCAAAATGAAAATCGTCGGCAGTTGAGTTGCTGCCATCGTGTCCGTACACCAAAAAGCCACTGTTGATATCAGCCTGTGTAAATGAGCCGCCAATATTCAATGGAATACCCTGCAAGTATAAAATTCCGTTTGCGGGCAGCGTAAGCAAAGTAAAAACAGAACTTCCAGGCGCACCCTGGGCCTGCAAAAGGCTGCTTGTAATGGTGCCGTTTTGCCCTGCCTGCACTACGAGCGGGAGGTTTATCAGCAGGGTGGCAGGTGGCAAAACGACTGAGCCGCAGAAGTCGAGCGACCAATGGTTCAGCATCCCTCCATCGTCCGTAAAAACATCTTGAATGATCAATTTCCAATCCCCTTGCGTGCTTTCCCCGTTGGCAGTCGCAAAAGGGCTGAGCGGCTGGAATTGGCCATCAATGGCCGGAGGGGTTGTATTGCAGGTGCTTTCCAGATCGGCTGCAGAATTGGCAGCGGTATCCGTCAGTTTTATCAAAATATCGTCTTCTTCACAATCACTGCCAGGTAAGCCGGGCTGGTCGAACAAGTGCAGGGTCGTGCCGTCTGGTGTTACGATATCCACAATCAAATCGCTCACCCAGGTATGGGAAATATCCAGTTCCATTTCCAAAGAGGCCAGCGGAAAATCTTCCGCCACGCTAATAATATCCATCACCATGATGGGTGGGGCAGTGTTGGGAATAGGCAGCGCAGGATTGCTTTCATAATATGCGCATTCCAGTTTTTCGGTTTGGAAGGCAAAAGTGGTGGAATAAGGCCCGTTGCCGCAAAGGTTCACCGCCCTGATCCGCCAATAATAGACGGTGGCTTCGCTTGTATTGGCCAAAAAAGTGGTCGCAGAGGTCGTGTCTGACTGTACAATATTTGAAAAGCCGGGGTCGGTGGCTATTTGTACAAAATAATAACTAGCATTGGCCACAGGCTGCCAAGTCAGTGGGGTAGGGGAAGAAGCAACGCCCGTTGCACCGTTGGCGGGGCTGATGGGCAATGGAGGGCCAGCGATGGTATCCAATAGCACGAGTTGTACCGGCACAGAATTCATCAGCGTGAGGCTTGTACCAGTTACTGTTATATTGTAAGTGCCGGGCGGAACTGCATCCAGGTTGGTGAGCAACATGGTGGACGAACCAGGCGGAATCAATGCGGGCGGGTTGAAGGAAATAGTGGCCCCAGGCGGTACACCAGTAGCGCTGAAGGATACATTTTGGTTAAAACCAGCTACTGGTTGCACGTTGATTTGGTAAAATACTGCATCCTGCCCCACGCATGTCGTATTCACGGGCGGGTCAACCGTCATGGTAAAGGTGGGGAACAGCGGTGCCTGGATGGTGAAATTTTTATCCGAAATATCGAAGAAAATGTTGTTCACACCTTTTACCATGATCCTGGCCAGGGTGGATGTGATGTTTGGTACGGCTACCGTCTGCGAGCCATCGTTTGGCGTGGAGGCAGCCAAGGTGTATGGATAAGTAAAGCCACCGTCCACCGACAAGAGGATTTCAACATTGGCCGTGCTTACTGGGGCGAGGTTGGTATTGGCCACATTCCAGGTCACGGTCTCGTTGTTCAAAGCTGTCCATACGACTGTTGAACCATTTGGGGCAGTCACCACGAATGGCCCAGCGCTGGCAGTAAAACTCAGGGTTAGGTTGGCCTCGTTGGTGCAGCCGCCACCGATATGGTTGTCCCTGGCCGTACAAAAGAAATTCATGCTTCGTGACACGGCGGGCAACACCTCCCAAGTTGTGTTGGTATTGGACAACAACGATGGAAGGTTGGGAAAATAACGATAAGGCTCTTCTACAGGAGGCAGCGAACGGAAAGCTGGGCCGACTGTATTGGTGGGCTGGGGGGGCATGGTAGCCACTTCGTTGTCCATTTGTTCCCAGCAGTAAGTCAAAACATCGCCGTTTGGGTCAGAGCCATTGGCCCTCAGCACAAAAGGCGTGGAAACAGGCACATTGTAAAACGAACTGGGCAGTGAAATGGACGGTGCGCTGTTGCCGCCCGTCACGGTCGAAGCGCAGAAATTTCCGCCCCCCGTGATGTGGTCGCTCATTTCCAAAATGCTGATAATGTGGAAGTAATCATCGCTGTGTGCCTGCACATCAGGGGCACAAATGCCCGCATAACCCATGATGGTGCTGGCGCTGCCGGGTTCCATCGCCGTGGGATCATTGCGGTTGCAATCGTTGTTTTGTGTGTGGTTGGCGCCGTATTGATGCCCCATTTCATGTACCACATAATCAATGTAAAATGGGTCGCCAATCGGGGAATTTTGGCCGGTGACGCCCCTGGCTTTGTTGTTGGTGCTGCAAACAGAAAAAAGCGAGGCAACACCTCCGCCACCCGTTGAAAAGACATGGCCGATGTCGTAATTACTGTTGCCGATTACATTGTCGCAGGTGGTTTGGTTCTGGCCCAGCATGGTACTGCCATTGCCGTTTGAATACGGGTCTGTTGAAGCATTCAGGAAAATGAGATCGTCGGTATTGGCCACCAGTTGCATGGTGACACGGAGGTCTTTTTCAAAAACGCCGTTCACTCTCGTCATAGCCACGTTGTATTCGGCCATGACCAGTGGCACAGTACCGCCGTGAAACTGGGCATATTCGCCCGTACAGGCAAGTGCCAACATATAGGTGCGCATCTTGCAGTCGCCCGCCAGTTCGGGCAGGTCGCCGCCAGGGCCGCCAGCTTTTAACTGGTTTTCCGGCAGTTCATCGGCCAGGCACTCGAAAGCTTCAGTTTTTTGATAATCCTTTTTTAAATAACTGATATAATACCCTGCGTCGCCCTCGGCATAGGCATCAATATAAACCGTGCTGTGCCGGGCGGAAAATATGACGGCATGGAAGCCTTTTTGCGTGACGCCACAACGCAGGTATGCCGTAGGGTCGTCGGTACTGATGCCAGCAAAGGAGCGGATGTAGGGATACCGTGCTGCCAAATCGGGGTGCATGATGGGCGCTTCCACCAATTCAAAATCAAGGAAACTGCCGTCGGGCATGGGGATGGAAAGGAGGGGTTTTTTACCCTCCGCCGCTTGTGAAAAGCGCATGGGCGCTTTGGCCAGGATGCTATCGAGCGTGGTCAAATCCAATGAAAGGCTGCGGTATTTTTGCGGGGCGATGCGGCGTTCCTGGTTTTTTTTGGCAAAATCCCGCTCCGGCACGTCCTGCCAGGGATTTTGAATGTTCTGGGAAAAACAAAAGACGGAAACCAGTGCCGCCAATGCAGTTGTAATCAGTTTTTTCATGCTGATGATTAAGATGGTGAATGCCTAAGATGTAGAGTTAGAAACTCCGATGCCGTTCTATCAATTGGGTGAAAGGGTGGATGATCGAACTTTTGAGGCCCTTGCCAGGAAAGGCCGTTTTCCAAAAGATGCAACCATGGAAGGGTAGCGTCCATTCAGGCGGGTAAAGGTATTAACCTATTTCAAAAAAAGGAATGTTTGATAAGTATAGTTTGGTCGGACAGCCTACTTCAACTTCTTGTTTTTCTTCCGCTTTTTACTTGCCTCAAACGCCTCCACCTCCTCCATCAGTTTTTTCATGTCAATCACTGGGTCTTTTGAAAAAATGATGGCCTCTTCCTTGTCCGCCCTGGTCAGATCCAAGATGGCTATTTTCTTAAGTACGTACTTTTCCACCTCAGCCAGCATGGGCTTTTCTTCCGTGCTGCAAAAGGTAACGGCCTGTCCATATTTGGTGCCACGACCCGTGCGCCCGACCCGGTGGACGTAGTTTTCCGCCTTGTCGGGCAGGTCGTAGTTTACCACATAATCCACATCTGGGATGTCAATGCCCCTGGCAGTCACGTCAGTGGCGATGAGCACTTTGATTTTGCCGTTCCTGAATTGGCGCATCACCTCGTTGCGTTCGTCCTGATCCTTTCCGCTGTGGATGAAAATGGTTTCGATGCCAGCCCGTTCCATGGCCTTGCTCACCCGCTCGGCCCGCACCTTGGTCCGCACGAACACGAGGATTTTGCTGTCGGGATGTTGGTTGACCAAGCGCTCCAGGAAGAAGCGTTTCTCGTCCATTTCGATAAAGGCGACGGCATGTTCGACGTTTTTCGCAACGGGGTCTTTGGGCGATACCTGTATGCGGATGGCGTTTTGGTGGATGAGCGAATAGGCCAGTTTTTTGATTTTTTCGTTGATAGTGGCCGAGAAGAAAAGCGTCTGGCGGCGGTTGGGGAGTTTTGTCACCAAGTCCCGGATGTCGTCAATGAAGCCCAGATCGAGCATGTGATCGGCCTCGTCCAAAATTAGCGTTTCCACCCGGTGAACCCGCAAGTGCCCTTGGCTGATGAGGTCGAACATGCGGCCCGGCGTGGCCACCAGTATATCCACCCGTTTTTCCAGCGTTTCGATCTGTGGGTCTTGGTCCACGCCGCCGATGAGCGCTAACACTTTTATTTTGGTAAAACGCCCGATGCCCTTGAACACGTCAGCTATCTGTAAGGCCAGTTCGTGCGTCGGCACCATGACGATGCACTTCACACCGTCCACTCGTTGGGCGTTCACCATGCGGTTGTGCAGCATGTTCAGCACGGGGATGGCAAAGGCCGCTGTTTTTCCTGTCCCTGTCTGCGCTACGGCCAGCACGTCTTCGCCCCGGAATATGGGCGGCATAGACTTGAACTGGATGTCCGTTGGCCGTTTAAACCCCAATTGCTGGATGCCTTTCAGAATGTCAGAGGCCAAGTGATAATCTTCAAACTTCATGTGTTGCTGTTTTTCGGAAGTGCAAAGGTAGGTGGGATTGGAAATTGTGAAATTGGAAATTGTGAAATTGGGGGAATAGGGGCAAGATGGAGAGGAGTCTTCTGCCCTTTTTTAGAAAAATATGTAGCCGTCGCAATAAATCGCCTCGTTGAGCAGCTTGCCCACCAGCCGGTTGCCTTCCACGTTCCAGTGCCAGTCATTTTGAAAATACAAGCGCCTGTCAGGGTGTTCTTTGGCATATTGGACAAAAAAATCTGTCGGATCGAGCAAGGGGATCTGGAGGTCGTTGCAAATAAATTGAAGGTTATTCCGTGGCAGTTTTTTATCAACAGCCATTGCATCCAGGGAATAGGTTTCCAGGAAACCCTGCCAACTGTCTTCATACACTTCTATTTTTTCGGGGATGTAAAATACCAGCAACTGGCTGCCAACGGCTTCGTTGCTGCGTTTCAGGCGGGCAAGGAGGGCCGAGGTTATTTTCCAGGCTTCTTCAATTTCAGGGCTGGCCTGCGCACGGAACACCTTCCATTCGTCGGGCAATTGGTTTTCCGAAGTTTTGTAATACAGTTTGTCCTTTGCGTTTTTGAGCCTTTTTACCAATTCGGAATTTGCCATCAGCCAGGCTTTTACTTTTTGAAAAAAAGTACCCGACCCCGGCTGCGGTACAGGCACATTTGTCAGTGAAAGGCTGTCCCCAGCCATTTTGAAAAGTGGCTTGCTGCCCCGCCAGTAGCTTGCCTGGTTGTTGTACCAAGGGTCATTTATACAAAACATCAGAATGGTGAAATCGGGCTGAAATTGGCCTCCCTCCTTTTCAAAATAGAGCAGTTCCTGATCGGTGGACCAACCGCCCGTGCCAGTGTTGGTAACCTGAAAGTTGCCTCCCGGGCATTTCCCCTGGAGCGAGTCTTTTAAAATTTCAGAAAAAAGGCTGTCAAAGCCGACGGTATAGCCCTCCGCAAAGGAATCGCCGAGGATGAGGATTCGGGTTTCGCCACTGTCCTTCGCCACGGGGTATTCCGGCCCACGGATGCCCATCGTATTGAGCTGTTCCCACACTTCGTATTCGGGCGTATGATGGTGGCCGGTGATATTGGCCTGTTTTCGCCAGCCGAGCAGGGGGTCGTATTCGCAGTAGAGCTGGTGGTGGTTAAAACCTTCCGGCACGGCCAGGAACCGTAGCAGCATTTCGCCCAAAAAAAGGCTGATGGAAGTGGTAAAAAGTAGGAGGAGAAGATTTGTCCTGAGCTTCATCCGGCAATAAAAGCGTTTTTTTGACAATTTTTGTAGGGGTAGCACAGCTTTTAAGCTGCCCTGTTGTCAGCCCTTCAGGGCGACAGCGGCGTGAATGCCGTGCAACAGGACAGCCTAAGCCGATAGGTATCGGCTGTGTTGCCGAAGGAGCAAAAAAACACCCGGCTGCCAGTTTTTTGCTGGGTAGCCGGGCGCAGGTTGGGCGGCTTCAAAATCGGTACAGTAGTTATTTACACTGCGAGCTGTCATTCTTTGTGCAGGGTTGATGAGGGTTGATGAGATTTATAAGAGTTGATAATCAACCTTTTATAAACCCTTATCAACTTTATCAACCATGCGTAAAACTTGGCAGCGTGAGCTATAAGCTATTTCATCCCAGTTTATCTTCAATGCGGCGCAGGGCGGAGGACATCAGTTCGTATTGGTCTATCTCGTTTGGCCCCTGGAATTGTTGGCGCAGACTTTCCATTTCTTTGGCGGTGATTTCACAGGCACGTTCAAGCTCTTCGCCCGATAGGTTCCGCTTGTGCCGCAGGTAATTGGCGAGGACGCCCGTGGCCAGATTGTGTGAAAAATGGTCGTCGTCGGACGAAAAGAACCTTGCCCTGAATGGGAGTTTAAACAGATGTAGCATAGCCGTTGTGTTGTTAGTTGGTTTGGAAAAAATATGTTCAAGCAGGGTAGAAAGGTGCCATCAGGGATTATGCTTTTTTGTTTTCAATCGGTAAGCAAGATGTCCTTTAGGGATTAAATGTGGGCCATGATTCAAATGTTCAGGGAAATTTATTTTTTTTGAGGCTTGGGAGCTGAGCTACAAATGTAGCCTTTCCGCAAAAATCACAAAACGAAATATCACATGTCTGCTTTTTGGGGAGAATTTATTGGAACTATGTTGCTAATTCTGCTCGGCGACGGCGTTGTGGCAGGGGTTGTCTTGAAAAACTCAAAAGCGGAGAACGGCGGATGGATCGTCATCACCCTCGGCTGGGGATTGGGGGTGGTCATGGCTATTTATGCCGTCGGCAGTATCAGCGGAGCGCACCTCAATCCTGCCGTTACCCTGGCCCTGGCCGCCGAGGGCAGTTTCGATTGGGCCAATGTGCCAGCCTACATCCTGGCACAGATGCTGGGCGGCTTCACCGGGGCGGTGCTGGTTTGGCTTCACTACCTGCCACATTGGGGCAAGACGGAAGACCCTGCCACCAAACTGGCCGTCTTCTGCACCGGCCCCGCCATCCGTTCCACCTGGGCCAATCTTTTCAGCGAGATACTCGGCACCTTCGTGCTGACGGCGGGCGTCCTTTTTATTGGTGCCAACCAATTTACCGAGGGCCTGAACCCCATCGTCGTAGGCGCATTGGTTGTAGCCATCGGCATGTCGCTCGGTGGCACGACGGGCTACGCCATCAACCCGGCCAGGGATTTGGCGCCCCGCATTGCCCATTTTATTTTGCCCATCAAAGGCAAGGGCGGCAGCGATTGGGCATACTCGCCCATACCAATTGTTGGGCCTATCATCGGCGGCATTTTGGGCGGCATGTTTTACTGTGCCGCTTTCAAAATGGAATGCAAGCCCCTGTTTTGGGTGGCGACGCTGCTGACAGCGGGGGTGGCGGCGATGGCAGTGAGGGCGGCTTCCGCAAAAAACTGAGCAGCCCCACGTAATTTTGCCCCATGCAAATCACCATTCACTCGGAAAACGAACTGCCCGCTGCCGTCGAAGCGGTGCTATCCTTTGCCCAAAACAAAAAAAAAATCGCCCTCACCGGTGATCTTGGCGCAGGGAAGACCACCTTCGTTCAAGCCTTTTGCCGGCATTTTCAAGTGCGGGAAAAAGTGACCAGCCCTACTTATTCCTTGGTCAATGAATACACTTATTTGGATAAAAACGGTCAGGAACAACTCATCCACCACCTTGATCTGTACCGTTTGGAAAGCACTGAAGAAGCACAGGAAATCGGCATCGAAGACTATTTGTACGACGATTTTTATTGCCTGATAGAATGGCCGGGCATCGTCGAAAAACTCCTTCCGGAAGAGCTTGTTCCAATAAAAATAACAGTCTTGGACGATGGCAGTCGGCAGGTCGCCATCGGGCAGGAAGGCCATTAGCCGTTGTAATTTGGGCCAAAATCCTTTCCAGCATTTCTTTTTTACAACAAGTTTTTGCGTATGTTTGTAGGCTATCGTTTGGTCATCGAAAATATCGGAAAAATCTATAGGCCATGACCAAACCAACGATCAACCAACTATGGCAGAAACGACAAAAAAGAAAATACCCATCCCGAAATCGCTGACTGAAGGGCAACTACAGCCGCAGCCGGAAATGCTCGCCCTAGAACCTAAAAAAGGCGGCATGTATATCGGGGTGCCCAAAGTGGAGACCTTGCAGGAAAACCGCATCGCCCTCGTGCCTTCCGCCGTGGCGACCCTCACCGGCAACGACTATCGGGTGGTGCTGGAGGCCGGTGCAGGCGAAAAGGCCAATTATACCGACCACCGATATTCCGAGGCGGGCGGAGAGGTAGCATACGAAAAAGAAAAAGTGTTCCAAGCGAACATCATCCTGAAAGTGGCCCCACTCACCATGGAAGATATCGAATTGTGCCACCCCAACCAGATCGTCATTTCCCCGCTCCACTTGCCTGTGTTGTCCAAAGAATTCATGCAGCGGATGTTGCAAAAAAAGATCACCGCCCTGGCGATGGAATACATCCAGGACGACAGTGGCTCCTTTCCCATGGTGCGGGTGATGAGCGAAATGGCGGGCATTGGCGCTGTATTGACGGCGGGCGAACTGCTGTCCACCACCAGCGGAGGCAAGGGCGTTTTGCTGGCAGGTATTGCAGGTGTTCCTTCCGCCAAAATCGTGATACTGGGTGCGGGGGTGGTAGGCGAATCAGCCACACGGGTAGCACTTGGCCTCGGGGCTGAAATCAGGGTGTTCGACAACGACGTTTATAAACTCATGCGGCTGCAAAGGCACGTGGGGCGGCAATTGAATACTTCTACCTTTAACCCCTATCAAATAGAAAAAGAACTGCTGACTGCCGATGTGGTCATTGGGGCAGTCCATTCCAAAACGGGCCGGGCGCCCGTCATCGTCACCGAAAGTATGGTGGAGAAAATGAAGCCCGGTTCTGTCATCATAGACGTGAGCATTGACCAGGGGGGCTGTTTTGAAACTTCCGAAATGACTACCCATCAACGCCCCACCTTCATCAAGCACGGCGTAATCCATTATTGTGTGCCAAATATGGCCTCCAAGGTGCCCCGCACGGCCTCCATTGCCATTAGCAATATTTTCACCCCGCTGCTGCTGCGGGCGGGCAAAGTGGGCGGCATGGAAGAGCTGTTGTACGAACATGCTGGCCTGCGCAACGGCGTTTATACCTTTAAGGGCCGACTCACTAACACCTACCTCTCCCGCCGCTTCGACATCAAATACACGGATTTGGATTTGCTGATGACATCCAGATTGTGATTCATTGTTTCATTGTTCTATTGTTTCATTGAAAAACGCTAAACAACTATGGAGAAGACTTACTTAACACTGGGTCAAATAGATGCCTATGTCATTGCTTATAACTTGAGCAACTTTGTTTGGGAGTTGGTAATGAAATGGGAAAATTTCGCAAAATGGAGCACAGGCAAACAGTATATCGAAGCTACGGACTCTATTTCTGCCAATATTGCGGAAGGATTTGGAAGATTTCACAAAAAGGGAAAAATACATTTTTACCGTTACAGCTTTGGTTCTATGGAAGAATCAAGGGATTGGACAAGGAAGGCTTGTGCCAGAAAACTCCTTACCCATGCAGAAATTGACCATATTGTAGGCGAATTGGATAAACTACCCAAAGCCATTCACCAATTGATTCAATACACAGATACAAAACTAAAATATTGAATAGAGATTCATTGCTGCATTGATTCATTGCATTATTGACGATGAAACAATGAAACACACCTCACCCCCGCCCCCTCTACTTTTGAGGAGTAGGGAGCAGCAATGAAACAATGAAACAATGAAACAATGAAACAATGAAACAATGGAAACCTACAAACTCAACACTGTCCTAAAGGAAGAAAAAGCCATGCTAACCGAGCGGCGCAAGCGTTTGTTCAGCGAAGAAGCTGCCTCAAAATTTGACGAAAACAAATTCGGCATTGCCATGTCGGGCGGGGGCATCCGTTCGGCCACCATCAACCTTGGATTCTTGCGGACGATGAACGTTTTCAAAATCCTCGAAAAGGCCGACTACCTCTCCACGGTGTCGGGCGGCGGCTATACAGGCGCATATATTCAGGCGACTGTGAAAGAGAAAAACGGCTTCGACGAGTTGTTCGACGACAACAAGATCGAGCACCTGCGCCAGTATGGCAATTACTTCATCCCCGGTCAGGGCAAGTGGGAGCAGCTTTGGAACACCCTCCTGCTGGCAGTGGGCTACATGGTGAGTTGGCTGATGAGCTTGGTCAGCCTGGCCGTCACGGTGGCCATTATTGCCTTGCTGTTCCGGGCTTTTGCCTCGCTACCATTTTTTGACGTGAACGTATCCATGTTCAAGTGGGAAAATTTAATGCTGCTTTTCGTGCCGGCGCTGTACGTACTGGGTGGCATTGTGGCGGCGCATTTCATTTGCAATTTGTTGTTAAACTTTGACTTAAACATCTCGAAATTCTTCAACAAAATAGAATCAACACTGGCGCTGGCGCTCCTGTTGTTCCTGGGGGTCGGGGCTGTTTTGAACATAGAGACCGAAGTTGACCTGCAAGGCACCGAGGTACGGGCTTCCTTGTTGATAGCGGCGGCGCTGTATGCCTCTGGTTTTTTCCTCAACCCCAACTCGCTGAGCTTCCACCGCTACTACCGCAAGCAGTTGGCCGATGCCTTCCTGGCGCACACCGGCGGCAAGTACAAAAACCTCTTGGTGAAAGACGTTTTTACCATGAGGGAAAATGCCTTCCCCGAAAACCAGGGCTACCTGGCCCCGTATGCACTCATCAATACCTGCCTCAACCTGCAAAACCCCGGTGGCGACGACAAATTCAAGGGGGCAAAGGCCAGCGACTACTTTTTGCTGTCGCCCACTTTTTGTGGCTCCAAACTCTCGAATTATGTAAAAACCGCCGAATTCCCAGGTTATAAACACATGACATTGCCTGCTGCGCTCACCATTTCGGCGGCAGCGGTGAACCCTGGCATGGGCATTTATTCCAATAAACTGCTCAGCGTGATGATGACTTTGTTCAACGCCCGCTGGGGTTTTTGGGTCAACAACCCGCTGTCGCAAAAGCGGAGTTTCCTCCCAGCATGGGCGACTTACATCGTCTGGTGGCCCAATTATTTTTTCAAGGAGCTTTTTTCAAAAATCGGCACCAGCAACCGCAAACTGAACATCTCCGACGGCGGCCATATTGAAAACCTCGCTGTGTATGAACTGCTGCGCCGGGGCTGCCGCCTTATCATCGCCGTGGATGCCGGAGCTGATCCACTGAGCACTTTTGCCGATTTGGAAAACCTATCCATCCGGGCGAGGAACGAACTGGGCATCGCCATCGTCTTCCGCAACGGGCAGGACCCCGTTGATATCATCCGGCCCAAAGCCTCTTCGGGCTACTCGCAAAAGCGCTATTCGATAGCGGATTTGTACAAAATCTGGGAAGAGTTTGAACTGAAGGACGAAAACGGGAACCCTGTTTTTTACAAAAAGAAAGTGAGGGAAAATGGCCAAAACATCGAGCGGGAATTTAAAATGGAAGCACTTGTCAACTATTTTTATGCGAGGGAAAACAAGGGGGTACTAAAATTTCGGGTGGACTTGAAAGCCGAGCGGGGAACCGACATCCCCGCCGCCGAATTTGACCGCCTGCAAAAAAGTGCCGAGGAGTTCGTGAGCAAAAAACTGGCGGCCATCAGCGACAAGAACGGCAGCGAGAAAATAAAGGTCGGCACACTGGTTTACATCAAGTCATCGGTCACGGCGCCTCGCAAGCTATTCGTGCCGGAGTTCGACGCCAGGGGCGAAAAAAACCTGCAATTCGACACGTTTAAATATAAAATCTACCACCCGGAATTCCCTCACGAGCCGACTGCCGACCAGTTTTTCGACCCCGTGCAGTGGGAATCTTATTATCAGTTGGGCCAGTTTATCGCCACCGATATTTTGGATGCGCCCCGCTCGCCCAACCACTACCGCCGTGGCGACCACGATGTGACAGTTGATGAACTGATTGAGCTGTTTGACAACGATAAGTCCTTGTTTAAAAAAGAAGAGCGCCTGGAGGGCCTGGTGGATGCCTCGTCCGTGCCGCCATCTATTTCCGACGAATCGGAACTGGAAGTAGCGAAACCAAAAGCAAGGGGTGGGGCAGTAGTGCCAGAACCGCTGCCGATACCAGAAGCCAAGCCGGTTCAGGAGGCCGCAGTGGAAGAAATGCAGTTTAAGATTTAAGAGTGCTTCATGGCTGCATTGTATCATTGTATCATTGTTTCATTGACAATGCAACTATGAAGCAATGAAATCATGAAGTTTATAATAAAGGGATTGTACTGCTTCCTTCACAGCGTTGACAATGCAACCATGAAGCAATGAAACAATGAGCAATGATCTACCAATCAAGAAAAAGGAAATATAAAAGCCGCAAGGAACGCTACGATGGCAGCATCCGCTTTATCAGGATAATGCTTTTTTTCGGGCTGGTGGCAGGGATGGTTTGGGTGTTTTTCAGGCGGCAAACTGTGTTGGATTGGGCACGGACATTTTTCTATTAAAAAAAGCCCTCAAACTGCCTGGGCAGCCTGGGGGCTTATATGAGAAAAGCTAAATCTTTATTCGTTGATTGAAATCGGAAAGGCTATCAAGACAACTGTGCGTCAATCAGCTTTGCCAGGTTGGCCTGGGTGGTATAGCCAACCTGCCGCTTCACTTCCTGCCCGTCCTTGATGATGAGGATGGTCGGGATGCTGATGATGCCATATTTTACAGGTATTTCCGGGTTGTCGTCCACGTTCACTTTTCCTACCAAGACATCTTTTTCCTGGTATTCAGTGGATAGGTTTTTAATAATGGGATCGATCATGCGGCATGGCCCGCACCATTCAGCCCAAAAATCGAGGACGGAAACACCCTTTCTGTCCAGCACTTCCTTTTGGAAGTTGCCATCTGTGACTTCGAATGCCATATTGCTATTTTTTTGTGTTTAAAAATGAATTTAACGATGGATTTTGAAACAACCGTCGTGCCGTAAAGTTTGCAAAGGTACAAAAAGATGAAATTTTGCTTTGCAGCTGCCTGCCATCCTGCTGACACCCTGTTTAAGCGCGGGGCGTCAAAATTTTATTGTTGATTTGCTGCCAATTTGGTTTTCAAAAAAAATTATCGCAGGTTTTACGCCGAATTTATTTTAGATCATTCTACAAGTTCCTATCTTGCGCCGTTTTTTTGAAAGAATAATGTTTGAATGCCGTTTTTTTTAGATGTTTGCAGCTTGGTGACAAAGGAAATTTTAACAAAAATATCCATCGCCAAAACTAATTCGCCGGATTCTTCATTAACCTTCATCCATCAACTGCTATTGGCCCAAAATGCTTATAGCATTACAAATAAGTTAACATGGCAGATAAACTCGATCGCACCGACCTCAAAATCCTGAAAATCCTCCAGGAAAATTGCAAAATCACCAACCTGGACCTGTCCAAAAAAATTGGACTTTCGCCAGCACCTACCCTCGAAAGGGTGAAAAAACTCGAAACTGCTGGCTACATCGAGAGCTATCACGCTCAAGTCAGTCCGCAGAGCATCGGCCTGAATGTGCAGACATTCGTGCAGGTGTCGCTGGCCTGGCAAAAAGAGAACGCACTCAACAATTTCCTTGAAAAAATCAAGGCTATTGACGAAATCGTGGAGTGCTATATCATCACGGGCGAAGCGGATTTCCTGATCAAAATCGTTTGTGCCGACATCCCGTCCTACGAGCAGTTGTTGTTCAAAACGCTGTCGCAAATCGAAGAAATCGAGCGCCTGAAAACGCTGATGACGCTTTCGACCGTGAAAAACTCGAAGGTACTGCCTTTCGACTACGAGTAATTTTTTCCCGCCTTTCGGCCTTGCCCTGTTTAGCCCAGTTTCTTTTTTCCAAAAAGCTGGCAATTTCAGGGCAAGGGCTACTTTTCCCTACCAAATTTCAATGAAACCTAAAAAGCAAAGCCTGCTGTGGAAGCTGACGGGCGAAGGGATCGCCGTCCCCTCCTATGTCTTCGGCACGATGCACGTGCAGGACAAGCGGGCTTTTGAAGGTGTTGAAAATGTTTTGGAAAAAATGGGCGCTTGTGAAGCTTTTGCCGCCGAGTTCCACCTGGACGAAGCGGCTGGGGATTTTGACAGCGCTACCATGTTGCTGCCAAAAGGCCAAATGCTGCAAGATTTTATCCCTCCTAAAAAATATGCAAGACTGCGCCAGCGGCTGTTGAAAAGCGCCCAACTCGACTTGGATCTTTTCCAGCGTTCCCTTCCTTTTATGGTCGTCAATGTAATCGGCGGCAAAATCCTGCAATCCGATATGCCTGTTTCATTGGACGAATACCTGTGGAGCCAAGCCAGCCAGGCAGACAAAAAGCTCCTGGGCATCGAGACTTTCCAGGAACAAATGGAGGTGTTGAAACAAATTCCCGCGGAAATGCAGGTGAAAATGCTGCTCGAACTGGGCCGCAACCTGAGCCGTTATCGGCTACACATACAGCATCTGGCCGATCTCTACTGCAAAGGCGACCTTCACAACCTTTTTAAAACGGTGAAAAAAAACGCAAAGGGACTCCGGAAAATCATGCTCTACCGCCGCAACGAAATCATGGCCGAACGCATCGCTGCACTGGCCCGTCAGCAAAGCCTTTTTGCTGCCATCGGGGCCGGGCATTTATTAGGCGGAAAAGGGGTGCTGCGATTGTTGAAAAAAGAAGGGGTGAAAGTGGTGCCGGGGTAGGGATATTATTGTTCCATTGTTTCATTGTTCCATTGTTTCACTGTTCCATTGTTTCACTGTTCCATTGTTCCGAGAAACTATTCCCTTAATGAGCTGAAAGTTGAAACCTCAAGCCAATTCCCACCGTGGCCTCGCCGTAGGCCGTAGTGTTAAAAGAAGGCCCTACCTTAAAACTCAGGTCATCGCTCACATCGAAGGTTTTCAGGTGGCAGTCCACAAATGCCTCGGCGGTTTGGATGAGGTGCAGGCCCACCAGGCCGATAATGGAAAGCTGCTTGTTTTTATCGTAGCCATCACGGATGCGCTTAAGATCGCCCGCATTTAAGCGGGTACCTGAAAATTCGTGTTCCATGCTAGCTAATTCGAGAATGTACGCATCTCTGTATCGGCGGTAGTTTTTGGTATTTTTCTGAATTGCCTTGATGAAAAGGTAGTAGGCGCCATAAATAAAGGGCGTTTTCCACCAGCGCTTATTGTAAAACTGCCCGGCACCCGGCACGGCGAGAGAAAGTAAAACTGCTTTATTTGGATTCGGATAGTCGTTGAAAAAACGGCGGATGATGAACTTCTTTTTTGTTTTGGAAGAATCTGGATGAGTAGTATCAATTTGGGCAATCGCAGTGTTGGTGTCAATTTGGACAATGGATGTGTCCAAAGCCAGCAAGGTGTCAAGCGCTATGGAGTCGCTGCCAACCAATAAGGTATCCTGCACTTGGGCTACGGTTTTTTCAAACCATGCAACCAAAAGGACGAGAAGAATATAGCATCGAAATTTCATGGCGTGAAAACGTTTCAAACGCATTGCCTCCTCCATATTTTACCATTCATTAACGCCAATATAATAGTCAATCCAGCAAAAAATCAATGAAGCAATTGAGCAATGAGTCAATGTCCCATCACTTTTCAATCAAATCCAGCAGCCGGTTCAAATCTTCTGTGGAGGTAAATGGGATGCTGATCTGGCCGCTGCCGTTGGGTTTTACTTTGAGTGCGACCTTGGCGCCGAGGTAATTTTTCAAATTGCCCTCCACGGCGGTATAGTCGTTGGAAAGTTTGGCCGGGGCAGGTTTTTTCGTAGCAGGTTTGGAGTAATAACGGATGAGGTCTTCCGCTGCCCGCACGGACAGATCTTTGGCGACGATTTCTTTGAAAATTTGGTGTTGTGTGGCCAAATCCTCTACTCCCAACAGCGCACGGGCATGGCCCATGCTGATGCCGCCTTCCTTCAGGCTGCGCTGTATGTCGGGCGGCAATTTCAGCAAACGCAAAAAATTGGTAACAGTGCTACGTTTTTTCCCTACCCTGTCCGACAGGTTTTCATGCGTCAAATCGCATTCATCAATCAACCGCTGGTAAGTAATGGCCACCTCGATGGCGTTGAGGTCTTCCCGCTGGATGTTTTCCACCAGTGCCATTTCAATCATCTCCTGGTCGTTGGCCAGGCGGATGTAGGCAGGCACTTCGGTCAGGCCGGCTATTTTGGAGGCCCGGAAGCGGCGTTCGCCAGAGATGATCTGGTATTGCTTGTCGGCCAGGCGGCGCACGGTGATTGGTTGGATGAGGCCGTGGGTTTTAAGGGAGTTGGCCAGATCTTCCAAGGTCTCTGTGTCAAATTCTACCCTCGGCTGATAGGGGTTCACCTCTATTTCCTCCAAAGGGATCATAGCCACCGTATGCGTAAGTTCCCGCACTACTTCGGCCTGTTTTTCCTGGGTCTGCGTTTCTATGTTGGTCAATAAAGCCCTGACGCCGAGGCCGAGCTGTTTTTTTTGAACTTGTTTTGCCATGATGTTCAGTGGGCTGTCACTTGCGCCCCGTCTTTGTTTCTTGTTAAAAATTCCTGCGCCAGGTTGAGGAAATTGGTGGTGCCCCGGCTGCCAGCATCGTACATCACCACGGGCAGGTGCATGTTGGGTGCTTCGCTGATTTTGGAATTGCGGTGGATGATGGTGTCGAAAACTTTTTCTTTGTAAAACTCCCGCACTTCGTTCACCACCACGTTCGCCAGGCGCAAGCGGCCATCGTACATGGAAAGCAGGATGCCCTCTATTTCCAGGCTGGGGTTGAAGTTCTTTTTCACCAGGTTAAAGGTCTGTTGCAGTTTGCCCAAGCCTTCCAATGAAAAATATTCGCACTGCACTGGAATCAGCACCGTGTCGGCGGCGACAAGCGCATTCAAGGTGATGATGCCCAGCGACGGCAGGCAGTCAACGATGACGTAATCGTACTCGTCCTTCACCTGGTCGAGGATACCTTTCATCACAAACTCCCTTTTTTCCCGCATCACCAGTTCCAATTCTGCACCCACGAGGTCAATATGGGAAGGCAGCAGGTGGAGGTTGGGGGTGTCCGTTTCGTAGATGGCCTCGTGCGGGTCTGCTTCGTTGACCATGCAATCGTACAGGCTCTGCTCGATGGCATCTTCAAAAATGCCGACACCAGATGAGGAATTGGCCTGTGGATCGGAGTCCACCAGCAGTATCTTTTTTTCCAAAATAGCCAAACAAGCGGCCAGGTTGATGGCCGTGGTCGTTTTCCCGACGCCGCCCTTTTGATTGGCTATGGCAATGATTTTTCCCATGGTTATTTGAACTATGAACTATGAATGATGAACTATGAACGCTTGTCTGCCTTCGGCAGGATGAACATTTCAACTTGAGCAATTTAGTCTAAGTGGCCGCCGCATTTCAAATTAAGGGCGGTTTTTTTTTAACAGCTAACTTTCATTGACCCCAAATGACCAATGACCCCAATGACCAATGACCATAATGACCAATGACCAAAACGACCTTTAAATTTCAACGCTTTCGCCGATGGCAGGCAAAAGTAACTTTTTGCCTTTGGCTTCAAAAGCCTTTTTGGCGGCGGCCTTATCTATTTTAATATAACCAAATGTATCGTAGTGGCAACCGACGATGGTGTCGCATTCAATGAAGTCGGCGGCGATGGCAGCATCTTCGTAGCCCATCGTGAAGTTGTCGCCGATGGGCAGCACGGCGAAATCCAGCTTCGGGCAGGTCATCGGGATGAGCTTCATGTCCATCGTCAGGGCGGAGTCGCCAGCATAGTAGAAGCAAGTATTTTCATCCCAAACCACAAAGCCGCCGGGGTTGCCGGCATAGGTGCCATCGGGCAAAACACTGGAGTGGGTGGCATAGACATACTTGACCGTTCCGAAGTCAAATTTCCACTTGCCGCCGTGGTTCATCGGGTGGCCTTTCAGGCTCTTTCCTTCGTACCAACTTACTATTTCAAAATTGGAAACGATGGTGGCGTTGCAGTTTTTGGCGAGGTGCTCGGCGTCGGCCACATGGTCACCGTGGCCATGCGAGAGCAGCACGTAGTCAGCCTTTATATGGTCAATTTTGATGTGGGAAGCCAGTTCGTTGGGTGAAATAAAGGGGTCAAAAACGAGCTGTTTGCCGTTCATTTCTACCTGAAAGGCGGATTGTCCATAGTAAGTCAACTTCATCGGTATGGTGGTTTGGTGAGCAAATCGCTGCAAAAGTACAGGATTTGCCGATGGGGATCGGACGATGGCCTGTAAAATTCACTTTTCTGCACGATAGAGAATAGGGCGGCACAAAAAAGCGCCGATAAATCTCCTACTGCAAATTGTTTGCTTTGAAGTTATGTATTTGCGTGTTTGTAGTAACCCGTAAACACACAAACACTCAAACACATAAACACCCTCCTCCACTGGCTTGTCAAACAACCTTGTTTTTAAAAATGGCCCGATTCCTTTTTTACCTCAGAAAAACTGAAATTTACCGCCCCAAGCAATACCTTGCCCAATATGAAAGCTATTATACCTGTCGCTGGAGCCGGCACTCAACTGCGGCCGCTCACCTACACACAGCCCAAGCCGCTCATCCCGGTGGCAGGCAAGCCCATCATTTCATTTATCATTGACAGGTTGGTCAGCCTGGAGGTGGAAGAATTTGTATTTATTTTGGGCTATTTGGGTGAAAAAATCAGGGACTATGTGGAGCAGCAATACCCTGATTTGAAAAAATCGTTTGTCCACCAGGAATACCGCCTTGGCAGCGGCCATGCTATCTGGACGGCCAGGGACGTGATAGGAGGCAGGGATGAACTGATGATTTATTTTGGCGACACCATTGTGGACATGGATTTTGATGAGATGGTCAAATCGCCCACCTCTTGCCTGGCCATCAAAAAGGTGCTGGATCCCAGGGGCTTCGGCATCGTTGAATTTGACGAGGAAAAACGGGTAAAACGGCTGGTGGAAAAACCTAAAATCCCCCGCTCGAACATGGCCATGGTGGGTGTTTATAAAATAAAAGAAGCTGGCTGCCTCCTGGAGGCCCTGGACTTTAACATACAAAACGACCTGCGCAGCGAGAGGGAGTTCCCGCTCACTGACGGCCTCATGCGGATGCTGGAAAAAGGCACCCCTTTCTCCACCCTCGAAGTGCAAAACTGGTACGACTGCGGGAAAAAGGAAAAACTGCTCGAAACCAACGCCATCCTGCTCGACAAGGCCGGCTATGCCTCTGACAACCTCCCGGAATTCGACAATTCCATCATCATCCACCCCGTGAGCATCGGCGAAAACTGCAGCATCAGCAACTCTATCATCGGGCCGCACGCTACCATCGGCAGCCACGTTTCCATTGAGTCTTCTATCGTGAAAGACTCCATCATCGGAAACTTTGCTGCCCTGCGGGAGGTAGTGCTCAAACAATCTGTCGTTGGCAACGATACCTCCATCACGGGCTTCCGCCAGAGCTTGAATATCGGGGATAATACGGAGATAGATTTTAGTTAGATCAACGGCTCATGCCTAAAAATCATAACACTTCACCTTGCCCTTCCCGCCGTATTTCCGTTTCCCGCCACCGCCGCCAAACAGGTTCAGATTTGTTTCAAATGGATTGATTTTCAAGGCAATATAAAAGTCTGTGCCTGTGTAGTCCCCCTTGCCGATAAAGCTCCCTATGTGATCGGAACCAATGACCAAAAAGCCTAATCGGGCAGCAAAACCCACCCGCAGGTGCTGCCAATTGTACAAAGAGACGGGCAAGGAAGCCGAAAACCAGCGGTGCTCAAAACGGGGCGTCAAGGCAAACAGGTTCCCACGGGGGGCGGTCGCACCACCCAAAGAAATCCGTTGCACCAAAGTGGCATTGGCAAAAAAGTAGGGAGAAATGGCATAATCCGCTTGTACGCTGAAAGCACTGGGCAGCGTCATTGTAAATTCCTCGGCCACTTTCGAAGCCAAAGAATTGCCCAAAGTCTGCTCGCTGAACAGTTGGACAAGCTCGTCAAACTGCTCTACATTCTCGTATTGTTCATAATCGTCCAAGGTCAAAATTGGGGCAGCGTCCGTTTTTACTTGGTGCGCTGCCGCATTTTTTGAAAAATGGATATAGCCAATGTCCAGCAGCGAAGCACCCAAACGAAACTTGTACACATCGCCGCCATCTTCCCAAACCTGCACGGCCCCAATGTCGAAGCCGAGGCCGCTGCCGTTTTTGGAGGGAGAAAAACCATCCCCCTCCAGGCTGGAAGAGGTGTAGCCAAAACGTCCGTCCGGGTGGCCTATAGAAATGGAATTGCCGGGCAGTTTGGTATGCTCCCAATCGCTGTTGTTTTCCATATAGGCGGCTTCGTAGCCTTGCAGGTAACGCAGGTTGGCACCGATGCCAAAGTAGCCGTTGTAGTTGGGTATTTTCAGGGCGTAGTTCAGCCCAATTTCAGCCCACGACAGCAAGCCCCCCTTGAATTTTGGCACCCTGAAGGGGTCGAAAAAAGCACGGCCATCATACAGGTAGTAGCTAAAATCATTGCTCAGGCCATTCGTGGCGACAATGGTCCTAACTCGGGTAAAAATTCCAGCCGAGTGGTTTTCCCCAATTTTCACCACCACCGAAGGCCCATCAACATAGCCGCCTAGGGCAGCATACCGTTTCCGGCTGTCTTGGTAAAAATCCATCACATAAGTATTGGCACCGACCTGCCCTTCCAGGTCTTTGGCCAACAGGAACTCTGACCCATCCGCATTTCGCAGCAGGTCGGGCGTATTGGTATTTTTTATAAAAAAATAATTGTTGTCCAAAAAAAGGCCCGCCCCTATCAGGTTGACGTCCCATTTCAGCGGGTTGGACAAATTGCCGGTTGGGTTCAGCGACAAGCTGCTGGCCCCGGCATAGTTTTCAAGGCGCAGTCCCAATTGCTCTTGGGAAAACAAGGCTTGGAAAACCATTGAGAAGGAAAAAATTAATAGAATCCTCATTTTATGTTCGGTAAGTATTTACCTCCTGTTGCAGATTGGTTGATAATTGTTGATAATGGTTTCTAAATGGTTGATTTTCAGGAAATATGCCCTTTGAGTCAACTACTATCAACCTTAGAGCTTGTTTGCGATTTGGTGCTTGAGACAAAAACGAGCTATTTTTTGTCAGTTTTTTAGGTTTTTGAAGGCGCATAGTTTGGCTACGCAACTGAAAAAAGCTGAAAAAATGGCGAAAAAGAGCCGTTTTTTGGCCAAGT
>JBGSKQ010000043.1:0-42216 GCA_041741095.1 Saprospiraceae bacterium
AGACGGGCCCGTACTGAATGCTCAACCTACGGTACAAAGGTCACCGGCGGTCGTTTCGCCTCAATGGCAAAGGTAAAACCAAGTCAACCTATATTCAATAACCGGTCGTATGATTGTCTGATTAATAGGGGGCTAGACCAATGTGGCGGATTTTTTTTGCACAAAGTTCAATAGAAATCGTAGATTCTGTGTAGCTAATTACTACTGTTGAACCTTGCACGACTTGTCCCGCAGTAGCGGGAAATGTTTCATAGAAGCACTTCAGCCGCCATAATGCCAAACCGATGTTAGTGGTAGTTTTTAGATTGAATTTTCGATGGAAAATTATCAATATTTGGTTTCTACCTCCTCCCATGTTTTAGGGTGTTATTGGGAGAAAAATTGAAAATTTTTCTCCCAATAACACCCTTGCTAAGTAGTTTCTTTCTACCTTATAATTTCAACTTCTTTTGGGACTACAAATAGAATTACACAGCCCGTTTCTGTTCTTACCGAATGTTTAAAGTTCGGTCGTGTGAAGAGATAATCGCCTTTCGAAAGTTTGGCTTCATTGAAGTAAACTTCTCCTTCTAATACAAAAGCTTCTTCGCCACCAGGATGGTTGTGATACGGGTAAGATGCGCCTGCGTCAAACTTCAATAAAAAACTTGGAGGTCGCTTCTGCTCGTCGTCATAGCGAAGAATTTTAGAATAAATACCTTTGGTTTCAACTCCTTCTTCTGTCAAGGGTATCCATTCGGTTAGTTCTGTCTGAACTATATATTTTTTGATGCCTGTTTCCATTTTATATATTTTAGTTAAAGTTACTGCCAACGGTTCCGGACTTTGCATTCGGGCGGGTTTCGGAGCACGTGGTCTGAAGGTCTAAAAATTCATACCATGCTTTTGCTTCATCAATGAGAATTATTTTTGCGATAAAGTTGTCAATAATTTTTCTAAGTTACCAATAGACATTGTGAAACCTTCTTTAAAGCCCATTTCAATCATCCTCTCCAAACGGTCTAAAGATTCATTAAAAATGGTAATACTCACTTTTGTTATACCGTTTTGTTCGCTGAAATTGTATTCCCATTCAGATCCAGGCAATTCAGGATTTTCATCTTTGTCTGCAAAAGCATTATACATCTTAAAATTGGTCTTTGGAGTAATAGCAGTATATTCCTGAATTGCCCAACGCTCTTGTCCTTCGGGGCTTACCATAGCATAAAATCTTCGCCCACCTACTTCAAAATTCATGTATTTTGTTTTGCTTGTCCAGGGTTTAGGTGCCACCCATTGGTCAAGGATTTCTGCTTTGGTAAAAGCATCCCATACCAGTGATAGTTCGGCAGCAAATTCTCTGGTGATGTACACCGTTTTTGCTGCTTTGTCAACGGTAAAATCAAATGATAAATGATTGTTCATTATTTATGTTTTTTAATGGTTGATAATACTTTGTCGAGTTGATTAAATTGGGTTTCCCAAATCTTTCGGTATTGGTCTAACCATTTATCTATTTCTTTCATTTTGTTTACCTCAAGTTGGTAGTAGATTTCCCTGCCTTGTTGTTTTTGCGTTATCAATTCGCATTCCGATAGAATGCGTAAATGTTTTGAAACGGCTTGTCGTGTCGTGTCAAAATGTTCGGCAATGGCGTTCGGAGTCATTGCCTGTAATGCAATTAAAGCGATGATTGCCCGTCTTGTCGGGTCGGCTATGGCTTGAAAAATATCTCGTCTGATTTCCATTTTGCAATTATTTGGTTGCAAATATAGGGCAACTATTTGGTTTCGCAATTTTTTTTGAGAAATTTTTTTCAAGTTGTTAAAAAGTCAGCCGGAAATGTCGTGGTGATGGGTCGTCCTACAATGGCCGCTAACGTGAAAATATGCGAACCTTTCGCACCTTGCGCACAGGTATAAAAACCGGTAGCGAAATATTTTAACTGGCGCAGGTTTTGGCCCCAACTAAGATGACGCATCAAAAGGGCCAGCAAAATCTGAGGTTAACCCAAGGAATGTGAGGCCCTTTTGAGGTGTCGCCTTAGTTCTTCCAGCTTTTACTGGCCTTTTTCGACATAGTTGTACCACCATTCAATTATGCTTTTGTTTGAAAAGGATGGGAGGCTGTGGGAAAGATTGATTCGGGAGGAGGGCGAAGGTGCTGCTGCGTTGGGTACTTGTTGGGATAGTGGCGTTTAGATGAAAAGGAGGGAAGATACACAACAACTGGGACAAAACCCCGCATTGCAAAAACATGCTCTTAACGGCTGTTGCTATCTATCCACCATGAGAAGTTATCTGAAATGATAATCTCGTTTTTCTCAAAGTGAAGGGTTGTCTTCATTGGAATTGTCCTGTATTGCAAATGGTATTTGTCTGCGAGTTGCCGTATTTCTGGTGTATCGTCATAAGTCAACATGAATCTACCTTTAAGTTGTGATGTCAATTCAAAAAGTTTCTCATGGTCGATGTCAAAATATTTGTAAAGTCGTTTACCTGCAATTGTATATGGTGGGTCAATAAAGAAATACGCACATTTATTGTTTAGGTTCTGTTCTAAAACTTGAAATGCATCGCCTGATATAAAGGTGATTTTGTCTTTTACATAGTTGATAGCAAGTATTCTGTCACGCAAAGTTTTTGGATACCAACGGGAAGCAATCCCTTTTCCATTTTCGCCATTTTTAATCATGCCCGAACCTTTGGCCAGAATGCCGCCATGAAAAACCCTGTTTTTCAGAATGGCACAAAATGCAACATCTTGAAGTTCTTTGTTTGGATTTTCTAATTCCGCTTTTACGTTTTCATGTGTCAAATTGTAGGAATAAATCTTGTCTGCAAGCCACTTGTTTTTGCCGTTTAAAATTATTTCCCAAACTGCTGCAATTTCTTCATCCATTTCAACCATTATAATGTGTTCAGCCATTTTTTCAAATGCTGCCGTCAAACTTACAATGCCTCCACCCGCAAAAGGCTCAATTAGTTCATTTGCTATTTTGTTTTCCTGTTTTAGCCATTGTCTAACAGTTGGGATTAGCCATGTTTTTCCGCCTGGATAACGAAAGGGACTGCGTTGCGGTACCGATGCAACATTTATTATAGATTGGCCGATAGATTGTTCGCCTAAGTCGAACATTGTCATTTGATTTTTCATTCTACAACTATGTTTTCAAGGTTATTAATGTCTGAAGCGCTTGCTCTTTTAGCATCAAGTTTCTTCTGTAATATTTCTGTGAACTGGCTAATAGAACCTGCTTCAAATTTCGCAATTTGTTCCAGAGCACTTGCGAATTTGGTATAGACTATTCGTTGAAGTTTTAGCGACAGCATTTTCGTTTTCTTGTCAGGCACAAGGTCGTAAAGAAAGAAAGCAAAATCCGATGCTGATTTGTCAAACTCGGGAAGTGCTGGTAATGTGTTAAAGAAACTCGTCTGCAATGCGACAACTTGTTTTTTGTTCCATTGCTTCAAGATTGAACCTTTGGCAATTATTTGAGGGATGAGTCTTTTTCTTGATGAAGAAAGGTAATCAGGCTTCGGATATTTGAAGGCTTGTGTCCAACTAAAATTTGGGCTTGGTGCTTCCAAATACGCAGTAAATGGGCCTGTCAAATTTCCTGAAATATAAACCGCCTGAACTTCAAGAGAACCAAAGTCTAATACTCGGCCTTGATCGTCATAAGAAACTAAAACATAGTCAATATTTCCTGCTGATTTACCATGTTTGTCTTTAAGTCTTATTTCGCCTACGTGTGTCCATGTGGATTTTGCATCAAAAATGAAATTTGCAGCATCGCTTATGATTGTCCAATCTTCCCGAAACCTTATCGGACAAATGATTACTTGTTTGCCTTTGTGGTTTAGGCTACAAACGCCCAAAGGAAACTCAATACTATTTTTTGTACAGTTTGAAACAATGTTATTGTATGGGCATAATTTGTTGTTACGATAACGCTTTGCTCTTTCGCTTTCATTATCAATAGGAAAGCCGAAAACTTCGCCTAAAGGTTGTAAATCTTTCTTGTCCAAACTCATTTGTCAAAAATAATGAATATTGCCCGTTTTTAAGTCTATCAATGAAGGAATGTTGAAAGTCCGCAAGCTGGACGGTGCAATAGCTGCCATCTGTTTTTAAGGATGATTCCTTCACCCAAAAGCAAAATTAATATTTTTCACCTACCAAGCTTGTCACGCCCCAAATCACAGCCATCCGAACAAGAAATTCCCCAAAAACCTCCATTTTTCCCTAAAACCCCCTTGTTTTGCCGTTCATTCAGCCAACTTAATAGTTCATCGTGAAAAAATCCTTTTCCCTCGTCCTTGTCCTCCTTGCTTTCATCTTCGCCTCGGCGGCGCTGACACGTTATGAATCGCCGACGCAGCGCCTGGCCATTGAATCGCTCGTGCAGGAGCAGGCTTGGGTGGACAGCCTCTTCAATGCCATGAGTTTCGATGAACGATTGGGGCAATTGTTCTGGTTGCGGGCGCACACGGACAAGGATGCGGCGCACGAGGAGGCTGTCGAAAACCTCATCAGGAAATACCACCCCGGCGGCATTTGCTTTTTTAACCCCACGGCCAAAGGGACGCCGGAAAAACAGGTGGAATTGACCAATAGGTTTCAGGCTTTGTCGGCCCGTGTGCCCTTGTTTATCAGCATTGACGGGGAGTGGGGACTGGGCATGAGGATGAGGGGAACAGCGATGAGTTTTCCCCGCCAATTGACGCTCGGTGCCATCCAGGACGACAAGCTGATTTATAAAATGGGCGCTGAAATCGCCAAGCACTGCAAAAGGGTAGGGGTGAACGTGAACTTTGCCCCCGTGGCCGACGTGAACAACAATGCCGCCAACCCCGTCATCGGCTTCCGCTCTTTTGGGGAAAACAAATACAACGTGACGGCCAAAGCCTACCAATACATGAAGGGGATGCAGGACAACGGCGTGATGGCCTGCGCCAAGCATTTCCCCGGCCACGGCGACACGGATGTGGACAGCCACTATGATTTGCCCATTATCCCACACAGCAGGCAACGCTTGGACAGCATCGAGATTTTTCCTTTTAAGATTCTCATCGAACAGGGAGTGGGCAGCATCATGGTGGCCCATTTGAGCGTGCCGGCATTGGACGATACGAAAAATTTGCCGACCAGCCTCAGCTATCCCACCATCACGGGTTTGTTGAAAAACAAGTTGAATTTCAACGGCCTCATCGTGACCGACGGCCTGGAAATGCAGGGGGTGACGAAGTATTTTGGAAAAGGCGAGGTGGAGGCCAAGGCCCTCGCCGCCGGCAACGACGTGCTGCTCTTGCCGCCGGATTTGGACGCTTCTTTTAAAACCATCAAAAACTGGTTGGCCAGTGGCAAACTCGACACGGCCCAGATAGATGCCAGCGTGAAAAAAGTGCTGCGCTGGAAGTACAGAATGGGTGTTGTGAAATTTGACACCATCCCACTGGAACAGGTGCGGGAAGACGTGAACGACCCTGCGGCCAGGGCGGTGAAACGGGAACTTTTTGCCCATGCCCTGACCCTGGTGAAAAACAGGGATGAATTGCTGCCTTTCAAGGACATTCAGCACCTTGATTTGGCCGCTGTGGCCATCGGCGCTTCGGCTGGCAATGTTTTTCATAAAAGCCTCTCGCAATACAAGGACGTTGAATTGATAGCCAGCGGAAAGGAGCTGCCTTCCTCCCTTGTTTCAAAATTGAAAAACAAGGACGCCGTCATAGTGAGTCTGCACGACATGAGCCAGTTTGCTTCGAAGGGCTACGGCCTGACGCAAAGCACGAAGGATTTTATCAACAAACTGCAACAGGAAACGCAAGTGGTGCTGGTGGTTTTTGGCAACCCCTATTCGTTGAAATTTTTTGAAAATGTGGGCTGCATCCTCATGGCCTACGAGGCCGACGACGAGGTGGAAGACTTGGCGGCACAGGCGCTGTTTGGCGCTTTTCCCATGGTGGGAAAGTTGCCCGTCACCGCTTCCGAAACATTCAAGGCCGGAGATGGCATCACCACGGGCAGCTTGTTGCGCCTGGCTTATGGCCTGCCGGAAGAGGAGGGCATGAGCAGCAAAAAATTGGTGGAAGTGGACAGCATCGTATTGGGGGCGATAGGTTCCGGGGCTACGCCCGGGGCAGTGGTATTGGTGGTAAAAGACGGCAAGGTGGTTTTTCAAAAAGCCTACGGCCACCACACTTACGACGACAAATCGCCCGCCACGCAATTGGACGATATATTTGATTTGGCGAGTATCACGAAGATTGCGGCCTCCACCGCTTCCTTGATGAAATTGCAGGAGGAGGGCAAATTCAACGTGCAGGATCCGGTGGAAAAATACCTGCCCGAATTCGCCAATTCCAACAAGGCGGGCATCCCGCTGGTTGAGATGATGACCCACCGGGCGGGCCTGACGGCCTGGATCAAGTTTTATGAAAAAACCATCAATGACAAGCAAAAGCCTTTGCCGGAGTTTTACAAAAACAAAAAAAGCGAGCAGTTTCCCTTGCCTGTGGCAAAAGACCTTTGGCTGCGCAGCGATTACCCCGGCATCATCTGGAAGGAAATCATCGAAAGCCCTATGTTGCCCAACAAGAACTACCTGTACAGCGACCTCGGATTTTACATTGCTGGGGAAGTGGTGGCCCGGCAAAGTGGAAAGTCCTTGGAGGTTTTTGCTGCCGAAACTTATTACCAGCCGCTCGGCATGAGGACGACGGGATACCGCCCCACCGAAAAATTCTCCATCAGCCGCATCCCGCCGACGGAGGACGACAATTATTTCAGGGACAGGCGCATACAAGGCTACGTACACGATATGGGCGCTGCCATGCTCAACGGCGTCTCCGGCCACGCCGGGCTTTTCAGCGATGCCAACGACCTGGCCATTTTGATGCAAATGCTGTTGAACAAGGGTTTTTATGGCGGGAAACAATACCTGAAACCGGAAACCGTCCAATATTACACTTCCCGCTGCAAAGGCTGCACCCGCCGGGGCATTGGTTTCGATATGTTCCAAACCAATGAAAAATTCCAGCAAAACCTATCGAAAAAAGCCTCACTCAACACCTTCGGCCATCTGGGCTTCACCGGCACGGCAGTCTGGGCAGACCCCGACAACAACCTGCTCTTCGTCTTCCTCTCGAACCGTACTTTTCCGAGCATGAAGAACAACAAACTGGGGGATGATAATATTAGGATTTTGGTGCAGGATGCGGTGTATGGGGCGATGGTAAAAATGTCTAATTAGGGATGTGATCTCGCTATAATTTAAGCAATACTGAACATGCACCCAAAAAGGCTTTCATCGGGCGGAACCAATACAACCTTCGCTATTTCAAAAACAGAAGCTGGCAAATTATTTAATAAAGATACCCGCTCCGACATTGGCTCTGAGGCTGAAAAAATGCAGTTTGCCAACAAAATCAATGGTTTGGTGGTGAAGTTCATCCGCTTGGATGTATTTGAAAATGATAGTGAAATGCTGGTGATGGAACGTCTTTATCCGATGGACTACCGGGCATACGAATATGAAGTGCGCTTGCTATGGCTCGATGTATTTGAAGACGATCTCCGCCAATTGCACAAAAATGGCTTTGCCCACCGTAGTCTCCAGCGCCCTTCCAATATGCCAGGGCTTTCCTATGATAATATTTTCCTGACACAGACAGGCTTCCGGCTCATTGACGTGGGCATCTCCGCTTTAAAGCGTCAAGTCGGCGAGCGGCTTTTTGAGCGATTTGTGCAACAAGAATTGGAAGAATTCGAGCGCTTTAGGGAGCATTTTTTGGCGAGGTAAAGTGTTTTGCACTTATCAATACCCCGGGTTTTGCAACAAACAAGGGCTGTCATAAATATTGTTTTGCGGAATAGGGAACAGGTTTACGTGGTCGTCAGCATCGGGGCCTTTGTTCCACCAGGCATCATTGAACTTCCCAAAACGTATCAAATCGCTGCGCCGCCAGCCTTCGAGGAAAAGTTCCCTTCCCCGCTCCGCTAAAATGTTTTCGAGGCTAAGCGCTGTAAATACGGTTGCCCCCGATCTTTCCCTTACGGCATTGACCAGCGATAGCGCCTCGTTCAAGTTATTGCCCAACCGGAAAAGCGCTTCTGCTTTCATCAGCAAAATATCGGCATACCGAAATACCGGCACATCATGGCTGAGGTTGAGACAAGAGTATAAATTGTTCCCATTGCAATCTGTTGGGATTTCGTATTTGGCAAAGCGGATGCCGTCTTGGTGCAGCGGGTTGTCAATGTCGAAATCGGGAGTATAGTTGAGTTGAGGGCCATCAGGATCTGGATGGCTTGGGTCAAGAATAGGGTTGCCTTGGGCGTCAAACTGTGGGCCGATATAAAATGATTTTATGCGCTCGTCACCAGCCTCAAAAGTGCCATAAAAATCAGGCGGCACAATAAGTTCTTCTGTAAAGGAAATATAAGGAACATTCAGGATTGCCCCTAAATGGGCAGGAGAAAGCGAAAACGTATAAGGTGGGTAGCCGCAATTATTTTCTACACATACGGCCGCAAAAATCAGCTCCGGCGAATGTTCATTATGGATTTTAAAATTATCAAAATAATTGGTGGCAAGGCTATATTTACCATCAGCTATAATGGCATCGCAGGCCGCCGCCGCCTTTTCCCATGCGGGTTGGCCAGTATAGACGGCAGCATTGAGATAGAGCTTGGCCAATATGGCTTGTGCCACATAATAATTGATGCGGCCATAATTGGCGCTGCTTGGTTGTTTTGATAATAAGCCAATATTTTCCAGCACCGATTTTTCAATAAAATCAAACACCTCCTGGCGGGTGCTTGTGCAGGGTGGGATTGCTGGATCTGCTGTTTCAACAATCGGCACATTTCCAAATTCATCTATCAGCCTGAGGTAAAAAAAAGTCCGATAGACTTTCAGTTCTGCAATGAAAGGTGCCACAATTTCAGGGTAAGAGGATTCTTCCAGCAGTTTAATGTGGCGGTTGCACCGATTGATGTTGAAATATTGGTCGTTCCAATTTGATGAAATCTCATATTGAAGATAGTAATGCTGGAAGTCATGCTGCTGCGGCTCTTCCCAACCCCATCCGAAGATGGCGTGGCGGTTCACCCTCGCCAATTCATCGGTTACTATTTCGGACAATAACCAATATCCAGCATAATGCCAGTGTGGGAACCAGCCACCATAAACCTGAGCGGTGAAAAAATTGGCCTCACCCTCCGTTTGGAAATAGGTGTCGAAATCTCGCACTTGGGAAGTGTCTTCTTCCAATTTGGAACAGGAAGTACAACAAGCAATTACTGTGAGGAAGAAAAACGTTGATATTTTCATGTTTGAAAAATTGCTGTTTTTAAATATTATAACCTATCAAAACCCTGCCCTAATCCCCACTACCACCGTCCTGGTTGGCAGCCAGGTATTATAGTCATCAACACCGAGAATGAGGGGGTTTAGCTGTCCGGGCCGGATGGGCGGGCTGTCGTGGTAAATATTCTGGTAATCGTAGCGCACTTCGGGGTCGGCACCCTGGTATTTGGTGAAAGTGATCAGGTTGTTGCCGGTCAGCGAGAGGCGGAGGCTTTTCAGGGGGCTTTTTTCAGCAAAATCAAAGGTGTAGGCGATGGTGGCGTACTGCAGCCGGGTAAAAGATGCCTTTTCCACATAATAGTCCGAATAGACATTGAATAGCGTACGGCTTCTCGTATAGCCATCTGTTTGCAGCGAATTCTCATTAAAAACAAAAGGTGTTTCATAGCCGACCCGGTAGTTGTTGAGCAGGTAGTGGCCATAAGCCCCCCGGAAGGCTAAACTTAATTCAAGCTTATTAAACAAGAACCTGTTCGAGAAGCCCAATGTCGTGGCGGGCAAGGCATGGCCGAACTTGCCATAATCAGATTCGCAAAAGCAATTATTGCCGTCGTTGTCCATATCTTTGAAAACTTCCGGGTTGCCATTTACCGTCTCCAACCCATAAAACTGGCCAACGGGCTTGCCTTCTTCCAACAAGAAAGCGATAGAGGGATTGTTAAAAAGGTTTACATCCTGTGTTTCACGATTGTTCTCCCCACCCAGTTCTTTCACCGTGGTGGCTGATTTGGCATATTGCAGCCCCACCTGCCACATGAATCCCTGCTGCTGCGACAAGGTTGCCTCCAGGCTCAGTTCGTGGCCCTTGCTTTGCAGGGCGGCCCTGTTTTCCCATAAATCCCCTCTTTCAAATTGATCACTGAAAAGCCGCTCCAACCTGAGCAAATCGTCGTTAGTGGAGCGGTAGAAGTCCAGGGAAGCAATTATCCGGTTGCCAATAAAAGCTGCGTCCAGACCGAAATTCCATTCCCGTTTTCTCTCCCATTTCAGGTCGGGATTTTCTACCCCAACAATGAAGAAACCCGGCACCCATTGTCCGTTTAAATAGACAAAACTGTTTTCCTCCACAATCCGTTGGGAGAGATAGGGCAAATCAGGCACGTTGCCCGTTTTACCAAAACTTAGCCGTGGTTTTAAAAGATTAACCCACCTCGCCTCCATCCAGTGCCCCAGGTCGGCGGCGGCACTGATTCCGTAGAAGTTGCCCCATTTCCCATTTTCACCCAAACGGGAGGAGCCTTCCCTGCGGAAATTGACGTCCAGGAAAACCCAGCCTTCATAAGTAGCCCCCAAACGGGCAAACCCAGCTTCCAAATCGTGCTTGTCGCCTTTTTTGTAAAAATTTGAGCTTTGGTTTTCGCCGGGTTCGATATTTTCCAAATTGTCCTGGGAGAATTGTTGCAGGGAAATACCTGTGAGGGAAGCATTTATGTTTGTGCTTTTGATGCGTTGGAAATTGATGCCCGCCTCTGCGTTGATATTTATTTTTGAAAAATTGACCTCATAGCCCAGGTGTGCGCCCCACTGGTGGTTGAGGCGCTCAAGCCGCTGCTGATCTGCCAGGCCTCTTTGAACGCTTCTCCACAAGGGCGAAAACTCACCCGAAAAAATGGTCGAGTTGAAGTCCAGTTTTTGCGCAGCGTAGTGGCCTGTCAGGTAGATGCCTTTCCAAATATCCAGTTTGGCCCTCAACTGCCCGGTATAGGCCAGCGTTCTGTCCTGCCTTTTGTTTTGTTCCAACAATGCCACGGGGTTGAAGCTGAAAAAGGGAAAGACAAAATATCCGCCCGGCGATTGATCGTCGTAAACCGGAGCGGTGGGATTTGAGATAATGGCATGGTGCAAAACGGAAGGTGCTACATGATCTTCCATGCGTCGGTTGGCGCCCAGGCGGGCCGTGATTTGCAGGCGGTTTTTCAGGGCTGACTGTGACAGGAAAATAATGCCGTTGAGATTGTCGTAGCCAGTGCCTTTTATCGTGCCGTTGATGCTACGGTAGCCCAGGCCAATACGGTAGGCCGTGCCGCCTTTTTTTCCATGCAAGGAAAGATGGTGGGCATGTTGGAAAGCACTTTTTGTCACTTCTTTTTGCCAATTGGTTTCCCCGCCCAAATCGGTGCCGCCCAATTTCCTAAATTCCGCTGCATCGGCCACCGGCCAGTAGTAGTCAATGGATTCTGCGCCTGCAAAGGCTTGATAGTCAATGCCCAGCCGATTTTCCCCTGCTTGTTTTGTCGCTATTTCAACCACCCCGGCACTGCCCCTGATGCCGTATTTGCTGGCAGAAGCGGCGTCTTTCAGCACGGTGATGCTTTCGATGTTGAAGGGATCGATGGCCTGTAAATCGCTTTCGGGCAAGCCATCCACCACTATCAGGGGCGAGGGCCTTTGGGAAAAGGTGCTGAGGCCCCTTATCCGCATGTCAAATTCCTCATTGGGATTGCTGCCTGCTTTGGCGACGGCCAGTCCAGCCACTTTACCTTGCACCAGTTCTATGGGGTCGGCGATGCGGCCCTGGTTGAATGACTTTTCACGGAGGCTGATCGTAGCTGTCGTTGAGCGCAGAAGCTCCTGATCAATGGCCGTTTCCTGCATGGGGCTAATGCTATTTCCGCCCATTTTTAAAGTAAAAAAATGACCGGGGCCAAGGGGGAATTGGGCTTTTATTTTGCCATGTTTCACCAAAAAACCCTTGGAAAGGGGAGGGATATAAATCCTGAAACGGCCCGCCGAATCTGTTTGGACACGGAAGGAGGTGCCTTCCATCTCGACCGAAGCTTGTGCCAAGGGCATCCCAGCGGTGTCCAGCACCACGCCTTCCACTGTTTTTTGGGAAAAAGGGTGAACCAGTCCCCTCATATTTTCAGGGGGCATTGGCAGCACGATATTGTCTTCCCTCACCAAATAAAAGCGCTGTACACGCTGGCCGGCGGTCACTTTGTACGCCTTGCCGCTTTCTGGCACAAAAACCTTGAAATGCCCCTCTTCGTCCGATTGGACCTGGAACGGCACACCTTCAATGGCCACCGTAGCACCGACAAGGGGCTGGCCGCTGGTGGCATCTATGACGGTTCCGTGGACGGTGGTTTGGGCGTTTAAGCATAGGTTGGAAAAAACAAATCCAAGGCAAAGGCTGATCTTGAAAACGAGGCTGTGTTTCGGTTTCATATTGGCACGTGTATATTGTAGGATGCCAAAGATAATGAGCAACACCGTGACTGGGAAGATTTTATATGCATTTGACAAAAACAAAAGAAGTCAAGTTATATTCACTTTGCCAATACCTGCTTATTTTAGCTTTTGCCCAAAATATACTCTGCACAAATAAGTTTTCCCGAAAAATCGGGACAAGTAGTGCAAATCACAAATTATATCTCGTTGCCCCTCCTCCCCGCCTTTGGCGGGGAGGAGGGGGAGGGTTCCGATAGCTATCGGAATTGGGGGCTTCGCCCCCAAGCCCCTGTTTGCACAACCTGTCCCGTTTTCTGGAAACCTATTAGCGTACAGTATATATTGGACAAATACCAATGACAAAACAACCCACCTTATGAACGACGACGCCTACAAGTACCTCCGTTATTACACCTTTCTGTTGTTGTTCATCGTGCTGGCATTTTTTATACTTTACCAAGCGAGGATTGTATTTATACCGCTCAGTTTTGGGGCGCTCATCAGTTTTATTTTATACCCGGTCTGTATTCGGTTGGAGAAGTATATAGGCAGGGCGCTGGCCATTGGGGCATGTTTGATCATCGTATTGGCATTTGTTTTTTTGTTGTTCCAATTGCTGGCCAATAGCATCAATCTCTTGCAGCGGGAGTTCACGGTTTCGAAAGACCAGATTTTTCAGTTGGCTGATACGATGATCCAGTATTTGGACGACCTCTTCGTCATTGATGCCAACCAGCAGGAGGCGATGGTAGAGCAGCTTTATAACAACCTGTTGCAGGAAATTTTCCCCTTGCTGAAAGAGACCATTTTCCTCTCGGCCAGTACGCTCACCATGCTCGCCGTTATCCCGATTTTCGTGTCGCTCATCCTGTATTACCGGGAACTGCTGGTCAAATTTACCCTCTCCATTGTGCCGAAAGCGCAGGTAGAGAGTTTCAAATCTTCTTTTCGGGAAATCGTGGACACTTATTTCAAATTCGCCAAGGGCATGGGCATGGTCTATCTGATAGTGGCTGTGCTGAACAGCCTGGGCTTCCTGGCCATTGGTTTGCCAAATGCCGTTTACTTCGGCGTGCTGGCGTCGTTGCTGACTTTTTTTCCATACTTCGGCATTTTCATTGGTGGCCTGGCAGCTATCGTTGTGGCCTGGACGACCTACGATTCCGTGTGGTACCCAATGGCTGTGGTGGCCATTTTGAGTTTTGTGCAATACCTGGAGGCGAATGTTATTTTCCCCATTCTGGTAGGGCACCAATTGCGCATCAACCCCTTCGTGACCTTCGTGGCTGTTTTTGTCGGGGCCATTATTTGGGGCGGGGCGGGCATGATCTTGTTCGTGCCGTTTGCGGCCATCTTGAAAATTTTGGCTGACCGAATAGACTCCATGCAGCCCCTGGCCATTTTGTTGGGAGAAGACAAGCCCAGAGAAGGCAAGAAATTTGGATGGTTCAGGAAAAAAGAAAGCTAATTTGCAGGCCTCACCCCCCAGCCGACCTCACCCCCGACCCCTCTCCTCAAGGAGAGGGGGGCGACCTCTGCTTCCTTGGCCAAGTGTAGGTACTTGCGAATGAGGCAGGCTTTACTCCCCTCTACTGAAGGAGAGGGGTCGGGGGTGAGGTGTGAACTTGACACCATGCTATGAACACACCCCTGTCCATATATCAACAACAAAAATCTTCGACCATGCAAAGCCAACCATCTTCCCGCCATTTGCGGGATCTGCCGCCTCGTCAGATTGATCTTTTTACCAAAGCCACCGTCTTGGTCGGTGGTTTTTTCCAAATGTTTGGCTGGATATTTTTTACCATGGGCAGCCTATTCGCCTGGATTTTCATCCCTGCTTCCGAAGTGGTGTATTGGTTTGAATTTGGAAAAGAATGGAAGGAAGTCAATGGTGTGGTGTTGACAGTGGAAGCGACGAATTCTGCCGTCAATGACCAATTGGTGTACCGCAACTTTTACTTCTTCGAACTGGACGGACAGCGATATACGGGCAAGAGTTTCACCCGGGGCCAGCAGTACCAGGGCGGCGAAAATGCCCCCATCCGCTACAATGCCAAGAACCCCGGAGAATCTTATATGGCTGGCACGAGCCGGGCCACTTTCCCTGCATTTGTGCTATTCGTTTTGATTTTTCCCTTGGTGGGACTGGGCTTTATCATTTCATCCATATTGCAAAATTGGAAAGCCTTGAAACTGTTGGAAATCGGCGACTTCACCAGGGGGAAATTGTTGGATAAAACGGCCACCAATTCCACCGTGAAAATCAACGGGGCCACTTATCCCATTTTCAAGTATCAGTTTGAATTTGAAAATGGCGGCAAAAAATATACAGGCAAATGCAAGACCCACCAAGGCTGGCTGGTAGAGGACGAAGAGCGGGAAATCATCCTTTTTGACCGCTTCAACCCGAAATTCAATGTAGTATATGATGCAACGCCAAATATGCCCGGCATTTCGGCGGAAGGGATGTTGGAAAGGGCACCAATAGGTAAAGGTTTGAGCCTGCTGTTGCCACTGTTGGCTATTGGTCTTAACTTGATGTTCTTTTTATGGCAGCCCAAAATCATCCAGTAGGCAGGCAAACTACCTGCAAGATCCCGTCGAAAACCTCTGGCGCCACGAAAATATTCCCGACCGCAACGCCACCCTCACCGTCCATTCGCTCGGCCTGAGCCTTTCGTTGAATGATCTGTATGCGGCATTGGAGAAACTGCCAGCAAATACTTAAAATTCTAACCCACAGAAACTTTGGCAATGGAATCCAGCGCAGTCCTGGAAAGGGGTTTTACCAAAAAATCAACCACGTGGTGGTCTTTCCTTGCCCGCTCCAAATCCCTGCCATCCACGGAGGAGGAAAGGATGTAGATTTTGACCTGATCTTTGGTTTGGTCGTCCAGCGATTCAAAATGTTCCAGGAATTCCCAGCCGGTCATGGTGGGCATGTTGATGTCGAGCAGCAGCACGGCTGGTTGATCGTTTTCGGCAGAGGATTGTGCGGATTTCAAGTATTGCAGCGCCACTTCCGCCTCGGTGAAGGCCTGTACATCCACATCGCCCAGGTTTTTTTTGATGAGCATCCTTGAAAAAGTGAGGACCAAGCGGTCGTCGTCCACTAATATGAACCTATAATTTTGCATAATTAATTGTTTCTGTTGACTTTAGGTTGTTGTTTTTTACAAAGGGTTATTGCTCAAACTGAATGGTGAATTCGGTTCCTTTGTCCACTTCGCTTTGGATAAAAATCTTGCCTCCGAGGGTTTCCACCTGCATTTTTACCATAAAAAGGCCCATGCCCTTGCCCTCGGCTACCTGTGGGTGAAAACGCCTGTACAGGCCAAAAACCTGTTCGTATTTTCTTTCCAGGTCAATGCCCATCCCATTGTCACGGACGACGAGCGCCAAGCCCTTGTCGGTTTTTTTGCTCTTGATTTCAATGACGGGGTTTAAGTGCGGCTTACGGTATTTGATGCTATTGGAAACGAGGTTGTACAAGATGCTGTACAAATAGCTTTTCAAGGTGGACATGCCTTCCGCTTCGCTGAAATCCAGCCTGAACTCGACCTTTTCCTTTTGTATCATTTGACCGATGCTCAATCGGATATCATTGATCATTTTTGAAAAAACGACCTCCTCTTTTTTCTCGCCAATGTCCCGTTTTACCTGGAGGATGCTGTTTAGGTCTATGATCACTTCGTCCAGTTTTTGTGCGGAGACGGAGAGGCCGTACATCACATCCTTCTTTTCTGTTTCATCCAAATCCAGGTTTTGCAGGGCATCTGAAAAGCCGATGATATTGGCCACGGGCGCCCGTAGGTTGTGCGACACGATGTAGGCAAACTGCTCCAGATCCTTGTTGCGCTGCATGATTTCGGCGGTCATTTTTTCCCGTTCGAGTTCGGCGTTTTTGCGCTCGGTCACATCGCTGGCGGCCAGGCAAAGGCCAAATATTTCACCCTTGTCGTCGTGTACAGGCGAAAACCTGATTTGGAACCATTTGATTGATTGGTCCTGTAGGGCATAGTAGGTTTCAAATTCGATGGTGTTGCCGTTTAAAACGTTTTGCTGCCATTCCCTCGCTTCTTCTTTGCGTTCCTCTGAAATCATCCGTAACAGGGACTCGCCTTCCTTGAGGGCTTCTCCAAAGGCCAGCAAGGCCCAATCGTTGGCCACGGCATTGAAGGACAAAAGCAGGAAGTCGGGGTCGAGCAGGATATAGGCTTCGTCGGTATGCTCAAAAATGGTGCGCAGGTTGGCCTCCGATTTTTGGAGCGCCTCCACGGTCATTTTCCGCTCGGTGATATCGGTGGCCATGGCCAGGGCACCTGCATATTGTCCATTTTCGTCAAAGATGGGATTGGTGGACAAATTGGTCCAGACATGTCGGCCGTTTTTGGTGATATACTTGAACTCATAGCTTTCTCCCAAGCCTCGTTTTCTGCGTTCGATGGCTTGGGCGGCTATGGCTTTGCCTTCTTCGTCCATGAAGTCGTAATTCTGTTTGCCCAAAATCTCATCAGGATGATAGCCCAGGATTTCGCCCATTTTTTTGTTCACAAAGGTCGTGCGGTTGTTTTTGTCAATCATCCAAATACCTTCCTGGGCGGTTTCCACGATTTGGCGGTATTGTTCATGGCTGGCGAGCAATTCCTTTTGTGCTTTTTTCAACTCCGTAATATCTTGTTGAATGCCGTAAATACGTGTTGGCATTCCTTCGCTATCCAACACAAAACGGGTTTGGGTATGAAGGATGCGCTCCTGCCCATCGGGCCTGACGATGCGGAATTCGTCTTCAACTGGCTCGCCCGATATTTCTGATACCCTTACCCTGCTTACCACTCTTTCCCGGTCTTCGGGATGTATCATGGCAATGAACGCCTCGAAGCTGCCCTCAAAATCTTCGTCCACACCATAAGTAAGGCGTGTGCCTGACGACCAATAAATCTCGTTTTTAATAAAATCGCAGTTCCAGTTGCCCACTTGGGCCAAAAGCTGCGCTTCCGACAAGAGGAGTTCTGTCTGGATCAGTTTTTCTTCCGATTCTTTCCTTTCGGTAATGTCCAGCACCGTGCCCACAATTTTTATGGGCTTGCCGCTCCTTTTGCTCAAAATAAATTGGGCGTTCTCGTGTACCCAACGCTGCTGGCCATTGGGCAAAATGATGCGGTGGTCATAAGAATAGGGCGCATTGTTTTGCAGGGCAGTTTTTATTTTTTGGTAAATATTTTCTTTGTCGTCTGGATGCACTACCTTAAAAAAATTTTCATAGGATACATCGAACCCACCAGGCTCGTAGCCAAAAATCCGATACACCTCGTCCGACCAGCGAAGCTCGTTTTCAGCGAGGTTGTTTAAATCGTTCAGGTCGTATTCCCAACTGCCAAAATGCGCCACGCTCTCGGCCTGTGCCATCATCTGCTGGCTTTGCAGAATGGTTTGCTCGGCTTTTTTCCGTTCGGTAATATTCCTTGAGTAGCATACGGCGCCAATCACCTCCCCATTTTCAATGATGGGGTTAAAGGACATTTCGGCCCACATTTCAAATGGCTCCCGCCGATATATTTCCACATTGGCCGATTTGCCGGACAACACATTTTCATACTGTGTTTTCCAAAAATTCAAATCTTCTTTTTCAAAAAGGTTTTCCTTCAACATATAGTCGCCAGGTTTCAACTCGGCCCCGGTCAGCGTTTTCAGCAAATCAATGAACAACTGGTTGGCAATGAGGAGCCTCATGCCCTTGTCAATGCTCCACATCACATCATGGGTGCTGTTGATGAGGGCATGCATGTCTTGGTGTTCCCGGAATATTTTCTGCTGTTTGATTTCCTTTAACTCGTTTTCAAGCATTTTGAGAACGGAAATGTCGTGCAGGTTTACCACGATACAAGCCCTGCCAGATAGCTGTTGGCCAACAAATGTTGCTTCTGCCCACAGTATGTGGCCTTTCTTGTGCCTTAGCTGAAATTCGCAGGTATAAGACAGGCCGTGCTGTTTGGCGGCGGCGTCCATCACTACCTCCACTTTTTCAACGTCGCCCGCCACGACAAAGTCGAGGATGCGCCGCCCGCTGGCCTCTTCCGCAGTGTAGCCCCAAACCCTGGAAGCGGAGGGGCTGGCGAAAGAAATAGCCCCTCCGGCATCCTGGCAAAGGATTGCTTCTGAGCTGTTGGCCAATAGGCACTGCATCACCGGCCCGTCCTGAAAGGTAACCGGTCCTTCAGAAATGACAGGTGCAGGCGGTGCAATATGGGCTTCCAATTCAGATGAAAACAACCCTTCTGCGAATATGATAGAGTCTCCCTTGTTCATAGGTACAGCATTGGAATTGTCCGAAGACAATCTTTGTAAAAGATTTAAAATCAGTTGGTTATGACCGATAATGGATGGTCAGCAGGTTGTAAGGCTTAACGTGGGAAGAATCTATCGAAGCATTGGAAAGAAAGGGCAACCATTCAAATCAAAAATCGAATTTGCCCAGAAGAAAGCTAAAAAAGCTTAGCGAGGAGTATTGTACTAACTTCATCTTTCGTGCCAATTGTGGAAAGGCGGGCGATATAACATGTCTTCGTTTTGTCAGTAATTTTTAAGCAGGCAAGGGAGGTTTTCCCAAGCTAATAATTAATTCTGGCGGTGGTGAAAAGTGGTTTTTTGTCTTAAAAACCGCCACTAAAAACCAAGCCCCCGGAATTTTAGCATTTCTTCCTGCATCCCCCGCACCTATTTCATCCCTGTAAATGGAACTTTTGGAAGTTGGATAAATACTATCATTTCTTTTGAACCTGTACAATGTTTGCACGTTCCATCCATTACCAACTTCGCTGATAAAAACGAGATCCACTTTTACTTCGATTGCCAGCTTCCGCTAACAATTATCTGATAAAACTTCTGTCCTAATTTCTCTAGGCGAAAACCAACAATTCGGAAAAATTTTTAACCAAAGTTGATTGCATGACGCCAATGGCTCGTGCTCAGCGCCTATTTTTATACCTGATATGAAACTATTCTACTTTGCTGTGCTACCCCTGCTAATGGCCCCATTTACCACCAAATCGAATCCCGCCATTACCGTCGTCTCTTTTCAACTGAAAAACAACCTCATCATCGTGAAGGCCAGTATAAATGGCCAGGAGGGCAATTTCATCCTCGACACAGGGGCTTCCAACATTACCCTCAATGAGCGCTATTTTGACGGGCGGGAACAAGGCAAACATTTTTACGGTATCAACGGCAGCGTTTCAAAAGCGGAAACAGAGATTATCCAGTTTAATTTGGGCGGTTTTAAAAAAACTACCAATGCAACTATCACCAATTTTGCCGCCCTTGAAGAATCCATTGGGCTAAAGCTTTTTGGCGTGGTGGGCAACAGCCCATTCTCGAAGTGCGAACTGGTCATTGACTATATTTTCAAAGAAGTGACCATTTACCGCCTCAACAAAAATGGGATGCGCAAAAAGGGCAAATGGACCCACATGGATCCTTCCGATACCTTGCAGTTTTTTTTAAAAGGCAAAATGCCGATTATCCGTGCCCAGGCTGGGCAACATTGTTTGATGCTGGGCCTGGACTCTGGTGCGAGCGCCTGCGTGATGGATGAAAATTTCATGGAAAAACTCAATGGTTGCTTCCAAGTTTTTGACAAAACCACCTTGACCAGCTTTGGCAATGATCGGACAGAGGTGCCTTATTCCCAACTGAACAACCTGCTGGTGGGCAAGCTTCCCTGCCCGCCCATGAAAACCCTCTTTGTTTCAATGGCGCATTTCAACCAATATGTGCAAGGCCAACAATTGGACGGCATCTTGGGCTACGATTTTTTGAGCCAGTTCAGGGTAGCCATTAATTTCAGGAAAAAGGAAATCTACCTCTGGGACGGCCATACGGTAGAGGCGCAATGGCTGGCTGAAAAATCGGGCAAAGGGGAGAAGTTGGCATATTGATTTTCTTGTTATTTTGGCCGGGCAATCAACAGCCATTGAACATCTTTAGCCCAAAGCTATTGATGTGTTTGGTGTTTTGAAAATGCACTTACATGGTTGGCCAAAATCCACAAACTGGCCATTTTGTGCAGCCCATATCGCCGCAAATGCTCAACCCTATCCTGATTGTAATTTATGTGATAATCCTGCTTGGGATTATGGGTTTCCTCCTGGTGTCCGGTGCAAGGCCCACCAAGACACTGGCCTGGCTCCTGCTGCTGCTCGTGCTGCCTGCGCTGGGCATGGTTATTTTTTTCGCCCTCGGCATCAACCGCCGCAAATACAAGTTTTACAAGCTCAAAAAAACAAAGCGCTTCAAGTCATATATAGAAAAAGCCAAACGCTTTTACAATGAACTTGACAATGCCAGCGCCAAAAAATCTGAAATTGCCGATCACGTCAAACTGGTAAAATTAATTATCAAAAACTCCCACAGCCTGCCGCACGAGGGCAATAAAGTGACCGTGCTGCAAGATGGGCAGGCTACTTTCGACGCTATTTTCGAGGCCATGGAAAATGCCAAAAAATTTATCCATGTGCAATACTACATCTTCGAGGAAGGGCAAATTCTGGACAAGATGTTGGAAATCATGTGCAGGAAAGTCAAAGAAGGCGTGGAGGTCAGAATGATTTATGATGGCTTGGGCAGTTTCTCACTTTCTGACGACTGTCTCCAAAAATTGCAGGACGGCAAAGTATTTTCCCATTGTTTCATGCCCGTGCGCTTTGGCTACATCACGACTGGCCTCAATTACAGAAACCACCGAAAAATCGTGGTGGTGGACGGTGAAATCGGCTTTACGGGCGGCATCAATGTGTCCGATAAATACATAAAAGCGGAAGACGAACTTGGCATCTGGCGGGACACCCACCTGCGAATAGAAGGACCGAGCGTGAGGGGCCTGAGCGCCGTTTTTGCCAACGACTGGTATTTTGTCAACCAGAAGGAAGAATTGCAGCAGGCCAAATATTTCCCAACGGTGACAAAGCGGGGGGACAGCACCGTGCAGGTCGTTTACAGCGGCCCCGATTCCGATTTTGCGAGCATTTTGCAGCAGTATTTTACCATTATCACCCAAGCGAAAGAATATGTTTATATCGCCAACTCATACATCATACCCGGCGAGGCGGTATTGGAGGCTTTGGTCACGACTGCCCTGAGCGGCGTGGATGTGCGGGTGCTGCTGCCGCAGGCTTCTGACAGCGGCCTTGTGAAATGGACCGTTCGATCCTATTTTGAACAACTGCTACATGCTGGCGTGAAAATTTTCCTGTACCAAGATCGGTTCCTGCACTCCAAGGTCATCATCGCCGACGATACGCTGGCCTCGGTCGGCACTGCCAATCTTGATGTCCGGAGTTTTGAACAAAATTTTGAAATAAATGCTGTTATTTACGACCCAGCAGTGGTGAAATCACTGAAGGCCGATTTTGCAAAAGACTTTGAAAACTGCCTGGAAGTGAAACTGGATGCCTTTAAAAACCGGCCCTATACCGAGCGTCTGCTAGAAGGTGGGGCCAGGATTTTCAGTCCGGTGCTGTGAGTGGCAAAGTTTACACTTATCTTTTGCCAATTTTGTGACCACGAAGTGGTCAAATATGAATAGCCCCCGATGCAATCGGGGGATAGAAACAAACCAACAAAGAAGGAACGACCCTGAAAGGGTCGAATATGGCAACATTCGACCCTTTCAGGGTCGTTCCTGCCTTCTTTACAACATCAACCCCCGATTTTATCGGGGGCTATTCACATTTGCCCCTTCCAGGGGCAGAAATTGTGGCTAAACCTCACGTTGTGAGCGTGAAAAATCAGAGGGCAGCGAACAACGATTTACAAGCATCATAATTCTCAAAACTCAATCACTATGCGTTGGCAAAACAGACAAGGAAGCAAAAATGTGGAAGACCGCAGGGGCGGAGGCATGGGCCGTGCAGGGGCTGGTATCGGCATTGGCGGTATCCTCGTTGTCATCATTGCCCTGTTAATGGGCGAAAACCCCTTGCAGTTTTTACAGCAGGTACAAACGCAGGCACCTGTGCAAAACACTGAACCGGGTGCCCAGCCCAATGACGAAATGGGCCAGTTTGTCTCGGTCGTTTTAAAAGAAACGGAAACTACCTGGAACCAGGTTTTTCAACAACAGCTCAACCAGCGCTACGAAGAGCCTGTGCTGGTGCTGTTCGATGGCGGGGTGCAATCGGCCTGCGGCATGGCCAGCGCCGCCACGGGACCTTTCTATTGCCCCGGCGATTACAAACTTTACATTGACCTCAGTTTTTACAGGGAACTCAAGGAGAGGTTCCGGGCGCCGGGCGATTTTGCGATGGCATACGTGGTAGCGCACGAGGTGGGCCACCATGTGCAAAACCTGCTCGGCATCACCGATCAGATTGACCGCCAGCGGGGCCGAGTCAGCCAGGCCCAATACAACCAGTTGTCCGTGCGCCTGGAATTGCAGGCCGACTTTTTGGCGGGCGTTTGGGCGCACCATGCTGGCCGCTCCGACCTCTTGGAAGCTGGCGACATCGAAGAGGCCATGCAGGCCGCCAACGCCATCGGCGACGACCGCATACAGCGTGAAACCAGCGGCAGGGTGGTGCCGGAATCCTTTACCCACGGCACTTCTGAGCAGCGGATGCGCTGGTTTATGAAAGGCTATAATAGTGGCGATATTTCACAGGGGGACACGTTCAATGCAAGGGAATTGTAGGGGGCGGAACTCGTTTTTTTCCAACAAAAACAGGCCATGCGGCATCAACCCGCATGGCCTGTTTTGCTTTCAAAAAGCGCTTAAATTACCTGGATCCCATCGAAGACCCATCCGGCTCCATCAACTGGAAGAACTGGTCCAGTTTAGGAAGGATGACGATTTCCGTGCGGCGGTTTTGGCTGCGGTTGTCGTTTGAACTGTTGTCCACTTTGGGGTCGTAGTAGGCACGCCCACCAGCGGTCAGGCGCTCAGGTGCTACACCGTAGTCTTTTTGCAATTTGCGCACCACGGAGATGGCCCGCTTGGCACTCAAATCCCAGTTGTCCTCCACGCAACTGATGTTGCCGATCGGCACATCGTCCGTATGGCCTTCCACCAATACATCAAAACCCTCGTGGTCGTTGATCACCTTGGCGATTTTTGACAATACGGAGTCGGCATCTGGATTGATGCGGGAACTGCCGGATTTGTACAACATCTTGTCGGAAAGGGAAATATACACCACGCCTTTTTTCACTTCCACCGAAACATCGTCGTCATCCACGTCCATCAGGGAGCGCTTCAGCTTCATCATCAACATGTTGTTGAGGCTGTCTTTTCGCTTCATGGAAGTGTTCATATCAGCAATATAGGTGTTTTGCTGGTTGATGACTTCGAGGGATTTGCGGATGCTTTCGGCCCCTGCATCGTCCACGATGGACATATCCGAAAGGCGGGTCAACAAGTTCGTGTTTGTTTTTTGGAAATCGTCCAATTTCTGCTGAATGGTACGGTACTCTTGTTTTTGTTCTTCCAATACATCGGCACGCACGACCAGTTCTTCGTTCAGCGAGGTCACTTCATTTTGGCAATCGGTATAGCTGCTTTGCAAAGAGTCGTACTGTACCTGGAGGGCATTTCGGTTGCTTTCAAGCTCTTCGTATTTTTTCTTCCCAACAACGCAGGACGAAAACAACACGGATAGTGTCATGATTGATAATGCAAGTTTTTTCATCGGTAAAAAATTTTTTTTTGGTTAATAAAATAGGGAGTTGAGTCCCTGCTGGTTTGTCTGCAAGCGGGCTGCTGGAAGTAACCGGTTCTATCCTGCTTATTAGGTGTTGTAATTGTTTAACAGGGACATATTGACGGATGTTCACCCTTGCTGACAAAAGTCATCTTCCGGCACCTTCGTTTGGCACTATCTTTCGCCCCCGAATCCATCTCCCCTATGCCTTTTTCCCAGGGAAAAAGCGATTGAACAACAACTGCTGCCCGCTGTCAGGCGGATGGCATCCTTACCAAAAGTTCCGGTTCGATTTTCATTCTCGTTCATTCATATTTTTTTAAAAACAAGCTTCCCATGAAATACTTTTTACCTAAAGCTTCAACCTTTGTTTTTGCCATTGTTTTGGCATTTCCTTCCATGGCGCAAGAATTCCGCACCCTGGACGGCAGCGGCAACAACCAGTCGTTCAGTGACTGGGGGGCTGCTCATACTTGGGTGTTGTACGCCAGCGAAAACGGCTATGCAGACGGCATTTCAGCGCCTGCCGGGCCGGATCGGCCCAACCCCCGTTTTATCAGCAACCAATTATTTTCGCAAAGTACCCTGCTGAACGACCCACGTGGCATGAGCGCCTACACCTGGGCTTGGGGCCAGTTCATTGACCACGATGTGACCCTCGTGGACGACCACCCAACAGAGGCAATGAACATCCCAGTGCCGCCCTACGACGCATTTTTCGACCCGAACGGCACGGGCACTGCTATGATCCCGATGAAGCGTTCGCTTTACGATCCTGCCACTGGCACATCGCCCGCCAATTTCCGCAAGCACTTCAACAGCATTTCTGCTTTTATTGACGGTTCGGCGGTTTATGGCTCCAACGAGGCCAGGGCCAATTGGCTGCGTACCTTTGCAGGCGGTAAACTGAAGACTTCTGCGGGCAACTTGATGCCTTTTAACACCACAACAGGAGAGCAGGGCGCACCGGTGGATCCTACTGCCCCCAATATGGCCATGCCATTGCCTTTTGTGCAGAAATGGTTTATCGCCGGCGATGTGCGGGCCAACGAAAACCCTTTCCTGGCAGCCATCCACACCCTGTTTGTGCGGGAACACAACCGCCTCTGCGAAGAGCTGGCCGCCCAGCACCCCGATTGGACGGATGAGCAGCTTTACCAGCAAGCCCGCAAAATAAACAGCGGGGAAATAGCTGCCATTGTCTATGAGGAATGGCTGCCTGCGTTGGGGGTGCAATTGCCAGCCTACAGCGGCTACAAGTTTTTCACCCATCCGGGCATCATGAACGAATTTTCCGCTGCCGCTTTCCGATATGGCCACACCACCATCAACAGTACCCTGCTCAGGATGGATCACGATGGCAACCCAATGCCGCAGGGAAACATCCTTTTGCGGGATGCCTTTTTCAATCCGGATGCCATGATGGAAGTATATGGCGTGGAGCCTTACTTCCAAGGAATGGCCACCGTGGTACAGCAAGATTTCGATGCCAAGGTGATTGACGACTTGCGCAATTTCCTCTTTGGCCCTCCAGGTGCGGGCGGTATGGACTTGGCTTCCATCAACATCCAGCGGGGTAGGGAGCGGGGCTTGACGGACTTCAATTCCATGCGCCAAAGCTTTGGCCTGCCGCCCCTGGAAAGTTTTACCGACCTCAATTCCGATCCGCTGATGGCGCAGTCGCTTAGTTTTGTGTATGGGGGAAATATTGATGCGATTGACCCTTGGGTGGGAGTCGTTTCCGAAAGCCACGTGGACGGTTCCATGTTTGGCGAAACGGCCATGAGCATTGTCGGCAAGCAGTTCGAGGCACTGCGGGATGGCGACAGGTATTATTATGAAAACGATGCCTGGTTGAGCGCCGAAGAAAAAACCTGGATCAAACAAACCCGCCTGGCCGATGTGCTGCGCCACAATACCAGCATCGAGTACCTTCAGGCCGATATTTTCTTTGCGCATCCAATGGTAACTGGCGTGGAGGAACAGGAAATCCCTGCCAGCATCGCTTTGTCGGTCTATCCGAACCCGGTAGGGCATACGCTATATTTCGTGGTTGAAAATAAGGTAGCCGGAGCGGCTACTTTCCAAATTTCGGACCTACAGGGCCGCAGCGTTTTACAACAGTCTGTGCAGCTTGGGAGTGGCAACAATACAGTGGATATTGCCCTGCCCCATACAATGGCAGAGGGACTGTATGTACTCACCGTTCGGAAAGCCAATGGTGAAATGGGCCACGTGAAATTTGTGAAAAAAGGGATTTGAGTGAAATAAAGTGCTTTTATAGATGAACGTCATTGAATGTCATTGGTCATTGAGGTCATTTTGTTGAAAATCAGCTACTTACTCTCTGTTGACTATCAATTTCAAATGCGATTATCTATAAAATGTAAGCCCCATGTGCTGGTTATGGTACATGGGGCTTGTTTTATTTTATGGTTATTGCTGGCTATTGGCCATTAAATCGGCGCTATACTATGCGCTAATAGGTTTTCCCGCAAACGGAGCAGGTAGTGCAAATCACAAATTATATAACGTTTGCCCCTCCTTGCCGCCTTCGGCGGCTCGTCGGGGGAGGGGGATTTTGGGGGCTTTAGAGGCGAGCTTTATCAAGGCATAATTCATTTGCCCCTCCTCGCCGCCTTTCCCGATAGCTATCGGGAGCTCGTCGGGGGAAGGGATCTTTGGGGGCGTTCCGCCCCCAAGCCCCCTGATATGACCTTTTAACGCTCGCCTGTATTGCCCCCAAGCCCCCGTTGCACTTACTCTCTCGTCTTCAGGATAACCTATTAATACGAACTATAGCTATTGGCCAATAGCAAACAGCCAACTGCCAAAAGCATAATTATGCTTTGGCAAGGCACTGACCAAGCTCAATTTCGCCCATGATAAATTTCATTATGGAATCCGAGCCTGCTTTATGATATTTCAGCCTTGATTTTTTTTAAACAAGTCTTCTTCAAAACTGCCCATCTAATCTTTTATAGCTGCGGACAGCCAACTGCCAAAGCAAAATGTTAGCGGCAAAAACTTTTGGTTAATCATGGAATCAAAACTTTCAAATCCTGCACCGCTGGGCCTGATGGGCTTCGGCATGACCACCGTTTTGCTCAACATCCACAATGCCGGTTTTTTCCCGGTCAGTTCTATGATACTGGCGATGGGGATTTTTTATGGCGGTATCGCCCAGGTCATTGCCGGCATATTGGAATTTAAAAAAGGCAACACATTCGGCACGACGGCCTTCACGTCTTATGGCTTTTTCTGGATAACGCTGGTCGGTATCTGGGTTTTCCCGGATTTGGGCTGGGCAAAAGGCGCTGCGACGGAAGTAGCCTACATGGGCTGGTTCCTGTTCATCTGGGGCGTGTTTACCTTCTTCATGTGGATTGGCACTTTTAATAAAAACAAAGTGCTGCAGTTCATTTTCCTCAGCTTGTGGATATTATTTTTCCTACTAGCTATCCGGGATTGGACCGGCTCGGCCCTGATTGGCACCATTGCAGGTTATGAAGGTATCATTTGTGGTGCTTCGGCCATTTATCTGGCAATGGCAGAGGTGATCAACGAGACGAGGAACAAGGAGATTTTGCCGATTTGGTAAGAATTATGGTTTTGAGGTGACATCTTTTTGCCTGCTACTGACTTAAATTTTTAGCAGGAATGTTAAAGGCAAAAAGGTGTTATCTCAAAATTGTCCGCCAATGAGAGGATACCTTTTTGCCTTTTAAATGCTTGCTAACCTTGAATGTAGAGCAGGCAAAAAAATGTCGCCTCATACCCTACCACATCTTCCCCTGCGTGGCCACAATGCGTTCGGCCATTCGCAGGTATTGCCCGGTGGTAAATCCACATTTGCAAGGATAATAGGACATGATATTGCCTACATCGGGACGGTAATAGTCGCCATTGGCGTCGAGGTCTAAATGGATAAAACGGCAGTTGCCATCCACATAGAGGCTGGGATCCTGGGAAGGATCGTAATTGTCGGCGGCGGTGTCGCAGATAAGGTCGCCCGCAGTGTCGCAGTTGTCGCCGTTGACCAGTTCTACGCCGTTGCCCTCGAACGTATGGAGCAAGCTGAAGTAGTGGCCCATTTCATGGGTAAAAGTGCCGGGGCTATTGCATGCCCCTTTTTTAATCACGATGCCACCGTCGAGGTACATGCCAATGCCGCCGAGCGAAGCATAGCCGCAGGCCGCAATATCCAAATTGGCGATTTCCTGCACAAAAAACATATTGATGCGGTAAGCCTGCTGCTGCTCGATGTCCAATTGATTGCCTTCGTCACCCTCCAGGGTGTCCAATTGGTAATTGGGCACGCTGCGGAATTCGCACACTTCAAAACTGACGCATATTGGCTCGAAATACTTGTTCATTTCGGCCACGTTGTCGAGTATTTCCTGCTCGGTAGTGTTCCAAATGCCACTCCGGTCTTCCACCACATTGGCCACGATGGTAAACTTCTGGTTGAGGCAGGGCAAAGGTTGCTCGTAAGTGATCAGTTCTGTTTGTCCAAAAGTCACTGCTGCCATCAAAACAAAGCCGACAAGGAGAGAAAGCTTCATAAAAGAAGATTTAAGTGATAGGTTAAAAGCCAAGTTTTTCCCAAACAGTTTTGGCAAAAACACTGCAAACTGGTGGCGAAAGTATAATAAAAAATAAATTTTATGTTTCCTTTGCCCTAATTTTCTGCCTCCTTTGTACAGGCACGTCATTTTTGTGAAGTTATTCATTTAAAATGGCCTATCACCCCAATTTGCCGAGTATTTTGGTTTTTTGACAAATTTTAAGGAAGAATGTGTTTGTGTGTTTATGTGTTTTTGTGTTTATAAAGTACTGCAAACACATAAACACCCAAACACATAAACACATAATCATCCCTCCAAAAAATGTGTCAAAGCACCAATATTTTTAATCAACCCAATCCCGTCTTTTTATGAAAAAGCTTCTCTCCGCCTTGCTTTTTTCCCTTTCTTTTCATGCCGCATTTTCCCAAACTGCCGATCCGGCCATTGGCTGTACGCCGCTCGTGGTCACTTTTTCGCCGCCAGCAGGCAGTACCACCTATTTTTGGGACCTGGGCGTAAACGGGGCTACCTCCGACGACCAAAACCCGGTGCAGCCTTATGTAAACCCTGGCGAATATACCGTGACATTCCGGGAAACGCAGGGCGGGCCAATCATTGGTACCATCACCATCACCGTGTATGAAAAACCCGATATTCAAATAGAGGCCGATCCGGAATCCGGCTGCCGCCCACTGACGGTGAATTTTACCAACAATAGCACCGTTGACCCCAATATTGACATCAATGGTTGGCAATGGGTCTTTGGCGATGGCACATCATCCACACTGCAGGATCCGGTACACGTCTATAATCTGGCTGGCACCTATACGGTCTCCCTGGAACTGATGTCGGATTACGAGACCTGCAACAAGACGGAGATTTTCCCCAATTTGATACAAACCACCAATACCCCGGTGGTCAATTTCACCACCAGCCCCAACCCGCCATCTTCTTGTACTGCACCGCTTACCCTGTCCTTTACCAATACCTCACAAGCAGGCTTGACCTACGAATGGAGTTTTGGCAACGGCACTACTTCCACCGAGGCCAACCCACCTTCGGTCACCTACAACGACATAGGCGTTTACACGGTAACGCTGACGGGAACTAATGCCGCTGGATGTTCCGCCACCAAAACCGTCACGGTGACCGTAGGGCCGCCGCTCAGCGAATTTACATTGCCCGACACGGTTTGTGCCGGAACGCCGATAATGCCTGACAATACTTCTTCTGCAGGTGCTTATTCCTGGAATTTCGGGCCAGGGGCCAACCCGCAGTTTTCCAGCGGCTTTGAGCCGAATGTTACTTTCACCATAGGCGGCATGACGACCGTGAACCTGACCGTGACCTTCGGTGCTTGCAGCACCACGGTTTCCCAGGATATTTATGTTGAATTGTTCGATGCAGGTTTTACCATTGACCCGCTATTCGTTTGCGAATATCCTTCGGATGTGCAACTGACCGCCAACCCGATAGCGGGCGCTACTTACGAATGGACCTTCCCCGATGGCGCTACTTCCGGCGCACAAGATACGGTTTACGCCATACTGCCTCCCGAATTGAACCCTTACTACATCGAAAAGGACACCCACAATTTAACTTTTACCTTAGAAATTACTTCCGAGGCAGGCTGCAAGTTTTCTGATATGATAATCATTGAATCCTTTGCCCCCACGGCTCTTTTTGAAGTGGACAAAGTGGATGGCTGCGCCCCGCTGACGGTCACCTTTATGGACAGCAGCCTGGTGCAGAGCGACCTCGTGGAATGGGAATGGCACTTCGGCGACGGCACGGTGGTGACCACTACCAATACCGACCCCGTGGAGCATACCTATACCACCGACGGCGATTTTGAAGCCTTCCTGGTGGTGACCAATTCGAGTGGCTGCAAGGATACTTCCTACCTCCTGCCTATCAACGTCGGTACAGAACTGATGCCCGATTTTGCCGTGGACAAACAGGAGGTCTGCCCCGGCGATTCCATCCATTTTACTTCCCTGATAAACGACCCAAGGATTGACGCCTGGCATTTCGATACGGACGGGGGCCGCTCCTGGCATTGTTTCCAGGAAGACGAAGTGACCTGGACTTTCATTTCGGAAGCTGGCGACCCCATTGACGCTTCGCTGACCGTGGAATACAACGGCTGTTTTTCCACTATCACTAAAGAAGATTTTATCACGGTGAAAGGCCCCATCGCACGGCTGGACTACACGGTGGACTGTGCCAATCCCTACGACTACGTTTTTGCCGACTCCAGCTACGATGCCACGAACGTGACCTGGCATTTTGGCGACACCACCATGAGCAACGAGCATTTTGTCACGCATACCTACGCCACCAGGGATTCTTTCGTGGTGGTGTTGGAAGCAGAAAATACCCTCTCCGGCTGCCCTGTGTCCACGGATACGGCGGTGATTTACGTGCGGGAGATAAAAGCCATATTTGAACTGGACACCAACATCTGCACCACGCTGCCCTATATGTTGGACGGCAGCCTCTCGCAGGATGTGGATGCAGACTGCTACCGGGGCTATACCTGGTTCTTTTCAGACAACCGCCCTATCACCACGTCGGAGGTCGTGACGGAACACTTCTTCGGTGGGCCTGCGGACGAACAGTGGGTGGCCCTGGAAGTGACCGACATCAACGGCTGCCGGGACACTGCCATTTTAGATTTGAATGTGTTTGAATTGATTTCTGAAATAGACAGCGACAAGGACAGGATTTGTTTCCCCTCCACCGTGAGCTTCACGGATTTGAGCGCTGGCGATGCGCCCATCATCAGTTGGAGTTGGGACTTCGGCGACGGCAGCACCAGCGACGAACAAAACCCGACGCACACCTATACATCGCCTCCTCCTACGCCCGGCCCCCTGCTTGTCACTCTTTCCATCGAGGATTCGATAGGCTGCCCTGCCGTCATTTCCAAAATTATAGAATACTACATCCCCGTCAGCAATATCACCGCCTCGCCCATCCCCGCTATCTGTGTGGGCGAAACGATCAATTTTACCGCCAGCGATTTCACCCAGGAAGGCTCGAACCTGACCTGGGAATGGGATTTGGGCAATGGCCAGACCGCTACGGGCCAAACGGCGAGCGCCACCTACAACCAGGACGGCAATTTCACCGTCAACCTGTCCTTCGTGGAAGTGGCCACGGGCTGCCCCAGTACCAACTCGCTGCCTGTGAGTGTGCAGGCGTACCCGGATGCCGCTTTTACCAGCGATTTCGACAATATACCACCGCCCATTTGCTACCCGCAGAACGCCGATTTTCAAAATACCAGCATTTCGGCCTATCCGATTAGCTCCGTGCTATGGGATTTCGGCAACGGCCAGGTGGCCACTGGCAACAACCCCTCCGCCAACTTTGGAAAAGGCACTTTTGAGGTCACAATGATTGTATCTACGAGCAATGGTTGCCTTGATACTTTTATGAACGAATACACGCTGGTAGGGCCGGAAGGCGATTTCGACATTTCTGCCCAAACCATCTGCGTGGGCGGGGAAGTCACCGTGACGCTCAAGGACACCCTCGATCTCAGTTCGTTTGAGTGGAATTTCGGCGACGGCACGAGCGTGCCAAACATGAACCCCGTGACCCATACCTACGACGAATCAATCACGGGCGATGTGACCGTTTTCCTCATCCTGCGGGGCGAAAACGATGCCTGTACCCTGGAGCCCGTGCCGCAAGCGGTAGTGACTATCGTGAAACCGGAGGCCATTTTCACCACCACGGATGCCGACAACGGCCTGTGCCTGGGCGAGGCTTTTGTGTTCCAAAATGGCTCCCAGCAGACCAACCAATACGAATGGGACTTTGGCGACGGCAGCACTTCTACTTCCGTCAACCCGAACCATACCTTCGCAACGCCTGGCACCTACAATGTAGAACTGGTGGCCACCAATTCGGCCCTTGGCTGCAGCGACTCCACCACGGTGGCGCTGAATGTCTTCCAGGTGCCGCAACCGACGGTGTCAGGAACGGAACTCTGCGCCGGAAACATGGCCAACCTGGTGGTGGTAGGCAACAACACCAGCACCTTCGTATGGACGCCCGCCAACCTCTTCGAAGTCGGTGCCAACGTTGGTTCTACTGTCACCACTGTGCCGCTTGAGCAAAGCACCTCCATCAGCGTGATGGAAACCACGCCCGATGGCTGCGAGGGCACCTTCGACCTGGACATTGAAGTAATACCAGTTTTGGAAACAGAAAAGGACACCCTCAGTACTTGTGTGGAAACGCCCGTGACGCTCAATGTGCCTGAAAGCGAGTTTTACACCTACACCTGGACGCCAGCGGAAGGGCTGTCTTGCACGGATTGTACCGAGTCTGTGTTGACGCCCACGGCTACGACCACCGTATTGGTGTTCCCGGAAGACATCTATGACCTCGGCTGTACCAACGATACCTTCATTTTCCATGTGGTGGTGCCAGCCGACGAAATACAAGTGCCGAACGCCTTCTCCCCGAACAGCGACGGCGACAATGACCTCTTCAATTTTGTGGTGGAAGATGCCATCCGTGATCAGTTGACAGTAGGTGTGTTCAACGTGTACAACCGTTTTGGGCAAAAGGTCTATAGCAACGAGGACCCCATCTCCGGTTGGAACGGCGAACAAAAAGGTGAACCTGCCGCCACGGATGTATATGTCTATAAAATAGAGGTCTATCTGGGCGATTGCCTCCTGGGCAAGTTCAGCGGCGATGTGACGCTGTTGCGGTAGGAACGGTGGGGACAGGCGTGGTTGATTGTAATATTCCGCCCCTCTGGGGCTTGAACGCATTGCTGTGTATATTTCTACCGACATGATGCCCCTATGGGGCTTTCACGGCATTTCCCAATATCCTTGGTTGAACCTATCCATTGCCCATAGTCCCAGCGGGACGAAATGTCGGTAGGAACAAAGGCGACACCTCAAAAGGGCCGCACATACTGATGGTTAAGTTCAAATTTTGCTGGCCCTTTTGAGGCGTCACCTTAGTCCGCAAAGGGCGCAAAGTCACACTTAGCGTACTTTGCGAAGCCTTTGTGTGCTTTGCGGGAGAGCTTAATCTTATCAAGGTTTTCACGCAAACCCGACATGAGCCAAAAAAACAAAACTGCCGGACAACCTAAGTAGGTGCCCGGTAACAGTTCAAGGTTGCTCGTCAAGGCTTCAAAAACTGTGTAAATTAAATTCGGACACCACCGTTTTTGCAGGGTGCAAAGAGTGGAACTGAAGCCGAGAACAAGCCCTCATTTTTCCGCCATTTGGGCCAGGATGGCGGCAGCTTTCCCGGCGGCATCGGAAAAATGGAGGCACTATACTATATAGGTGGAAAAGTTTTGTCAAGAATCACCCCGTCGTGTTTGGTGATGTGGCGGGCGGACATTACATTTGTCGGGCACACCGAGTTGCACCTTTTTACTTTTTTAAACATACGATGGGAATTCTGAAAAACTGATGGCTGGAGTGATAGCACACGGCCCTTTGGTTTGAAATAAAATGGTATTGCATGTTTTGGATGATCACTTCGAGGGGTAGCGACTATCTAAAACATGCAATAAGCAGATTTTGACACATTATGTTGAAAAGCTCTCGCTTTGGCAAGCCAATAACAGCGCACTGGATGGAGATTGACGCATTGCATGTTTTGGATTGTCGGCAATATAAAACATGCAATGCGGCAATCTGTAGTTCAACGAAATCAAAATAATAAATATAATGAGAAATACTTTCAATGCATTGCATTACACAATTGCCACAGTCACCTCCTTGCTATTAGGTCTATTTACTAATTCAATTTTTAATAGTAGTGTAGAAACACCCATTGTATTGATGATTTCATTCGGGTGGTTCATCTTTATCAGCATATCTTATATTTTTATATTTATCAATCAACACGAAAAGAGCAAGACTGAATCATTAAGTACTGAACTTCAATTCATCGAGGCAGCTCAAAAAAGATTGGATGAATTTAATTCGAATACAATTGCCTCCACAGACCAAAAATTTTTGGCAATATTTGAAGATTTTGAAAAATCAAAAAAAAGGATAAGCCTTCATATTTTGCAGTTGCGGAGAAATGGGCAGACAAATTTTATGGTCGGACTAATTATAGCATCAGTAGGTGTTTTGTTGCTTTATTATTTCATAGAGAATTGGGGGGATACGAGTCTCCCAGAACTTTTTCATGCTTTTAGGCTTACAATAATTTTTATTATTGAAATTTTAGCGTTTTTTTTCTTACGCATTTTCAAAGACAACAATAAAGAAGTAAAATATTTCCAAAATGAATTAACCAATTTTGAGACAAAAGCATCCGCATTAAAAATGGCATTTGCATCAAATAATTTAGTAGCAATACAAGACCTAATTCGTGATTTTGCTAAAATAGAAAGAAATTTCCTTTTGGAAAAAGGTCAATCTACAACTGACTTGGAAATGAAAAAGATTGATGTTCAGTCAGAGTCCTACATTTCTGAAATAATTTCAAAGGTATTGAACTCTGCGAAAGAGAAAGTTAAATAATAATAAGTCGTTGAACAACGGCTTTACGAAAATGCCGCCCAAAAGCCAACGCTCAAAAGCCAACGCAGGGCGGCACATTCGTAAAGCGTAACGTTCGTGGCAAGAAGAGAGATAGAAATGCCTAATTAAAAGGCAACAAGTATATCTAAAAAAGTTAAACAGTCACATAAATTTCCTGATCTGGCTTTTTGAGTGACAAATTCCTGAATAAAGGTGTGGGATGGGAAATCGTGAAAACCATAGAATCCTGTAAATCCCGATGCTGAGAAAAAATTTATTCAATATGAAAATAATATTTTTACTGTTTGCTTTATTGATGGGCAATTTTGCGGCCAATTGTCAACCTGTTTTGCAGGAACAACAACTGCATACAATTGACACATTTATTCAGGGATACATTGACCGCGACAACTATGCGGGCATTTACTTTTTGTTGGCGCAAAAAGGTCAGGTGTTGTTGTCTAAAGGTTATGGGAAAAGAGAGGTTGGCAAACTTCAATCTCCAACCTCCGATACTTATTACCGCATGGCTTCCCTAACCAAACCGGTGGCCACCATTGCTATTTTAAAGGTATGTGAGGAGAAAAATATCAGTTTGGATACTCCTATATTTCATTTTCTCAATGAAGTAACGGATAGCACTATTACCATCCGACACATGTTGAGCCATACTTCCGGTTGGGGTGATTTCTGGAATGCCGGAAGTTACGCTGACATCTATCAAGAAGCATCGGACAAAGAACATGCTGATATTGAGTCGTTTGTAAAAGATTATGTAAAACTTCCGAGTATCAATGTACCCGGCACGGCCTGGAATTACGGGGCTTCCACCGATGTGATGGTCTATTGGCTTGAAAAGGTGACCCACAGAAAATATTCAGAATATGTTCAAACAGAAATTTTCAAACCGCTTGATATGAACCGCAGCGGATATTTTTATCCCGATGACGAGGAGTCAGCCTATTTTCACCATAAAGATAGCACAGGAACATGGCAAAAATCAGTCAGGAAAAGAAGCGATATCCATTTAGGTAGTGGTGCGCTAATAAGCACCCCGGATGATTATTTTAAATTTTGTCGGATGCTGGCAAACGGCGGCAAAGTGCATGAGACGCAATTAATTTCTGGAAAGATGATAAAGGAGATGAGCAGCGTGGTTATTGGGGAAAAGGGCGACATTATTCCGTGGCAGCCAGGTTATGGATTCGGTCTGGGAGTTTCTATACGTGTTGATGACAACAAAGCCCAAATGGGTGGTACAATAGGCGATTTTGGATGGTTTGGCTTTTTGGGCACCAGTTTTTGGATAGATCCTAAAAACAACATAATTGGTTTGATTTTCACGCAATGCTCTTATGACGAATACAAATTAAATCAAGAAATTAGGAATCTGATTTACGATGGTATCAAAAATTGACAAAGCATGGAATTTGTCGCCGATTTTCTTGCTGTGCCGTATAAGATGGTGGTGAAGTTGACGACCAACACGAAATTGGAAGTCCATAATCAGCTTTAACCAGCAGATAAAAAAAGCGGTGCGGAGTTGGGGCTTTTACTATACTTACGTGAATTATGGCATCAAAAATTACAGGATGGGAACGCGGATTGGGCGGATGAGGCTGATTTACACGGATTTTTGGGCTTCATCAACTTTATAATCAGCGGAAATCCGCCCAATCCGCTTGATCCGCGTTCCAATCCTGTCATAAGGGTTTATAAATCATTGGTTTTCATTAAAATAATCCCATAACTCACGTTATACTTCGAACATCGGCCCTTTTGAGGCGTCACCTTAGAAACTGTTTTAAAACCTCTGACGAGACAGAAAATGCCAGATTTTGAGTGGCAGACGCAGGAAATTTTTGCAGGGATAGCAGCGCTATCGCTGCAAAAATTTCCGAAGTATGCCGCCGAAAGATGGCGTTTTATGGCCGTTGAGAGGTTTTAAAACAGTTTCTTAGTCCGGGCCAAAACCTGCGTCCGGTATAATATTCCACAAGCTCAAAAACAAAACTGCCGGACAACTAAAGTAGTCGCCCGGCAGAAGCTCTAAAGGGTAGGCTTGGCTTGCAAAATCAGGCACCACCGAAACCCTCCTTTAGCTATTTGCTATATGGCCAATCATCAAACCTGCGCCGCCTCCGGCTGCGCCTTATAGCCCTCCAATATATTCTTAAGGCTGCGCTCCAGGGCCAGCGGGTCAATCCCCTGCTGCGTGGGGGCAGTCACCATCAAGGGCCCCTCCTTGTGCAGGACGATAGACACCGGCGGGCACCAAAGGCTTGCTTCCTCACCGTTCGCTATATACACCGCACGGATAGTCCAGGTCATCATCGAAACGCCATCGGGAAACCTGACGGGCACCCAAACATCCTTGTCCACAGAAGCCGTCAGGTCTTCAAACAGGCCGTTGTTGCTATAATCAATCACATATTTGGCCATCAAGCCCTTGTACTTTTTGCCCCTTGTGGTGCGCACCAGGATAGAGCCGCCCTCTTCGGACAGGCGGAGGAGGGGATATTCGTACTGCTGCACCGAATTTTGGCGGCGCTGCGCAGGCTCATACGGGTATAGCTTGAGCGCCTGCTTGTCCTGGGCGCTCAGCACCCGCTTGCCCGTCATATCCCTCGTCGTATCCAGGATAGGCTGCCAGGCATTCACGGCCACAGGGTCGGGGAGCGCAGCCCACTGGGGCGGGGCCGGCCATTTCACCAGCACCGAAGGGTCCTTCGGCTTGTCGTATTGTAACAGTTCGTTGCATTCCACCCATTTCGAGAGCCATTGGCGGATGCCGGCCAACATGCCGAGCGAAGCCAGCAAAGCGTTGATAGCCTCCAGCGCCGCCGCAATCGCTTGTTCCGAAATGCCGTAAGCAGGGCCCAACAAGGGCAACTGCACTTTGTAATTGGCCAGCCATTCCGCCATCGGCCCTTCTGCCAAGGGGATGTAATTAGGAAGCGAAGGTTTTAAGGATTTTTTCATTGAAAGAAATTAAATGGTTTAAAAATAATTGATAACATAGGGATTGTGCCGAACAAAAGTTTTGTGGAATATAATTCCTGGAACAAAAATGTTAGCAAAAAATATGCCTTTTATAGTATTGTTGAGCAACATATAAGGCCAATCGCTGCAAAAACGCCCATTTTAGGTGACGAACTGCAAAATCTTGTACACAAACAGCAGCCGCAGACAGGCCACCACCGCCGTACCCCCAAAACCGTTCACCCCTGCCCGCCGCCAGAACGCCTGTTCTTGTTCCACAATAGGCCGTAAGTGTTCCACATATCGTCGTAAGTGTTCCACAATAGGCCGTAAGTGTTCCACAATAGGCCGTAAGTGTTCCACATACCGACATTCCTGTTCCACAATTGGCCGTAAGTGTTCCACAAATCGTCGTTCTTGTTCCACAATAGGCCGTAAGTGTTCCACCATTGGCCGTAAGTGTTTCCAAATTGGCGGTACTTGTTCCACAAATCGTCGTTCTTGCTGCCAAAACGCCCCTTCTTGCAGCAGGTAGCAATGTACTTGTGCAGAAAACCCCTGTTTTTGCGCCTTGTGCGGGCCAGGATGGCGGCAGCTTTCCCGGCGGCATCGGAGCAAAGGAGGTACTATACTATATAGGTGGAAAAGTTTTGACAAATATCACCCTGCCTTGCTTGGTGGTATGGCGGGCGGACATTACATTTGTCGGGCACACCGAGTTGCACCTTTTTACTTTACACTGAACATACGATGGGAAGATGAAAAACTGATGGCTGCAAAGGCAGTGCACGTATTTAATTTTAACTGAAATGTTTGAAAATGGTATTGCTTGTTTTGGATAGCCGCTATCTCACAAAGAGACTATCCAAAACAGCAATAAGGAGAATTTAACAAATTTTGTTAAAAACGGTCGGCTTGGTAGGCCAATGACGGCGGACAGGATGGAGATTGTCGCATTGCATGTTTTACTTTAGTCGACTATTAAAACATGTATTGCGTCAATCCGGTATTCTCTGCAAATAAAAATAATGAATAAAACAAAATGAATAAAACAATATAATAGAAAATGGGACACGAAAGAATTGGCATATTACCCAAATCTAAAACTTGGCGCAAAGTTGTGTCCAAGATTTCAGAGTGTCCCTCTGACCCAAATGCCGTCGGTCAAGTAGCAAACCAAGTATTGATAAACGTAAAGGATAAATTCATTAATATTGAACAAGATAAAGGAATTATTGCTGCCTTTAAATTCCTCGTCTTGCTTTCTTATTCTTCCAAAAGTTCAGACCCTGCTACCACTCTTCAAGCCGAAGGTGTAAGTATTAACAACCTCGGTTCACCTCTTCAAATTGCCAAAGCAGCAAGCGACTGGATTGAGCAAAATAAACAATCGAGTGAATACGCAACCGTTGCAAGAGGTGCAGTAATTGACGCTATGGTACTTTGGCAAAAACAGCATGATAATAAGCAAGGAAGTTTATTTGAAAAAGAAACGAAAGATATGTGGCGAGAGGCTGCAAATGGTGGAGGCTTTTGTGAGTTGTCAAGATTGTTTTTCTCGAAATTTACAGAAAGGTACTTGAAGTATTTTCTTGAAAGAGAGGCATCTGCTACTTTAAATACTATTTCCGATAGAAATACATTCAATGCTAATTTAGAAAAGCATGTTCAAGACATTTCACAACACGCCTTTGAAACATCAAAGATAACCCAATCTTTTGCCGCTGGGTGGTTCAATAAAAATGTAAAAAATGGGATACCATCAGATAGCCAAGTAGAGGGTTTCCTTTCAATTGCATTTGGAAAAATGAAATCAGAATTATCAAGGGAGGCAATGAAAGAATAACGTTAATGAATACGATCAAACAGCATATTATCTTGTGTAATAATGCCCCTCTGCCAAAGGACGTGCAAGAGGATGTTGATGTATTAAATTTAGACTATAGAAGCAAGGAAAGTAACCTATCTATCAAACTTCCAAATTTTGTAAACAGTCTTTATCATCTACCTGACAACATTAAAGACTTGTTAGAAATAGCCTCTTACATTTTTGCAGCGGACAGAAACATAAAACGAGGAGAAAAAAGTGATGTCGAATATCAAAAATGGTCAAGACATTTTCATTTTATTATCAAGGTTCGGGATTATCAATTTTGGAGCAAGCCAAATTTGGCAGAAAAACTAAAAGAGGCTCTAAAATTTGTTTCTGGTGATTTTGATTTTGACTTTACTTTCGAAGAAGGACACCAGACCACTCCCGAAGGTCTATTTGACGACGAGCGATTTTCTGTTGAGCCTACAGAAAACACGAAAGTTATCTTATTTTCTGGAGGATTGGACAGTTTGGCAGGAGCGGTTGAATTGCTCGAAACAACAAACGACAACCTTTGTCTAATTAGCCACAGGTCTGGGCAGCCAGGCACCAAGAAAACTCAAGACAAATTAGTTTCTGCATTGCAAAGAGATTACAGCAATCGGTGTAAGCACTATTCATTTAGTTGTAATCTTAAAGGAGTAAGAGCAGTCGAAGAAACTCAACGAACCCGCTCGTTCCTCTATTGCTCGATTGCATTTTCATTGAGTCATGCAATCGGGCTTGATAGATTTTTTGTTTTTGAGAATGGAATTACCTCATTAAATTTTGCAAGAAGGCAGGACTTAATTAACGCTCGTGCAAGTCGTACTACACACCCTAAGACTTTGGCTTTGTTCGCCGAGTTTTTTAGTCTCTTTTGTAGTAAGCCATTTTTAATTGAGCATCCATACTTATTCTGTACTAAAACAGATGTGTTATCGAAGATAAAGTTTTTTGGAAAAGCAAATTATATTGATAGTGCGGTTTCTTGTAGCAAGACTTTTAAAAAGGATTGGCAACCAGATGTTGAAGAACACATTTCTATGGCTCCGCAATGTGGTGGTTGTTCTCAATGTATTGATAGAAGATTTGCGGCATTTGCATCTGAAACGGAAGAATTTGATGCACGCCACCTTTACAAAATTGACTTTATCCGTTATAGCGTTGAAAGCGACATAAAGACCACTCTCATGGATTACATTCGGCAGGCCATGAAATATTCCAAGCAAAATGTTGATGAATTTTATTACGGCGATGCAATGGAATTCTTGGTTGATATTGATGATTACATTGAAGGTGCTGATGAAGAAGATAGAGTGACTATGATACATGATTTATTTCTGAGACACGGTAAACAGATAGAAAATGCTCTGAAAAGAATGGAAATGCCTTTTGAAAAGGTCGTTGCAGGGTCATTACAATCTATAATTACGAATCGAGAGTACTTAAAAGAGGACGTGGAAATATTAGCGAATAAAATAGGCAAAGACTTGTTGAAAGCACTTCCCATGATGTTTCATAATGGCAATTTGCCAAAAGATGAAAAAGACTTAAACAATAAGATAAATGCGTTGATTGAAAAAAATAGAAAGGATTACGAAAGGGAACACCCTTCAGTAAAATTTGGTTTAGCAACAATAATTCCGGACCATGCCTTTGAGGGGTTGTTAATAGAAACCAAATATTTAAGAAATGGCACTACGCCAAGTAAAGCGTCGGACGGACTTGCGGCTGATTTGTTTAAATTGCCAAGCGAATCATTCAAGTTGCTTTTGGTTTACGACCCAACTCGAAGTATAAGCGATGATGAGGTTTTCTCAAACGGTTTTGAAAGCAAATCAAACAAATGCAAGGTTTATATAATCAGATAAATGCAATAAACAACGGATGCACTTTCGTACTACCAAAACCCAACGCAAGGCAGCAGAGCGTCCATGCTCACGTCAGATTGTGAAAAAAGCCCCCTCCCCCCTATAAAAACAGGCGGAGAATGCTTACCTTTCGCGTAATAAACCAATCGAAAGTCATGTCCCACCACAAAACAGGGATTTCCCGGCACCAAATCAGC
>JBGSKQ010000044.1:0-21059 GCA_041741095.1 Saprospiraceae bacterium
CCCCCCCCCCCCCCCCCCCCAAACCCCCTGTTTTTCACACAGAGGCGTCATGAACCGACAATTTAATTTTTGAAATATCATGAACAACACTTTTGACTCAAAATATAAACTGGCTTGGCCTATAGCTGTGGTATTGCTCACTTTTTTGTTTGAATACCTGCTTTTTGGTGTCTATGTATTTGCTCCCAATAAACACATGTCCTCGGCTGTTGGCGATGGCCTGGTACTCTATTACGACATCTTTTACCATGCCTGCTTTGACAAAGGGCCTATGCTGATGGGCATGAATTATCCACACGGCGAATATGTATTCCTGACAGACGCCCAAGGGGCAGTATCGACGGTTTTGCAATGGATCAACAGGTATCTGTTCAACGTATGCGATTGCATTCCGGGCATTGTCCATGCATTTAGCATTTATTTATTGCCCTTGTCCAGTTTGTTCCTTTTTTATATCCTCAAACATTTGAAAGTAAACAACTTGGTAGCACTGATATTTTCTGTACTAATTACCTTTTTATCCCCGCAGATGCTACGGTTTGGTGTTCATTTTGGCCTCGCATATCCTTTTATTATTCCGATGGTGATATGGTGGTTTTTGAGAAAATATCAAACAAAACAGACGGAATGGCTTGATCTGCCCATATTGGGAGTATTGTTATTTTTTACTTACAACAATCCTTATGTTGGCTTTGCTTCTGCTGGCCTGCTTCTGACTGGCGGTTTTATCTTGGCTTGTGCCAACTTTAAAAACAAAGCATATTTCAAAACAGCACTGCTTATTATGGCAGTCGGTTTTTTGGCGGTGGCCATCCCCTTTTTGGATTTTAAACTGCACGATCCGGTCACGGATCGCATTCAGCAGCAGTGGGGATATTTTTTCTACCACGCAGCTTTGAAGGGAATCCTATATCCGCCCGATTCATTGATTTACAGCTTTTTTGCCCAATGGTTTAAGATGCCGCCCATCCAATTTGAAAGCAAAATGAATATTGGCTTGGTGTGTTTATTTTTGACAATTGGGCTACTATGGCATCTATTGACAAAAAGAAAAAGCGAGAATAGGGTCAAATTCCCCACTCCATTTGTCATACTGGCCGCTGCTGCTACCCTAATATTTTTTTATGCCGATAGCAGTATATTCAGGATAAATAAAGATTGGTCAGAAGATCACTTGGGCTTTTTGCTCATGTTCAAGGCTTCGGGCAGGTTGGCTTGGTCGTCTTATTTTCTAATTACCTTGTCGTGCGTTGTTTATCTTGATTGGTTGTTAAAAAGGATCAAAAAACCTGCCCTATCATATATCCTATTAATTGGGGCAACATCTATATGGTTTTACGAAATCATCGTGTATGACGCAAACCAATATAAAGGCAATGAATTTGACAATGTTTTCCTTCCCACCAAGCGGCAGGAAATGTTGGATATTGTCGAAAAAAACAACATTGATTTGTCCCAGTTCCAAACTATGTTGTTTGTGCCACGGACAATGGCCTGGTCGGATAATTTCATCAGCAATTTGCATTGGGAAACCCAATATTATGGGATGTGGTTTTCAGCCTCCACTGGCCTGCCGATGATCAACGCCATGTTGTCCCGCATGTCCAATGGGCATACTGCCGAGGCCATTCAAATGCTTGCCAATCCACTCATTGAACGGGATCGTTTAGCCCATTTCCCCAACCAAAAAGATATTTTGTTGTTCGTCGGTGCCAATCATCCGCCGCTGGAAAAAGGGGAGCAATTTCTTGTTGACATTGCTACACCATTGTATAATTCGGATAAATTTTCCTTGTATCGTTTGAAATTAGCGGATATTAATAACAACCAATATATCGAAGCCGCCAAGGAATATTATTCACAGCATAATTTCCAAAATCATCCTTTTATATACCATTCATTTGACACAGAAAACAGCCCTGCCAGCTTTTACGGAAATGGATCCAAAGCTGTGCAAAAAGGCGAAACGGTTATATTGGACGAAGCATTGAAGGTGGAAATAGATACGCAATATATATTTTCCGCCTGGGTCAAAATTGACCATGAAAAATATGGCGTAGCAGATTGGCGGCTTATTGCAACCGATAGTGTGGGCCAAACCTATTTTGAAGGGAGAATAGAAACCCGCCGCAGCAATGACATTCAGGATATGTGGATACGTGCCGAATTGACCATTCCTGCAAAAAAAGGCGCAAGATTAAAGGCAATCGTTAATTGCAACCGGGAGCAATATATTGATGAATTATTGATTTACCGTGCGGATGACCAAGTGATCATAGATCACCCAGAAAGTGATAAGTTTATGTTGAATGGTTTTAAAATAAAGAAACCCGGCCAATGAGTTTATATATTCAATAAGTGGCCCATCAATTCCCGCTTCGTTTTCAGGTAATAGTGGTTTTCCTTTCTTGGTTCGATAACGAGCGGCACCCGGCTCACGATTTCGATGCTGGAATGTTCGATGGCCTCAATTTTCAGCGGATTGTTGGTGAGCAGGTGTATCCGGTGGATGCCCAAGTCTTCGAGGATTTCCACGGCGAGGTTGTACTGGCGGGCGTCCACTTCAAAGCCGAGATGGGTGTTTGCATCGGCGGTGTTCAGCCCCTGGTCTTGCAGATTATAGGCTTTCAGCTTGTTGATGAGGCCGATACCACGCCCTTCCTGCCGTAGGTAGATCACAACACCGTGCTGTTCAGCCGCCATTTCAATGGCCTTGCCGAGTTGCTCGCCGCAGTCGCAGCGTAGGGAGTGGAACACATCGCCCGTCATACATTCAGAGTGGATGCGCACCAAAACGGGCATGGAGGGGTCGAATTTTTCGTGGGCCAGCACCACATGCGGGGTCAAGTCGGACGCCGAATCGGCGTAGGCGAGAATGTTAAAATTTCCCCAATCAGTGGGCAGATGTGCTTCGACTTGACGTTGCATAATCGTTGTTCGCAGGGGTTGTCCCACGAATTTGGAACAGGAACACCCTTGAAAGCTTTTAGTTTTAAAGGCCGCAAATGTCGCTTTAAATGATTGGGTGGGCAATTTTTTAGGCTTATTTCTGCGAAGGGGGAGAGTAGGTCATGGTTTTCAGATGTTTAGTTTGGAAACAAACATTTGAAATAAATAAGATCTCAAAACTGCTTTCACCATTTTTCAAAATAAACACCTATGCTTCCAAAAATACTGCTGGTAGAAGACGACGAGACCCTGGGGTTTTTGCTGAAAGAATTCCTCCGAGCCCGTGATTTTGAAGTGGATTGGGCAAAAAATGGGGCGGACGGCCTGCGTTTTTTCAACGAAAACCCTTACGACCTCTGCCTGCTCGACGTGATGATGCCCGCCCTCGACGGCTTCACCGTGGCGGAGCTTATCCGTAATCGCCGCTCCGACCTGCCCATCATTTTCCTCACGGCTAAATCGCTCCACGCTGATGTGGTGCGGGGCTTCAAGGCCGGGGCAGACGACTATATCAAAAAACCCGTGGACGAGGAGGAACTGGTGGCAAGGATTCAGGCTGTTTTAAAAAGGGCAGCCGATAAAGCAGCCAGCGCCGGAACCGGCTATTTTTCAGTTTATCAAATCGGTGCGTATATTTTTGATAGCCAACGGTTTACGCTCACTTTTGAGGGCCAGCCACAGTTGTTGACCGAAATGGAATCCAACCTGTTGAAATTGCTCTGTGACAGCCGTGGCCAACTGGTACAACGGGAATTTGTGTTGCAAAAAATGTGGGGCCGCAATGATTTCCTGGCCCGAAAAAGCATGGACGTCTTCATCTCCCGCCTCCGAAAATACCTCTCCAATGATCCCAAAGTGCAAATCGTAAACGTCCACAGCAGCGGCTTTGTACTGCAAATAAAGGATGCCGGCGACGCACAGGAACCATAGATCACTTTCCCTACCTTTGCCGCATGAACGAAGGAAATTTTAGAAAAAATATCAAGGTGGATATGCTGGTGAAAATAGTCCAAAAGCAACACCAGCAAAGCGGCGAGCTGACCACTGGCCTCGTCAGAGCCATCCTCACCAATTCGCCGCAGCACCCGCATGGCATCAAGGTAAAACTGGACACCGGCGAGGTAGGCCGTGTGAAGGAAATTGTGGACGAAGACGAATGAGCGGCCGGTTTTGTGCCAATATTGTTGAAAAACTTCCCGCTGAGCCGATTCACTTGCCTTTCTTTACAGTGCAAATTTCAATGGACAAATGAAGAAGAAAATCTGCATCATCGGCTGCGGCACTTTTGGTTCCTACCTGTTGAAAAGGCTGTTGGAAAAACACGGCGACGGGCTGGACATCACCGTAGTGGAAATCGGCAACCGCAAGACTCAAAGCGAAAGTGAGATCGGCCTGGATTCCATCGCCGAATTTTCAAAAGTTTCAAAAGACGGCAGGTATTTTGGCTTCGGCGGCACCTCGGCCCGCTGGGGCGGCCAAGTCCTGTTTTTTGATGAAAGGGACAACCCGGCAGGCGATAAAACCTGGAACGAAATCGTACGCATCAATCAGCGCCACAAGGCCACCGTTTTGAAAAATCTGTTGGGCGAAGACCTTGATTTTCAAGAAGATAAGTCGAATATCAAAACGGGCGTTTGGTTGAAATATGCCAAGCGGAACCTCTTCAAACGTTTAGCCAAACATGAACTTGGCCGGATAAAATTAATGCCCGACCAGCGGGTAGTGGACTTTAAACTGGAAGGCGAAAAACTCGCCGCCGTCATCTGCCGTTCCAAAGACGGGCAAGTGGCCGAAGTGCCCGCCGATACTTTTTACCTGACCGCCGGGGCGCTTGAATCCTGCCGCCTGTTGCTCATTTTAAACCAAAAAATCGGCCTGCTCGACGGCACCGATCTTGGCAACAACTTCGGCGACCACATTTCTACTGAACTGTTTACGGTGCATGGTGCCAACCCTGTCATCAACGGGGTTGATTTTACGCCAAAACTCAGGAAAGGAAGCCTCGTTACCCAGCGCATGATTGTGCAAACAGACGACGGCGTGGTCGGCTTCCTGCATTGCGTTTTCAACAAAGACATCAAAGCCTTCAAGTTTTTAAAGGAACTGATGTTCGGCAAGCGCAGCACAACGGTTACTTTTTCTGAGTTCGTGAGCGGCTTTGTTTTTTTGTTCCAATTCGTTTTCCACCTGCTTTTCAAAAACAAACTCTACGTGGACAAAAACCAATGGAGCGTGCAATTGGACATGGAGCAGCCTGTGCCGAATAACAACAGCCTCCGTTTATCGGAACAAAAAGACAAATACGGCGAAGCCGTCCTACATATTGATTGGGATATTTCAAAAAAAGACCTCGCCTACATCGCCGAAATGCGCAAAAAGGTAGAGCAAATGTTGAAAAAAAATGGGCTGGAATACACCCCGCTCTACAATCCTGCCTCCACCAACAACAAAGTGGAAGACGTCTATCACCCCGTCGGCTGCGCCCGTGTAGGCCACGATGCAGGTGCCGTGGTCAACTACAATTGCCGGGTGAAGGGCATCAGCAACTTGTACCATTTTTCGACGGGCATTTTTCCCAGTGCCAAATCCATCAACCCTTCGGCAGCCGTGCTATGCTTTATCGAGGAGTGTTTGAACGCCGGGAAATAGCGCATAAACTGTGGGCAAACTCAGGCATGTACCACCCTGGTTGTGGCGTATTCTGGCGGAATGGCAGCCCCGTTGATGTTGCCCCCGGTGGGCAGGAATTGCCAGGGCGTTATCTGTTTCGTCCAGTCAAAAGTGTTATTTTCTTGATAGCGCCGCCTGTAATCCTGCGGGGTACATTCCCTGTATTTCTTGAAAAGGCGGTTGAAATTTGCCAGGTTGTTGAAGCCGGAACGATAGCAAATCTGGTTGATCGTGTCGTCGGTGTCGAGCAGGAGCTTGCATGCGTGGCCGATGCGCACGTCAATGATGAATTGGGTAAAACTCTTGTTTGTGTATTTTTGGAAAAAATGGCTGAAAGCCGAACTGCTCATGTTGAGCAGCGCCGCCACATCGCCAATCTTGATGTTTTGTAGGTGGAAATTTTTCAAAATATAGCCGTAGGCAATCTGTATGCGGTTGCTCTCCGATTTGAGCGCTTGCGGCGTGAAGCCCTCACTGGCCAGAAAGGCCATTTCCGACGAAGCAGAAAGAATATCCAACAATTGCAAAAACTCGATGATGCTGCCAAAGCCCCGATCTTCGGTCAAGGAAGCCATGATTTCTATGGCTTTTTGAAAAGTCTGACCATGAAATTTAATGCCCCTTGATGCTTCCTGCAACAGTTTCCTGATTTTAAAAAAACGGTCCTTCTGCAAAAGCTGCGTGTTGAACAGGCTCATGCCAAACTGGATGGTAATGACCCGGTAAGGCCGCCCGCTGCGCTGCATGGCTTCGTCGCCGTCCCACTTATGATAAAGGTATGGCCCCAACAGCACCAAATCCCCATCGAAATAGCGTTCGGTGGAGTCGCCGACGATGCGGGAGCCTGAAATGCCCATCACGAGGTTGAGTTCAAATTCTGGGTGGTTGTGGATGGGGTAGTCGAAGCCGTTGTTGCAGGAGTCGAGCACCACAAAAACATCCGGCTCCTGTAAGGGTGTTATTTCACGATAGATGTGCATAGAGGAATTTTATTTTCCTGTTTTTTCGATTGGCCAACAATTGTTCACAAAAGTACCATCATTCTGCATTAAAGTATCAAAAATGGCCAAGTCAATATTTGAATTTTGCAAGACACATACCGCCATGCCATTTGGGCTGGCGAAATAAATATTGACCCGATGACAGGATATCTACTCACCTTAAAAGATGGTCTGCCTTATCGCCTTGTTTGGCTATCTCTTTTATTCCTTTTGCTCCAAGCCTCCGTCTTTGCCCAGCCAGCTACAATAGAAGTTTCTGGCAAGGTCACTTCTGCTGCCGACAACCTTCCCTTGATCGGCGTCACGGTGGTGGAAAAAGGCAGCCAAAACGGCACCATCACCGACGAGAAAGGCCAATACGCCATTACAGTACCCAGCAATTCCACCCTGGTTTTTTCTTATATCGGCTACGAAAACCAGGAAGTGGCCGTGGAAGGCCAGCGCACCATTGATCTGGTATTGGGCGAAAGCTCGCAGCTATTGAAAGAAGTGGTGGTGACGGGCTACAAAAAGGAAATCAAATCCGATGTAGCCTCTGCCATTTCGTCCGTAAAATCAAAGGACATAGAAAAACTGGTGGTCTTGAGCATTGACCAGGCATTGCAAGGGCAAGCAGCTGGCGTCATGGTCACACAGTCCACAGGAGCACCCGGCGACGACATTGCCGTGCGCATACGAGGTGCGGGCACATTGGGCAACAACAGCCCACTTTACGTCATTGATGGGGTGCCGACCACGGGCAACATCAACATGTTTTCCGTCAACGACATTGAGTCTATCGAGGTGTTGAAAGACGGTGCATCGGCGGCCATTTACGGTTCACGGGCAGCCAATGGCGTCATCCTCATCACCACCAAAAAGGGCAAAGCAGGCAAGGCCCGATTCACTTTCGACGCCTCTGCCGGCATACAGCAAGCCAACCGCCTGCCCGACCTGCTCAATGCAGAAGAATACCTTACCATCCGCAACGAAGCCATCACCAATGCCAACGAACTGCGGGATCCGCCACGCCGCATCCCCACTTACGATCCTGCCATTTTGGACAGCCTGCCCGATACTGATTGGTTGGACGAAATCTTTGACCCGGCCCCCATCCAGCGCTATTCCCTGAGCGCCACTGGCGGCAGCGAGCAAAGCAATTTTTACATTTTGGGCGAATACCAAAACCAGGAGGGCGTGTTCCGGGGACAGGGTTTTCAAAAATATTTGCTGCGCTTCAATGGCGAAACGGGCAACAAAAGGTTCCGCATCGGCAACAACTTTTCCTTCGCCGCCACCGACCGCCAGGTCATCAACTCTTCCGGCGACGGCTTTGGGGCTGGCAACGAACTGAGCGGCATCCGCTATACCCTTATAGCGGCGCCCGTGGTGCCTGTTTATGATGAAGATGGCACTTACATTAATACCACTTCCGAGCTGGGCGACCCGACCCTCTTCGGCGACGGCAATGCCAACCCCCTGGCCTTTGTGGACGCTACCGACTGGACCATCAAGCGATTCCGGGTGTTTGGAAATGTGTTCGCCAACCTGACCATTCTCGATGGCTTGAACTTGCGCACTACCCTTGGGGGCGATTTGTTGTTTGAAAATGGCAAACTGTTTAAAGAGCGCCTTTCGGTCGCCATTTATGACCCGACTTCGCTGACCGAGAGCCGTGTTTTTGACCAAAACCTGGTTTGGAACAACACCCTTGATTTTCAGCGTGCTTTTGGAAAATTCCGGGTATCGGCGCTGCTGGGCATGGAGGCTATTGAAAACAAAACCAATTACCTGGCAGCCTCTGCCAACAACTTTTCCCGCACCGATCCCCTGTTCCGCTACATCAACAACAGCGTGGCCGCCGAACTGGAAAATATCGGCGCATCGGGCATAGAGACCGAGTGGGCTTTGCTGTCATATTTCGCACAGGGCGGTGTCACTTTTGACAACCGTTACGTGCTGAACGGGGCCGTGCGCCGGGACGGCTCCAGCCGCTTTGGCACTGCCAATCGCTGGGGCGTATTCCCTTCTGTATCAGCCGCTTGGAATGTTTCCAATGAAAAGTTTTTTGAAAATGTGCCGGTCGTTTCCACTTTTAAACTGAGGGCAAGTTGGGGCAAATTGGGCAACCAGGAAATCGGCGTTTATCCCTTTAGTTCTTTGGTGGAAACAGGCCGCCGGGTCTATGTTTTTGGCGAGGAAATCGTGACAGGTGCGAGGCTGGTGGAGATTGGCAACAGCAATATCAAATGGGAAACCACCACCCAGGTGGACTATGGCTTGGAACTCGGCCTTTTCAAAGACCGTCTTTCTTTTGTATTTGATTATTATAAAAAGAACACGGAAGATGTGCTGGTTCGGGTGCCAACTCCCCAGGCGGGCGGCTCCACCAATGCCCCCTACGTCAATGCGGGCGAAGTAGAAAACAAGGGCATCGAAATTGGCGCTTCGCTGCGGGGCGGCAACAAAAAATTCAGCTACAACATCGGCGCAAACATCGCCACTGTGCGCAACCAGGTTGTGTCGCTGGCCGACAGCGAACCTATACTCGGCGGCTTTGGCCTATCAGATGGCGCAATTACCCGCACGGAAATAGGCTATCCCATCGGCTCTTTTTACCTCTATGAAATGGAGGGCATTTTCCAAAGCCAGGAGGAAATTGACGCCAGCCCCTTCCAAACGGAAGACACACGCCCCGGCGATATAAAATTTGCCGACCTCAATGCCGACAATGTGATTGACGACAAAGACCGGGCGCACTTTGGCAACCCATTTCCAGATTTTACTTACGCTATCAACATCAATCTCAACTTCTACAACTTCGACTTTTCGGTGCTGGGCCAGGGCGTACAGGGCAACGACGTATATTTTCTCTATGGCAATTTCGCCTATGAGGTGCAGGCCCGCGGCTTCAACGCTTACAGCGAAATCTTAGACCGCTGGTCGCCGGAAAACACCGATACGGACATCCCCAGGGTCAGCCTCGACGACCGCAACGGCAACCGCCGCATTTCTACCCGCTGGCTGGAAGACGGCTCTTATTTCCGCATCCGCAACATCACCCTGGGCTATGATTTCAAAAATTTTATAAAAACAGATGCCATTGGCAGCTTGCGCCTTTACCTCACGGCGCAAAATGCCTTCACTTTTACCAAGTACCCTGGTTTAGACCCTGAAATTCAAGCTAATACAAACGACACCCGTGGCGTGGACATCTCCTCCGACCTCGCCGTAGGCATTGACTGGGGTACTGTGCCAGCACCCAGAACCTTTATCGCCGGGGTGAGGATGGAGTTTTGACACCAAAAGCCAAAAGCCAACTGCAAACAGCAAACGTCATTAACATGAAATCAAGCATTTATCTTCTAATACTGGCCTGCATTGCCTTCACTTCTTGCGAAGACATCCTTGACAAAGATCCGCTCGGCACTTTGGATGCAGGCTCATTTTTCAAAACAGAAAACGATGCCGTGCAGGCCATCAATGCGGCTTATGAGTCGCTGTTGTTCAACAACGCCAACAATAATTTTTACTGGGCCTTCGGCGAAGTAGCCTCCGATGAGGCCATAGCGGGCGGCGATGGCTCAAGGGCGGGTATTGTGGAAATTGATTTTTTGACGCACACGCCCCGTACCATGGAGTTCAATGATTTTTGGAAAATAAACTATGTAGGCATCACCCAGGCCAATACCGTGCTGGAGAAAGTACCCAGCATCGAAATGGACGAGGCGCTGAAGGACAGGATTTTGGGCGAAGCCTATTTCCTGCGGGCTTATTATTATTTTTTGCTGACGCAAGTCTATGGCGACGTGCCGCTCCTGCTCCGCATCACCCCGCCCGACGAACTGAAAGTGCCCAAAACACCCAAAGCAGAAATCTACAACCAGATTGTGGCCGATGCTGATCAAGCGGCTGCTTTGCTACCTGTTGAAAACACAGCCAACAACGTGGGCAGGGCGACAAAAGGTGCTGCATACGCCCTGGCCGCCAAGACATTTATTTATGGTAAAAACTGGGAGAAGGCGCTCGAATACATCCAAAAAGTAAAAGACATCGGAGTGTATGCGCTCGTGGCCAACTATCTCGACAATTTCAGCAAAGACACCCAGAACAACAGCGAATCGGTCTGGGAAATACAACACGCCAACCTCGAACTCGGCGTCGGCAATTTCCTGAACCAGTGGTGGCGCTCCAAAAAAGTGGACGGCTACGGCTTTGCAGAAGTGACGCAGGAATTTGTTGACGCCTTCGAGATGGGCGATCCCCGCCGCAAGTTCACAGTGGCCATGAACAACGAAGACTATTTCGGTTTTGTCTATAAACCTTCCTACTCTTCCACCCACTATGGGGTGAAAAAATACTTGCAGGATACTACTGTCACGCAACCTGCCGATGGCGACATCAACTACACTGCCATCCGCTATGCGGAAGTGCTGCTGTGGGAGGCGGAAGCACTGGCAGAACTGGGCCGGGTGCAGGAAGCCCAAGCTCCGCTGGAAGAAGTGCGGGCCAGGGCCAGGGCACAGGCGGATGACCCCACGACAGCCCTGCCCATGATAACAACTACCGATAAAGATGAAATGATCGAAGCCATCCGCCATGAACGCCAAGTGGAGCTGGGATTTGAAATGCACCGCTTTTTTGACCTGGTGCGCTGGGGCATTGCCGACCAAAAAATACCTGATTTTCAAGTAGGAAAACACGAAGTTTTCCCCATACCACAAGATGAAATTGACCTGAACCCAGCGCTGGTGCAGAATCCAGGGTATTGAAAAATGGAGGCCATATCAGAAGCCGCTTTTGACATACTTCGAGCTCCTTGTCATGGCCTGCGGCCAACTGCAACGTCATGTGAGGGGCTAAAAGTGCCATCACGACTTCCCGTACGACGTTGCGGTTGGCCTGCGGCCATGACAAGGAGCCGGAAATTTTTCTAAAACCTAATGTCAAGCTAATTGTAAAAAGCAAAAAACAACGCATGATTTTATTACGACATAAGCTTTTATGTTTAGTGTTAGGATGGGCAGTTTGCGCAAGCGCACAAGTTGGCCAAATCAACTTGCCCCGAATCGAGCAGATGCCCGACGAGCCTGCGCCCTTCAATATCCGTGACTGGCGGGAGGTGGCTATACAGTATGACAGTTTTGTTTATGACATTAATAAAACAGGCCAATACCTTCCTTTGGTAACGCTTCAAAACAACGGTTTCAACTATCCCCAAAACCCAGCTTTCGGCTTGCATACCTACGTTGGCACCAACAGCCCAAACGGCAAGGAAGCTATCAATATACTGCCTTCTTTGGTAGGGGCGACCTTGGTGGGCACCGACAAAAGCAATCAATATGGCCGGAACTGGGTGCTATTGAGCCAGGATTTTTTCAATAAAAACAATGGCGAACTTATCTACCTGAACAACCCCAATACATCGAGCGGCAACGACTGGTGGTATGATATGATGCCCAATATTTACTTCTACCAGCTCTATGATTTGTATCCAAATATCGGCGGCGACGAAGATTTTCAGTTTACCAGCGTGGCCAACCGCTTTTTGGAAGCCGTGCGGGCAATGGGCGGCAGCGATACGCCCTGGCAGCAGGCTTACATGAACTATCGGGCCTGGAAGTTTGCCCAAATGGAACCCAATGCCGGGGGCGTAAAGGAACCAGAGGCGGCGGGCGCCTATGCTTGGGTACTCTACCATGCCTGGAAAGAAACCGGAAACCCCGAATACCTAAAAGGGGCAGAGTGGAGCATGGAGTTTTTGGACAATTGGAATGAAAACCCCTCCTACGAATTGCAACTACCCTATGGTGTCTATTCGGCGGCCAAAATGAACGCTGAAATCAACACCAATTATGATATTGAAAAAATGGTGAACTGGACCTTCAACCGGGGCGATCTGCGGGGTTGGGGATCCATCGTCGGCAACTGGGGCGGCTTCGATGTGGACGGCCTGATTGGCGAGGCAAACGACAACGGCAACGACTACGCCTTTCAAATGAACGGCACGCAGCAGGCTGGCGCACTCGCCCCGATGGTCCGCTACGACAAGCGTTTTGCCAAGGCCATTGGAAAATGGATCCTCAACATGGCCAACGCCACCCGATTGTTTTACCCTGGTTTTCTGCCCAGTTCTTTGCAGGACGCATCGGCATGGTCGAACCAGTACGACCCCGACCGGGTGATGGGCTACGAAGCCTTGCGGGAAGTTTGGCAGGGCAACTCTCCTTACTCTACGGGCGATGCCGTGAACGGAGGCTGGGCGGGCACCAATTTGGCACTTTACGGCACTTCGTCCATCGGTTATTTGGGCGCTATTTTGGAAAAAACAAACGACCCGAAAATCCTGAAAATTGACCTGCTGAAAACGGATTTTTACGGGGATGAAGCTTACCCGACCTATCTGTTGTACAACCCTTATGATTTACCAAAATCAGTGGAAATATCTGTAGGGCCGGCTGCGGTGGATGTGTATGAAGCCTTGTCGGAAAGTTTTGTTTTACAAGGAGTTACAGGTTTGGTGACGGTCAATATACCTGCCAATCAAGTCATCATGCTCACCTTGGCACCTGCGGGTGGCACCGTTGCTTACGAAAGAAATAAAATGCTCATTGACGGTGTCGTAGTAGATTATGGCCAGACTACCGTGCCTTTTACCTACGCCCCCCGCATTCAGGCATTGGCTGGGCAAACGGAGATCGAAGTCAGCACCTCCATCCCCGTTTATGCCAAAGCGCAGGACAAGGACAGCAATGACCTGACCTACACTTGGTCGGCCACCAACGGCAGCATCACTGGCTCAGGTACAGAAATCCAATTTCAAGCACCCACCACCTTGGGCAGCAGTCAAATCCGCCTCATTGTATCGGACAACGACGGCAACCAGGACACTGCCTATTTGGAGGTGCAAATCGTGGCGGAAATTAACGTCGCCCCGCAAATTTTGGATCTGGTAAAAAGCACCCCTTACACCAGTCCAAACGGCTCTATCAGCTTGACAGCCAATGTGTTCGATAGCAACGGTGACCCAATTTCATATAGTTGGAACACATCGGGCGGCTCAATTTCGGGCAGCGGCAGCACGGTGGATTGGATGGCCCCGGCAACAGAAGGCATTTATCAAATCACCCTCACCGTGCAGGACGACGAGGGGCTGTCAGCGACGGCGATAACGAATGTTTTAGTTAAAAACTTCAACCCCAGCAGCGGCGAACTCATCGCTTGGTACCCATTTTCCGGCAACGGCAACGACATCAGCGGCAACAACCTGCACGGAACCGTTTTTGGGGCTTTGTACACAGCAGATATTTTCGGCAACCCAGCCAGCGCCCTGCTCGCCGATGGCCTGAATGACCGCATGACCGTCAGCAACGATCCCCTGCTCAATTTTCAAAATGCCATCACCGTCAGTGCCTGGATAAAACCGGTGCAACCTTTTGATAAAGAGCGTTTTATCATTTCGCACGGCAGTTGGCAAAACCGTTGGAAAATTTCCATCACGCCCGAAAAAAAGATCCGCTGGACGGTGAATACCCTCAACGGCGTAGCGGATTTGGATACCGATTTTGAAATACAATCGGATAGTACCTACCATTTGGCCGTCAGCTATGGCGACGGCTGGATGCTGCTTTTCATCAATGGCCAATTGAACAGCTATAAAACCCTGACGGGAAATATCCGCACGACGACCCAACCCTTGTTGGTAGGGCAAATGCTGCCCGATATGACAGAATACAACTACAAAGGCATGGTGGACGAAGTGAAGATTTTCGACTTCGCCCTCACGCCCGATGCGGTGGAGGATTTGTACGAAATCAGTTTAACAAGCGCAAGAACAGTGGTCGGTCATTTTGAAAAAATGGCTGTCACGCCAAATCCTGGCAGCGCCGAGGTTTTGGTGCAAGTACCTGATTTTCAAGGAGAACTATCAGTTTATGATGCAAACGGCAGGCTGTTGGAAAGTCACGGCCGGGTTTCCGACCAGAAAATGTTTTTGAACACAACAACTTGGCAAAGCGGCTTTTATACACTGGTTTTTAAAAGTGAAAAAATCGTGGCAATGGCCAAATTTTTAAAATTGTAACACGGACTGCCAGTCGGTGTTGCCATCTCTTCAACGTTTAATAAATAAGTACATGAAAATTAATTTACAACCACTCCATTGGCTCATCTGCTGCTGGTTTTTGGCAGCGGTGGGTTTACAAGCGCAGACCCCGGTGGCAAACTACACCTTCACCGGCAATGCCAATGATGCAGCAGTCGCTGGCAACAATGCCTCGGTACACGGCGCAACGCTTACCAAAGACCGTTTTGGCTGGGCCAACAACGCTTTCAGTTTTGACGGCGAGCAGAGCTACATTGAGGCTCCCAACAATGCCGCCTTGAATTCCAACTACACCACGGTGGCTTTTTGGGTCAATGCCGACGAAATCCCCGCACAGGGCGAGGCATTCCTGATGTCCTTCGGTGGCTGGCAGGAGCGATGGAAAATCTCCCTGCCCACGCACGGCAAACTCGTCTGGACGACCAACAATTCCTCCGGCATCTCCGACATGGACGCTGGCGGCGGCAACGAATTAGTGCCTGGTGAATGGACACACATAGCCTTCGTACACGACGGGACAAAGGACATCATTTATAAAAATGGGGTTCAAATTGCTGAAAAAAACGTGGCTGGCACCATGAACATCACTACCAAACCGCTGGGCATCGGGTACAACCCCATTGACGTAGGCAATTATTTCAAAGGGGCGCTGGATGAAGTGCGGATTTACGCAACCGCCCTCACGTCAGTACAAATTTCCACTTTGTACGCTTCGCAAAACATGGCCCCGAGCATCCCCAGCAGCCTCGTGGCAGATTATACATTTACCAACAACACCCTGGACGGCACCAGTTTTGGCAACCATGCCGCAGCCACCGACCTGACGCCAGCTACCGACCGTTTTGGCTTTGGCAACAGCGCCTATGCCTTCAACGGCACTTCTTCTGAAATCACGGCGGCCAACTCCGCCCAGTTGAATTCCAATTATACAACGGTCAGTTTTTGGGTAAAACCAAACTCCCTTCCCGCCAGCGGAGAAGCCTTTTTGATGTCCTTCGGCGGCTGGCAGGAACGTTGGAAAATATCATTGCCCAACCACGGCAAACCCGTCTGGACTACCAACAACACCTCCGGCATCTCCGATATGGACAGCGGCGGCGGCAACGAACTGGTGCCCGGTAAATGGGATCACCTGGTATTCGTACACGACGGCTCGAAAGATTTGATTTATAAAAATGGGGTGCAAGTGGCCGAAAAGAACGTATCCGGCACCATGAACAGCACTACCCACCCGCTGGGCATCGGCTACAACCCGATTGACGGAGGCAACTATTTTGATGGCGTTTTGGACGAAGTGCAGATTTACAATTATCCACTTTCCGCTACCGATATCGCCGACCTGTACGCTGATCAGTCCGCCTTCCCAGGCACAGCGGGCGAACTGGTGGCCGAGTACAAATTTGCAGGCAATGCCAACGACAGCTCGCCTTTTGGAAATAACGCTGCAGCCGAAGGCGCTGCTCTCACAAAAGATCGCTTTGGTTATGCAACCAACGCCTACCAGTTCAGCGGGGCCGAGAGTATCACGGCTGCCAACTCTGTGGCGCTCAATTCCGACTATGCCACTGTCAGTTTTTGGGTAAAAGTGGACGCATTGCCAGCGAGCGGCGAGGCATTTTTGTTGTCGAACGGCGGCTGGCAGGAGCGCTGGAAAATCTCATTGCCCAACCACGGCAAACCTGTTTTTACCACCAATGGCACAGGTGGCATCTCTGATATGGACAGCAACTCGCCGCTGCCCGTCGGTGAATGGCGCCATGTAGTGATGGTTCACGACGGCACACAGGACAAAATTTTCATCAACGGCGTTTTGGCCAATTCCAAAAACGTATCGGGTACGCTGAATTCAACAGGCCACCCATTTGGCATCGGCTACAACCCGATTGATGGCGGAAATTATTTTGAAGGCAGCCTGGACGACATCCAGATTTACAATGTGGCGCTGAGCGATCAAGAGGTATCCGATCTTTACGATGAACAAAGCCAGGCGCCCGTTTTTACGGATGAACTGGTGGCCTATTACCCTTTCAGTGGCAACTCCAGCGACGTTACGCCATTTCACAATAATGCCCAGGTGAATGGGGCACAATTGGCAGAAGACCGTTTTGGCAAGGCCAACAAAGCCTACCAATTTGACGGAACGAGCGATGAAATCTCGGCAGCAAATTCACCGCAATTGAACTCGCCCAATACGACCGTGAGTTTTTGGATAAATATTGATGAACTACCTGCCAGTGGTGAATATTATCTTTTGTCTTTCGGTGGCTGGCAGGAGCGCTGGAAAATCTCATTGCCCAACCACGGCAAACCTGTTTGGACAACCAACAACTCTTCCGGCATTTCGGATATGGACAGCAATTCGCCACTGCCTGTTGGAGAATGGCGGCATGTGGTGATGGTACACGACGGCACGAACGACAAGGTTTTCATCAATGGCGCTTTGGCCAATTCAAAGGCAGTTGCTGGCACCATGAACAGCACCACGCACGATTTGGGCATTGGCTACAATGCCGTGGACGGCGGCAATTTTTTCAAAGGATCGCTGGACGAAGTGCAGATTTACAATGTGGCGCTGACCGATCAGGAAGTGGCCGATTTGTACGACGAACAATCGCAGGCCCCTGTCCTTTCCGACACCGAAGCGCCTTCCGCACCGCTGAACCTGACAGCAAATGTGGACTTCAACAATGTGACCTTAAGCTGGCTGGCTTCTACCGACAACGTAGGAGTGACTGGCTACAATGTTTTTCAGGATGGAGTGAAAGTGATGACTACAGAAAACACTTCGGCTGAACTGCTGGCGCTGACGCCACTGACGGAGTTTGAATTTGCCGTCACCGCCGTTGACTCATCCGGCAACGAATCAGCGCCCACTTCGCTGAACGTCACCACCGGTACCGACCCAACTCCCGACGTGACGCCGCCAACGACGCCCGGCAACCTCAGCGCTACCACAGGTGCCTATTCTGTGCTGCTGTCTTGGGACGCATCCACGGACGATACGCAGGTAGCTGGTTATGTTGTATTGGTGGACGGTGTTTATTATGACAGCCTTCCTGGCACGGCCACTTCCGTGCTGGTCAGCGGCCTCGACCCGGAGACGGCATATACCTTTGAAATCTACGCTTTCGACCTGGCAGGCAACGAATCGGCCTTGGCAGAAATCACTGTTTCAACCGATGCTGAAATCAATGCAGGCGAGCCTGGTTTGGTGGCTTATTACAAATTCGATGGCAATGCCAACGACGCCACGCCGTATGTAAACCACGCTGCTGTTGGCGGCAACCCAAGCTTTGAAAACGTGACCCACTCGAACGGCACCAGCGGCCAAGCCATCAAATTTGATGGTGCTCAAGATTCCGTGCTGGCACCCAATGCTGTGCAATTGATTTCCGACTACACGACGGTCAGTTTTTGGATTAGGCCGGATGCTGTCAGTCCCGATGCTGAAGCTTATGTATTGGATTTTGGCCACTGGGATCATCGTTGGAAAATCTCCTTGCCGCAGCACCAGAAAATCGTCTGGACTACGAACAGCAAAAATTCCGTATCCGATAATTTCATCCACGACATGGACTCCAAGGACGGCAACGAACTGGTCGTCGGCTTCTGGTGGTACGTGACGATGGTACACGACGGCGTGAACGACATCATTTATTTGGATGGCGAGGAGGTGAACAACCTGCCCGCCGAAGGAACGCTGAACAGTACCAACCGCCCGTTTGGCATGGGCAATAACCCGGTAGATGGCGGCCAATATTTTACGGGCGCACTGGACGAAGTGAAAATTTACAATAAAGCGCTAACTGCGGCAGAAATAGCCACTTTGTACGAATCAGGCACGACCACCGGCACGGACGATTTGGAAGCGCTGAAAGGTTTGGTGGATTTGGTTTACCCAAACCCGACTAGCGATCAGTTGTTGGTGGAGCACAATTTCAACAGTTCACAAGCATTGTTGCTGCGTGTTTTCGACCAAACTGGCAGGCAAGTGGGCGCTGCGAATTTTGACAAAAACGAACTGGCCACTGGCCAAATCAAAGTGGACGTGGGCAACTACGCCCAGGGTACTTATTTCCTCAATTTCGTATTGGGGGGCAAAAACCTCGGTTCCGTAAAGTTTGACAAACAATAAAATAACGCCTACCACCGGGCGGCTTTCTGCTGCCCGGTGCATTTTTTTTCCTGCTTTAATATTCCCCCACTTTTTCATTTCAAAACAATCAAACCGTCGCCAGTCAAATGCTGTGGCAGAGCGGTACGCCTATTTTTTTAATCCAGAAAAAAATGGTCATGATGACAAAAAGATTTGACCAAAATCCAATATTAAGTACCCACGACATACGACCCAGCCAGCCCGGCTTGGAAGTGACCTGTGTGCTGAACCCCGGTGTATTTTCCTTTGAGGGAAAAACATGGCTGCTGCTCAGGGTGGCCGAGCGCCCCAAACAAAGGGAAGGCATCGTCTCCTTCCCCGTAATGGATGCAGAGGGACTTTTCAACATCCTTGAATTTGAAAAGGATCACCCCGACCTTGACCTGTCGGACGCCCGTTTGGTGAAGCACAAAAACATTACCTACCTGTCCACTATTTCGCACCTGCGCCTGATGTGCAGCGACGATGGGGTACATTTTTATGAGCCGGAAGACTTACCGACCACCTTGTTCGGCAAGGGATCTTTGGAAACCTTCGGCATCGAAGATTGCAGGGTGAGTTTTATCAATAACGAGTACTATTTAACTTACACCCAAGTATCCGAATGTGGCGTGGGCGTGGGGCTGATGCGCACGAATGACTGGCGAAACTTCCATCGGGAAGGCATGATCCTTCCGCCTCACAACAAGGATTGTGCACTTTTCGAAGAATTGATCGAAGGGAAATATTATTGTCTGCACCGACCCTCTGGGGTGGATTTGGGCGGCAACTACATTTGGATTGCCGATTCCGAAAACCTGACCCATTGGGGCGACCATAAATGTATCATCCGCACACGTCCTGGCATGTGGGACAGTACTAGGGTGGGCGCAGGTGCTTCCCCAATCAAAACAAAAGAGGGCTGGCTCGAAATCTACCATGGGGCTGATACTCATCACCGCTATTGCCTGGGCGCTGTGCTGCTGGATTTGGAAAAACCCTGGAAAGTGCTGGCCCGCTCAGAAGAACCCCTCTTGGAGCCAGAGGCGCCTTATGAGAAAAATGGCTTTTTTGGCAATGTCGTTTTTACCAATGGCCATTTGGTGCAGGGCGATGAAATAACCATGTATTATGGCGCTTCGGATGAAGTCATTTGCGGAGCTACCTTGTCTATTGAAAATATCTTGGAAAGCCTAAGGGTCACGGCCTAAAGAGGAAAAACACACAAACACAAAACCACTTAAACATGCGAATTAGGGGTTGACAATAGATTGAAATAGAACAGACGTAGCGATGTCCAAAGCGGATTAGGTTTGTGTTGTGAAAGCAATAGAACTAATCGCCCTGTACTACTACGTCTGCGAGTGCTATGATGGGGAACTTCGTTGGCATTGCCAAAGATTTTCCAATAATAGTTCTCAAGAAATCACAGACGAGGAACTCTTGACCATCTATTTGTACTGCCTGATGTACGAGGACAAACGCAGGCTGACGGAGATTCACGACTACGCAAAGCGTTATTTGTCCTCGTGGTTTCCAAAGCTTCCGGCCTACGCAACCTTTGTGACGAGGCTGAACCGGATGGCCTCCGTTTTCCCCTACTTGGCAGCCGACCTTTTGCAAAAGGTTGACAGACAAGGAGTTGTGGAGGATGTTTCCGTCCTGGACTCTTTTCCAATCATGCTCTGCTCGGCGAAAAGGCAGGGCAGGGTGGCCAGGGAGTTCGTTGACAAAGGCTACTGTGCAACCAAGGGCATGCACTATTGGGGGGTCAAGTTGCACGCAATCAATTTCCATCGCCCCGGCAAGCTCCCCCTGCCCGAGTGCCTGCATATCTCGCCGGGCAGCGAGAACGACCTGAACGCCGTGCGGCAGGAGATGGAATCGATGTACGGCAGGGCAGCATTTGCAGACAAGGCCTACCCGGACAAGGAGCTCCAACGGACAATGCACGGGCAGGCATCAGAGTTGCTGACCCCAATAAAGCTCGTCAAGGGCGAGGGCGAGGCAGTGCGCCAGTTCAAGAAAGCGGCTGACGACCTGTTTTCAACCGCTGTTTCAAGGGTAAGGCAACCAATTGAATCTTTTTTCAACTGGTTAAACGAACTTCACGGCCTCCAAAACGCCTCGAAGGTTCGTTCAAATCAAGGATTGATTGTCCACATCTTTGGCAAAGTCGCTGCGGCTTTAGCTTTGTGGGTTTTCAACCCCTAATTCGCAT
>JBGSKQ010000045.1:0-14168 GCA_041741095.1 Saprospiraceae bacterium
TGCCGGGCACCTACTCGGTGACGGTGGCCGACGCCGCCGGCTGCACCGCAACGGGCAGCTACACCGTGGCGGACGAGGTGCCCCCGCCCGACACCACGCACCTATCCGGCACGACTTGCGACGAAAACATGGCGGGCACCTTCGTGCAAAACCTCACCGGGCAGGACGGCTGCGACTCGGTGGTCGTCTCAACCATATCCCTGCTGCCGGGCGACACGGTGCATATATTTGGGAATACTTGCGACGAAAATATGGCGGGCATTTTTACCCATATTTTCACCGGGCAAAACGGCTGCGACAGCATTGTCATCGAAAATATAGCACTGCTGCCGGGCGATACAACTTATATTTCCGGTGCTACCTGCGATGCAGCAATGGCGGGCGTTTTCACCGATATTTTCGCCAACCAAAATGGCTGCGACAGCATTGTCATCGAAAATATAGCACTGGCCCCCAGCGATACGGTGCATATTTTTGGGACAAATTGCGACCCCGGCCAGACAGGCATATTCCAGCAGATATTTGCCAACCAATATGGATGCGACAGCATTGTCATTGAAAATATATCGCTCTCCCCAAGCGATACGGCATATATTTTCGACACCAGTTGCGATGCAGCAAATACGGGCATATTCCAGCAGATATTCGCCAACCAATATGGATGCGACAGTGTGGTAATTGAAAATATATCTTTTTCCCCGGCAGACACGACCGCAATGTCCGGCACCACCTGCGATGCAGCAACGGCGGGCGTTTTCACCCATATTTTCACCAACCAAAACGGATGCGACAGCATTGTAATTGAAAATATAGCACTGGCTCCCAGTGATACGGCATATATTTTTGGGACAAATTGCGACCCCGGCCAGACAGGCATATTCCAGCAGATATTCGCCAACCAATTTGGCTGCGACAGCCTGGTAATTGCCACTATATCTTTTTCCCCGGCGGACACGACCGCAATATTTGGCACCACCTGCGATGCAGCAACGGCGGGCGTTTTCACCCATATTTTCACCAACCAATATGGCTGTGACAGTATTGTAATTGAAAATATATCGCTCTCGCCAAATGATACGGTATATATTTTCGACACCAGTTGCGATGCCGCAAATACGGGCATATTCCAGCAGGTATTCGCCAACCAATATGGATGCGACAGCACGGTAATTTTAAGCGTAAGTTTTGCCGAGAGCGACACGACCCTGCTCGCCGCAACGACCTGCGATGCGGTACAGGCGGGGGTTTTCACGCAATACTTAGTGAGCGCTGATGGGTGCGATAGTTTAATTACTACAACCGTTTCTCTTTTGCCAACGGATGCGGTTGCGATTTCCTCTACGGCATGCGACCCCGCTCAGGCGGGTACTTTTATTTACCAATTGACTAACCAGTTTGGCTGTGACAGTATTGTAACAGAAAAGGTGACCCTACTGCCAAGCGACACGGTTTTTCTTTCCTCGACAACCTGTGATGCTACACAGGCGGGGACTTTTACCAGTGTTTTCGCCAATCAATCCGGCTGCGACTCGATGGTGGTTGAAACGGTTTCTTTGCTTCAAAGCGATTCCGTTTTTCTTTTTTCTTCAACGTGCAGCCCGGCCCAGGCAGGGACTTTCGTGCAGAGTTTGACCAATCTGGCAGGTTGCGACAGCATCATTGTAGAGACGGTGGCGCTGCTGCAAAGCGATACGGTTTTTCTTTCTTTTCCGACCTGCGATGCTTCGCAGGCGGGGACGCAGGTTGACGTTTTCACCAACCAAAACGGCTGCGACAGCGTGGTGGTGGCGCTGACTGCTTTGCTGCCTACGCCGGTGATTTCGCTGAGCGCTTCCAACTACTCCGGCTTCGGCGTGAGTTGTTCCGGTGCCAACGACGGCAGCGCTTCTGCGGGCGTGAGCGGGGGGACGGGGCCGTTTTCTTTTCAGTGGTCAACAGGCCTGATGACGGCTACAATCAACGGGCTGACGGCTGGTACGTACGCTGTAACTGTAAGCGACGTGAACGGCTGCACTGTCTCTGGTTTTCTCATTCTGGACGAACCCGCTCCGTTTCAGGCGGCCCTCTCGGTGAGCCAGCCCGATTGTTTCGATGAAGGCACAGGGGCTGTGGTCGTAGAGGCGACGGGAGGCGTGGGGCCGTACCGGTATTCCTTGGACGGGGTACATTTTCAAAGCGACAATGCCTTCACCGGCCTGGAAGCGGGCGCTTATCACCTGAGCGTCTTGGATACGAATGATTGCGAACAGGAGGAGGTCATTTTGATAAATGTCCCAGTGCAGGTGAACGTGGAGCTGGGGGAGGATAGGTTTATAGAATTCGGCGACGGCCTTTCTTTGGAAGCTTTGGTCAATGTACCTTTCGATAGTATCGCATCCATCGCTTGGGCCGGCCTTCCCGACAGCGTCGAGTGCCCGGCTTGTCCCCATCAGGTGGTGGCACCTTTTATCACCACCTCTTACTCCGTCTCCGTTATCGCAGAAAACGGCTGCCGGGACGAAGATGAGCTGACGGTTTTCGTGGACCGGCGAAAAAACGTCTATGTGCCTTCGGCTTTCTCGCCCAACGGCGACGGTGTGAACGACATTTTCCAGGTTTTTGCCAAGCCCGGCACGGTGAAAAACATCCGCTCGTTTTTGGTCTTCGACCGCTGGGGGGAGACGGTTCACCAGTATTTCAACTTCTTGCCGGACGACCCATTGGTGGGCTGGGACGGCGGGCTGCGCGGGCAACCGCTTGGCGCTGCGGTGTTCGTCTGGTTCGCTGAGGTGGAATTCCTCGACGGACAGGTGGCCGTGTTCGAGGGGGACGTGGCACTGGTGAAGTAAAATTTCAACAGTTGTGCCGGGCAATTCAAACGCCCAGAACATTGGGGTGCAAGGCCATGCGCCCCTACAGAGCGAAGGTTTATTTTTAAACGGCAACCTACCATTTGCAAGGCGCCGCCGCTCCCCTGTTCAATCGTGTATCAACATCGTCCCCAGCACCTGGATTTGCCCGCTCAAGGGAACGTCCAATGTTTTGCCGATGGCATCAAAGCCAACTGGCACGACCACCTCAAAGCCGGCCGGCACGACCACGTCCTGGCATTCCAGCGGCACGATGCCGTCGCTCCAGTTGGCGGCGTCCGACCAATTTACAGCGTCTCCAGCGCCCGTCCAGGTGTTCATGGAGGCTTCAGGGGAGCCGGAGCAGTCGTCGTCCAGGCCGTTGCAGGACTCTGTTGCGGCGGGATGAATCCCGCCGTTACTGTCGTCGCAGTCGGTGTTGTCGGAAACGTAGCCCTGCGGGGCGGTGCAGGCTAGCGTTGGTTGCAAAGCATTTCCAAAACTGTCGCCGTCGGCGTCTGCGTAGAACAGGCTCAAAACGCCCTCGTCAATGGACAGGTCGCAGTCGTCGTCCAGACCGTTGCAGGACTCCGTTGCGGCGGGATGAATCCCGCCGTTACTGTCGTCGCAGTCGGTGTTGTCGGAAACGTAGCCCTGCGGGGCGGTGCAGGCCAGCGTTGTTTGCAAAACATTTCCAAAACTGTCGCCATCGCCGTCCCCGTAAAAAATACTTAAAACGCCCTCGTCAATGGACAGGTCGCAGTCATCGTCCAGCAGGTTGCAGGACTCCGTTGCGGCGGGATTAATCCCGCCGTTACTGTCGTTACAGTCCGTATTGTCAGCCACGTAGCCTTGCGGCGCTGCGCAGGCCAGCGTTGTTTGCAAAACATTTCCAAAACTGTCGCCGTCGCCGTCTTCGTAAAAGGTGGACAGCAGGTTCTCGTCCACACCTAAATCGCAATCATCGTCCAGAGCGTTACATATTTCTGCCGCGTTGGGATTGATATCGGGATCGTTGTCGTTGCAGTCCGTATTTTCCACAACATAGCCCATAGGCGCTGTACAGCTAAGGGCAGTGAAGGCCGGGTTGCCGAATTCATCCCCATCGCCATCCAGGTAAAAAGTCAATTGAACGCCATTGTCAATGGTGCCATCACAGTCGTCATCAATGCCGTTACAGGTCTCAGGTGTAGGGACGCAACAGGTCACATCGGCGTTCCAACCCGACGAAACAGTGAATCCATTGGAAGCAAAACGGAAGGTCAGGCAACCATCGGGAGAGGTTGAGGTGAAAGACCCTGGTACGGTGGTGCCCGTCAAGGTGGCGACGAGCGGAGCATTGACATCCGGCCCATCATGGACGTATAGGAAATCGGAGTTGTTCTGCACCGAAAAGCTGGTAAAGGTCACTGTAACGGTTTGGCCGGGGCCATCGGGGCATAGGGTGGTAGTGATGTTTTCATTGTTTTGATAATTGGCACCAGCACCGCCGGAATCGGTAAAATTGCCGCCACAGGTTGGCGCTGGAATATAGCAAACCTCCAACCCCCAGTTTTGGATGCTTCCCCCATCCTGTGAAAAAAGATCCTGCACCGTCAATGTCCAGGGGCCGAGCGGGTTTTGTCCATCCACCGCTGACAGGGGTGAGAAAGGGATATAAGTACCATTGTTTGTCGGTGGACAAGGATAGTTGCTATTGGAAGCCTCGTCGTCCAGGTTGGTCAAGATGTTATTTTGGCCTTGACAGGGCTGATTCATCAGCACCAGAGAAGTAGTTGCCGGACTTTTTAAACTGATTACAAGGTCGTCAATATAGGTATGGTTGATGGTCAAGGTTTTTACATTGACATCCTGAACGTTGCCTTGGATAGGCATATTCAATATGGAGGTCACAGTAACAGGGTTATTTGAAGGGATCGTTATAGGCACATCCGGGCTAAAGCGGGTCATGCACAGCACATCGGCTGTAGTGAAGGTAAAAATAGGTGAATAGGCCGTTTGTCCGCAACTGTTTTTAGCTTTTGCCCGCCACCAAAACTGCGTGAGTTCCGGAAGCTGAACGGGTACTTGGAAAGTATTCGCCGTTTGCACTGCCGAGGCCACAATGCTTGCAAAAGCTGCATCAGACGCCAATTCCACTATAAAGCTGTCCGCAGTGGCATTGGCGGCCCAAGTCAATGTGGGCGATAAAACGACGCCTGTTGCATTGTTCGCAGGTGAAGTAAGCGAGGGCACAGCCGGGGCGGAAGCATTAACTTTCAAGGTCACATCTATGTCAAGCGTGGCGCTCGTACCAGCCCCTTCTACGTTTAATACGTAAGTCCCAGGCACTATGGCCGCTGTACTCCCAATAGTCATGGTGCTTGAGCCAGGTGATGGGACGGGGTTGACAGAAAAATCGAGGAATCCACCCGCAGGTACGCCTGTGGCCGACAGGGCCACGTTGCCGTTGTTGGCACCCACTGTCACGGTATAAACTGCATGGTTGGGCTGGCAAACACTGACAAAGGATGGCTGCACATCAAAGGTACAGGAAGAAGGCAAATCGAAAGCCTCCGTCTCGTCGCCAGCGTTACCATTGCTGCCTTGCACTGCGCTGAATCCCAAGCCACGTTTGGCAAAGGCCGTCCAGATAGTACAAGCATTGGCACCGCCGTAAAGCGCCTGGTCGGCAGCCAGTATGGCGTTCCTGCCGTCCACGAAGCCGGGGCTACAGGGCTGTAGTTTGAGGCCCTCGTTGACAATGTTCATCGCAATGTCAAAGCCGTTGGCCATGCCATGATTGGCAATGAGGCCCCAGGTTACTTCCCAAAGCATGGTACACCAGGCGTAACCGACGCCGTGCGGCACCGCCAAGCCTCCGATATCGCCGTATGTCGTGGGGTTGATAGAAAGCAAAGTAGAATAAGGCGTTGGGCGGATGCCATTGCCGGTTGGCGGCTGGCCCAAAGCATAAGTGCCAATGCCCCGGCTGTCCGTACCCATATCGCCTAGTTCCATAGTCGTCATCAGGGAAAAATAGTCGCTCCAGCCTTCGCCCATTTGTTCTTCATTGTTCAGGCAACCGCTGTTGCTAGGCCCGCCAGTTTGCCGGATGGAAATACCATGCGCATATTCATGGGCGATGATGCCATTGTCGAGGTCGCCATCCCGCTGCGGCGAAGTGAAGTTCCATAGGTACATCTGCATCCGGGGGCGGGTGCCATCGGTGGGGGTGGAAAAATTGGCGTTGTTGGAGCCGCCAGCATCTTGGGCATCGGCGATCACCTCGTCGTTGCCTGCTCCGCCGTTGCCATAGTTGTTCACCTGAAAATTGCCGCTGGCCTCGTCAAAACCGTAGCGGTAGGAGAAGTCGTGCATATAGTTGTTCCAATAAAAAAGATTGGTAATGGCGGCACTGGAATAGGTGGACGGCTGCTGGCTCAGATTGATGGGAAAATCGAAAACCAGGCCGCTGCCTCCGTCCGGGGCAAAGCCAAAAGTGCTATTGCTGCCGTCGTCGTCCAATTGGGCATACACGTTGTTGCCCCTGGTGATGGTGTATTCGGCACCCGCCGCCCCATTGGTGTCGTGCCAGCCATAAGGCGAGGCGAGGAGGTCTTCGGGGTCGGATATCAACTGCCGGATGCCATGTGAAGGGCTTTCCACGGGTTCAGGGTAAACGTTGTAAACGCCCGCCATGACTGGGTTTGTGGTAAAATCAAGGGCTTGGTCGTGTTCGTCCAGCCCGTGCGAATGGTTTTCGCCACCTGGGTGCGGGTGGCCAAAATTGCAGCTAATCACCCAGTCGTTGCGCTCCAGCAACTGCCCGTCCAGGGCATCCACCCGCAGGCTCCACCAATGCGCCCCGTCCATCTGCTGGATGTTCAAATCCCAGGCAAGGCGCAGGGTTCCATCTTTCATGGGCTGATAGACGAGCCTTACGGGAATGTCTTCCACGGATAAATTTCCTTTGTCAAAAACAATGGCTTGGGCGGCACCACCTTCCTGGCTTTTTACCACCAATGAATCGGGGAAGGGATAGCCCAATGCAAGGGCCGCTTGTTCAACTGCCTGTTCCGCCGTAAGCGTCGGAGCAGTGGCCTGTATTTTAGAAACTAAATTTGGCACAAGGCGGCTGCCCCAAGTAAGCAGTTCACCGTCCTGTTTGTAGTGCATGTTAAAAACAGCCCTGTAAACCTCCACGCCTTGGTAGCATTGGGTGAAATAATAGTGCTGTACCTTGCTCAGCCTGCTCTCGTAGTGGTTTTTGAGCTGGAGGCAGTCATAGTCGCCCGCCTGCAGCCCCAGTTCGGAGGCATGATCTGCGAGGATGTTTTGTGCCAATTGAAGATCGGATTGGGCATTGAGTTGAAAAATGCCCGTCAGCAACACTAACAGGAGCGTTGCAAAGTGGTTTGGATGTCTCAACATGTTAGGAAATGCAGCTTTGTTTAGGAGTAATATGGAAGTTGATGGGAGGGTAACGGCAACAAGGGCAAACATAAAACCGCCCTTTTTTACCGCCGCCCAAATGTCGTTAAAAACATCAAATAAACTTGTTTCTTAGAGATAAAACCTGGCAGGAGGGCATTTGGTATTGTTTCAAACCTCAAATAGCAGCGATAGTTGTTCAAGCCAAGCAAACATCGGGGAGCTTCGGAACCTTCCCGATGTTGTGGTAAATCAACTTCTTACTGCGTACAGCCCTGCAACAAAATCTCCAGTACCCCGCCCAGTTCCACTTCAAAGCCGGGCTGTAATTCAATGGTCTCCCAGGCACCAAAAACGACGTTGCCGCCCATAGACACCAAGCCACTTGACGTAAGTTCAATTTCAGCCTCATAAGTGCCATCGGGAATGGGCGTCATGTCAACCGCCAGCGTGGCCGGACAGCAGTTTGTGGCCGCCGATAGCACGATGGGATTTCCGTTGTAAACTGTTGAGCAATCCGCATCGGACTGCAGCCTCACCACGATGTTGTATTCCCCTACGGCCAGGCCGCTGAAGGTGGCTGAGGTTTGGTAGCTGTTGCCGTTGTCAATACTATATTCCAAGTCCCCTGCCCCACTGGCATTCACCACAATGCTGCCCGTCGCTTCGGAGCAGGTGGGCTGCGTGATCGTCGGGGCATCCACCACTGGGGCGCTCGGCGCTGGGGTGATAGTGACGGGGTTGCCAGTGTAGGCCGCGGCGCAGGTCGGGTCTTCTTGCAGGCGGACAAGGATATTGTAATCGCCCGCCGCCAAGCCGCTGAATGTAGCCGAAGACTGATAATTGCCGCCGTTGTCTATGCTGTACTCCAAGGTACCATTGCCGCTGGCATTGACCAAAATACTGCCCGTAGGCATGGCGCAGGTGGGCTGGGTCAAATCTGGCGCATTAACCGTTGGGCCACCCAATGCAGCGATGATGGTGACAGGGTTGCCCATGTAGGCTGTGGCGCAGGTCGGGTCGCTTTGCAAGCGGACAAGGATGTTGTAATCGCCCGCCGCTAAGCCGCTGAATGTAGCCGAAGACTGATAATTGCCGCCGTTGTCTATGCTATACTCTAAGTCACCGTTGCCGCTGGCATTGACCAAAATACTGCCCGTAGGCACGGCGCAGGTGGGCTGTGCCAAATCTGGTGCGCTGACCGTAGGGCCGCCCAATGCGGCGCTGATAGTGACGGGGTTGCCAGTGTAGGCCGTGGCGCAGGTCGGATTATTTTGCAATCGCACTACGATGTTATAACTGCCCGGTGTCAAGGCCGTGAAAAGCGGGATTGACTGGAAGTCTCCGCCATTGTCAATGCTGTATTCCAATGCACCGTTGCCACTGGCATTGACCAAAATGCTACCTGTGGGAAGCAGGCAGGTGGACTGCGTAACAATGGGCGCAGTGACCATCGGAGCAAGCGGCACAGGGTCAATGGCGACCGGGTTGCCAGCGTAGGCCGTGGCGCAGGTCGGGTCGTCCTCCAAGCGGACGACGATGCTGTAATCGCCCGATGCCAGCCCGCTGAAAGAGGCCGAAGACTGGTAGTTGCCACCGTTGTCTATGCTGTACTCCAAGGCACCGTTGCCGCTGGCATTGACCAAAATACTGCCCGTGGGCACGGCGCAAGTAGGTTGTACCAAATCTGGTGCATTGACCGTAGGAGCGCCCAATGCTGCAACGATGGTGACTGGGTTGCCAACGTAGGCTGTGGTGCAGGTAGGGACGCTTTGCAGACGGACAAGTACACTGTAATCTTCTGCCGCCAAGCCACTGAAAGAGGCCGGGGACTGGTAATTACCGCCGTTGTCAATGCTGTATTCCAAGTCACCGTTGCCACTGGCATTTATCAAAATACTGCCCGTAGGGACAGCGCAAGTTGGCTGGGTAATATTGGCCCCGGAAATGATGGGTGCAGTAGGCGCTGCATTGATCAGCACGGGGTTGCTGGCAAAGGCTGTCGTACACGAGGGCGCTGCCTGCAAACGCACCATGATATTGTATGCATCGGGGTCAAGGCCGCTGAAAGTATTGGAAGCCTCATAGGTCATGCCGTTATCCACGCTGTATTCCAAAGTGCCGCCGCTGGCATTTACCACAATAGTTCCCGTCGGGGTGGCACAGGTCGGTTGGGTCACTGCCGGGGCCGACACCAGGGTTTCGGCTGGTTGTGAAACTGTGACGCTGGTGGAAGTGGACTCATTGCCCGACGTGACGGTGACGGTATAAGTGCCAGCCGTAAGGCCGCTGAGGTTTTGCGAAGAACTTCCATTGCTCCAGGCATAAACATAAGCGCCCACGCCGCCGGAGGCGGAGGCGCTGGCCGCCCCGTCATTGCCACCGTTGCAGGTGACATCGGTGCCGTTGGCCACAATGGTCAGTGGCGGCGGTATCGGGCTGGAACAAACCTGCAGGCTCCAGGCCTGCAAGCTGCCGCCACTTTGGTTGGCCATGTCGTTGATGGTGAGTGTCCAGGTGCCGTTCAGGTTTTCGCCATCAAAATTTGAAAGGGTTTGAAATGGCTGATAAGTGCCGTTGTTGGTCGGGGGGCAGGGGATGGAACTGTAGGGATTGGAGCTTTCGTCGTCCAGGTTGATGATGATGTTGTTTTGGCTGCCGCAAATTTGGTTGAGCAAAATGCGCTCCGTGTTGGCAGGGCTTTTCAGCCTTACAATCAGGTTGTTGATGTAAGTATGGTTGATGCGCAGGTTGAGCACATTCAAGTCCGTGATCGCACCTGCATCGGGAATATTCAGGATGGAGGTAACGGTGGGTGTCCCGGAACTGGAAATGGTCTTTGGCACGTCCGTACTGGCATAGGTGGTGCAAGTGTTGCTCGTCGTCGTGAAAGTAAACACCGCCGAATAGTTGCCATTTCCGCAGGGGTTGACGGCCCTCGCCCGCCAGTAGTAAAGGGTATTTTGCGACAAAGGGCTGGTCACGTCATAACTTGCCGCCATCAGCCCGGTTTGATTGATGATTAAGTTGGTAAAACCAGCATCGGTGGCCACTTGCAGCTCGTAAGTACTGGCCCCCGCTATTGCCACCCACGACAAAATAGGCATCAGATCAACATAGGTCGAACCATTGGCGGGCAAACTGAGCGACACCGCCCCCGGTATGCCGTTGCCCACCGTGAGCGTCACCGTTTCCGAATGTTGATCAATGCCGCTGATGCCCGTAACCATGATATTGTAGGTGCCTGGCACAACTGCCGCCAAATTGGAAATCGTCAACTGGCTCGTGCCGGGCGCCACCACCGGGTTGGGCGAAAAACTGACCACCGAACCAGATGGCTGCCCGCTGGCCGATAAGGTCACGCTGCCGCTGAAGGTGCCAAGTACACCTATGTTCACACTATAAACCGCATTGCTGGGAACACAGACACCCAAGGAATTTGGCACCACATCCAAAGAAAAAGTGTTGAGCGGCGCACCGATGGTGAAGTTGGTATTGGAAATATCGAAGAAAATGTTGCCCGAACCCCGCACCATGATGCGGGCTTGGGTGGTCTGGTTGTTGGGAATTGATACGCTGTGTGTACCATCGTTGGGCGTGGCCGTGGCCAGGGTGATAGGATAGGTAAAACCGCCGTCCAGCGAAAGCAGGATGTCCACATTGGCACAACTGACGGGCGCAGCCGTGGTATTGGCCACGTTCCAGGTGACGGTTTGGGTGGAAAGGGCTGGCCAGGTCACGGCCGTATTGGGCGCTGTCACCACAAAGGGGCCGGAAGTATTGCTCACGGTCACCACCATGTTGTCTTCGGCAGTACAGCCGCCGCCGATATGGTTGTCACGCACTGTCATGCGCCAGTTGTAGCTGCGGCTGACACTGGCCAATACCTCCCAGGTGGGCGATACGTTATTCACCAAATCCGTAAGCCTGGGGAGATAGCGGGACGGCGAAGTCGTTCCCTTGTAAGAGCGGAATGCAGGCCCAGTTGTGCTGGTAGAGACTGGGGGCATGGTAGCCACTTGGTTGTCCATTTGCTCCCAGGTGTAGGTCAGCGGATCGCCATTGGGATCGGTGCCGGTGCCGCTCAGCACAAAAGGCGTGGAAATGGGGATGGTGTAATTAGGCCCTGCGTCGGCAGTGGGGGCACCGTTGAGCGTGGCATTGGTAGAGCAGGTATTGCCGCCGCCCGTGCCATTGCTGGTGATTTCAGCCGCTATTTCCTGTATGCTGATGGCATGGAAATAATCGTCGCTGTTGTTTTGCACGTTGGGCGCACAGATGCCCGCATAGCCCATGATGGTGGAGGCGCTACCGGGTTCCATCGCAGTGGCGCTGTTGCGGTTGCAGTTGTTGTTCTGGGTATGGTTCGCCCCGTATTGGTGGCCCATTTCATGTGCCACATAGTCAATGTCAAATGGATCACCGATTGGGCTGGGCTGCCCGGTGACACCGCCTGCTTTGATAGAATTTGAACAAACAGCGCCCAGATAGGCCACCCCTCCCCCACCGGTGGAAAACACATGCCCGATGTCATAATTGGCATTGCCGATCACGTTGTCGCAGGTGGTCTGGTTTTGGGCGAGCATGGCACCACCGTCGTCATTCGTATAGGGGTCGGTACCGGCATTGAGGTAAATCAGGCTGGAGGTGTTGGGGTGCAAGGTCATGTGGATGGAGGCATCGTTTTCAAAAACGCCGTTCACCCTGGTCATGCTGGTGTTCATGGCCGCCAGGGCAAGGGCCACCGTGCCGCCGTGGAAGCTTGCATATTCACCCGTACAGGCAAGTGCCAGCACGTAGGTGCGGAACTGGCAGTCGCCCGCCTCGGCGATGGAGGGCGGGTTATTTCCTTTTTTCTCTTGGTTTTTATCATCAAACCAGCATTCGAAAGGCTCGTCTTTATGAAAATCCTTTTTGTAATAGGAAATATAGTGGCCAATATCCGCCGTAGAATAAGGGTCAATGAAGACTGTACTGCTCTTGGCAGTCAAAATCATGGCGTGGAAGCCCCGCTGCGTCATGTCGAAGCGCAGGTAGGCGGTCGGATCGTCTATCCCGATGCCTGCATAAGACTTGATCATGGGGAATTGGGCAGACAAATCGGGGTGCATCACCGGGGCCTCAGCGATGCGGAAATCCTGGAAAGAGCCGTCGGGCATGGGCAAGGTCAGCAGCACCACCTTGTCCTCAGCCTCCTGCGTGTGCCACATCGGCGCCTGGGCGAGCAGGGAAGACATCGCCGGCACGTCCATGCTGAGGGTGCGGTAGGCCATTGGCACGATTTGCCGGTGCTGTTGTTTAATATTGATGTTTGATTCGGGGATGTAAGACCAAGGGTTGGAGACGGGATTTTGTGCCAAAAGGAAGCTGGCATGAAATAAGAGGCTTGCGAAAGCCAGAATAGTCCTCATGTGTAAAGTAGTTTATCGTTTGAGACAATGGGTTCGGCGCTGCGAATCTATTGCTTGTGGGAATTAGCATCACAATGTATGAGTTGGCCATCAACATCAGGTGCTAATTCCGCCAAAAGGGTTGCAAAGAAACATGGTTCCCGGACATGTTTTGCCAAGTATAGCCATGATTTTAGTTAGCGCCGTACCGTTGCCGACGAATCCCATAATCCATTTGCAGGCAAAAGCAACAGTTTTTCGGGGTGGTTGGGGACATAAAATGGCGGCACGAGAGGAATGTTTGGCAAAGGCTGCCAACTAAGTGCCCAGGGCGCTTTCAACAACTGCAAAGAAGAACCGGGAGAAAGACTGGAACCTATAGTGGCGGGGCAATTTTTATTAGTTGCAAGCCCCCGGCATCAGATGGGAAAGGCAGATTGACCGGGAGCGGGGCAAAACTCACCAATAGCACAAGCTTATAGACGGGGGGAAGGGCCGCATTGGCAGGGAGCGGGCGCAGAAGAAGGGCTTGTTTATCCGTAAAAGATTGTAGAGGGGTATTGGTTTTTTGTAAGAGGGGGTGGAAATGTAACGGGTGAAGTTTAATAATAATTTTATAACATTATATTTACATATTGGTTGGTGTGAGTTTTGGGAATGAGCGGGGTATTGGGCTAGAAAAATTTTGCTGAACAGTTGTTGTTATTAATTGTTGGCTATGAAAGATTTGTGGCAACTGGGAAACATAGGGGGTGGGTGGTTTTTTTCAATCCATCACAATTCAATTTTAGCCTTAAAATTTCCATTTTTAAGCCCTTTAGCGAATTCTTCAGAAATCATTTTTGTTTTTGACAAACTTACCCTCCCATCTAACCAGATAAGTTTACTTCGATATTTCAAAATTTTTTTCAATGACTTAATCAATGCTTCGTAAATTTCAAGATATTCAAGATTATAATAGATTTTGTCCGGATTGTTAATTTTTGCGTATTTATCAATACACATGAATGCGGACTCGTCTATTATTCCTTTAACTATTCTTCCATGCAATAAACTCAAACAGCCATTTAATGATAAATACCTAAGATAATCAAGGCGATCATCCTTGTTGTCAAATAATTCATAATTTGGAGAAACAGATTTGCTGACAATAAAAAATTCCCATACTCCTTTGTGTCTTTCTTTAAGAAAATCCACTATGGGCACTTCATAATAGAAATCATTAGAATCTTTATTATAGCAGACCAAACAATAAGGAGAATACTTTTCCAGCAGTGAGTTTTTTAGCACTTCAAAAATTTCCAAATCGGTTGAATAAAATGAAATTGCTTTCCCCCTACCTACTCTGGAATAATTGCTTGTCTCCCCAGGTTTTACCATTGTATTATTATTTAATAACAATAGTCCGTGATAGTTAAAGCGTCTAAGCAGCGGCTTTGACGCCGAAATTTCGGATTTGGATAATAGCTGGATGATTTTTTAGCGGGTCTGCGGCTTTCCCAAACACGCAAAAAATTCTTTCCAGCATCAGTTCATT
>JBGSKQ010000046.1:0-24221 GCA_041741095.1 Saprospiraceae bacterium
CTCCGAAAGGCCGCCTGGCCCCATCACCATGTCAAGGGGGCTCCGCCGATTCCAGGACATGGTGATGGTTGCGGGGCTGAGTCCATAGATACCTTATGTCAAAGAACTTTTCGTACGAACGTGGTTAAGTGCATACAGTAGTACAAGCGTACCCCTCGCTGGTAGTTTTTTTGAAAATGATTTTAACGAAATCGTTATTTAACGAAATGAAGACTTTCTGAATGTTAGTAATCAACCGATGCAGCGTCCGTATCGTCGGCTGCTAAGTTTTTCTTCAAGAACAGACTTTCAAGCAATCGTTATTTAACGAAATAACGAAAGAAAGCAAATGAAGCATCGAGGATTAAACTGGCTTATATTAATTACGCAGAATGGGCAGCTTTAACGAAATCGTTATTTAACGAATTAAGTCTTACATGGCCTTTCAATCAATAAAGCAGCCTTTGGAACAAGCCTTTCCTTGGGGCTTGGGTTTGTTCAAAAGAAAGCTTTAACGAAATCGTTATTTAACGAAAGAAAGAAATTAGATCGCAATTTGGCAACAATGGCTCTTTAGCCTCAGCCCCTGCGGTATTTGCTCAAACTGGCGGCGCAAACGAAATCGTTATTTAACGAAATAACGAAAACGTTATGAGAAAGTACCATTGGCGGCCCCAGTGGTTGAAAACCACCTCGCAATGAAACCAAGTGTGCATTTGGTAAAGCAAAGTGCTTCGTACTTCTGTTTAAAGCTAATGCTTTCGTTAAAACGTTATTTAACGAAAAGTAGAAATAATGAATTCGTTTTTTCTGGTTTGTAGAAAAGCCTCCTTCGGCGGCTTGAAAAAGTGATTTGGACAATGTTAATCCCAAAACAGCGGAGAACAAGTGCCAAACGGGCTATTTTCAGGACTTTTGGGCAGCCATCAGGCCTTCAGTTGGATTGTCCCTGTAGTAAAACATTTCGCCCGCTCAAAACGCCTTAAAAACCCTTATTAGTTTATCCAAAAGTAAAATAAAGAAATAATGAAAAGACGATAGGATGAAATAACGAAAACGTTAAATCTTTCTTTCGTTATTTTATTAGAATAATAGAAGGGAAAAATAGGTAGGGTAGGGCAGTGCAACTTCTAAATAGAATTCGTTAATTCGTTAAATAATGAACTTCATCACAAAATCCCTTTGCTCGTCGTCTCCCAATACAAAACTATGCAGGCCAGTTTTTTTGAAACCCATCTTCTCGTAAAAGTGGATGGCGGCTTCGTTTTTCTCCCAAACCCCCAGCCAAAGGCCCAACATGCCATGTTCTTTCGCTACATCAATGGCCTTTTGTATCAACCGTTTTCCAATTCCCTGGCCCTTGTATTTGGACAAAACATAGATCCGTTCCAATTCCAGGGAATCCGGATCCTGGATGTCAGACTGTGCGCCGCAAAAGTTGATTTTAAAATAACCGGCCAATTCCTGCTGGCTATCAGCCAACCAGTACTGGCACAATGGATTTTGCAGCTCGCTCGCCAGCCTTCCCGCACTAAAGGCATTGTCAAGGTAAGACCGCATATTCTCCTCCGTGTTCATGGCGGCGTAGGTATCCAAAAATGTGGAGATGGCCAGTTGCCGGAGTAGGTGAAGCTGGGCAATGGTGGCGGGCTGGATCGCAATCGTATTTTCCATCAAAAATTAGCTCTGCGGTGTAAAATGGGCACAAAATAACCTACCGCAGCGCCAATCACATAGCCCACGATCACATCCGACGGGAAATGCTTCCCCGACGTCATGCGCAATATGCCAGCCGTGGCGGGAATGGTAGCCGCCAAGCCCCAAACGACAGGTTTCCATCTGCTGTCGGGGTGGTAGTCGGCGTAGAGCCGGGCGGTCAGGAAACACATGGAGGCCGTCTGGGAGGTGTGGCCCGAAGGGAAGGAACTCCGGGCGCTTTTGGTCATTTTTTCGTCCATAGTGGCATATTCGCTATAAACATAGGGCCTTGTGCGCCGCACCGTGTTTTTGACCAAGGCTGTGATGCCCGCATTGATGAGCAATACCTCGCCGTACATGTTGCCAATGGTGAAAATGTCGCCCCGCATGTCCTTGTCAATGAGGGTCATGGCCACTGGAAATAATTGCGAAGAATAAAGGATGACATCGCTGCCGATGTGCGAGTTGTGGTCGCGGCGGGTGGTCACCCATCTTTCAAAAGGGCTGATGCCCTCGGCCTTGAGTTCCAAAATTTGCTGCTCGTTCAGCGGCTTCAACTGCTTGTGGAAATAAAAGGAAGTGCCGAGCAAACCCAAGCCTGTGCCGGTAAGCGCCAGTTCACGGCCGGTTTTTAATTGGTAGGGAGATTGGCCAAAACTATTGGCGAATGCCATGAAAAAGGCAAACAGCAGGATGAGTAATTTCTTCATGTTCAATGTGTTAAAGAGTTTACAGATGGCATATAAAAGCCAGAATTCGTTATTTCGTTAAAACGTTATTTAAAGATTTATTTAAAAATAGAAACCTACCCGCACGGTATAAGTGTCAACTTCCGAGCCATTGGTAAAGGTATAAAACGCGTTGACGGCGGTAAACTTGTAGGGCGTAAACCAAAACCCCGGTGAGATGCCAGCGTGCATTTTTTCAATGTCGTCGCCACTGGCCCAGACCCTGCCGTAGTCAAAGCCGCCCATCAGGCCCACCTCGCATGGCATGATGTGGTTTCTCCAGTAAAACAGCTTGAGCCGCAGGTCAATGTTTTGATAAATCATGGACCGCCCGGCGAAGCGGTTGTTGCGAAAACCGCGCAGGTAATTGTTTCCACCCAAGTTGTTGCTGTGGTAAAAGAGATAGTTGGAATTGCTCAAAGAAGCAGCTCCAATGCGGGTCGCCAGGGTCAGTTCCACGCCGCTGCCCACCGTCACATAAGAGGTGAAATTCCCTTCCAGCCTCGTGTAAGCTTGATTGTCGTTCAGGTTATGGTAAAAGGTAGCGCCCAGGAAAAATTTCAGGCCGTTTCTGGGAAAACCGTCGCCCTCCAATGACTGGAAAGTATGCTGGACCGTAAAGCCGAGGAAGGATTTGGCAGAAAGCTCGCTGGCCGAAAAAAGATCGGTGTCTGTGATGCGGCCCGCCCGGTTTTCGACTTCGGCTTTTTCGAAAAAAGGGCCGAAGCGCGTGAAATTCCGCCCGTTGTACCATGTTTTTTTCAACAAAGGGCTGATGGACAATTTTTCCAAACGCACCCAATTAAATCGGCTCGAAGCCGCAGTATCCAGGCTGCCGTTGCCCAAGCCAAAGAAATTGAAAATGATTGGCCGGTCAAAACGCAGGTCGGGGTTGAAATCGAAAGTACCAATAGATTTGACGAAATCTCCTGTATAGCGGAGGTTCAGGGCGTTGGTGTTGGCAGAAAAGCGGACAAAAATATTGTGGCGGATACCATAAGGCTCCCGCCGAAACCGGTAGCGGGTGAGGGTGACGCCAGCGCCGAACAGGAAACCATCGTCCACTGTGCGTCCAAATGTGACGAGCGGAAAATATCGGTTGCGTTTGAATTCGCTCCGGTCGTAGTCGTTGACTTTCAGGCGGTTAGAGCGCAAATCACGCACCCTGCCATTGATTTTCATCCCGTCCGGCGTGTCGTAGGCGAGCGTTTTTTTAAATAAAAAGCCAGCATCCGATTCGTCTTTTATCAGGTCCTCCCCATCGCCGCCGATGATGCGTAGGCAAATTGCCCGCCCACCGTTGCCCGAAATCCTGAACTCGTCCTCGTCGCCCAGGCCGTACAGCCTAACTTCTTTGGTTTCACTTTTTTTGAAAAGGCGGTGGTAAAAACGTTCGTCCTTTTCTCCTTTTTTTAAGGAAAAAACACTGACTTCCATCGTGCCATCATCCATCCGCACCACCTCAAACAGGTCTTTTTCATGCGTCCCAACTACGTCCACGTATTTTGCATAATAACAATACAATTTGTCAGCGTGGGTGGGGATGTGGTCCCGGCGCTCCTTCAGCGTTTTGATCATGTAAGGGGCGTTCAGTTGGTAGATTTCCGGTGGCCAAGCCTCGAAAGCTTTTTCAATTACGCTATCGGCCAGGCTGGCTTGCATTTCCAAGGCCACTTGCTTCCACTCCCCGCGGTCGAGATCGTTGATAAAACTTCGGTCAAAGACGGAACCGGGGTAAGCCTGGCCTGGCACGTCGTATATTTTTCCCCGGAAAGCCCGCTGTTGCATTGGCAAAAAACGCCTGCTGATGACAAACGGCACGATGCCCCTCAAATCGAAAAAAGCCTGGTCGCGGTCGCGTGGGATGGGGCGGTACAGGGTGAGCGAGTCGCCCTGGGAAATGCTGGCCCAGCGCCACTGGTCGTCGTGGCGGTCGCCATCGTGGATAAATTGGTCGAACAGCCTCGATTTCAGTGCCCAAGGGTCGTCCACACGGTACTTTGCGCTTTTTTGGGTATTGTCCAACACATCCAGGTAGCTCACGATGTCAGCGCTGTTGCCAAAGCTGGCCTGTCCGCTCCAGTCATCATCGGGGCGCTCTTCGAAGAGGTAAAGGTTGTTTGCAAAATTATCGTTGTAGATGCCCAGCCGTTGTTGTTTGGGCAAATAAAACAGGCGTGGATTGGTATGGTAAACGCCCGCGGATTCGGCCATGTGCGGTATCACAAAAGCGCTGTAAGGGTGCAGCCCGCTTTTCAGATCCTGCACAAAGTCGTTGACCAGGGTTTTTCTGACTTCAAATGGCAGCCCGGCGCTCACGTCCTTGTCAACGGTTCGCAGGACATACTCTTTGCCATCCTTGTCGGCCAAGCGCAGGCTGAGGGAAGACTTGCCGCCGCCTTGTTCGATGGGCGTCAGGTGGCGGAATTCTTTGCTGAGGTTGAAAACGGGGACTTTGACAGGCGTTTCCCATGCTTTCCGGTAGCGGTCGCCAAAGGTTAATTTCCAAAAACCGCCAGCGGCATAGGCATGTGAGGCGGTGACCGTAACGCTGTCGGGAAGAGGTTCCTGTTCGTAACTCTCCGGCAGATCATTTTCACTGGGTTGCCCGCCGAACAGCATTTTTCTAAAACACACCTGCCCGCTGCCCGGCGTCTTTCCAGGTACGACGAATTCAAGCCACACTTCGTTGTTTTCATAAAAATAGAGCTTGGCGTAGCCTTGCCGGGCATGCGCAAAATTGGCCCGCCTGCCGCCCCTCGCAAAATCAGTTTCCCCTGCCGAACCGCTCACCACAAATTGCAGGCGCCTGTTGGGATCTTCAAAATATTGCAAGCTGTGGTCGTGGGCGCTAACAAAGATAAGGCTCTGGTTTTCAGGCTGTTTTGCGGCAATGGCCAGCAGTTCCTTTTTAAGTTGTTGGTAGTGAAGATGCGGTGCATCTTGCCGATAAGCGCCCATTTGCCGTGCCAAAACTGCCAGAGAGCCGATGCCAGGCAATGGCAACCAGGCATTTTTTTTCCACATGGTCAGCGGGAACAAGTGGTGCTTCCACGAGAAGCTGCCGCCGTGCGGCCCATTGCTGAACAAAGGGTGGTGCATGAACAGTACGACCCGCTCCTTGTCATATTTTTTTAAAACATCTTCCGTTAACTGGAGCATGGCCAGGCGGTCGCTGATGTCACATTTTTGGTTGATGCCCTTTACCTCGTCCCAATCCTGGAGCCACCATTGGCTGTCCAGAAATAATAGGCGCAGGTCGTCGTGCAGTTTTTCCTTTTCAGGTTCGCCGCAGCCCTTTCCGGGCATAAAGGTTTTGCCGCCCAGGCGCTCTTCGATGTAATCTTCTTGCCAGCGCACGGCGTCCCTGCCGTCGGCTCTGCCTTTGTTCCAATCCTTGTCCCCGGCCATGAAATAGGTTTTGCCGGCAAAGCCCCCGGCCAGGGCGATTAGACTGTCTAAATGCCTTATTGCCCTTTCCTTGGTCTTTTTGCGGGATTGGTTGAGCTTCGGGACGTTGTCGCCCAAAAAAACAAGGGTGCTTTTTTTGTCGGCCTTGTCCAGATCTTCTTTGAGCAAAAGCAGGGTAGGGGAGGGCTTTTCAAAATTCACCGTTTCTGTATTTCCCACCAGGAAAATAGTATTGCGCAGCGGAAGATCTTTTGGCAAATTGCGTGCATGCCAATTTTGTTCTTCTTTTTTATACCAGGCATGTCGGGCAGTGTTGCACCCTATCAGCAAGGGCAAAAGAATGGAAATAAGTACGAAATGATGGGTAGAGTTAGTCTTCATCAGGTCTGATAGTGCTTTACCCGTAAATATGCCAAAAATCTCAGCATTGAATAAGTTTTCCCGAAAAATTGGGACAATTGGTGCAGTTGGCAGTTGGCCAACTGCTAACTGCCAATAGCAATAAAAAAAATCTGATTAAATGTCGCTATGCTTAAATCGTGGAGGGGGCGGGAAATGTTTAAGGCGGGTGAAGAGAAAGGGTAGGGTAGGGTAGGGGCATCCCGAAATATTGGGAAAAAACTCGGGATGCCCGCTTGGTTCGGCACAGTAGCCAAGGTGGGCTACCGGAAAGGCTTGAAATCCCTATTTCAAAATATTCTGCTTCAAATATGCCATGCTCCGGCTCAGGCTGTCGAAGGCATCTGCCGGGTTGTCGTGCTCAATCATCGGGTATTTCAGGCCCGATTTTTTGGCATGTTTGAAAATGCGCTTGAAGTCAATGATGCCATCGCCGACAGGCTTGAGCGCCAGCAGCTCCTTGTCAATGTCCTTGACGTGAAAGAGCGGGAAACGACCGGGATATGCCTTGAACAGCGCCACAGGGTCAACGCCCGCCTTCGTCACCCAAGCCAAGTCCAGCTCGAAGTTCATCAGGCTGGCGGGTATTTGCTTCGCAAACACATCGAAGGGGCGGCTGTCACCAATGGTCTTGAATTCCCAATCGTGGTTGTGATAGGCCAGCTTCAGGCCCGCCTTGTTGCAGGCTTCGCCCGTTTTGGTCAAAATCTGCACGGCCTCTGCGACTTCTTCCGGCGTGTTGGTCGGGATGTTGGCGCAAACGAGGTACTCGACGCCACCCCCTGCGAGGCCGTCCACCAGTTCCTGCATGTTCTCCTTCAGGTTCTTCATCGGTGGGATTTTGATAGGCTCGCCTTTTTCATCCAACGGGAGCTTGGTGCCGGGAGGCAGCTTGAACGGTGCGCCGATGACGTGGTGCGAGCGCCAAGTCAGGCCAAGCCCTTTGAGCATTGCCGCAAATTCCGGCGCTGTTTTACCATAAAAACCACCCTGCCGACTGAAAGCCGACTCGATGTTTTTATAGCCGATGTCGGCCAGTTTTTTCAAGGTGCCCTGCGTGTCTTGGTCAATCACCGCCATGAGGGTATAGAGTTGGACGCCCGGCACATAGCCATGCTTTTTCTCCAAAAGCTCAAAACCCATGTTGCCGAAGGCAATCGCCCCGAGAGCCGCTGCGCCGGATTGCTGGAGGAAGGTCCGTCTGTTTTGCATTTTATTTATTTTTGATTATCAATCTTTTTTGAACTCGCCCAAAATGCGCAATTCCACCTCATTGCCCACCATCATCTCTGGCAAATTGACGCCGATGCCGAAGTCCAAGCGGTTGATTTTGCCCGTTGCCTTGATGCCGATTTCAGGTTTCTTCGCCCGCTCGTTGTACTCAGGGCCGCCCAAAACGACGTCTAATGAAACGGGCAGGGTCTTGTCCTTGATGGTCAGGTCGCCCACCAGTTTCCATTTATTGCCCATGATGCGCTTGAACGACGTGCTTTTGAAGGTCATAGCCGGGTATTTTGCCGCATCGAAATAATTGGCACTTTTTAAATCCCCGTCCCGCATTTCATTGTCCGAGTTGAATGAAGCAGTTTCCGCACTGAATTCGAAGACAGCGTCGGAGAAGTCCTCCTTCGTGGCGGTGATTTTGGCGGTGTACGCCTTGAAGTTGCCGTCCACTTCCGAAATCAAATGGTGGTTGACGGTGAAGCCGACCTTGGAGTGGCCTTTGTCGAGGGTCCAGGTTTGTGAGAAGACACTGGCAGCAACTAAAGAGAAAGCGAAAAGAAATGCTGTTTTTTTCATTGTAAATAATTGATTGCGAAAGGTTTGATTAAGCAGTGGTCAATATATTTTCAAAAAGGTTTGAGGTAACATCTTGGCTCATCCCTCCTAAAGGTGAAGCAGCGAAGTGCCCGTACTAAGGCGACACCTCAAAATGGCCTTGAAAATCTTGCAAACTTGCACACTTGAAGCTGCCATTTTGAGGCGTCACCTTAGTTCTGCAAATTGTCTCTGACACATTTACTTTAGTCAATAAATCCTCAACAAAGAATAATGAGTGTCATTGCTCAAGTTGAGTATGTCTTCTTTCCTTGAAATCAATAATGAAGCTATTTGTGCAGTTGTCAGGTTGCCTTTCCGAAGTAGAATTATTTTGGGAGGAGCGCCCCGTAAAATGAGCAAGTTTGAAAAATCTTCATCGTTCGTGACAATGATAAAACCATTGTCATGTGCATACTGCCAAATTGCCTTGTCGCTCGCAGGAATTGGGAGGCCCGTTCTGGTTACATGCTCCACCATTGGGAATTCGCCAGACAGTTTTTTGACGAGCCGCCACGAAAGGTTTGCATCCAAAAGGAGCTTCATGCGGTTGCCAAAATTTTAGTGATTTCCTCCCTATCAGCAGCGAATGCGAGTGCAGCACGAATTGCTTCCACGGTCAGTTCAGGGAAATCTTCGATGATTTCCTCATTGGTCATCCCGGCAGCCAGCCAGCCCAAAATATCACCGACTGAAATGCGGGTTCCTTTAATGCAAGGTTTCCCAAACCGTATTTCTGGGTTGATGCTGATTAATTCCTGATAATTATTCATAAACCAAGATTTTAATTTCCTTCAAAGTTAATCCTATCGCTTGTATTTTGTCACCCTTTCATCCTTAATCACCCCCTTCCAGTTCATCCCAAAACCAAAATCATAGCTATGCCCCTCCGTGTCTTGGTGGCATTTCATGTCCTGCGGGGCGTCCTCGGCTTGGCGCTCCACCTCGCTCATGCTGGCGGGCATCTGCATCGGCAGCAGACCGGATGGCTCGGCCTTGCCCGTGATGAGGTCCAGCACGGCTTGGTCCTGCACCCTGAAATTGACGAGGATGGCCGTCGCCTGTTTTTCAAACTCGCTGAAAACCATTGGGTTATCCACGGCTACGCTTACGATGACGGGCTTGCCCTTCATCTTGGCGGCGGTCTCGGTCACCATGCCAAGGTCGGTGGCGTTGCTGGTTTTCACGGTTTTGCCCTTGTAGCTGCGGTTGGCGCTGGCCTCTTTGGGGTCGCCGCCGGCAATGCTCGTGGCACGGGCCTCGGTGGCGGTATAGTCGTTGTATTGGAGGCTGATGGGCACGTAGCCGTTGCCGCCCGCCTTGATGTCCATGCTGTCGTAGCCAATGCCCGACTTTGGGCTTTCGATGAAAACCAGCGCCAAATCTGCCTTCGTGGGGTCGTCGGTCACGTCGAAGTATTTTTTGACCACCTCGATGTTCACCGGGTAGTCGAGTTTCTCCGGGGTTTTCATGCCGAGGAAATTGGTGCTGGCCGGGGTAAACTTCTTAGGCACGTAGGCCACTTTCCTTTCTTTTATGGGTAAAACTTGGCCTTTGTTTTTCAACAAAACCTGCGATTTCAACTGGGCGTCGTAGCCCTCCTTCATAAAATTCGGATTGCCTACCACGTTCTTCGTTATCTCTGGGTTGAGGTAAGGGTTTTCAAAAAGGCCCGTCCTGAAAATATTGCGGAGCAACCTAACGGCGCTCTGCTCCATGCGCTCCCGCATCCATTTTTCGCCGTGCTCCTTCACGCCTATTTGGTAGGCATCCAAAATGGGCTGGGCAGCGTTGTTGCCGCCGAACTGGTCAACGCCCGCCATGAGCACTTTGTAGTGGCGCTCGGCCTCCGTTTTGGTCTCGATGCCCCAAGGTTTGCCACCGATAAAGGAGTTCATCACCGTATGGTCACGGGTGATGCCCCAGTCGGTGCAGGCCACGCCGTCGTAGCCGTATTTTTTGCGGAGCAAATCGTTGATAATGTACGAGTTATAGCTATTGCCCACGTTCTCGCCGTTCTTCGTGTCCTGGTTCCAGGAGATGGTATAATACGGCATGATGGCCGAGGCCATCTTGGTTTTGCTTTTCAGTTTAAAAGCACCTTCGGTAAATGGGATGAAATGCGTCTCGAACTGCTTGCCGGGATACACGGCGAATTTGCCGATGGCATAGTGCGCATCCCTGCCCGCTTCGCCGCTGCCGCCGCCGGGCCAGTGCTTCACCATGGCGTTCACGCTGCCGTGGCCCCAGCCGTCGGCGATTTCCTTGTCGGCGGGGGAAGTCTGGAAGCCGCTGCAATAAGCCTCGGCCATTGCTGCGGAGAGCCAGGGGTTTTCGCCAAAAGTGCCGCTGAAGCGCATCCAGCGGGGTTCGGTGGCGATGTCCACTTGGGGGCTGAGGGCGGTTGCGATGCCCAAGGCCCGGTATTCCGCAGCGGCCACCTGCCCGAAGCGCTCGGTCACTGCCGGGTCGAAAGTGGCGGCGAGGCCGAGCGATGGGGGCCACATGGAAATGTTGCCGCCGGAACCCGCATTGTACTCGGCGCTGCTGACCGTGCCGTGGCGTGGGTCGGAGCTGTTGTTGGCGGGGATGCCGAGGCCGATGCCCTCTGCCAGTGTTTGTATATTGTTGTTCCATTGCGCAGCGACTTCCGGCGACTGCACGGAAGTGATGAGGACGTGGCGCAGGTTGTCCTTCATCATAAAGTCGAGCTGCTGGTCGGAGAGGTCGGCGGGGTTGGTCTCGCCTTGTGTGAAGGGCTTGCCGTTGTAGGTGCCGCCCATGAAGCCGCCCGCCCTTGTGGGGATGGTCTGGTGGCGGCTGTAGAGCATGAGGCCCGCTATCTGCTCGACGCTCATTTGTGAAGCGAGGTCTTTGGCACGAGCGTCGAAAGGCAGGCGCCAGTCCTCGTATTTGTCGAGGGCGCCGTTCTTGTTCAGGTCTTTGAAGGCGAAGCCTTCCACGGTCAGGATTTTGACGCCAGAGTCGGTGGAATAGCCGATGGTTTGGCCGCCCTTGTTTTGGATGGTGACGATATTGCCGTTGGCGGTTTGGATGTAGTTTTCTTGGGAGAAAATAACTGTTGCCATAAGGAGGCAGCCAGCAGCGAGGTATATTATTTTCTTGCTCATAATGAATTGATTTTGAGTGTTTTTTAAAACAGAGAAGTATTGTAAAGCTCGAAAAAGCTTTTCATTACCTGACGAGCTGCCAACTCCAACTACCCCTCCCCCTCCTCAAACACCGACTTCTTCTTTTTTTTCTGGTGCAAACGGTAGCTAAAAGTCAGGTTGATTTGGCGGCGGCGCCATTGGCCATTAAACTCTGAGTAAAACGTTTCCCCTTCTGTGATATGGCGGTGTTTTCTGCTGTTGAAGAGGTCGCTCACGTTGAGGGTTATGGTCGCATTGTTCTTCAAAATATCTTTGCTGAGGGCCACGTCCATATAGGCCAGCGGTTTGCGATAGCCCTGGGTGGTCTGTTGTTTGGCCTCGTACTGGCCACGGAGTTGCAGGTCGGTGTTTTTCCAAAAAGTAAAGCGGGAAGTAAGGCGGGCGAACCACGAATAGGTGTCGGCCTGGAAGTCATCCCCATAGCTATCGGGAAGGTTGCCGCCGTCGGTGATGGAGCGGAAGAAATTGAAATTGCCGTCGAGTTTCACCCATTTGGCGGGGTTGTAGCCGGCGGTGAACTCCAGGCCGAAGGCGTCCTCCGTGTTCAGGTTTTCGGGACGGGTGGCCGAATTGCCTTCTTCGTCCACCCGGCGGATGCGCTCGATTTTGCCGGTCGTGTGGCGGTAATAGATGGACGAAGAGATAGAACCTTGCTCTAAATATTTGATATGGCCCAGCTCGTAGGCGTCCGTGAATTCGGGGTTCAGGTCGGGGTTGCCGCTCCAGTAGTTGCGCTCGTCGGAGTAGGTGACGAAAGGGCTGAGGTCGTTGTAGCGGGGGCGGCGGATGCGGCGGCTGTAGCTCACTTGCATGGCGTTTTCTTTCGGCAAATCGTAGGTCAGGTGGGCGCTGGGGAAGAGGTTGGCATAGTTGCGGGCGTTTTCTGCCTGACTTTCCATGAGTTCCGTTTTAATGTCAGTCAGTTCTGCCCGAAGGCCGATCTGGTAGCTGAACCTGCCTTTTTTATTCCCAAAAATACCGTAAGCAGCGTGGATATTTTCGAGGTAAAGGAAGCGGTCGTCGAAGCCAGGCAAAGTGTCCCAAGTGCCATCGGACAACTGTTCGGACAGCACGTAATCGTTGTCCATGTCCCGCACGGAGGAGCGCAGGCCGCCTTCCAATTTTCCTTCTTTCCCAATGGGCTGCACATAGTCGGCTTGAAAAAGGTACTGCCATTCCGACTCGTAATTGTAGCTGTACTGCAAGCGGTCAGGCTCGCCCGTCGGCTCGAAGTTCGTATCGTAGAATTTCTCGGTGTAGTCTTGGTCGCTGCTTTCCCAATAATTGAGCACACGGGCCTCTGCGATAAACTCCTGCCCCTTACGTTCGAATGTTTTTTTATAGGTCAATGAAAACTCCGTGTAAGGCTCCCGCTCAAACTCGTCCTGCCTTCTGGTGAAGATGTTGACAATATTGCTCTCCGTGCCGGCAAAATCCCGATAGGTCATCTTCGTCGTGCGGTCGCCATCGGTGCGGCGCAGGGAGTAGGCGGCGGTGAGTATATTTTTTGGGTTGAAATAAAAATCAAGCCCCGCCCGTGCGTTTTGGGCAAAAACAACCTGGTCGCTCTCACGGGTTTGGTTGTAGCCAAAGAGGGTATCGCCGGGGAAATTGCGCTGGTAGAGGCTGCCGTCGCCGGGCGAGGTACGGTGGGTGATGCCGTAGTTAACGAAGAAATTCAGCTTTTCATGGCGGTAGTTGACGTTGAGGGCCAGGCCGTAATTGGCGGGGTAGCCCGCTATGAGGTCCACCGAGCCGTTGAATCCGTTGCGCTGTTCTTTTTTCAGGATGATGTTGATGATGCCGCCCACGCCCTCCGCCTCGTAGCGGGCGCTGGGGTTGGTGATGATTTCCACCCGCTCTACGAGGCTGCCCTGCAATTGCTGCAAGCCGCCGCTGCCGTTCACGCTCACGAGGCCGCTAGGTTTTCCATCAATCAAAATGCGGACGTTGGCGCTGCCCCGCAGGCTCACGTTTCCCTCCACGTCCACCTGCACGGAGGGGATGTTTGAGAGGAGTTCGGCGGCATTGCCCCCGGCGTTGGCGAGGTCTTTCCCCACGTTGAACACCCGCTTGTCGAGGCTCATCTGCATGGTGCTTTTTTCGGCTTGGATGACCACTTCGTCCAATGTGGTGGCAGCTTCCTTCATTTTGATATTGCCCAGGTCAAGCGCCGTTTTGCCCACCGCTATATTTTCCAAAAACACTGGTTCATAAGCCAGGAATTCAATTTTGGCAAAATAAGCACCCGGCTTGGTGGCGATATTAAAAACGCCCGCATCGTCCGTGATGGAGCCGTCCACCAACTGGCTGTCGGCTTGGGAAAACAGGCTGATGGTGGCATAAGCAAGGGGCATACCCGTTTGGGCATCGGTGGCTTTGCCTTTAATACTTTGGGCAGAAAGGGATACGGTCAGGAAACACAGGGTTGCAAGTGGGAAAAGTTTTAGCATACACTCTTTTTTTTGGCAAAATAGGCTAGCTGGAATGATGAATGACGATTTTGGATTTACAACTGCCCCAATCGTAAATCCAAAATCCAGCATCTACATCATATCATTCCCCTGCATGTTCTGCTTCATGTTTTTCCGTTTGAAAAGGCTCGTGTCCATTTTGCCAAAACGGTAGGAAAAGTTCAGGCGGAAAATCTGCGCATCGCGGGTGCGCCGGGAATCTTGGATGAACAAGTCGGAAGAAGTATAAGTCCCGTTTTGACGGGTAGCAAAAATATCGTTCACACTGAGCGATAACGTGGCCTTGCGTTCGAGGAATTCCTTTTTCAGCGCAGCATCCACAAACCAATTGTCGAGCGAATAGCCCTGGGCGGTGTTGGTCGGGCCAGGCATCCAGGGCATCCGGTTGCCGGCATCGGGCGTAAAAGATGCCTTGCTGCGGTACTCGCCCGTGAATTGCAGGGTAAAACCAGCGGGCAGTTTGAATTGTAAATTTTCCTTTAAAAACCAGCTCATCCGGTCAATGACCAAGTCCGTTTCCACGTTGGAGGCGTCCACTCTTGACTGATAGACATTCAAGTTGGTCGTCAAATCAATGAACTTGAAAAAGCTGTTTTTCAAAGTAAATTCAGCGCCGTAAGCCTGGCTGCTGTTGGAGTTGGCATACGTGGCCACCACTACGTCTTTTTGCAAATCCTCATTGAATTCTGTGGTCAAATAGGTCGTGATGAGGTCGGTGGCCTGTTTGTAATAAATGGAAACGAGCAGGTTGTGGCCTTTGGCAAACACATTTTGGTAGGACAGTTCCAACGAGTTGATAAACTCAGGCCTCAATTCGGGATTGCCCCGGCGCAGGTTCAGCGAATCGGAAAAATCGGTGAACGGCATGGTTTGGAAAAAATTCGGGCGGTTGATGCGCCGCGTGTAGGCCAATTGGATGTTGTCCAAATCGTTCAGTTTTTTGGTGACAAACACGCTGGGGAAAAGGCTGAACGGATAGGAAATCGTAAAGGAAGAATCGCGGTCGGTCAGCGCGCCTTTGTAAATGCTACTCTCCGCCCGCAGGCCCACTTGGTAGCCCCAGTTGGCGAATTGGTGGCTGAACTGGCCATAAGCGGCATAGACATCGTCGTTGAATTTATAGTGGTCGGTGAGGCTGGTCACCTGCACCCATTCGCTGTCAAAATATTCGTTTTTCGTGTCGTTTTTGTTCCGCCGGATGGCTGCCCGCAGGCCACCTTCCAGTTTCATCTTGTCATTTAATGGGTTCACAAAATCGGTTTGGATGGTGGCGAATTGGCCATTCCCAGTCCCTGTTTGCCGCTCGATGCTTTCGCTGCCGGAGGAGTATTCCGTCAGGTAATCGCTGCCGCCCTTGAAGTTTACGCGGTTGTAGTTCAAGTCGGCAGTCCATTCGGCACCCTGTTTTGGGAAGAGGTGCTTGAAAAGCAAAGAAGAGCCGATGTTGCGGAAGTTTCTGTTCTGGTCGGTGGTACGGACGTATTCGCTAAAGGTAAGTCCCGTTTGGAACAGCGAATCAGTGCGCACAGACAATTCGTCATTTGGCTCAAAATGGCCGCGGGTAAAACTACCGGCCAGCGTGAGGGTATTGCGGTTGTCCATGAACCAGTCCACCCCAGCGCGGGCATTCGCAAAATAGCCGCTCATTTTGCCATCGGCACTTTGGGTCACATTGGTCAAAGGCTGCCCAAAAAGGTTTTGGCGGGCTGTTTCGCCTTCATTGTAACCCCGCATCCGGTTTAAGTTTCCGCTGATAAAAAGGTTGGTTTTTGCGCCCCTTGCGTTCACGTCGCCACCAAAATTAAAGCCCTTGCGGGTGTCCACACCGGCGCGCACGTTGCCATTGTAGCCGAGGCGTTTTTCCTTTTTCAAAACAATGTTGATGATGCCAGCCGTGCCGCCGCCCGCGTCGTATTTTGCCGATGGGTTGGTGATGACTTCCACCGATTCGATGGCATCGGCGGAAATCTGGTCGAGCGATAGGGTAGTGGGGCGGCCATCCACAAAGATTTGCGGCGAGCCGTTGCGCAGCGACACGTTTCCATCCAAATCAACGGAAAGTGAAGGGACGTTTTTGAGGGCGTCCTGTGCGTTGCCGCCAGCGGTAGAGGCGTCCTTGTCCACTCGATAGACTTTTTTGTCCAAAGCCAGGGTGGTAGTGGCCGCTTCTGCCGTAATTGTCACGGTTTCAAGGGTTTGGGTATCTGAAATGAGCTTGATGTTGCCCAGGTCTTTGTCAAAATTGGCACCAGCCGAGCCGCCGCCCCAATTGCCCTGGCCGGAAGGTGGACCGCTGGGAGGCTTGTTGCCGCCGGGAGCGCCACCAGTTGGGGGTTTGATGCCGAAGGTGACTTTTTGGGAAGTTTCAATATAGCCGAGGAAGCTGATTTTGAGGGTGAATTCGCCCACCACGGGCAGGTTTTCGAGGCTGAAATCACCGTTGTCTTCTGTGATCTGCCCGGCCAGCATGACTTCTGTGGGTTTTTTGGCCAAGGTATCAAACTGCATCCCGTACAACTGAACCGTCGCATAGCCGATCCCCTTGTTATTTTCGTCCACAACCTTGCCGTAGAAGCGGCCATTTTTGGGCGGGCCGCCGCCCCAGTTGCCATTGCCGCCGCCGGGCCGTTGTTGCGCCAATGAATTGGCGGCGCTAAAAAATAGAATCGCCCAGAGGAGCGCTGTTTTTTTCAAAAAGGAGTACATCGGGTATTTCATAAAAACTTTATTGGTGAAAAACGGCAGCAAAGGAATGACAGTTTTTGCAAATGCATTTTTGGAATAGACGATTTGGGAAAATGTGGAGATGAAAAAGTATGGCGCGGGGAGGATTGGAGCGCGGAGGACGCGTATCAGGCGGATTTTCACGGATATAAGCGGAGATTGGGGTGGAATCAGCGTAAATAAGCCCAATCCGCGTCATCCGCGTTCCCATCACGCCCTTTTATTGTCAATTTTTTGTTCAAAAGGATAAATTACTTGCCTACATCTCCGAAAATACCGTTTTCATCGCCACTCCAATATTTGCTGGTTTGCCCGAAGTATTTTTGCCAAGTTTTAAAAAAAGCAGCATGAAAATCCAGTCCGACAAACTTTACCGTTGGGTGTTCCACATCATCCTGTGGACAATCTGGATCGGGCTGCCCATCATCAACGCCGGGGATAACGAAAAGCACCGGACTTTCATGATCGCCATTATTCCAGTGGCGCTGACCAATATCCCCCTGTTTTTACTCAATTCCGAGTGGCTCATCCCCCAGGTTTTTAAGAAAAAAGGCATTGGCACCTATCTGTTTTCGCTGCTGCTGCTCATAGCGGCATTTTCCACGCTCCAACTTTTTATGAAGGAATGGATAGTGCCGGATGAACTGATCCGCTTTCATTGGGACATCTTTTGGGCGGTGATCCCGGTGGTCTTCGTGACGGCCATCAGCACTGGCTATGGCTTTATCACCTACCTGCTGGACCACGAACGGCTGCGGCGGGAGGAGCGGCAGGAGCGTTTGCAATCCGAATTGGCCTTTCTCCGCTCCCAGATCAGCCCGCATTTTATTTTCAATATATTAAACAGCATCGTCTATCTCATCCGCTCCAAATCGGTGCAGGCCGAACCCGTGACCATCAAACTCTCCGAACTGATGCGCTACATGCTCTACGAAAGCGCCGACGAGCAGGTGCCGCTGCACAAGGAAATTGACTATTTGAAAAACTATGTGGAACTGCAAAAAATCCGCTTTGAGGAGGATGTGGATATTTTTTTAAATATCGAAGGTGAGCCAGGCAGCCAGGTGATCGAGCCGATGTTGCTCATCCCTTTTGTTGAGAATGCCTTCAAGCACGGCGTGGGAATGATCCGCGGGCCTGTGATTGATATTTCGCTGAAAATCAATGGGGAACAATTGGTTTTTATTGTAAAAAACAAAATGGCCGAAGGCGATGCGGAGGAAAAGGACAGCAGCTCCGGCATCGGCCTGCGCAATGTGCGGCGCCGCTTGGAATTGCTGTACCCAGGCTCCCATCATTTGCACATCAAAAAACAGGAAGAATGGTTTGAAGTTGTGTTAGATTTGAAGCTGGCCGCCCCGATAGCCGCCAAAGAAAAAAGCTACCATGAAACTGCGCTGCATAGCCATTGACGACGAGAGCCTCGCCCGTAAGTTACTGGAAGAAAACATCCGGCAAATCCCTTTTTTGGAATTGGTGGGCACTTGCAAAAATGCCTTCGAGGCAATGGAAATATTGCAAAAAGGGCAGGTGGATCTCATGTTCCTCGACATCCAGATGCCGGGCATGTTGGGCACCAAGTTCCTGGCCAGCCTGCGGGAAAAACCGCTCGCCATCCTCGTCACCGCCTATTCCAACTACGCGGTAGAAAGCTACGACCTCGACGTGGTGGACTACCTGATGAAGCCCGTCAGCCTCGAACGTTTTACGAAAGCGGCCTACAAGGCACTGGATATTTTTCAAAAAAACCAATCCCTGTCTGCCTCCCGAACTGAATCCGGGAATTCGGCTGTGCCTCAAACGGCCATATCGGCCGATTCCTTTTTTGTCAACGTGGAATATTCCCTGGTGAAAATAATCGTCGGCGACATTACCCACATTGAGGGCATGAAGGACTATGTGAAAATATACCTGACAAGCGCCAAAAGGCCTGTGCTCACCAAATCCACCTTAAAAGGCATCGAGGAAAAATTGCCACAAAATGGCTTCATGCGCGTGCATAAATCCTACATTGTCAACCTGCAAAAAATAGAATCTATCCGCAACCACCAGCTCAGCATCGGCGAGCGGGAAATACCCGTGAGCGAAGGGAACATGGAGGAGTTGATGCGGGTGCTGAATTATTCCAGGCCCAAGTGAGGGCGGCAACGAGGAAAGTAAAATATAGCAGCATGTATTTTTATAAAAAATTGAAATACCTGCCACTCTTGGCAATGTTGGTCACAGTTCAATACGGCCTTACCCAACCGCCTTCCATTCACGTCAGCCCCGACCACCGCCACCTCGTCACAGCCGACGGCAAACCCTTCTTCTGGCTCGCCGACACAGCCTGGGAACTCTTCCACCGAACCACCAAAGCGGAGGCGGAAACCTATTTCAAAAAGCGGGCGGAGCAAGGCTTCAATGTCATCCAGGCCGTGGCCTTGGCCGAACTCGACGTGCTGTACGTGCCCAACCGCAACGGCGATTTGCCGCTCCGCAATGGCGACCCGACCCAGCCCAACGAAGCCTATTTCCGCTACGTGGACACACTGATTGACATGGCGGCGTCGCATGGCCTTTACATCGCCCTGTTGCCCACCTGGGGCGACAAGGTTTTCAAGGATCGATGGGGCAAAGGCCCGGAGATTTTCAATCCAACGAACGCCAAGGTTTACGGCAAATGGATTGCCAACCGCTACCGCAATCGCACGAACATCATTTGGATAAACGGCGGCGACCGTGACCATCGTGACGGCTCACTGGACGTGACCGTTTGGCGGGCAATGGCTGCCGGAATCGAAGAGGGCGTCGGCGGCAGCGACAAGGCATTCATAACCTTCCACCCGCAGCCAGAGCAAATCGAGGCGTCTTCCTCCCGCTGGTTTCACGAAGATAACTGGTTGGATATGAACATGCTGCAAACGGGGCATTGCGACGACACACCCGTGTGGCAGCGTATGGAATCGGATTGGAAAAAGCTGCCGACCAAGCCGTTCCTGAACGGCGAACCGATTTACGAGGAAATGCCCGTCTGTTTTGATGCCAAAAATCTCGGCTATGCAAGCGCCTGGGACGTGCGCCGAGCTGCTTACCAAAGCGTATTCTCTGGTGCATGTGGGCATACCTACGGCAGTGCTTCGGTCATTTTTTTCTCTGAAAAAGGCGAGCATTTCTTCGCCGACCTCCACCGCTGGCAAGATGCCCTCGACCTTCCCGCCGCCAACCAAATGCGGCATTTGAAAGCCCTCATGGAAAGCCGTCCGGCGACTGGCCGAGTGCCCGACCAATCCATTTTGCAAAATGAGGAAAACAATGCCTTCGACCATATTTCGGCCATTCGGGGCGATGGGTTTGCCTTTGTTTACAGTTCGCATGGGCTACCCGTCACGGTGAACTTGGGCAAGATTTCTGGCAAAAAAATCAGGGCGCATTGGTCCGACCCAAGAACTGGGAAGGCCATGGTCATCGGCGAATTTGACAACAAGGGCTGGCAAACTTTTGCGCCAAATTACGTGTGGTCGCCCGTACCCGACCATCGGACGGACATCGTGTTGATTTTGGACGATATTGAAAGAAAATACGTAGTACCCGGATTATAAACTATTAGCACAACGTCGTCGAGGTTCAAAACCTCGACGACGTTCACCTGCAACTTAACTCATTGAAAATGAAAAACTCAACTTCACTCATCCTCCTGCTGCTCGGCTTCATCGCTCCAGCATTCTCCCAAAAAGTCATTGACCTCCAATCCACCCCCACCCCACCCGACATCAAATGGGACAAGCCAGAGCGACAATATTTCAGCCCAATATGGAATGCCCAAGTGGTCTCCAATGTGAGCAGGCCAACGCTGACGGCATACCTGCCCGACCCCGCCGTTGCCAACGGCACGGCACTCATCATCGCCCCTGGCGGCGGTTTTATGGCGCTCAATTTCAGCAATGAAGGCTATGTTTTGGCAGAATGGGCGGTGGTGCAGGGAATAGCGGCCTTCGTGCTTAAATATCGGGTTGCCCCAACTGGTGAGGATGCCACGGCAGAATTTGGTCAGGCCGTGGGCGATAGGGAGTCGTTTATGAAAAAGGTAGGGCCTATCATCCCACTTTCAATTGCAGACGGCAAGGCAGCCATCGAATACGTGCGCAGCCACGCTGCCGAGTACGGTGTGAAGTCCGACCGCATCGGAATAATTGGCTTTTCGGCAGGCGGCGCTGTGGTTGGTGGGGCGGTTTACGACCACACGCCAGCCAGCAGGCCCGATTTTGCAGCGCCAATTTATTCCGCACTGCAAAGTGATGACTCCCGCCCAGTGCCAGAAGATGCTATGCCCCTTTTCATTGCCTGCACCGCCGACGATGTGTTCGGTTTTCAGAAACAAAGTGTCCAGATTTTCAATAAATGGAACGCTGCCGGGAAGCCTGTTGAACTGCATTTGTATGAAAAAGGTGGCCACGGCTTTGGAATGCAAAAACTGGGAATGCCCAGCGACAAATGGATTGACGCCTTCGGAGAATGGCTTGCCAGCCACGGCTGGTTGAAAAAGGAATAAACTTTCGTTATCTTTGACAAAAAATGATTCAAATGGAAATAGCTGCAAAAATGCCCATCAGCTTGGAAGAACGCCTCGAAATGGGCGAAGAACTGCGCATTCCGGCAAGCTGGGACGAGTTCCTTGACATGCTGGAAGATTGCGAGTACCGCATCGAATATGACGAACACGAAATCATTTCTTTTATGGGATATGGCACACAAAACCACGAGAAAATCATCATCAAATTGGGTCAATTACTGCTCAATTTATTGGACGAAGACCAGTTCAACGTCTTTGGCAGCAACCTTGCCCTGCACATCCCCGGCTTTGTCCGGCGGCACTTCAACGGCGACTGCGTGGTGGTCAAAGGCGAGTCGGAGAACGTAACCCTCCGGGGCAATATGGTGGCCGTGGCCAACCCAGCGCTCATCATTGAAGTCCTTTCCGCTTCTACCCTCAATTTCGACGTGGGCACCAAGCAGCGCAACTACCGCAAAATCCCCTCCTTGCAGCAAATCCTTTTCATCGAAAGCACAGAACTGCTCGTGACCAGCCACACCAGGCTCAATGGCACAAACGAGTGGCGGCTGCTCGACTATGCCGACATCAACGATGAAATCCCAATACTTGGCCAAGGCAATATCAAGATGAGCGACCTTTACAAAAAGGTCAGCTTCTGAGGCTTGAAAGGCAGTTATTTTCAAGGATAAAAAACGGGGAGGGGTTTTGCCCTTCCTTTTTTATTTCAAAACAAAATGCAAGACGAAAAAACCGAAGAATTTGAGCGGCAGCCCGTGCCCGCCTCGCACTGGAAAAGCTGGAAAAACTTCCTCGGCATGTACGCCGGGGAGCACGCCGCTGGCACGGAGTTCATGATTGGCCCGCTGTTTTTGGCCGCTGGGGTCAGCGCCTTCGACCTCATCGTGGGGCTACTGCTTGGCAATTTCCTCGCCGTGCTGTCGTGGCGTTTCCTCACCGCTGAGATTGCTGTAAAGAACCGCCTGACGTTGTATTTCCAGTTGGAAAAAATCTGTGGTAAGCGCCTCGTCACCGTTTACAACCTCGCCAACGGCATCCTGTTTTGCTTCCTCGCTGGCTCGATGATAACCGTCTCGGCCACAGCGGTCGGCATCCCGTTCAACATGGAAATGCCCAAATTGACGGACACCATGCCCAACGGTGTGACTTGGGTGGTCATCGTGCTGGTGCTGGGGGCGCTGTTCACCTTCATCGCTGCGAAAGGTTTTCAAACCGTTTCAAAGGCCGCCAATTTCATGTCTCCCATTATCGTACTGGGCTTCCTGTTGGCTGGTTTTGCTGCCTTGCGGCAAATGGGTGTCAGCAGTTTCGGGCAGTTCTGGGACCTCTGGGGCGAGGGCGGCGAGCCGTTCCCCGGCCAAATCAAATACACGTTTTGGCATGTCGTCATCTGGTCGTGGTTCTGCAATGCGGCTATGCACATCGGCATGAGCGACCTCTCGGTTTTCCGCTTCGCAAAAAGCGCAAAAGCTGGCTGGACGACCGCTGCCGGGATGTACGTCGGGCATTACATGGCGTGGATTGCGGCGGCCCTGCTCTATGCCGCCTATATCAAAACCCCGGAAGCAGCGGCCATGCTGGCCAGCGGCCAAGCGCCCCCCGTGGCCCCTGGCCCATTGGCCTACAATGCCATCGGCATCCTCGGCGTCGTGACGGTCATCCTCGCTGGTTGGACGACTGCCAACCCGACGATTTACCGCTCCGGCCTTGCGTTTCAGGCCATTTTGCCCAAAATAAATACCACCTGGGCGACGGTCGTCGCTGGCACGGTGGCGACCGTTGCCGGGCTGTTCCCCGCCTTCGCCATGAAGCTGCTGGACTTTGTGGCCGTTTATGGCTTCATTCTCGCACCGGTGGGAGCGGTCATCGTGTTCGAGCATTTCTTTGCGGAGCGGTTCGGCGTGGTGAAAAACTATGCGGAAAAGGCGGGCATCAGCTTCAATATGGCCGTGCTGCTGGCTTGGGCGTTGAGCGGTGGGCTGTTTTATTTTGTGTCAAAATCGCAGGGGGTGTTCCTGTCGTTCTTGACGCTGCCAGCTTGGGTGGGGTGCGGGGTGTTGTATTTGGTTTTGAGTAAATGGATGCAGAAAAAAACGGCATAAGGAAATTCATGATTTCAGAACAAGAAATAATCAAGTTTATCAATGCTCGTACTGGAGACAATCCAATGGCTGATACCGATATTAACGGTGAATTGAGAATAGAAGGTGAGGATTTTAATGAACTCCTGGAAGCCTATTCGGAACAATTTAAGGTGGATATGTCTGACTATTTATGGTTTTTTCACCATGAGGGAGAAGGGTTTCAAATCAGTTTAGGAAGGATACTCTTTAAGCCTCCTAACTTACGGGTTGAACGAATACCTGTAACTCCGACAATGCTCGCTTATTTCGCAAATAAGGAAAATGGGATATAAATTATCCTGCTCACAAGATTCCTGTAATAAGATTCGATATGATTCTTGATTGGATTTTCACAGGAATTTTCCTCGTTTCTTTAATCTGGTTTTCCTTGAAAAAATAACAGTATGACAAACTTCCACCACGTCAACTACCTCTGGGACGATGCGCACGCCGCCGCCCTTGGCAGTCCCGATAGCTATCGGGAAATCGCCCTCTTCCTCTACCGCTCCAACATCCTTGGGGCTGACCTCCGCATCACTAATTACGGTGGCGGCAACACCTCCTGCAAGACCATCGAGCGTGACCCGCTCACGGGCAACCCAGTCGAGGTCTTATGGGTAAAAGGTTCTGGCGGCGATATTGGCACACTGACCCGAAAGGGCATCGCCGGGCTGTTCGTCGAGAAGCTGCACCAGCTCAAGAACCGCTACCGGGGCATCGAATTCGAGGACGAAATCGTAGGGCTGCAATTGCACTGCCTCTTCGACCTCGACAGCGCCGCACCGAGCATTGACACGCCATTGCATGGCCTATTGCCGTTCAAGCATATTGACCACCTGCACCCCGACGCCGTCATCGCCATTGCTGCTGCAAAGGACAGCCGGGCCATCACGCAAGAGATTTGGGGCGACAAAATGGGCTGGGTGCCCTGGCAACGGCCCGGCTTCGACCTTGCTTTGCAACTCGAAAAATGCTTGGCGGAGAATCCCGGCATCCGGGGCATCGTGCTGGGCGGGCATGGGCTTTTCACTTGGGGCGATACCTCGAAGGAGTGCTATATCAACTCGCTGGAAGTCATCGAGCAGGCGAGTGTTTTTATTGAAAATGCTGTCGGGTCGTCCAACACCAACCCTGTTAGGGTT
>JBGSKQ010000047.1:0-4290 GCA_041741095.1 Saprospiraceae bacterium
CCGCCGCCGCTGAGGGGAGAGAGGCACCCTTGGGGGCGGAACGCCCCCAAACCCCCTATGCATAAAACTTGGCGACGTGAGGTATAATAGTTTATTGCAAACAAATATGGCCTATATTTTTTCATTTTCACTTTGGTGAAAAAAAACAACTTCAAGGCTTTTGATTTTTGACAAACGGAATGCCCATACGCCAAACTGACACCTACCTGTACCGATTTGCCGACTTCTTGGCGGCCATGCTGGCCTGGGCTTTGTTTTTTTTGTACAGAAAATGGGTGGAAGGTGCCCCACTCTCGCTGGCGGCGCTGCACGATTTGAATTTTTACTATGGCATTGTCATCGTTCCTTTTGGCTGGTTTTTGTTTTATTCCCTTTTCGACGACTACCGTGACATTTACCGCATGGCAAGGCTCGCCACCTTGACAAGGACTTTTTTCCTGACTTTAGTCGGGGTCATTTTCCTCTTTTTTACCCTACTGCTTGATGATGTGGTATATGACCACACGACCTATTATTCTTCCTTCGCCGTGCTTTTCGGGCTGCATTTTTTATTGACCGCTATCAGCAGGATGGCATTGTTGACAAGGGCGCACCAGCGACTGAAAAGCAAACAAGTGTTTTTTCCCACTTTGCTCATAGGGGGCAACCAACGGGCCGCCCAGCTTTACGAAGAACTACAGCACAGCAAGGATGGCATCGGCTACAAATTTTTAGGCTATGTGAAAACTGCGCCTGCTTCGGCTTTCCATGCCCCTCCTGCCCCTAATATCCCGCCAGCCCTGCCCTTTCCATGCCTTGGCACCGCCAGTGACCTGCCCCAACTCATCAAAACCCACAAAATAGAAGACGTCATCATCGCCATAGAAACCACCGAACACGAACAGCTAAAAAGCATACTGGATTCGCTGTTTGATTTTGGGGATAAAATATTTGTAAAAATCATCCCAGACATGTACGACATCATGCTGGGCAATGTGCGCATGAGCGAGGTCTATGGCGCTGCCCTCATTCAAATCAACCAGGAACTCATGCCCAAATGGGAGCGCCTGGTGAAAAGGCTGATGGATGTGGCTGTATCGGCCTTGGTATTGGTGCTGATTTCGCCATTTTTCCTCTATATCATACTGCGGGTGCGCTTATCGTCCAAGGGCCCGATTTTTTACCGGCAAGAGCGGGTCGGCCTTAACGGGAAGCCGTTCCACCTCGTAAAATTCCGCTCCATGTACACCGATGCCGAACAGCACGGGCCGCAGCTTTCAAAAGAAGGCGACCCCCGTTGCACCCCCTGGGGACTGGTGATGCGCAAGTGGCGGATTGACGAATTGCCCAATTTTTGGAACGTGCTCATCGGCGACCTTTCGCTGGTAGGCCCTCGTCCGGAGCGTCAATTTTTCATCAATAAAATCGTGGAGCAGGAGCCGCACTATCGCCACCTGTTGAAGGTGAGGCCTGGCATCACTTCTTGGGGCCAGGTGAAGTACGGCTATGCCTCCAGCGTGGACGAAATGCTGCAACGCCTTAAATTCGACTTGCTCTATATCGAAAACATGTCGCTGGCCCTCGATATGAAAATCATTTTCTATACGGTGCTGGTGCTGTTGCAGGGAAAGGGGAAGTAAATGATGAATGATGAACTATGAACTATGAACGACTCCTTAAAAAACATCTAATTTTCTGGCTTTATTTGACATAAACCCCAAACCATCAACCATTTTCCGATGCTGAAAAAAATTGCCAATATCATTTCCATCCTATTCCATCCACTGCTCATTGTTAGCTACATGCTGGTGGTGCTTTTGCTGATCAACCCCTACCAGTTTGGGGTTTATAGCATTTCGGAACAGGGGAAACTGCTGTTGTTGGTATTCCTTTCCACCTTCCTGATGCCCGCCTTTGCAGTGTTTATGATGAAATCGTTGGGCATGGTGAAAACGATGGCGCTGCACGAGCGGCACGAGCGGATTGGGCCTTACATCATCACGGGTGTATTTTATATGTGGATGTTCATCAATTTTAAAAACAACACCACCATACCTGCCTCGCTGACGGTGGCCATGCTGGGTGCCACTATTGGGCTTTTTACCGCCTTCTTTTTCAACAATTTCACCAAAATAAGCGCCCACGCAGTGGGCATGGGCGGACTGGTGGGCATGGCCGCCATCAATTCCATGTTTTATAGTTTCGATACATTTACCATGCACACCTGGCTGTTTGGAACTTTGGAATTGAGCACCAGTTTTGTCGTGATGGCGGTCATCATATTGGCAGGGATTGTTTGCACGGCCAGGATGATTTTGGAAGCCCATTCCAATGGTCAATTATATGGCGGGCTGGCGCTGGGTTTTTTGGCGCAGGTTATTGCCTTTGCGTTTTTGAATTGAGGTTTTTTTGAGAGTTTAGGATATTAGACTACCAAAAACACATAAGCACAAAAACACCCAAACACAATCCATACTCACCCCGCCTCCGAAGCAATTTCCACACTCCAGGCTTCGGCCTTTTCAGCGAACAACAGCTTCGTTCTTTTCCAGGTTGAAATGAAAAGGTCGGACTGCCGGTAGGCATCGAGTGCAGCCTCGCTCTGCCAATGGCTCAGGGTAAAAAGCGTATTTGGCTGGCTGGTATCCCGCAGCAGTTCAAGGTGTTGACAACCATTGAAAGCCCGTATTTTTAGCTTGCTTTCTTCAAAAATAGCCAGGAATTCCGGCACAGCTTCTGCCCGGAAAGTCATTTTTACGATGCGTTTTATCATTCTCGTTTTGTTAAATAAACGTGAGTTTGGTCAATATTTAACACAAGTTTCGAGTGCCAGCGGCAGCGCCGCAAAATATTTGTAGCCTGTTGATTAAGCTCGAATATTAAGGTGCAGCGCACCGTGATATTTCGGTGCGCTGCACCTTGAAATGCGTATCCGCAATTCTCTACAAATGTTTCGCAGCGCTGCTGCTTATCCGCAACTTGCGTTATTTATTTGACTACCAATAACTTACGAACCCTTCACGCGGGATTGGAACGCGGATTGGGCGGATTATGCGGATCGAAACGGATTTTTTCTTTACCATCAAATTGAATCAGCCCAAATCCCTGTCTGCCTGCCAGAGCCAGAATAACCGCCAGTCAGGCAATGACAAATGACAAATGACAAATGACAAATGACTAATGACTAATGACTAATGACTGCCATCAACCGTTCACCTGGTTCATGGCAAAATCCAGCCCAATGGTGCCGAAAGCCTTCACGCCGTCCGCAGCTTTTTTTAACAAGGCGGGCAAGGCTTCCCGTTCTTCACTGCCCCATTTCCCCAGTACATAGTTCACCTGCTGGCCCTTGTGGAATTCGTCGCCGATGCCGAGGCGGAGGCGGGCGTAGTCGTTGCCGCCAGTGAGCTGGTCAATATTTTTGAGGCCGTTGTGGCCACCATCGCTCCCCTTGCCCCGCAGGCGTATTTTTCCAAAAGGGAGGTTGAGGTCGTCGAGCACCACGAGCAGGTTGCTCTTGGGGATGTTGTGCTTGGTCATCCAATAGCGCACGGCCTTGCCGCTGAGGTTCATGTAGGTGGAAGGTTTTAACAAAATGAAGGTGCGGCCCTTGTGCCTGAACTCGGCCAGGTCGCCAAGGCTGTCGTTTTTAAAAACAACACCAAATTCCTTGGCCAAAAAGTCCACCACATCAAAGCCGATGTTGTGGCGGGTATCGTCGTAGTCGGCCCCCATGTTTCCAAGGCCGGCGATGAGGTATTTCATGATTGGTATTCAGTATTCAGTCCGCAGTCCGCAGTCTTCAGCACATCACGGACTGTGGACTGTGGACTGTTCCCGATAGCTATCGGGAGCGGACTGAAATGTCAAGAATTTAGGCAAATTTTTCGGGATTATTTATCATTGAGTTCAGCATTTTGCCTATTTCTTCGGTTTCGGTGATCCAATGATCATATTTTGCTTTAGAAATGTATTGACAGGTGATGGCGAAATCTGACCAAACGCTGGTTTCAGTGTTTTCGCTGTCTGCATCGGAAACTTTGCTTTGAAAATGTTTTGGGTATTTTCTTTTGCGGTAGGCTTCGCCAATACAACTGCACACCGATCGTGAAGAACGTCTGATTTGATCAGTAAGGCTGTATTTTTCTTCTGGCGGGAAATTTTTGCTTTCGTGAAAAATATCCATTGCCAATAAGAAAGCCTTCCTATACACTTTCAATTCCCTAAAGTTTCCCATAATTTGTTTTTTTATTTAATTTCAGACAGTCTTCAGTCTCCAGTTGCCAGTCTTCAGTCCACAGTCCGCAGTAC
>JBGSKQ010000048.1:0-105238 GCA_041741095.1 Saprospiraceae bacterium
GTTCCAGCACTGCGGGGTTTGATAACCCCGCCTCCCGAAATACCTGGCATTTATGCAAATCACAGCCATCAATCTCAAATGCGCCCCTATTCTAAATGCTTTATTTTCCTACTTCTTTGCCTGTTTGCTGATCCTCCGGCCTCGCCCAAAAGGTCATGCCGGGGACGGCCAAGCCCAGTTTGTACTCCGGTTTTTCTTTGTTCAAAATGCCGGGCCGCAAATAGCCGGGGATGATTTGCACATCGTAAATTTCATCCAAAGAGGCATGGTAGCGGATTTCTCCGACCAGTGCCCCTGTGGGCAGGTGGACGACAGCAATGCCCGCTTGCAGGGCCTTGTCCGCTATTTTCAATTTGCCAAAAGAAGAAGAATTTTTCCGCAGCCTCGACAGGCCAATGAAAACGTAGTCGCCATGCTTGCAAAGACCCCTCACAAAGCCGTTCAGTTGGGTCACCACCTCATATTTTCCAGTAGTAGTATCCATTTTCACCAATTCCCCAGTAGCGGACAGCAGGAGATACAGCTCGCCGTCAAACAACCTCGGCGAGTGTGGCATCGGTACATTTTGGGCAATAAACTCGTTGGTTTCCACATCCATTACAATGCCCGTGCTGGCCACGTTGGGTTTCCAGCCGTGCGGCGTATCGGTCTTGCTGAAAGCGGTGACGTATTTGGGCCGACCGTCCAGCAGCGCCATGCCGTTCAGGTGGCAGCGATCTTCACTGGCCAGTTGGCTGATGAAGGGCGGCTGCCAAACGGGCGTAAAGCTGAAATTGTCGTCAATTTTAATGATGCAGGAAAAGGAGGTGTTGACGGCATACAGTTGCCCGTCGCCAGCCCAGTCGAGGTCGTGTACGTCAAGCTGGCCAGTATGATAAGTGGCACGGGGCATGAACAGCGCATCGTAGGTCTGTGGCTTTTTTGGATAATGCGTGGCCAGTTGTGGCGAGTTGGCCAGCACCAGTACTTCGTCGAGGCAGGCGATGGCCATTTTTTCGCCGTGCAGTGCGATGCCCATCGGCTTGGCAAAAGTGCGGGGGAGTTGTGTCAGTGTTTCTTCGTCTTTTGGGCTGAGGAAAATGACCTTGCCCGCCTGAAAGGTGCTGATGGCAATGGTGCAGCGGAGCTTTGTCAACAACTCTGGCAGGTTCGGCGAATAGCTGCAACTAAATGGCGGCGGCGAGGGTGTCTGCATTTTGTGTTTTTCTTTTGGCAAATAAAGCATAGCCATTGTTGAAAGCCGCATTTTTAAAGTTAAAATTTATCCAAAACCACCGAAAAGCAAGGAATCTTCACCCCTCTCCACGAGCTATGGCTCCAAGTACCCACAATCCCTTATTTTCGCCGCCGTTCATAGTTCATCCTGCCATAGGCAGGCAAGCGTTCATCTTTCATCGTTTAAAAATGTCCGTCGAACAATTTTTTGACCTCTTCCTGGAAGAACTCAAAGGCCGTGACAAGCTCCGGGAATATTACAAATTTCACGGCGACCCCGCTAAGTTGCCTTTCAGAAAAGCTTATTTCTGCGAGCGGCTGCTATATGTCATGGATCAAGTTCGGGAGTCCTCAGTCCTCAGTCTTCAGTCACCCATCACCCATCACCAACCATCTGGGACTGCGGCTGCGGCTACGCCACCACGCAGATCTTCTTGGCGCTGAACGGCTTTGCCTCCCGTGGCACTACCCTCGAATTTTACTACAAAGAAATCCCCGGACGCCTGGAATATTGGTCGAAATACGGCGACATGAACCTAGTGAAAGTGAGCTATGAAGATGTTTTTGAAACAAAGGTGAAAGAAGCCTCCGAAGACATCATCATCGTGCAGGATACGCTGCACCATTTGGAGCCGCTGCAAGACAGCCTCTCCATTTTTTACCGCACGCTGCGCCCCGGTGGCCGGCTAATCGCCGTGGAAGAAAATGGCAACAACCTCGTGCAAAGCCTCAAGCTTTACCGACAACGGGGCAACAATCGCATCATTCAATACTACGATGAGGGCCTGGGCCGCCAAGTGACGATGGGCAACGAAAACATCCGCCCATTCAAGGTTTGGCAAAAGGAATTTGAAAAAGCAGGCTTCAAAATGGACCGGGAAAGTGTGCAATACGTGCGCTTGTTCCCGCCTAATTTTTTTGACAAAAAAACAGCGGAAGAAGTGGTGGAGAGGGAGCAAAGGTTATGGCGGAAGCACTCCTTGCTGAAGGAGTATTTTTTCTTTGGCGTAAATTTCGTGGCTTTAAAATAGCTAAACGAATTCAAACTTCTTCAACCCAATTTACAACTCCCTTACCCATATATTCCTGAAACTGATCGCTTCACTTGGATCGCCATGATCCTGCAATTTAATGGCAGATGCACCGTGCGACTTATATTTTGGGAGGCCGATGTAAGTGGTTACCCCTTTTACTTCCACATTGTTTTGCACCAACACGCCGTTGTGGAAAGCGGTGATACGGGCAGGGCTTTTTAAAATACCGTCTTTATTGAACGTAGGTGCTGTCCAGATGATATCGTAAGTCTGCCATTCGCCCGGTTTTTTGCAGGCATTGGCAAGCGGTATGTGTTGTTTATAAATGCTGGCAGTTTGCCCATTCACATAGGTTTTATTGTTGTAACAATCCAATACTTGTATTTCGTAGCCCTCGTCGCCCGGACCGGTAGAGGCCAAAAAAACACCGCTGTTGCCCCGGCCTTGATTGCTTCCTGTAATGTTTTCGGGTATTTTCCATTCAAGGTGCAACTGGTAATCCGTGAATTTTCTTTTTGTCTGGATATTGCCAGTTCCTTTTTTCACGGTGAACTTATCTCCCTCCACTGTCCACATGGCAGGTTTCGTGGGATCCTTGACAGATTCCCATTCATCCAGGCTATTTTTACCAAATAAAACAATGGCATCCGAAGGCGCATCATTATTTGTAGCTCCCGGCGTGACAATTGGAGGTACGGGTTCCCACAACTCAGTGGCTACAGGGTCCGTGATTTGTGCCGTCAACAGGCGTTGGATGGCGAAACAGATAAGGAGGATGGAAAAGAATTCTTTTTTCATGTATTGTCGTTTTGAGTGCGCAATATAAAAACCAAAATTAATGGGCACGAATAAAGATTGATATTTGGTTACTGCAATTTCTACTGTAATGGGGTACTCGTCGCTTTGTCATTGCCACAGGCAAACTGCGACGTCAAGTTTGCCTGTGGCAATGACAAAAAAGGCATCAATAAAACTTGCAAATTTTACCCAAGAAATCACTGATTAAAACCTGAGCACACCCACTCATTTCACCGTTTTCGCATTTGATTTTCATTCAACAACAAATGACGGCTTGCCTTGCACTTCACCCGCTCGTCGGGTTTCTTTTTGGTTTTCACAAAAAACCAATTTGCGGTAGCCCTTTCGGGCGTCAAAGTGAGCAGCAGGTAGCCGTGGTTGTTCAGGTCGAGGTAGCGCAGGTGCGGGTTGTTTTTCTTCTTTTTAAAACGGCGCTTGGCCTCCACAGAAATAATTTTCGGCACCACTTCGTCGAAATTAAAAGAAGTAATGCTCGGCGTAGTGAACTCCGCCCCAAAGACGCCCTTGCCCGTTTTGCGGTCGTAAACGCTCGGATCGGAAGGATCGGCGGTCAGTTCAAAAGCCCAGGAGGTATGCACATCGCCCGTCACCACGACGATATTTTTCAGGTCGTTTTTGGCAAAAAAATCAAGGATGTGCTGCTGCTCCGCCGGGTAGCCGTCCCAGCGGTCCATCCGGATTTCCGGGCGGCGGTCGAACACTTTGCTGTCGTTTAGTTTGGAAAAAATGACCTGGTTGCCGAGGATTTTCCACTTGGCGTTGGAGTTTTTCACCCCGCTGAGCATCCATTCCGTTTGCTCTGCCCCCAGCATGTGCCGTTCGATGGAAGGTAAATCCGGATCGTCCATGCCTTTGGCCTGTGGGCTGCGGCCTTCCAGCCTGCCGTCCAGCATCCACATTTCGGCCAGGCTGCCGTAGCTGAATTTCCGCACGATGCTTCTTTTCTCATTGTCCCGAATGGGCATCCACTCGAAATAAGCCTGCCGGGCATCGGCCTGCTGGCGGTCCCAGTTTTGGACATTACGGCCGCCCGGCCCGGTGACCGAGGTATTGTTGGCTATTTCATGGTCGTCCCAAATCACGATAAAAGGGTGCAGCCGGTGCGCTTCGCTCAATTGCTGGTCGAGGCGGTACTGGCCGTAGCGGGTGCGGTAGTCTTTCAGCGTGGTGCAGGTATGTTCGGGGATGTGCTGCCGCACCCGGTTCTTCATCATGCGCTTGCGGCCACCCCGCCACACACCGTATTCGTAAATGTAGTCGCCCAGGTGTACGACGGCATCCACGCCCCGCCTTTTGGCAATATCGCCAAAGGCATTGTAATAGCCGCCTTGGTAATCGGCGCAACTCACCACGATAAAGCGCAACATGGACGGGTCGCCATCGGGTGCTGTCTTCGTCCGGCCAATGGGCGAATAAATGCCCTTGTGTTTAAAACGATAAAAATAATAGGTGCCGGGCGTGAGCTTCCCGACGTCCACTTTGACAGTGAAGGCCGTAGTACTGTCAGTGGTTACCTGGCCGGATTGCACGATATTTTGCATCAATGTATCGGTGGCTATTTCCCATTCAACGGATTGGCTTTCAAGGCTTTGGGGGATGATTTTTGTCCAAATGACCACGCTGTTCGGCAGGGGATCGCCAGAGGCTACGCCAAAATAAAACGGGACGGCGCTTTGCTGATACAATGGTTTTAGTTCTGCATAAAACTGCTCTTGTGCGGTGCCTTTTGCCAAAAAAAGCAGCAAGAAAAGCGCTGGGAAAAATGCTTTCATGGATGGTGTTATTTTTCACCAAAAGTAAGAAGCTGTTTGAATTTGCCTGATGGAGAAAAAAAGAGTGGTTTTTTCGTTCTGCGGAAAGGAAATTTTGAGGGAATAGCATCGCTATTGCCGAAAAATTTGCTTGTCGCAGGGCGGAAAAGACACCTTTTTAGCCCATTGAGGTAAATTCAAACAGCTTCTAAAAATGGAAAGGATATTCGACCGGTAGAGGGGCAACAAATGCGTCTTGCCGGGGATTTATTTTGGATCATGTCCCCTGCCATAAACCCCCCGCACCTTGTAGGGCCGTTTTTGTTGCGATTCAAAATAGGTGCGCATTTGTATTTCCACCACAATGCCCACCGTGATGAGTTGGATGCCGCCGATAAAGAGCATGAGGCCGAGGATGAGCAAGGGCTTGCCCCAAATGTCGTGGCCCAGCAGTTTCAACACGCCCAGATAGAGGTTGATGGCCGTGCCGGAGAGGAACATGGCCACGCCCACATTGCCGAAGAGGTGCATGGGCCGTTGCAGGTAGCTTTTTAAAAACAGCATGAGCAGCAGGTCGCTCATTACCTTGAAAGTGCGCCCCAGGCCATATTTTGATTTGCCAAAGCGCCGGGGATGGTGCTTCACCTCCATTTGTGTGATCCTCGCCCCTTCGAGGTGGGCTAGTACAGGGATGAAGCGGTGCAATTCGCCGTAGAGGCCGAGGTCTTTGGCCAGTTCGCTGCGGAAGATTTTCAGTGCGCAGCCGTAATCCTTCATTTTCACGCCCGCCGAGCTGCGGATGATCCAGTTGGCTATTACGCTGGGGATTTTGCGCAGCAAGAAGCCATCCTGTCGCTTGGCACGGATACCCGCCACCAAGTCCCAGTCGCCGTCTTGCGCCAATCGGAGCATGGCCGGGATGTCGGAAGGGTCGTTTTGCAGGTCGCCATCGAGGGTGGCAATGTACTCGCCCTGCGCATAGTCAATGCCCGCCATGAGTGCCAGGCTTTGGCCGTAGTTTTTGCGCAGTTCGATGATTTTGAGCTGCGGGTGCCGGATGGTTTTCAATACTTTCAGCGTGCCGTCGCTGGAGCCGTCGTCCACGAAGATGATTTCATAATCATAGCCTTCCAATGCCACAGTCAGTTGCTCCGTGAGCAAAGCCACATTTTCTTCTTCATTGAAAACACTGATGACGACTGAAAGCATTGGATAAGTAAAAAGGTAAGTTTGGCACCTTACTTAATAGGATTGGAACGCGGATAAAGCGGATTGGGCGGATTTACACAGATATTAATAGTTGAAGATTAAAAAATCTGTATTGATCCGCCAGATCCGCCCAATCCGCGTTCCAATCCCGTCATAAGGGCTGTAAGTCGCTGGTATTCAACAAAAATTCCCATCGCTCACGTTAAAGTGTAAAAATAGCTATTCTTTCAACTTCCCTATCAGCACCTCGCCGCACTCCCAACTCACCCGCATGGTGGTCAGTTGTTCAAAATCCTCTTTGGGGTAGTTATCGGTATTGACCAGGTAGAACGCATTTTTATCAAAATCATGGTGCAGCACCCTCAAAATCCGCCCGGTTTCACGGGTGTAATAATAGCCCGTGATGGGCTGGTTGCCCAAACTGTGCTGGTAAACGTACAAGGGCTGGCCGTCCAGTTTTTTCACGGCGGCGTTGGTTGTTTCCCGCACGTAGTTCTTGCAGTCCACCTCCAGGCGGGTCGGCAACACAAACCAATTGAAACCAATGCGCAGCACCAGCAGCACCATCACGAATAGCAGCATCCGCTGTGCTTTCCAGCGCCAATAAAAATAGGTGAGCAAGGCTAAACTGCCTGTCACAACGGCTGTTTTTACATACAAATAAGGAAGCTCCTGCACCGCTGGCCAAACGAGCGGGTACAAACTGCCCACCGAAGTCACTAAGCACAACACCATAAAGGTTTTTTCCACCGCCTGCCATACTTTGCTTTGGTTTTTTTGATGGATAAAATGCAGGTAAAAAAAGGCGGAAAACACAAGCGGAACGTGCATGAACAGATAGCGGGGATACACCTCCACCGACGACCAATAGGGCAATATGGTAACAAGAAACACCAGCAAATTCCAAGTGATGAACTTGTTCTGCCGGATATGCCGCCAAGCGTTTTTTGTAAAAAAATAAACGGCCAGCAGGGTCCAGGGCAGGAAGTGGTACCACATTTCAAAAGGGAAAGTGAACAGGTGCAGCACGGTGTCCCACCAGCCATATTCCACAAAAGTGCGCTTGGCCGACTCCTGGAAAATGGTCTCCGCAATGTTCGCCAGCCCGTTTTCCCTGGCATACAATAAGTAGTAGCTGCCAACCACCGCCGCAAACACCGCCATGCCCCCCACGTGCGCCCATGTGAACAGCCGCCGCCATTTTTTTTGCCAAATAAAATAAAGTGGTAGCGCCAGGCCCAAAAACACCACCGATGGCAGCGCCTTCAACAAAAAACCAATGGCCGCCAGCAAGTAGGCCAGCACATATAGCCGCCCATACCGCCCCTTTTCCCCCTCCTGGTAAATGACCATGAACAGGCAAAATATCACCCACGAAAAACAGATGTCTATCAGCCCCAGCATGGAATCCCAAAACAGGATGCGGCCACAAGTGATGAGGGCCAGTGCAGTCCACAGTCCACAGTCTCCAGTCCTCAGTTTTGAGCCTGCGGACTGAAGACTGTGGACTGTGGACTGAAGACTGATAACTTCCGACTGAAGGAGATTTTTTCTAAAAAACCAATACACCGAAGCGGCATAAGCAAGCAGGAAAAAAAGGGTAGGCAGACGGGAGATAAACTCGTCATTGCGGCCAGTGAGTTGATAGACGGCGAGAAGTATCCAATTGTAGAGCGGCGGCTTGTTAAGGTAAGGCTCGCCGAACATGGTGGGACTGATGTAGTTGCCGGAAATGCTCATTTCCAATGCTACCAGAGCCCGGATGCCTTCGTCGTCGGTGAAGGCGCCGAGGCCCAGGTGGATGAGCAGGGCGGGCAGCAGGAGCAGCACAATCCCGTACAGGAGGATTTTTTCCTTTGAAATGCTATGGCGGAGGCTGGGCTTCAAAATGGTGGAATATTTAGGTTTCAAAATGCGGTTAGCACCGCATCTCATAAACTGGGGGCAAACCTAAATATTGTGAAGAATAAGTAGGGCGGAGATTGTCCAATCCCCGCCCCTCTTTACAGCGTTGCTAATGTTTTAGGATCTTGTACTCACACTGGCATTAGACATTTATATATTTGATTGTCAAAGTTTTAGCCAATGACTAATGTCCAATGACCAATGTCGCATTGCTTGTCAACAACAACCGCTTCCCGGCTCGCAGCAAGCCTTTTCGGCCAAAGGAAGGCCCACCATCTGGGTACGTTCCCGCTTTTCGCCAGGCTTTTCAGCATAAACGGTGATGCTGAAAATGCCCGTTTTGGAACCGGTAAATTCCTGCAATTCAGCGGGTGAAAGATAATCGAGCAGGATGTCGTCGGGTATGAGGATGGGCTTTTGTTTTTGGACAATCATTTCTCCAAAACCTGCTTGGCGGATGGCTTCCAGATATTCGTCCATCTGCATGGCACCAGCCACGCAGCCAGCGTACATCTCGGCGGCAGATTTAAGTTTTTCGGGCAGGTCGCCACGCAGCACCACGTCGGATATGCTGAAATGCCCGCCGGGGCGCAACACCCGCAATATTTCGCTAAAGACCTTTGCTTTGTCGGGCACGAGGTTGAGCACGCAATTGCTCACCACCACGTCCACGCTGTTGTCGCTGATGGGCAGTTCTTCAATGTCACCTTGGCGGAATTCGACGTTGTTGTAGCCCAATTTTTCAGCATTTTGGCGGGCGAGTTGGATCATTTTTGGGGTAAAATCCACGCCGATCACCTTGCCTGTTCCGCCTGTTTCGGCCCTGGCCACAAAGCAGTCGTTGCCTGCACCGGAGCCGAGGTCGAGCACCGTGTCGCCCGCTTGTATCTTGGCAAATTCGGTGGGCAGGCCGCAGCCCAGGCCGAGGTCGGCATCGGGATTGTAGCCTTCGAGGTCGGCATAGTTGTCCGACATGATATTGTAGCAGGCACCGGGCGAAGTGGCCCCGCAGCAGGAAGCGGCATTGGTAGCCTTGTCCTGCATGGCGATTTCCGAGTATTTTTCCCGGACGATTTCCTTCATTTTTTCAGGTGAATTCATGATTGAAGTTTAAATAAGTGATTGATGAAATGATAGAATTAACAGCAACGCTTCCTGGTGTCGGAAACGAAGCCCGTCAATATGGATTCCAGGCGTTGGAATGCTTCCGGATTGATGCAGTAGCAAGATTTTGCACCGTCCACTGTGCCTTTTATCAGCCCGGCGGCCAAGAGTTCTTTCAAGTGCTGCGATACGGTGCTTTGGGCCAGGGGGATCACCTGCACGATTTCGCCGCAGACGCAGGTCTGGCGTTTGGCCAGTTCTTTTAAAATGGCCACCCGTGCCGGGTGCGACAGCGCCTTGGCCATTGCCGCCAGGGCTTGTTCTTCTTCTCCAAAAATTTCTTTTTTGTGTACTGCCATGTGTTTTTATTAATTTCATCGCAAAAATACGATGAAAAATTTAAAGCGCAACACCGTGGGAAAAAATTTATCGTATTTTTGCGATAAATTTTTCATTCCTGTAGCCGTGAGTGTTGGGTAAATTTTTTTACAAAAAATTAATACTCGCATTTTGGGCTGGCTTTCATTTTATTGTAATATTGCAATCAAATAATAAAATACAATGGGCCTGACGAAAACGACTGGTTTTACGGAGGATCAATTGGCGTTGGCAGCTATAGCAAAGGCATTGGCGCATCCGGCCAGAATTGCTATTATCCAACACTTGTTGAAAGTCAACCAATGTATCGGTGGGCAGATTGTGGATGAGTTGCCATTGGCACAACCGACGGTTTCCCGGCACTTGAAGGAGTTGAAAGATGCGGGCATCATTAAAGGCGATATTGAGGGTGTTCGGATAAACTATTGCATTGACGCTATACGGTGGAGGGAAATACAGGCCCAGTTCAATGGCCTTTTCGACACCTTCGTTGCCGATAGGGATTGTTGTTAAAATTTTTTTGCCACACCATATTCTAATATTGCAATCAATAAATCTAATGGTATGAAAACTTTTAAAATCACTTTCTTGATTTCATTTGTATTTCTTTTCATCAATTTTAAACCAATGGAACAACCCAAATTGAACAAAAAACTCGCAAAGTACACCGCCTCACTTGAGCGTGAATTTGATCAAATCCCGAAAGAACGCCAAGCTAGGCTTAAAGAGTTGGCAGACTATATTTTTGAAAAACAAAAAGCTGGCGAACCCACCCAAATTACGGTCATCTGCACCCACAATTCCAGGCGGAGCCATATTGGGCAGTTGTGGTTGAAAACGGCCGCCATCTACTATGGCTTGGACAACATGGCCACCTTTTCTGGCGGCACTGAAGCTACTGCGTTCAACCCTCGTGCCGTGGCAGCAATGAAAAGGGCCGGTTTCAAAATACGGAAGATCAATAAGGATAAAAATCCGATGTATGAAGCTGTCATGGGGGCAGATTTTCCCACATTAATAATGTTCTCAAAGAAATTCAGCGATAGGCGAAACCCGGAGAAAGGCTTTGCAGCGCTGATGGTTTGTTCCGAGGCAGATGCAGCTTGCCCCTTCGTGCCAGGGGCCGATGGCAGGTTTTCTATTCCCTACGAAGACCCCAAAAATTTTGATGGAACACCCGCCGAAACACAGGCTTATGACGAACGCTGCCGGCAAATTGCACGGGAGATGTTTTTTGTGGTACGCCATGCAAAGCAACAATTGGCTCATTCAACGAAGTAAAACCCCCTGCCGCCGCCGCAAGAAATAGCAATGATTACATCAAAAAACCATTGACGGCAGGCACGGGCTCCGGGATGTCGGTGTCGGCTATCATCTCCCGCAGGTCAATCTCGATGGCCCTGGCGATGGAAGTGATAGGCACGTCGTTGTAGGTGCCCTCGAAGGGGTTTTCGGAGTAGTCGCCAATTTTTTCCATCAAGAAAAACACCCAAATAATAAGGCCGGAAAACGGCACGGTAAGCCAGACGTACCAGTCTTTTGAGCCATTGAACATGTCCAACAGGCCGAAGGGCAGAACGGCGCTGAACACCATGCTGAGCCAGAGCGCCACCGATGCGTATTGGCGGGGAAAAGGGAAGTTTTTGATGCGTTCGCTCCTGCCTTGCTCTTCGTAGAAACTGGTGATCAGCGCCTGTAATTCCATGTGGCGGAAGTCGTCGAAATGCCCAGCGTCCTTCAGTTCCTGCAATCGTTTGGACTGTTTGGCCAAAATCTGCGTGGCGATATTCGTCTTGGTTTTATAAAATTGGAACTCTTGATCTGGTATAAAATCCACAAGCTCTTCGTCCAGGCTGTCGAAGTATGCCTCGCAGATGGTCGGATTGTACAAACCCTTCACCCGCTCCTCGGTATGCTCCCAGGTGCGGCTCAGGCGCAGTTGGTAGCGCAGGGCCGTTAGCCAGGCTATGTGCCTGTAAATGAGTTCTTTGTGAAACGTTTCGGCTTTTTCGCCCTGCAAAAAAGCAATAACAGCCGCCCCAAAGGCCCGGCTGCTGTTCACGATGCCGCCCCAAATTTTACGGGCCTCCCAGGTGCGGTCGTAGGAGCTGTTGTTTTTAAAACCCAAATAAAAAGCCACGGCAATGCCGATGATGCTGATGGGCTGCCAGGGCAAGGCGATGTTCAATTGGGTAAAACAATAGGCAACGGTGATGACGAGGGCATACAAAGATCCCCAGAGGAAGGGCTTCTTCGACCAGTTGAAGGTCATCCAAAAACTGTAATTCCGTTTGGTGTACATAGGCAGTTGGTTGGTGCTTTGAAGAATAGGAAACAGGGCTGGGTGGGATTAGGTTTTATGGGCGCTGGCCAGCCCGCTGCTTCACTTGCAATTCTTCCCAGGGCGTAGTGCCGTCTTTTTGCCGGGTAAAAATAAGCTGGCTGCTTTCACCAATGACGATTTCGGCGGTGGTGTACACCAAATTTTCTTCCAGCAAATGGCCCCCGACCGTTTGTCCCGAACTATCGCTAACGCTGAGGTGCAAGTGTGAACCGTTTATGCTCACCGTTCCCACTAAGCTGACGATTTCGAAATGCCCGTTGGACTTGGCACCGATAGCCTGGTTGGCAAAACGCAGGTGTGTTTGGGTGAGGCTGCCAACACAAGTCATGATCCAACCGGCTTGGATGTTTTCTTTTTGCACAAAGGCTTGAATTTCCTTTTTTAAATCTTGGCCGGGGGTGAGCCGGAAAGCATGGGTTTTAAAATTCATTGTATCTCTGCATTGAACAAGGAGAAGGGAAAGGCAGCATAAGAGGTATTTCATAAAAAAAATCAGGCTGCTGAAGGTTGCCCGGCAAATATCGGTATTGGCATCCAACTAATGCAAGCTTTCACGCCACCTCAAACTTATAACCAAAACCCGTCACCGTCTTGATATACTGTTCGCCGATTTTTTCTTTCAAGCGGAGGATGTATTTTTTGATGGGCATCGGGTCGGCGGGTTCTTCGTAGTGCAGTTCCCGGCGGATGTCGGAGGTGGAGAAGATTTTTCCCTGGTGGGTGGCCAGCAGCCAAAGTATTTCAAATTCGCTGTCACGGAGCTTCACGTAGCGGTCGGGGGTGGTGATTTCCTTGGTCACCTTGTTCAGCACGATGTCCTTGCCCAGTTGCAGCACCATTGTTTCCTCGCTTTTTACTTTGCCGTAGCGGTGCAGCAGGCCCTCGATGCGCTCGATGAAGGCGTTGGGCCGCACGGGTTTCAGCACAAAATCGTCGGCATGGGCCATTTCCAGGGCATGTTTGGCAAATTGCGGGCTTCCGGCAGTGAGGAAGAGGATGACCGTGTCATCCGTGCGGCGGCAGTGTTTCAGGCGGTCGCACACACGGATGCCGTCGCATTCGGGCATCATGATGTCGAGCACGATGAGGTCGGGGCGTTCACGGATGGCTTTTTTGATGGCCTCCTTGCCGCCGGTGGCCGTGATGATGTTGAAACCTTCCCTGGACAGCCGGTAGCCAAGGAAGTCGAGGATATCCGGCTCGTCGTCCACGAGCATAATTTTGACGGGTCTTTGGAAATTCATTTGCAGGTCAGATACGTATTGGTTAAGGCTTTTTCCATGTTTGTTTTTTGAAAAAAAAGTGGGTCGAAATGCAATGTTGAATTAACGGCAATGTTGCGCATTGGTGATTAACTGGATGTGAACTTTGGATTAAGTTTTTGGGAAGGGCGGCGTGGTCGGCGTTTTTTAGAATGGTTCGTTGGCTATTAAGCAGGTTTCAAATTTCCGTTTTATTTCTATTTTTTGGGAAACTTAATACAACGTGAGGTCTGGATTAAAGCCGCATAGCGGCGTCCCCGTTTGTAGCAATAAATGGCCAAAAAGTTATTGAGGGGCGTAGCCCCGGCACCAAATCGGGCCGGGGCTACGCCGCTTTGCAATCCTATCATTACCATTTGCTACAAACAGGGCCGCCGCTATACGGCTAAGCCCTTACAATTGCTGTAAGTCTCCCCATTTTCACCACCTAAGCCACTGTTCCAGCAGGAGTTGCAATAGCGAAGTATATAGCATAATTTCCAAACAGAAATGCAGGTAATCAATATGCGAATAACACCACGTTAAATATCTCAGCCAATAAAAGTCAAATCTTTTCAATTTCAACCTTCACGAGCTTAAAATTAATTCACAGTCGGCTAAAATATAAAGCGGGGCGCTGTCTCAGACAAGGCCCCGCTTTTTCCAGTATCAATATCATTCAAACATTCATCACCATCACCCCAAATCAAATTTAATTCCCTGTGCCAGCGGCACATCTTTGCTGTAATTGATGGTATTGGTTTGGCGGCGCATGTAGGCTTTCCAGGCGTCGCTGCCGCTTTCACGGCCACCGCCGGTTTCTTTTTCGCCGCCGAAGGCCCCGCCGATTTCTGCACCGCTTGTACCGATGTTTACATTGGCGATGCCGCAATCGGAGCCAGCGGTGGAGAGGAATTTTTCGGCCTCCCGCAGGTCGTTGGTCATGATGGCGGAAGAAAGGCCCTGTGGCACGCCATTTTGGATGGCAATGGCCTCGTCAATGTCTTTGTATTTCAGCAAATAAAGAATGGGTGCAAAGGTTTCGTGCTGCACGATGGCCATTTCGGGCCGGGCCTCGGCGATGCAGGGTTTTACGTAGCAGCCGCTTTCGTAGCCATCGCCTTCCAGTACGCCGCCTTGCACGAGCATTTTGCCGCCCTGGGTTTTCACTTGTTCGATGGCGTTCAGGTAGGCATTCACGGCGTCCTTGTCAATGAGGGGGCCGACGTGGTTGTGCTGGTCGAGCGGGTCGCCGATGCGGAGTTGGCCGTAGGCTTTGGCCATTTTTTGTTTTACTTCCTCAAAAATGCTTTCGTGTATGATGAGGCGGCGGGTGCTGGTGCAGCGTTGGCCGCAGGTTCCGACAGCCCCGAACAGTGCGCCCGTCAGCACCACATTCAGGTCGGCGCTGGGGGTGACGATGATGGCATTGTTGCCGCCGAGTTCGAGCAGGCTGCGCCCAAGGCGGGCGGCCACGGTTTGGCCTACAATTTTGCCCATGCGGGTGCTGCCCGTGGCGGAGACAAGCGGCACACGGGGGTCTTTGGTCATGTATTCGCCGACTTTGTAGTTGCCGTTGACGAGGCTGACAACACCTTCGGGCACATCGTTGGCTTTCAGCACTTTTTTGAAAATGTTCTGGCAGGCCACGCCGCAAAGGGGCGCTTTTTCGGAAGGTTTCCATACGCATACATCGCCACAGACGAGGGCGAGCATGGCGTTCCAGGACCAAACGGCCACCGGGAAGTTGAAGGCGCTGATGACGCCGACAATGCCCAGCGGATGCCACTGTTCGTACATGCGGTGGTTCGGGCGTTCGGAGTGCATACTGAGGCCGTAGAGTTGGCGGCTGAGGCCGACGGCAAAGTCGCAGATGTCAATCATTTCCTGCACTTCGCCCCAGCCTTCCTGTAGGCTTTTGCCCATTTCGTAGCTCACGAGGCGGCCCAGTGGGTCTTTGAATTTGCGGAGTTCTTCGCCGTACTGGCGCACAATTTCACCCCGTTTTGGGGCCGGGATTTCCCGCCACACCATGAAGGCGGCTTCCGCTTTTTGGATGACGGCTTCATATTGTTCCTGTGTGGTCTGGCTCACGCTACCGATGAACTCGCCATCCACCGGGGAGTAGGATTGGATGTACTTGCGGGAGCTTTCGTCCTGCTGGCCGGTGCTGGTGCCGGGGTTGTTTCTTTTGAGGTTCAGTTTTTTTAGAAAATCTCTGTTCATAAAATGGTTAGTGGTTAGTGGATTGAGGTTTGAGGGGTTGGATGAGTTTGATTTGTTTTGCACGGGGGTTGGGATTCCAAGCGGCTGATTTTCAGCCTAATGTCTCCGAAGAGTAAGGATTTTAACCAATTCCCTTTCTTTCGGGGTGCAAAGATAGCTTGCTTGGGAGAAATGGTACGGCGATAAAGGTCACAGGATTCAAATGCTGGAGGGCTGTTTTTGATAAAAAGGGTTTAAAGTAAGAGGAAATAAATCTTGCCGTATGGCGTGGCATTTCAGAATATGCACCCCTCAAACAAATCAAACTCCTCAAACACCTCAAATCACCGCACTTCAAATTCCATATTCAATGTAATGTTGTAGCTGCCACTTGGGCTTTTGCGGAGGCGCTCAAATTTTACCTGAACATTTAGCGCATTTTGCAACACCAACTCCTGATAGTCGTTTTGGCTGCTGGTTGGCACCAGATCAAGTTCGTAGCCTTCGTCAAAAGGGACGGGGTCACGGTAGAAAACTTCCCGTCCGCAGTTGGTACCGATGTCGTCGAAGGGGCACAGGCGCACGGAGACCGCATCCAGATAGTCGAGCCTGTCTTCTTGAAAAACAACGGAAAGAGTGGCCCGGCTGGGGCGGATGCTGCTGATGTCGGCAGTATCAATGCCGTTGGCGGAAAGGATGTTCATGGCGTTGATCATGACATCGTTGATGGGAAGGTAATACGTGTTGGGTGGCTGCATACCCGCATTGACTTCAAAGGGCAGGTTTTTTACCTCAATCCTAAGCATGGGAGGCTCGGTTTCCTTTTTGCAGGACAACAATAAAACAAGCCCAGCCAGAAGTATCGAAAAATTATTCATCACTGATTATTTGTTTTTGAAAAACGAACGAACTCTTTGCAATAATTTTACCCCTGCCCAAATTTGACTAATTGGGGCTTTCTTGATTCTTTTGCCAAACGGAAAGCCAGGTGCCGCCCATCCGAACCTTTCCCAAAATTTCAACACGTAAACGTAAAAACAATGGGAGAACAAAAAGTATCATTGGCCAAAACCACCGACGATATGCAGGTTTTTGTGAAAAACTTGCTCAGGGACGTGCAGGCCCTGGAGTACATGCTCGAAAACGACTGGTTCGAGAAGGACATTGTGCGCATCGGGGCCGAACAGGAAATGTGCCTGGTGGACAACAAAACTTTCAAGCCCGCCAAAATCAACATGGAGGTCATCAAAAAGATGAAGGACTGTAGTTGGCTGGACACCGAACTGGCACAGTTCAACCTGGAAACCAACATGACCCCGCATGAGTTCAAGGGAAATGCCCTGCGCTTGATGGAAGAGGAAAACCTCGATTATTTGGGCAAAATCAGGCAGACCGTGAAGAAAATGGGCGCCCACGTCGTGCTGACGGGCATCTTGCCTACTTTGCAAAAAACCGACCTCGAACTGGAAAACCTGACGCCCAAGCCACGCTATCTTGCTTTGATGAACGCCTTGCACGGCCAGTTGCTCGGAAGTGCTTTTGAACTGAACCTCAGCGGTATTGACGAACTACACATCAAGCATGATTCGCCCTTGCTCGAAGCCTGCAATACGAGTTTTCAGGTACACTTGCAGGTGGCCCCCGAAGATTTTGTCTGCCTGTACAACATTGCCCAAACACTCACGGCGCCCGTGATGGCCATTGCGGCCAACTCGCCCTTGGTGTTTGGTAAAAGGCTCTGGCACGAGACCCGCATTGCCCTCTTCCAACAATCGCTCGACACCCGCACCTCCCACGATCACCTGCGGGAGCGCAGCCCCCGTGTCAACTTTGGCAGCGGTTGGCTCAACAATTCTATTTTGGAAATTTACAAAGAAGATATTGCCCGCTTCCGGGTGCTGATGACTGCCGACGAACTGGAGGATTCCTTGTACATGGTAGCCCAAGGCAAAGTACCAAAACTAAAGGCCCTGCAAGTACACAATTCTACCGTTTACCGCTGGAACCGCCCCTGCTATGGCATCAGTGCCAACGGCAAACCGCACCTGCGCATCGAAAACAGGGTGCTGCCAGCCGGGCCGACCGTGATTGATGCGGTGGCCAATGCCGCTTTCTGGCTGGGTGCCGTGGTGGGCATGAAGAAAAACTGCGAGGATATTTGCAAACGCCTGTCCTGGGAAGACGTGCGGGACAACTTCCTCAAAGCTGCCTGCTATGGCATTGATTCCACCTTCAACTGGTACGACGACAAGAAATTTTCCGCTACCGATTTGATTTTGCATGAACTCCTCCCCATCGCCAGGGAAGGCTTGCAGGAGCGCAATGTGGACTCGTCAGACATTGACCGCTACCTGGGCGTCATCGAGGAGCGGGCCAAAGCTCACATGACCGGAGCCCGCTGGCAATTGCGTGCATTTACAAAGCTCAAACAATCCATCACTACCGACGAAGCGACCGCCGTGGTGACGGCCTGCATCGTCAAAAACCAAGAAAAAGAGATGCCCGTGCATACCTGGAAACTGCCCGACCCCGGCGACCTGGAAGATTATGTGCCTTCCCGCCTGCGGGTGGAGGAATTTATGACCACCGACCTCATCACCGTGCAACCGGACGACATCATTGACCTGGTGGCCGAATTGATGAACTGGAGAAAGGTGCGCTACATCCCGGTAGAAGATAGCAAAGGCAAGCTGCTCGGCTTGATCACCTCCCGGCTCTTGCTGCGCCACTATTCCCGCCAGGGCAAACTCAATGGCCAGGTAGGCTACACGGTCACCGTCAAGGATATTATGAAAAAAGAAACGGTGACGGTGTCGCCCAAAACTTCCATCATGGAAGCCCTCAACCTCATGCGGACGCACATGATCGGCTGCCTGCCCGTGGTGCAAGGTTCCGACAAGGAATTGGTGGGGATTATTACAGAAATGGACTTCCTGCGGGTATCGGCCAGGCTGATGGAACGGCTGGAGGCGAAGTAGGGAGAAATGAGCGAGACGGCTTGTTTAATTATTGAGCTATGAGTTGTTGTGAGAAAAAACTAAGTTTTAACGTGAATTATGGCATCAAAAATCACAGGATGGGAACACGGATTGGGCTGATTGGGCTGATTTATACAGATTTTTGGCTTCATCAACTTTATAATCAGCGGAAATCCCTGACGGCCGTCAGGCAGGCGTCCAATCCGCTTGATCCGCGTTCCAATCCTGTCATAAGGGTTTATAAGTCATTGGTTTTCAATAAAATAATCCCATAACTCACGTTAAGTTTTAAGGAGCTGATTAAATATGTGTATGCTCATTTCTCTCAACTACTCACTCCTCTATAAACTAGCCACCTCGCCAAAACATAGTTTATCCTTTTTCAAATGTTGCCAATAAACGGCTCAATAAGACATTAGGGTTAACTGGCGTCGGGAAAGGAAAATCATCATAGAAATTTTTAAATCTTCCGTCTGGCTGAGGTAGTTTAACAACTATCCAATATTCGTTATTTTCCAATCCAGAAAATGTGTAAATGCCATTTGCATCGGTAGAGCCTTCATATGCGATGTGGGTAAATGCGTCACGGTATTCCTTAAAATCGAACAGGTAGATTTTAGCCCCTGCTGATTTTACCAGTCCGGTGTCGGTTTCCACTTCAACAGTTACTTCCAGTTTTGTCGTCAATTTCGGAGTATTTTCGTCATCGTCGGGCATGTCATCATTGCCACATGCTGCAATCATAAAAATAGCTGAAGCTGTCATGAGGAGCATAAAGAGCTTTGTTTTCATAAGCGTGAATTTTTATAGGTGAAATGAATGCTTAAAAATAACCATCCTTTTGGAAAAATTAAGCCTTACCCAATTTATGTTGCAAAATGCGTTTTAAAAATCATATATCGTCTGCTCAGAAATACACATTATTGCAGCATGAAAAAGCCCAACTTCATCCATTTCCTGATTGGCCTGGTCATCTTGAGCGGCCTGTTTACCGTGGCCAAGCATTTTTATATGAAACCCAGCGTGGACGACGGCCAAAAAGCACCCGAATTTATGGGCATGATGCCCAACGGAAAAGCGCTCAAATTTTCCGAGCTGCGTGGGCAAATCGTGCTGCTCGATTTTTGGGGGAGTTGGTGCGGCCCCTGCATCCAGGAAGCGCCTGAACTAATCAAACTGCACGAAAAATTTGCCCAGGCACAGTTTAAGGATGCCGAGGGCTTTGCCATCGTGAGCGTGGCCATTGATAAAAACAAGGAACGCTGGCTTGCCGCCATCGAACGCCTCGGCCTCTTATGGCCCTACCATGTGCTGGATCCCGTCAACAATTTGAAATTCTTCGACTCGCCCATCGCCAACGAATATGGCGTGAAGCAACTCCCTACCCGTTTTTTGATTGATGAAAAAGGCTTGATAGTGGGCGTGGATATGCCCTTCGAAGCGATTGATAAATACCTGGAGGAAAGGAAATAAGTGATGTAAGATTTTTGAGGTGACATCTTTTCGCCAGCTAAAACCTCATTCAAAGCAGACATTTCAAAGGCGAAAAGGCGTCATCTCGAAAACGGATACCCACAAGGTAACGAGGTGACATCCATTCGCCTTTATACTGCCTGCTGAAATTTGAAATGTGCAGCGGCAAAAAGATGTCACCTCCCTGCTGAATCAAGTAGCCCAAGCCGCTCCCACTTCTGCAAACGGGATACAGCCTTTGTAGTCGCCCGGCACTGGTTCGTATTTCAGGAAATTGGTGGCCCCTTCTTCTGAAGTACAGAATCCCAATACCGTCAATTCCTTCATCATTTTGAAAAAATTTGGATCGTCTTTGCTGACGTTTTCCGCATACGCCGCCTGATCGAATTTGGTCAAAACGGCATCCTGTTCTTCTTCCGTCAATTTGACAAATGCCTTGCCGTGGGCCGATTTTGCCTCTTCGTCCACTTTTTTCAGGCCGTCCTTAAAGGCATTTTTTTCCTTGTCCTGATAATATTCGGCCATCATCGTGTCAATGAATTGAGGCACGCCGGCCTCCTTCGCCCCCGGCGTATCGGAACTTGGGATGATGCGTCCGGCAATGGCCTCCACGAGGCTGCCTTCTGCTGCATCGAAATATTTTGGCGACCAGGCAAGGGTCGGGTCGGCCTTGCAACCGTTCAGCACACCCATCATGGCGCTGGCCGAAAGGGTGCCGCCGAGCAATATGGTGGTCCGCTTGATAGCTTCTCTACGGTTCATATTTTTATTTTTATGGTTAAATGGCTACATGGTTAGATAGCTGGTGCAAAAACCATATAGCCATTTAACAATTAACCATTTATAAATTTCCTTTTTTCAACTCCTTCACGGCATAATCGGCGGCCCTGGCCGTCAGCGCCATGTAGGTCAACGAAGGGTTGACGCAGGCAGCGGATGTCATGCAGGCACCGTCGGTGATGAAAACGTTTTTCACATCGTGCATCTGGTTGAAGCCGTTCAGCACAGAGGTTTTCGGATCACGGCCCATGCGGGCGGTGCCCATTTCGTGGATGCCGAGGCCGGGGCCATAATTTCGGTCGTAGCCTTTTACATCTTTAAGCCCGGCAGCTTCCAACATTTCGATGGCAGATGCCTGCATGTCCTTGCGCATGTTCAGCTCGTTTTCCTTGATTTCCACATCGAAAGTGAGCGTGGGCATGCCGTACATGTCCTTCACGTCCTGGTTCAGCGTGATGCGGTTTTCGGCGTAGGGCAGTATTTCTCCAAAGCCATTGATGCCCATCGTCCATTGGCCGGGTTCGTGCATCTGGTCTTTCATGGCCTTGCCGAATCCCATTTCGGCTATCAATCTTGACCAACCCTCCCGGCTGGCACCGCCCTGGTAGCCGTAGCCCCGCAAGAAGTCTTTCTGCTTCGTTTTAGCGTCCACGTTGCGGAAGCGGGGGATGTAAATTCCATTGGCCCGGCGGCCCGAATAATAGCGGTCGTCAAAACCCTCCACCTTGCCCGATGCGCCCACCTGGAAGTGGTGGTCCATCACGTTGCGGCCCACTTGATCGCTGGTATTGCCGAGGCCGTTGGAAAAGCGGTCGTTGGCAGAGTTCATCAAAATCCAGGCAGAATTGAGCGCCGAGGCGTTGACGAAGATAATTTTTGCATAAAACTCCATCTCCTCCTTGGTCTCGGCGTCCAGGATTTTCACGCCTTTTGCCCGGTCGTTTTCCATATCATAGATGATGGAGTGGACGATGGAATTTGGGCGCAAAGTCATGTTGCCCGTCTGTTCAGCAGCTATCAGCGTGGCGGCGTTGCTGCTGAAATAAGACCCATAAGGGCAGCCCCTCATGCACAGGTTGCGGAACTGGCACTTGCCACGGCCCAGTTTTTTCTGGATTTCGTTCGGCTCAGTGATGTGCGCCGTGCGGCCCATCGTGATTTTCCGGTCGGAAAATTTTGCTTCCACCTTGCCTTTTACGTCCGTTTCCACGCAGTTCATTTCCATCGGCGGCTGGAATTTGCCGTCGGGCAACTGAGGAAGCCCCTCGTTTTGGCCGCTCACCCCGATCCAGTTTTCCACGTAGTCGTACCAAGGGGCGATGTCCTTGTAGCGGATGGGCCAGTCCACGGCGATGCCGTCCCGGAGGTTGGCCTCAAAGTCAAGGTCGCCGTGACGATAGCTTTGGCGGCCCCACACGATGGAGCGCCCGCCAACGTGGTAGCCACGTATCCAGTCGAAGCGCTTCACTTCGGTGTAGGGGTGCTCGCTGTCTTTCACAAACCAGTGCTTCCAGCCCTGGCGCACGGTGTAGCCCGTGCGGTTTTGTTTGGGGTAATCTTTGTCAATTTCATCCTGCGGCACCCGGTCGGCGTACTTCAAGTCCCAGGGGTTGAAGTTCATCGTCGGGTAATCGGTGATGTGCTTGACCTGCCGCCCACGTTCCAGGACAAGGGTTTTCAAGCCTTTCTCCGAAAGCTCTTTGGCTGCCCAGCCACCACTGATGCCGCTACCGATAACGATGGCGTCGTAGGTGTTGTCCTGCTGCCACTTTCCATTAATGTTGCTCATGATAGGTTAGATTTTGTGTTGCACCCAAGCGGTGCGATGACTTTCGGGTGTTTATGTGTTTTTGTATTTGTGTGTTTTTGAAAACACCTAAGCACACAAACACCCAAAGAATTGCATAAAAAGAAGTGCTAAATAAATTTGGCAAAATTTGGCAAGGAAAAACATTCGAGGGCAAGATAGAAACGGAGCGGAATTTTAGACAAGTTTTTTAAAAGGAAAATGGTCAGGCGCTTGCCTATTGGCTCGTAGCGAGTGCGCCCCTCAACCCAATTCCCTATTCCCTCACCCGCACCAGCATCCCACTTTTCAGCAACCTGCCTTCTTCTTTTATTTCATAAAAATACAGCCCCGGCGGGACATGCGACAAATCGAGTGAATTCCAACCTGTTAAAAGGGGCTGGCGCAGGGCCGGGCAGCCCGTGGCATTGTACAAGGTGATAGTGGCATTGCGGGGCAGGTAGTCATGTAAGATAACGTTCGTGCCTTCCCGGCAGGGGTTGGGGAAAACGGTGACGTTTTGACGCAGCAGTTCAGAGTTTAAATCAGTAGTGACGCAAAGTGTATCAATACATCCGTCCTTAGAAATCTTTAGCACCCAGCCGTAGGAACGTTCCGGGTCAAAGCAGTAGCTGTTCGCATAGCCTGCTGCGATGACACTACCACTTTGGAGTACCTCAACACCACCAATGTATTGCTCTGAACCGCAGTCGGGGTGCCAGAAGGCCGTGTCGAGCCTGCTCCAGAGGCTGTCGCCATCAGGAGTGAATTTAAAGGTGGAGCCACCAATGTAGTTAGGGCCAACTGAAGGAGGTGGCGGAGAAGAAGTTGCCCATTGTCCAACGGCCACCCAGTTGCCATCAGATACAGGTTTAATATCTACCATGCCATTTACCCATGTTGAGGTTGTGCCAATTATTTGCTCCCAATACACATCATTGATATCATCACCTGTCCTTAGAATGGTACCTCGGGTACCAAATTCAAACGGATTATGTATCTCAAATATGGCACTTGTGTAAAGCCATCCATCTGGCATTTTTATCAAACTACCTAAACCTGTTTGAACGTTAAGTTGGCTTTCCATAGAATTGAGCAAATTACCTAAGCTATCTACTTCAATAAGCCAGGCTTTTGTCCAAGTATTGCTTGAATTATAAGGTGGTGACAGGGCAATTTTCGTCCTGCCGGACCCAATGGCGTAGTGATTGTCATCAATTTTTAACAGACTGGCTGGCACTTCTGTTACCCCCATCTGGCCGTATGACTTCTTCCACAGAAAATTGCCCTGCTTGTCAACCTTCATCAAAAACACCTGAATGTCACCGTTCTGCATGGACATGTGCCCCAATATTAAATACCCGTCTTCCAACTCAAGGACTTTACGGGGCTGATATTGAATGTTGGGAGCTGGGTCGTATTTTTTATAAAATGCTATTTCACCAATATGCGACAGCTTGATAAAAATTCCAAAATTGGAATTTAAGGCGGTTCCTGTAAGGGCATATCCACCGTCTGAAGTCGCTAACAGGTTTGCATTCAGGTGGGCTGCAAAATTGTCCCCGTCGGGGTCAGCGTGGTGTTTGAAAAGTATCACATTGCCCAGCGTATCGAGCTTTGCAAAAAGGAGCCCTTGCAAGAAAGGGGGTGTAGAAGGGTAGGCGGTGCCAAACAGCACCACTGTATCACCCTCCAGTACCATATTCATAAAAGCTGAACTATTGAGTTCAGGTAAAAACCCATATGTTTTGTTAATGCCCGGTTGCCCAGATAAAGATAGCACCGGTAAAAGCAGGAAAATAGGAATCCATTTATTCATGAAATAAAGAAGATATGAAGCTGTATCATAAGTGATTTGGCTGCTCGACCCATAATACAGCTTCTAAAGTACAAAACTTTCTACTTCAAAATAACGATTTTGCCAGTCAGCCTATACTGGCCGTCCATCGTGGTTAAATGGTAGGCATAAATACCGTTAGACACCTCCATCGTATTCCAATTGGCACCAGCTATATTAATTTTCCCTGTTAGTTGCTGCGACCATAAAGTTTTCCCACTCAAGTCGGTAACTCTAAGAGACAGGCTCATGCTGTCCAGTTCAATTCCTTCAATGGCAAAGATTACCTCACCAGATGCAGGGTTGGGCGAAGCTGTTATTTTCAGGCTTTTGGCTGTACTAAACTGTTGAACATGGTTTGGCTCTTTTGAGCGTTCTCCTCCTCTTGGTATTATATACTGTGGAGGATAGTAGTTGCCGTACAAAGACTTGATGTTTTGGGCAAGTACGGCTGCCTCTGAGCCATTACCGTTTGTATAGCTGTCCAAAGCGTTCAATGTCTGGGCATTTAGGGAATATACCGATTGTGCACCTATCAGGTTTACGATGTCTGAAAGGTCAGAAAATTCGGCGGCGTCCTCACTATCCATCTCGAACAGCGACACAGCCTGCGAGAGTAAAGCGCCAGCTTGTATTGGTTGCCCGTTAGCTAAATAGTCTCTTACCTGTTGAAGGTGGGCTGCAGGATTGTCCATGCGTCCAAGCCATAACAGGAGGCTGTCCCGGTGAAAGGTTGTCGTATCGTAGAGCAGGTGCAGTATTACCATAAATGAAGACTCGTCCATAACTTGTCGGGCGAAGGACATTTCTCCACCCTTTTGTTCGGCCAAAGGCATGTTGCCACTTGCTATTGCCCCATCGTAAGCCGTCTTTGCTGTGTTGTATTCACTCCTCCTGACGAAATAGTCCGATTTGATATTCACCAGTTCTAATTGATCTTTACAGGGAGGGTTGCAATAATCGGAAGGACAAGCGTTTGGATTAGCTGAAATTGCGTTTACTAAACCATTCGTTATAACCGGATCTTCCAGCGGTACTGCCGGATTTCTGAAATATCGGATAAGGAAAGAAGGGGAGGCAGTGTTTAGATTCTGGATGTCAATGGCAACTTGGGAGAACTTGTTGCCAGCGGAGGCATACGTGAGCTGGGGCTGGGTTGAAGTTAATAGTCCCTGTCTGGTCCTGATATCCGAGTCTTCCAGTACGGTTAAATCAGCCATGGTCACACCCGTATTGGTGTTGCACAAATAGTGTAGGCCACGCGGCGGGTAGTTGATGTTGTAGGCGTTCGTCATTTCGGCAACATTGCCGAAATCAACCCCGTTATAGGTGTTTCGGCGTAGTAAGTTGCCATCGAAGTAGCCCAAATCCTTACAGTACGAGCCAATTGTATTGATAGGGGTAGAAGTACCAGATGTCTTTACAAAATTATTCTCCTGGAAGGTAAAGCCCGACATGGCGGCCTCGAAGAAGGTACCAAACTGGTCCTGTGCCACATCAACATCCGGCACGTTGCCGAAGTTAAACTCATTGAAAAGCACCGTTCCCTGGCTTACCGCCTTGTTGTAGATGCCAAAGTAACAATCGTTAAACCTTGCCCTTTGCACATTGAAAGGTTGGTTGCCCACCACATTCGCAGTATAGACGCCGTAGCCGAGCTTATTGAATGTGGAGTGAGTATAGTCCATGCAGGGGTATGTATTCCCGTTGCAGGCGGATCGCACGTTGAATCCGGCATCCGAGGCATAAATGCCATAACCATAATCTTTGACACTGGATGCAGAGATGTTTTGGTCATTTGTAAAAGTGCTGCCTGAAATATTTATACCCTTTACACCTGTCATGTACAGGAAAGCCTCAAAAGACGAGGAGTTCAGGTAGCCGTCGTCAGTGACAAAAGTACAGCGGCCGAAAGATGCAGAGTAGTTTTGTGGTTGTCCAGTTGGGCCGATCTGAAAGGGCCAGAAATTAGTGTAAGGTGCAAACTCCGCCGCCCGACGGTTGTTGCGAAACGTTGTTCCGTTGCAGGAAACCATGCCTCCGGCGTTGGCAAAATAGTCTGGTCCCCAAAGTTGTACACCGATATCAGCATTCTCGATGACCGAACCTGCGTACCCAACCAGTCGTCCTTGGCTGTTCACACCACTTTGGGTGAATTGCGACTTGGTGGAATTGCCCCAAACCTCGATCCCTTTCCACGGTTCATCGCAACTGTTGGTGAGTGTGCCGTAAAGGTTGAGCCTTGCATTGGGCTTGATGACAAGCTTGCCGTTTTTACAGAAATGGACCACCTTGCCAGTGCCAATGTTGAGCGTTGAGCCGCTTTCAATGGTAAGCGTACCGTTGACAAAAATGTCGTTGTAAGCAGGCAATGTTGCCGATGTCCATTCAAGCAAGGGCTGGGTGACGATCAAGTTGTAGCCTGCATAGTACCCAGCAATGCCAGTGCACCATTGGTTTTCGTCAGACCACAAGTTTTCCCTGTTATTGTCAAGGGCATAATGCATCCTTACTGCTTGCCCTTCTGTAAAACGATACTGACAGGCGTGGTTGTAAGACATGTAGTTCTCTTTGGGGTAAGCTACATCCGAATTCCCATTCGGACAATTATATTCTGCGCACTGCCCTAAATAGGGGTCGCAGTTGCTTGAGAAGTTTTCAAAAAGGCAGGTGTTCGTATCGCAGACTCTGTCTCCTCTCCCCAAGCACTCGCTTGGGATATGGCAATTTTGCGCACATTGATTCGAATTTGAAACAGATCCCCATACGTGATAAAGGCTGATATAATGGCCAAATTCGTGAACTAATGTGTTCAGTTGGTTCCCAGTTGCTGTTCCAATTGTGCCAGTATAGGTATGCTTCAGCACTATCCCGTCAACCAATGGATCGACACCAGGCATATAGGAATAGCCAGCTACACCGCCTGGCCCTCCAACAATATTCCTGACTATCCAAATGTTTAAGTAGTTTTCAACGGGCCACCTGCTCAAGTTTTTAATCGTTATATCAGTAATAATGTTAGCTACATCAGCATCCGGCACGGGGTATTGTACCCTGTTGATACCGCTTGTGCAGTTGTTGTTGGGGTCTCTTTTTGCAAGCACAAGCTGGATTTTCGTGTCAAAGCCGCCCTCCCCACCAGCAAGCTGAATGTTCGCCTGGACTATAGCATCCATCACTTGTTCATCCGAGATGTTTTCCGCACCGTTGTTGTGAATGATATGGACCACGGTTGGGATTTCGTAAGTGCCATCGGCAGGGCCTTGTCCCTGGGTAGGGTTTTGGCTGTACAACAAGTCGTTTTGTTCAATAAAAGGCTCGTAGTTGGGATATTCTTGAAAGCCGGCTTGTATAATGGCGTCAAACCCACAAGGTGGAGCTTGAGCCTTTAAAAAAACGGACATTGCCAGCAAAATCAATAAGAAAAAAAGGCAGTTGTTTTTTGAAAATTTTTTCATGTCACTAACAATTAAAAGGTTAATAGATATTGAATCAATTGATTGTTATTTCTTTATATGTCTTTGATTGACACTACTGGCCCTACCCTTCCAAGTAGCGAACAAAACGCTTGTTTGCAGTTATTGATGTAACATGGGTAAAAGGTGCGACCTCTTGATCCCCGCATCGTTTATTCCACCCGCACCAGCTTCCCGCTTTTCAGCAGCCGACCTTCCTCTTTTATCTCATAAAAATACAGCCCCGGCGGGACATGCGACAAATCGAGTGAATTCCAACCTGTTAAAAGGGGCTGGCGCAGGGCCGGGCAGCCCGTGGCATCGTACAAGGTGATGCTGGCATTTTTTGGTAAATAATCCGATAGGATGACGTTCGTGCCCTCCTGGCAGGGATTCGGGAAGACGGTGATGGCCACTGACGGTGCAGCCTCGCCCGTGGCGACCGTACCCAACTGCAAGGTGCGGCAGTAAGTATTGCTGCCGTTCACGTTGCTGACCATTAGACAGACCTCATAAGTGCCGTCGCCGGGGAACGAATGCACCGGGCTGGTGTCCTGGCTGGTGCTGCCGTCGACTAAGTCCCAGAACCAATCGGCAGGCTCATAGTAGCTCAGGTCGGTGAAGGCCACCTGGAGGTAGTACATGCTGTCCTGCTCGTAGCGGAACTTAGCGACAGGGACGTTGTCGAGGCCGAGCGTGTCGCAGGGGGAGCCGTCGAGGGGGCCGAGGCGGAAGTTGGGGAAGTTGGGCATGGAAAAGCCGTTACGGGTAGGTAAAAAAGTGCTGTGTTGTTTTACTTCACACAATAACCCTTGTTTGTTGGGATAATCGATGGTGTGCAAATAATTTGACGACCCCGGGGCCGCTGAAATATAGATTCTCCCATCAGGGGCCACTTGTGCAAGATAGAACCGGGTCTCAAAGGGGTTGGTAAAGCCGTCGTAAAGGGCAACCATTTCCTCCGAGCCTTCAATATCAATTGCCTCCAGGTCATATTGATAGATATACTTGTCGGAAACGGCATACAAAAACCTCGAATTGGGGGAGATGGCCATGCCACCGAAAAAAGCCAGGTCAGACACTTGAAATTGAAGATGATCGGACAACTGGCCTGTGCACCGGTCGAAATGGTAGATGTCAACGAAATTGAGTTGGTTGACCAAAACACCATGGTACATGGCATACCAGTTGCCGTCCGGTGAAAACACCGCCTGCCCAAGCCCCGGGTGGATGGGGAGGCCAATGGCCTGAACATCATGTACGTAAACACTGTCCGGGGTCAACAGCATTTTATGAAAACGATTTGTAAACCCCTCACTTACGATAACCCACCAATCCCTTCCATTGGCATGACGAACGGATGTAACCATTCCGAACTCCAACGTATCTAAAATAAGCGGTTCTTTTTTCAACACAACTTTCCCATTACCGCCATTATGTGTCATATTTATGATTGAATAATATAGAGCATTAACAGCAAAACCATTATTGGGTACATATACAATTGTCTCGTGGAACAGCACAAAAGAATCCTTTTTTTCAGGCCAGGGCAGCGCCAGGCCGCCCTGCGGCAGGTCATAGCCCGTGACGGGGTCGGTGTACTCGTTCAGCGAGTCCCCGTTTTCCATGATCTGGAACGAGGCATTTTCTATGAACAGGCCGTTGTAAAAGAACAGCACGTCCCCGTTCACGTCACTAATGCCGGTATTCGTATCGTTAAAATCAATTTTCGAGCTACCCTCATAATAGATTTGCCTTCCTCCTGACTCATCAAACTTCATGATGGAGGTGCCATAAGTTGAATCTTGGGGGATGTCCAGCGAACTATATCCAAAATACCAAGTAAAATCGTGGTTTTGAGCCTTCAAACAGGCTGAAATTAAAATGATAGCGGTAAAAATAAAATTGGACTTCATAAAAAAACAGGCACCCCTTTCCTCGTTGAGATAGCATAATTGAGCCTAATTCAACAAAGAAAGGGATGCAATTTGATGTTAGGTATCAAGGCAATATTACCACCTTCTGTACAAGTGGTATATCATTGGCCCGGTTGATTTGGCAGAAGTACATCCCTCCTTTCAAATCTGACACATCTGCCACAAAAGACTCAACCCCTACTGGCAAGGCAATTTTCTTACAGGAATGGCCCGCCAAATCAATGAACTCAATAGACATGTATCCTTCGTCCCTAGGGAAAGCAAAGTTCAATTGCTGTTTGCCGGGGTTGGGAAATATAAGTACGCCCGGCGATGTCAATTTGAACGGCTGCCCCGGTGCTGCAACGGAGCGGCCTTCTACCTCGGCGCACAGCGCTTCATCGTCAAAATCCCCTTCTTCTTTCAACTCGTACAGCGAGCGGGCCAGATAGACCGCATCGCCGCCCGTAAAAGGGCATTGCCCTGCTATGTTGGCGATGGTGTGGAACTGCTCGTCGGTCAACTCGTATATACCTTTAACGACGGTGTTCAAAAAGACATCGTTCACTTGCTTTCTATTTTGCTCCGGTACAAGCGTCTCCGGCAAAGCATGGTTGTTTGAAATGACAGCTTCGATGCCATTGGCTTTTTCTATGGACAGGTTCTCGTACAAGGCAAACATATTTCCGGCCACCAGCCCTACTTCCTGCACCTTGGCTACCCTTTTTTGCATGAGCAAAGCGCTGTCGGCGGGGTTAGTGGCGGCGGCCAGTTGGCTGTCAATTTGTTTGATTGCTTCGTTCAGGCTGAACAAATTGTCTTTAAAATTTTCCAATTGGGAAGCAGTTTCGTTGTCGAGCCGTAAGAGATCGTTTATCTGCTCATCTACTTGATAAAAATCGTTAAAAACCGAAGACTCACTGCTTTCAAAAAACTGCCCGAGTGCGTTGTCCTGCTCCTTCAGGGAAGGGTTTTTTACCAGTAAGCGGTAAAGCGAGCGCTTGCTTTCCCAATCGGTCGTTTGCCCATAGGTGGTGTTCAGGAATTCTCCCTGCGCTATCCGGATGTAGTTTTCCCGGATTGTGCTTTCCCCGTCCTCGACCAAAGGTATAGGCAGGCATTGTTCGTCAGCTTGACATGTTGGAGCGGATCCTTCTTTATCCAGAAACCAACCACTTGGAATCGGATTCATCGGCCACAGGGGCGGGTTCAAGTCAATATCGGGGTCGAAGGGATCGGCGTCCTCCACATAAAATTCCGATGATTCATATTCATTTTGAAAATTGAAGTAGAATCTGGCCCAGTTGGAGAAAGATCCGTCCCAAAGGTTGCGGGCATGTACCTGGTCTCCCAGAATGGAGTAGTTGCAGGTAAGCCCCCATTCATGGTCTCCGAGGGTCAGGTGGCGGAGGCTGGTGTTGTCGCAATAGCCATAGGATGAGAAACCGTACCAGGTATTGTTTACCGTATTGCAGCAAAAGCTGCTGTGCTCGGAAGCACTTATCGAGATGCCTGCGACATTACTGGTCAGATTGGCAGCGGTAATGTTGTTGCCATAGAGCGAATTGTAGTCGGAGTAACTAAAAGCCAATGCATTGGGTATGCCAAGTCCTTGCAGGTTGGGGTTCGTAAAATCTATCGTGTTATAGTTGATTTCAAAAAAGCCATCCCCGTTAATATAGATCCCTTTTGCCAATGAGTTCAGATTCAATGTATTTTCCCTAATTTCCTTTGTCGGGCCAGCGGCTCCGTGTATCGCACTGTAAATATCAATTGCCCCACCTTTGTTTGCCAGGGCGGTGGCGTTGGAAAAATAATCATTGTCAAAAATGCTGAGAAACAAAGGAGTGTTTGTGTTGTGGATTCTTGTTCCGTATTTGCTGAAGGTGATGTTGTTTTTTTCAAAGTCCAAAAATGTGCTGCTCCCATCAACCACCACTATACCGTTACGTGTATTAATGATGTTCCTATCAGCTAATATGGACGAACGCAAGGCGTGTATCCCCCTGTCGTCCGCACCGTTAATGGTGTTGTTGTCTGCAAAGGCAAAACAATTGGTCAGGTGTATCCCGACACCGTTTGAACCGGCTGCTGGAACATTCATATTGTCCTGCACTGTCCCCACCAAATTGCTCATTTGTGTCCGAAAAATACTCAAAACACTTCCGTTCCCAACAATGCCATTTCTGATGCCCGAAAAGGTATTGATGTCAAACGTCCCTGCTTGGCTACCGATGGTCAGGTTGGCATTGTTCGCCTCAATACCTGCAAAAGTAGTGCTGCCAGGGTAAGGCGATTGGCCGGGATATGGCTGGAGCAGTCCTGGTGTACAGGTAAAGGAGTTTGACCCGATAGGGAGGGGGAGGCTAATGGTTTGGAATGTAGTACTGGGTGGAGTATATATCCCAACATAATCACGATTGAAGGTGTTGAACCGAAGCGAAAGGGTAGCATTGTTTCTGGCGTTTACAGCATACTGTGCATCCTGGATGATATTGAAGGCCATATTCAGCCTACCGCCACTTTCTACCGATATTCCCCGCCACATTTTTTCGCATCCATGAATCCCTTCGTTGTTCAGGATAAAAAACAAACCAAACTCTGATCCGCTTTGGACTACGATTTCAGACCCTGGTTGCATCCTTACCTCACCGCCCAAGATGCTAAAGTCAAACCCCTGATCCAATATCAGTCTTCCTTTGATGGCCAAGCAGGTATTGGGCAGTATATTGGGGGTATTGTTAACCGTGACCAACAAATTCGGGATTTCGGTTTGGGAGACTGAAAGACCATTGCCCGCATTGATGTTCAGTTCATTTGTACCGGTACATGGACATTTAAATTCAAGTTCGCTACAATCAATGACTACATCAATGGATGCTGTCTCCTGATGGCCGCAAGCATCAGTCACCGTGTGGACAACCGTGTATGTCCCATTTTCATCGTAAGGATGAACAGGATTCAAGTCTGTGCTTAATTGCGAGTCTCCAAAATCCCAGAGATGAGTATTGGAAGCAGATTGGCCAACGCTCTGGAAGGTAACAACGGCAGGTACTCCACAGTCAATGTTATAAGAAAATACTGGGTAGGCTTTCCAGTCTTCAATGTTAAGGCTGGAAACTTCGGAGTCTGTCCCACAATTATTGGTGACCGAATGTGTTACCGTGAATGTTCCAGGTATGAAAAGTTCGTAGTTAAAAGTTGTGTTTGGGTCTGTGTTAGTCGCTCCTGCTTCAAATTCCCACAAATGGTCGTCACTTGGGTTGCCAAGGCTTGTGAAACTTACCTCAGCACTACAGGGTGTTAAGTCAAAGTCAAAATCCGCATTGGGCTGCCATTCTTCAATGTCAATAGTTATTGTTTCAACATCCACCCCGCAACTGTTAGTTACAGTATGGGTGACAGTGAACGAGCCGGGGCCTGAAAAAACATAGGAAGGGTTTGGATCCGGGCTAGTAGCCCCAGGTTCAAATTCCCAGAAATGGTTTTCATTCGGATCGCCAATACTGGTAAAATCAACTTCGGCGCTACAGGGTGTTAAGTCAAAATCAAATTCCGCATCGGGCTGCCATTCTTCAATGTCAATAGTTATTGTTTCAACATCCACCCCGCAACTGTTAGTTACAGTATGGGTGACAGTGAACGAACCGGGGCCTGAAAAAACATAGGAAGGGTTTGGATCCGGGCTCGTAGCCCCAGATTCAAATTCCCAGAAATGGTCATCATTCGGATCACCAATACTGGTAAAATCAACTTCGGCACTACAGGGTGTTATATCAAAATCAAAATCCGCATTGGGCTGCAATTCTTCAATGTCAATAGTTATTGTTTCAACATCCACCCCGCAACTGTTTGTTACAGTATGTGTTACAGTGAACGAGCCGATGCTTGGAAAAACATAGGAAGGGTTTGGATCCGGGCTCGTAGCCCCAGGTTCAAATTCCCAGAAATGGCTATCATTCGGATCACCAAAACTGGTAAAATCAACTTCGGCACTACAGGGTGTTAAGTTAAAATCAAAATCCGCATCGGGTTGCCATTCCTCAATGGTGATTGTCATGGTTTCTATATCTACTCCACAACTGTTTGTCAAAGTATGAGTAACAAGGTAGGTATTTGGAGTTGGATAATTGTACGACGGGTTGGGCTCTGTACTCATCGCACCTGTGCTAAATTGCCAAAGGTGGTCTCCAATGGAGGATCCCAAGCTGATAAAACTAGCTAATGTGCTACATGGTGCTACGGTATAGGTGAACCCAGCCTTAGGTGCCCAATCGTCAATGATTATTTCTATTGTTGTAGTACTGCTACCACATTCATTGGTGATAGTATGACTCACAGTATAGGTTCCAGGTTCGGAGAAATCAACGACAGGATTTGGTTCATTGCTAGAAGGTATATTTGCAGAACCAAAATCCCATTGATGGATATCGTTAGGGCTACCACTTGAATTAAACTCGACCACTGCACTACATGCTTGAATTTGAAATGAAAAATCGGGGTTGTTTTGAGAATCAACGATCAACAAAACTTCCAAATCACTAACTGGTGTGCTCAGGCAAGCATCTGAGGAAAACACCGTTATATCAACAGGAATTTCTGTCCCTGGGGCAAGACCATTGGCCACTAATAGGTTTAGGATAACTGTTTCACAAAATTGAGATCCGACAGGCTGCAATATGTTGATCAAGGCACTCCCGTTTACAAAATCTCCCGAACTCCCGTAATTTACCAGAAAAGGTGGGATATTGGATACCAACTCTAGATTTTCAAGTTGAACATCTGAGCAGATGGTATATTGAATGTTTATTTCACTTCCAGAACAAGGAGAACCTACAACTGATGACTGCAAAGTGAAATCATTTTCAGAAATATTTATAAGAGAGACATCGTCAACAAAAATGTATGGGATACCTACATCTTGATACATTAGTAAAAATTCATATTGGCCATCTGCGATAAAATTGGTTGTGTATTCAACCCATTCGGGAGTATTGTCGCCGTCTGTATCTGTATCGTCAAAAGGAACTTCTATAACTTGCCCTAAATCGTATACTGTCCCATTGCCACAATCAACAGGTGCACCGTTGTTGAAAAGCAAATTGGATAAAGGTGGGACATTTATTGCATCAGGGCAAGCTATCGCTTTACTAAAATTGAAATTAAGCTCACCTGGACAACCTGAGAATAAGAAGAATGTCAATTGATATTCTTGACCTATTTGCAGTGGTCCTGACAATGGGAATTGCCAGCCCTCTAAGTTTCCAGGTCTTGTTTCAAAACCTAAGTAATTTTGATTCACTGGATTAGCATAGATTCTTTCATTTAAGTCGTTCAAATCAAAATTCATGAAACATATATTTTCGCCAACTGGAAGCCAAGATGCCAACGGTCTTATATCAGGCGTACCTGTACTATTTCCGATTGCAAAATCAAAAAAAGGATAATATGGCGGCGTTTCGAAGTCTCCGTGGCATATTAGGTTACAATTTCCATCTTGCTCACATTCTGGAAACTCTGTAATAGGGCTCACTACTTCCAAAAAGATATAGGCCCAACTTCCAGGGGTGCCATCTTGACATATTGGTAGATATCTGATAACAGCCCAACCTGGAAATGTTCCATCTGCAACATAAGTAACCCCATTTCCATTGTCGCCTACTTCTCCAAAATAGAAAGAGTACGAAAGGAGTTCAAAACTATTTGCAAGATAACCTATGGTATTAATATCATTGCTCAAAAAATCCGAAGATGGTATATCAATGTATGAACCTATTTCTACTGTTATTGGCAAAATATCATTGATCCCAACTGCATTGCAAAAACTGGGTGAGCATACTTGGTATTGTTCATAAGGTATTAAGCCTCCTGTTTGTAAGTAGCTTTCAGAGCCATAAGTCCCTGATAAAGAATACCCTAAGTCACATAACATGTACACCTCCCTTTGATGGGGATGCCGTTGTGCATATCCTGCGGGGCCGCAGGAATTCATTATAAATCCATTGTTAGTTGCACATCCTGAGCCTGATGAAGGATCGCAATTTAAATGACTAATGCCTGAATCGTTCCATGGATAAGGACGGTACAATTCCTGACTTGGGTTAGCTATTCCATTAAACGAAACATCTGCCGAACATTGAGGATTATTAATAAAAGAAGGGTTTGTTGCGACCTCAACCGAATAAGGGTTTCCAATAACAGGGTAGTTAAGATATTCAGGTATCCCCAGTGAGGTGTTGTTGATGCCTCCGATCGTCCCTAAATAGGTGTCATACCTCGAATAAACTCTTGGTGAACCAATATTGGAAAGAAGACTAACGGTAGAGCTAGGATCTATCAATGAGAAGAACCCAAGTAGGTGAAAAGCTTCATGCAAAGCTGTCGAATACAAGTCGTGTAATCCGCCTGGGCTTCCAATAGGATCGGAGACATTTAAGTAGAATTCGAAATCCTCGAAATTAAAACGCATGAAACCATGATAGCTATCTAATGAGAATCCAAGTACATCCATCCCAATATATGGATCTGCATTCCCTTGAATTGCACTCATTACCAGACCAGAATTGATTCCATCATTAAAACCTGTTATGAATACGGGCGAAGACACTGCGATTTGTTCAGTCCCCATAACATTGACACCCATTCCTTCAGACTCTTTTATTTCGATCCTAACAAATCCGTCTGTTATGGTGCTGGATGGATTCAATAGGACTGAAAGATCTCTGAACATTCTGCATACGACTTCCCTTCTATCTGAGCCCAAAACTGGATCATCAAATCCAAAAGCTCTTTCATTGCATACATCTAAAAAAGTAAGTTCAAAGATACCTGAACCATTCTCACATCCGCAATAGGTTGAAATGCCCTGCGCTGGGGCAGAAAGAAATTCTTCTAAATCCAAACAATTACCGAATCTGTCTCCTGTTCCAATAGAACTAAACGGTGAAAGCACCGAAGGACTTTCAAATTGAACGGAGTCCAGGCAGTTTACAGGGGTTGTCTGGCAAAAAACACTTCCAACAAAAAATGCGAACGATAGGAATATGATTAAACAAGTGCTGAATAAGCATTTTACAAGTTGTTTTGGCTTCATAATTTTTTTATTAAATTATTAGAAATGAATAGGTGCTCAATCTTTACTTCCTCTCAAAACATCCAACTAATGTAATGGGAGGTACCTCAATAGATAAAAAAATTACAACATAAGGATAAAATTGCGCATCTTCCCTTTATCAGTAGGGGCTACAACCCGAAGTGGTTTTAGCAAATAGCATAGGCATAGAAAATAGCAGCAATTGCCATCCTTATATCTGTGTCCAATCACGTGCCTACAGGAATCAGGCACAAAAACTCAACTATTTCGTATCAAACCATACTTTTTCAAAAAGGAACCAAAAAGAGGGAAAGGAATAAATGGATAAGCGATAAGAGCCAGTGTCTTCATAATAAATCATTTTAAATTAAAAGCATTTCTCCAAATAAATTCTGGGACTATTTTTTGTTATCGCAAATTTGAAAAAAAAAAAACGGAATTAGCAAAATTTTTGAGAAAAATTTTTCCACATTTTTTTGTAGTCCGGAATTGCCAGTTATTGCCCTCTCCTTTATGCCTCAATTCAACCGAAACATCAACCCATTCAACCATGCATACGTACTACCCGGCGCACCCTCCGGCAGCGAGCGGTCAATGCTGTAGGTGAAATCGGTGGTGAAGCTGAGGCGCTTGCCGAGGGGCATGTCCAGCCGCCATTCGGTGGAGAAGCGGTAGTTTTTCCAATCGGTGAACTGTGGCTGGAAGTAGGTGGTATTGACCAGTTTCACGCCTTGCCAGGGGCGGAAGGTGAAGGAGATGTAATTGCTCAACCGGTGGATGCGGGCGATGCCGCCGCCCTCCAAAAACTGGTTGTATTCGTACATGTAGGCCATGCCTGCATAGATGCGGTTTTGGCCTTTTTCATCCTTAAAAAGGCGGAAACGGGGGCCGAGGCCAGCCAGCCAGCGGAGTTCGAGCAGGAGGAGTTTGTTGAATTGCGCCTGGGTGTAGGCTTCCATTACCACGGGGTCGGACAGCTTGTAGTTGTAGCGCAGGTGGGCAAAGGCAGCCTTGTTGAAGTCCTCGCCGCCCGCCCGGAGCAGGATACCGTCGAGCAGGAGCAGGAACAGGCTCCTGTCTTGTTTGTACTGCACCTGACCCGTGCTGCCCAATTGGAGGATTTGGTCTTTCACTTTGCTGAGGTTGGCGTTGACGTTGAGGTGGCCGTACCAGCGGATGCTGTCGTTGGTGCCGGTGATGCGCCGCTCTTCGATGTTGACGATTTGGGCGTTGAGCAGCCCATTGTTCAGCAAGGTGATGAATGTGGCGATGGCGATAATGATGGGAAAATTATTCATTTGTCATTACGTCATTTGTCATTACGTCATTTGTCATTGCGTCATTTGTCATTGGGTCATTGCCTTTGGTAATGGGAAAGTGGCTTGTTCCTAAACACGCACCGTGATTTGGCAGAAGTGGTAAATAATTTAGCTTTATTATCATTACAAGTTGCTGACACCTCACCCCCGGCCCCACTCCTTGAGGAGAGGGGAGCGAACCTCTGCGGCCTTGCCAAAAGTAGGTACTTAGCGAATTAAGCAGTCTCTGCTCCCCTCTCCTGTGAGGAGAGGGGCCGGGGGTGAGGCCAAAATATCGCACAAGATGGACGCCAACTTGAAATCATAATTGAGCCTATAATTTTTACTAAAAAAAACGCCTTGCAAACCCAGTCTGCAAGGCGTTTTCCGTGAAAAAACAGCGAAAGGGCTTGGCCCTTCTGTGCCAATTAATCCTCGGTGACCACTTCGTGGCGGATGTATTTCCTTTCCTTGATGCGGGCTTTTTGGCCAATGGCTTCACGCAGGTAGTACAGGCGTGAGCGGCGCACCTTGCCACGCTTCAGCACTTCGATGCTGGCGATGGCCGGAGAGGCGAATGGGAAGATACGCTCCACGCCCACACCGCCTGAAATCTTGCGGACAGTGAAGGTCTTGGTAGCGCCAGTTCCTTTTATTTGGATGACGTTTCCTTTGAAAACCTGGATACGTTCTTTGTTACCTTCGATGATACGATAGTTCACTGCTACGGCGTCGCCAGAACGGAACTTTGGGTATTCCGTTTTCTTTGAAACCTGCTCTTGGATATACTTAATGGCGTCCATTTTATTGCTGTTTATGGTAGTTGATTTAAAAAGAGGCGCAAAGGTAAAGATTTTTTTTTCTGAATGGATATTTTTGAAAAAATTCAGGGAAAAAGTGGGGAGGGGGAGGGATTGTGTTTTTGTGTTTGGGTGTTTAGGTGTTTTTTGGGCATCGCAATTCCGACCTACCTTATTAAATTGGCAAAGCCATTAAACTCAAAAGGCTCGCCTCTGGGCCCGGTGAAGCTGACGGTATAAATATATGTGCCCATCGGTGCGGAGCGTCCCGTGTTGTCCACCTGTCCGTTCCAGGGCGTGGCGGGATCGGTGGTTTCAAAAATGCGGCTGCCCCAGCGATCCCAAACTTCCATTTTATAATCCTTGATGCCGAGCAGGATGCCGTTGCCCATGAAAAAATCGTTCACGGTGTCTTCGTTGGGCGTGAAGGCGTTGGGCATGTGGAAAGTGGCGATGGGCTTCACGTCGAGCATTTTCGTGAGGGTGTCCTTGCAGTCTTCGGGATGGACAATAATCAGCGTCACTTCCTGCCAGCCCGTATCAGCAAAGGAGTAGCTGAAATTTTGTTTTTGTGAAATGAACTGGCCGTCAATGAACCAGTCCCAATGCACGGCGTCAATAGATTGATCGGTAAAATGGACGAGCGGTTCGAGGCTGGTGGGCTGCGTTGGATCAAAAACAAAATCGGCCACGGGCGGCGGCAGTATTTCCACGATGTTTTCAAAAAAAGTATCCACATAGCAGCCGATGGGCGAGGTGATCTCCAGTTTCACACTATAAATCCCTGGGTTTTTATAAACATGCACCGGGCTGATATCATCGCCCGTTTCGCCATCGCCAAAATCCCATTGGATGTCGTACTGGTTGTCAATGGGGCTGGAAAGGTTGTTGAACAAAACGGAAGCCGGGGCGCAGCTAATCGTGTCGTTGGGTTTTACCAAAATTAGGGCAGGCACGGGCTGGTAGGTCACGAATTTGGTGGTGTCTGCAATGCAGCCGTGGGTATCTTCTACCCTTAGATTGACCGGAATAATGCCAGGTTCACCATAAACAATCACCGGGTTTGCCGCTATCGTGTCAATGGTGCCATCGCCCAGGTTCCACTCCCTGCCCACGATTTGGCCGTTGCCATCAATAAAGGAATGGTCGAAATAGTTGACCGGCCCGGCCACGCAGGTGTCGTAGGCATATTCAAAATCGGCCACCAGATCAGGGAAAATCTCAACGACGATATGAGCCGTGTCACTGCATTGGGTGCCAGGGTTCAGGGCCAAAATGCCTTGGTAAATGCCAATGGCCGGAAAGGGGATGGTCACATTCCAGGTATTGAATTCCCAAATGCCGCCCTCCACGAAAAACTCCCACTTAAAATCGAGGATATTGCTTTGCAAGGTGCTTTCGTTAATAATCGGGACGTTCAAGTCGCCGCAGGTGGTGATGCTGTATTGGTCGTTTTCCAGCACAATGTTCGGGGCATCCACATTGGCAGTGACTAAGGGCTGGCAGTCGCCGACGTTGAACTGAAAATCACGCATGATGCGGCTCAACAGGACGCCGTTCCTGTATTCGCTCACGCAAACGGCCACGATGTATTGGCCCAGCGAATTGGGCGTGCCAGTCAGCAGGCCCGTGTTCGGATCAATGCTTAGGGGCGGGTTTCCGCCCATTGGGTTGAAAAAACTGTAGGGCGGGTTCACAAAATCAGCCGTGGCATAAGGCGGCGGACAGGCTGGGTCGGGAATGATTTGGTCGCAGTTATCCGGCGAAGTGTTCATGCCGGCACCGAGCAATGGGGTGCAAAACTCGTACACCAACTGGTCGCCTTCCAAATCGAAAGCACTGTGGTCGTACACCAATGGGTAATTGGCACAAATGGCCACGGGCGGAAAAGTATTATAGGTTGGGCTGCTGTTGCAAACGGCCTGCGAAGCAGGTGTCAATTCCACGGTAAAAGTTGCCCCCACATCGCCCGGCGTTTCAATATTGGTCACCGTGACGTTGCGGCAACAGCGTTGGTACGACACGTGATAGCTTTCGCTGGAAGGCCAGTCTGCAAATAAATAATCAAATTGGTAAATGCCTTCCTGCACGCATACATTGGGCGGCAATTCCAGGCACGGATTGTCCTCGGGGTCAACGCCTGTAATGGTTTGTGGCGAAAGGTAAAGGGTTTCCAAGGGAAAGGGATCGCTGCCTTTATAGATGGAAAATGGTGCCCCAAAATCAAAATCTGCGCCCGTCGGGTCGGAGCAGTCCCGGTACATTTTCATGGTAAAACGGTAGTTACCGCCGCCCAGGCACTCGTAGGTCAGCACACCACCGATGATGTGTTTGGCAAAAACAGGTGAGGCAATGGCCAGGAATAAGGTAAGCGGTAAAAATTGTTTCATTGGCGGTATAAATAACTATGAACGATAAATGATGAATGATGAATGATGAACGGCGGCAAGTTCCTCATTCATAGTTCATCGTTCACTTAACCAAGGTTGCATATCCCTTGTAGGTAAAGGGCTGGCCACGTGGGCCAGTGAATGTCACCATGACGATATAAACCCCTTGCGGGGCCAGTTGTCCGTTGTTGTCTTTTTTTCCATTCCATGCTTCGTCGGGGTCGGTGGTTTCAAAAAGCCTTTCGCCGTAGCGGTTCCAAATCGACAGGTGGAAATCAGTGGCACCTTCAAGCGAACCGTTGCCCCTGAATCCGTCATTGGTGCCGTCGGCATTGGGCGTGAAGGCATTGGGGAGAAAATAGCGCACTTCGGGAATGATGTCCAGGTATTGGATCATCGTATCCGTGCAGCCACTTTGGTGAAAAACAACTTGCACTATAGCCTGTACGCCCGTATCTGGAAAAGTGTAAACGGGATTTTGATCTATGGAAATGCCAGTCGTTCCAAAAGACCATTTCCATTTTACCGCATCTATGGATTCGTCGGTGAAGGAAGCAGTCGGTTGCAGGTTGCTCAATTGTTCCGGAAAATAGGTAAAGCCAGCGGTCGGGCTGGGCAGCACGGTGATAAGGTCTTCCCAAATGGTATCTATTGCACAGCCCAGCGGTGACACGATGCTAAGGGAAACAGTGAAGGTGCCTATTTCATCATAAATATGGTAAGGGCTGATGGCCGTGCTGGTATCGCCATCGCCAAAATCCCACAGTACGCTGTATGCTTCATTGACGGGGTACGAAAGGTTGTCGAAAAAAATATTGGCCGGATGGCACCCAATGAATTCGCTGGGCGCTACCACCAGATATTCCGGTACGGGATAATAGGGAATCGTGGCATTTTTGATGCCCGCACAATCATTGGTGTCTTTTACCAAAAGCATGACCTCCAACTCGCCTGGCACCTGATAAACATGCAAGGGGTGCTGGTCGTTGGACGATTTGCCGTCGCCAAAATTCCAGTCCCAAGAAACGATGGAGCCTGGCCCTGCCCCTGAACTTGACAAATCGGTAAATGTAACTGGCCCAGCCTTGCAGGTATCATAAACATAGTCAAAATCTACCATAATGCCGGGAAACACATTGACCTGAATGAGCACGGTATCGCCACAGGTGAGACCAGGATTGACCATCAAATGGCCGTAATAAGTACCCGTATCTGGGAACAGCAGCTTGGCATCCCAGACGTTGAGCACCGTATCCACGCCATTGATATTGAAACCCCAATTGAACGAGTTGATGTTTTGCTGTTGAAAGCTTTGGTTGTCGAATTCTACCACTTGCGGCCCGCAAATATTGACTACATAATATTCTTCTCCTTGCAAGGTTACAATGTCATCTTCCCGGATGTCGGCCACCACGGTCGGGTCGCACTGTGCCACATTGAACTGAAAATCCCGCCTTGTGATGCTCATCAATTCACCGTTCCTGTATTCTTCCACGCACACGCCCACTACGAATTGGCCCACCACGTTGGGCACACCTGTGAGGAAGCCCGTGTTGGGGTCAATCGTCAGCGCTGGGTTGGCGCTCAAGGGGCTTAAAAAATTATAGGGTGGTAAAAAATTTACATTTTGAAATGGAGGCGGCAGGTCCGGATCTGGGGCTACGCCATTGGGGGCGGTGGCATTGGTCTGGTCAGTGCCTCCACCATCGAAAGGGCTGCAAAGGCTATAGACCAGCACTTCGCCGGGGTCATTGCTATTGGCGGAGTGGTCGAAGTCAATCGGTTCGCCCGTACAAATGGCCACTGGCGGAAAGTCGTTGAAAGTGGGGCTGTTATTGCAGGCCGTTTGCGCCGCAGGCAACAGTTCCACGGAATAGGTGGCACCCGTTTCACCGGGATTGATGAGGTTGGTGATGGAGTTGTTGCGGCAGCAGCGTTGATAAACGATGTGGTAGCTCTCGTTGGTCGTGGGGAGGTTGAGCTGAAATTCATACACGCCTTCTTCCACACAAACATTGGGCGGGGCCGTGAGGCAGGGATTGCTGATATTGGGTAAAATATTGGTGATGTCGGGAGAGCCGAGATCCAATGTTTTTATCGGAACGCTTGAATTGCCTTTAAACACCGTGACCGTACCTTCCAGAGGCGAACCGGGCGCCGAATCGAAAGGAGCACCGCCGCCAAAACAGTCCCGGTAAATCTTCATGGTGAAACGGTAGTTGCCCCCGCCTAGGCACTCGTAGGTGATGACTCCACCTATGATGTGCGCAGCCTGGAGGGGCATGCTTCCCAATGCAAAGAGCGCTGCAATCACGAACAAAATTTTATCGAGCCTTTTAGTACCGGTCATAGCAATTTTTTATGGTTCGGGGCAATGTTTAAGGCTTTTCCCGCCCTCAAATTTTTAGTTCAAACAATAGCGTATCGAAAAAAAAGTTAGTACGTTGCCCTCCATATTTTACATTAAGACATGTGGAAAATTGTTGAGGGCAAGTCCCGCCAATGGATTTCAACCTTCAAAATAGGCTAAACATTTTTCAGGCAGGATTTTTTTAAAACACATTCTGGGCATGTGCAAGATAGGCAACATTTTTTTGGTTATTGACAATGGCCGCTACATGTTGGCAAGCCAAGGTCACGTTTGATATTCAGCCGTGAGTTGTTGTGAGAGAAAACCTAATTGCAAGGAGTTGATTCTAAGCGCTTTTTCTTATTTCTCCCAATCGCTCACTTCTCTATAAACTGGCGGGCAAAATACACAACTTTGCCAGCACTTGATACGTAACACCAGCCGGTGGCAATTGCAGCGGCAATTCCGTTGGCGCAATTTCTCTAACACCTGATACCTCATGCTAACTTTTACCAATCAGAACACCTATATGGTTCAAAACTACAATTTGGAACCAGTTATTTCAACCCTTGAAAACGGTGGCCTTATCCTCTACCCTACCGACACCTTATGGGCCATCGGTTGCGACGCCACCAACCAAACCGCCCTGGACAAGGTGTACCAACTCAAAAAACAGCCCTGTTCGGAGCCTTTAGTCCTGTTGGCACCTTCCATCGAGCATTTGAAGTTTTATGTAAAAAACATCCATCCACGGGTTGAAACGCTGCTGTTGTTCCATACCAGGCCGCTCACGGTCATTTACGAACAATGCAAAAACCTGCCTGAAAACGCCTGCGCCCCCGATGGCAGTGTGGCCATCCGCATCCCGCACGATGAATTTTGCAAATCCTTGCTGGAAGAATTTGGAAAACCTATCGTTGCCACCACCGCCCATGTAATAGGGACGCCTTCGCCAAAGCATTTTGGTGAAATCAGTTCGGACATCATCATGGGCGTAGATCATGTGGTGAAATACCGCACCCTCGACAAGGACATGGGCGAACCTTCCGTCCTTGCCCGCCTTAACCATGAAGAAGAACTGGAGTTTTTGAGGGAGTGATGATGTATGATTCAACGATTTTAGATATTTGATTTCAGATCGCTGCTGCTCAAATCAAAAATCTGAAATCGCATATCGAAGAATCTGAAATCAAAGAGCCAGATGCAAAAAATTACAGAAAGTCCTTCCCGCCATCGCCACCTGGAAAAAATGAGCGTGGCCGAGTTGTTGAAAAACATCAACGCCGAAGACCAGACCGTGCCTTTGGCGATTGAAAAAGCCTTGCCGTCTATTGAAAAACTCGTCCTTGCTTTGGTAGAAAAAGTAAAAGAAGGTGGCCGCCTTTTTTATTTCGGCGCAGGCACCAGCGGCAGGCTCGGCATCATTGACGCCTCGGAATGCCCGCCCACTTATGGCGTATCGCCCGATTTGGTCATTGGCATCATCGCCGGGGGCGACAAGGCCATCCGCCGCTCGGTGGAACATGCCGAAGACAGCCTCACCCAAGCTTGGGAAGACTTAAATGTTTACCACATTGACAAACAAGATTTTGTGATTGGAATAGCCGCCTCCGGCACGACTCCCTACGTGGTGAGCGGGCTTAAAGATTGCAGGGAAAACGGCATCCTAACGGGCTGCATCACCTGCAACCAAGGCAGCCCAGTGGCAGCAGTGGCAGATTTCCCCATTGAAGTGGTCGTCGGCCCAGAGTTCGTCACCGGCAGCACCCGCATGAAATCCGGCACCGCCCAAAAACTCGTGCTGAACATGATCTCCACCAGCCTGATGATCCAACTTGGGCGGGTGGTGGACAACAAAATGGTGGACATGCAACTTTCCAATTCCAAGCTCCTCGACCGTGGTGCAAAAATGGTCGCCCAAGACACTGGCCTTGTTTACCAGGAAGCCAAGCGCCTGCTCATCGAACACGGCAGCGTGAGGGCGGCGGTGCGGTCGTTTTTGGGGCAATGAAAATATCGTCATTTGTCATTGGGGTCATTGGTCATTATTCAGCATTAAGGTGACATCTTTTTCCTTGCTCGAATTTTTAAATTTTGCATGTTTTTCAAGGAAAAAAGGTGTCATCTTAATGCGGCCGCACGGAGATGACACCTTTTTTCGCTGTAAAGCCCCTGAAATTTTGGAAGATTATTGCTGCGAAAAAAAGATGTCACCTCCATGCTGTTACATGCCGCCAATGACTAATGACCTAATGACAAATGACCAATCCTCACCACCCCTTCCGGTATTCCCTTTTTACAAAATCGTTGGCCGGATCAAAATTGGTGATGCGCATGTTGTCGCCGTCCCACAATAGACGCAGGCGGCCCGGATATTCGTATGGTGCCCAATCGCCGGGCTTCTTGCCGATTTTCAGTTTTTTCATATTAAAACAGCGCACGGCCAGGTTGCCCATCAGCACCATTTCCGTGAATGGGCCAGCATAGTCAAAGCTGGAAGTGGTCGGCGTACCGTCGGTGATGCCCTTTACCCAGTTCATCTGGTGGCTTTCCTTGATGCGGGGGATGGTAACTTCCGGCTTTTTAAAGTCTTTCATTTTGCTGGTGGGCAGCAGGGTCGGGTTTCTGCCAAAGAGGCCGCACATCAACTTGCCCTTCGAGCCTTCGAAGATGATGCCGCCGTCCCATTCGCCCATTTCCTCATTGGCACCGAGCTCTTCAGGCCGTTCTGGCTGCAGGCCGCCATCGTACCAAACGATTTCCACGGGTGGCATTTCGCCACGGGCCGGGAAGAAAATATGCACTTTGGAAGAAGGCGGGCAGGAATCGGGGTAGTCAGCCTCGAAAAAGTCGCCCGAAAAAACCTGTGTGCAACTGGCCTCTGCGGCATAAGGATATTTCAGCCGGAGCGCCTTGAACGGCGTATCGAGAAAATGGCAGCCCATGTCGCCGAGCGCACCCGTGCCGAAGTCCCACCAGCCCCGCCATTTGAAAGGCAGGTAGTTAGGGTGGTAATCCCGAAAAGGAGCGGGGCCGAGCCACAAGTCCCAGTCGAGGGTACTGGGAATGTCGTTTTTGCCAGTGGGCGTAGGCACGCCTTGCGGCCACACGGGGCGGTTCGTCCACACATGCACCCTTGCCACGTCGCCGATGATGCCAGCGTCAATGATTTCTTGCGACTCCCTGATGCCGTCGCCGCTGCTGCCCTGGTTACCCATTTGGGTCACCACCTTGTACTTGGCGGCGGCTTCCGTGAGCGCCCTCGCCTCGCTGATGCTGTGGGTCAATGGTTTTTCAACATAAACATGTTTGCCCATCTGCATGGCGTCCAATGCCACGACGGAGTGGGTATGGTCGGGCGTACAAATCACCACGGCGTCAATGTCTTTTTGCTGGTCCAGCATCTTGCGGAAGTCCCGGTAGCGGGCGGCTTTTTTATATTTTTTGAAAGTGCCTTCGGCCCGCACGTCGTCCACATCGCAAAGTGCGACGATGTTGTGGGAATCCATTTCCTTGAGCACGGATTCGCCCCTACCGCCCACGCCGACGCCTGCAATATTCACCTTGTCGCTGGGCGGCAGATAGCCCCTTCCGATGACGTGTCGTGGAACGATCATAAAACCTGCGGCGGCCAGGCCTGCGGTTTTTACAAAATCACGGCGTGAGACGGGCGGGAGTAGTTTATGTTTTTTTGATGTAGTCATGATTACCTTTTTAGTTGAAGGAAAAAAGAAAAGGGAAAGTGGGGTTGAGGGGGCTAAAAGTAGGTTAAGACAGGAGATTTTGGGCGATGATTTTTGGTTTTTTGGCAAATTGGGCAGCGTTGATAGTTGCGGCTGTTACATGTCCATCAAACTTGCCCCGTTCAGGATGAAAATGAGGCGGTTGGGGTCATCGTCGTTCAACTGCAATATGCCCTTGAAGGAGTAAGGTTTGTCAATCTTGTAATCCTTGAGCGGCTTTTTCAATACCACCTCAGCCACCGTTGCCAATCCCGCCTTGCCACAGAAAAAGCACTGGCTGTAGGTGAACTTCGACAAAATCAGCCCCTCATATCCCGGCGCATCGGCGGTGGGGATGATGTAACCCGTGAGCATGACCTCCTTTCCCTCCCACGCCCGAATCTTGTCGTCGAACTTGGGCCAGGGCATGAACATTCCCATGTCCTTGAAGAACTTCCTGCCAAACTCGACCTGTTCAAAGATAGGCCAGCCATTGGGGGCTTGGGCCTGTGCCTCCCCTGCTCCGACAAGCACCAGCCAAAAGGCGATGATGCGGACTTTGGCGAGAAATAACATTGGGAAGAAAGCTGTTTTTTGCATACGGCACGGTTTGTCCAGCAAAATAACGGCTTTCTTTCAAGTGCTGTTGACTCATGTGCTTACTGCTATCTGTGGCTATACCGATTGCCTATGAAGGCAGCAATGCTTTACACACTTTTAACGCCAATCCTGCCCGCCATTCCCTACCTTAGCCCCATGAAACTCATCCCTATAATTGCTTTCTTTTTACTGTTAAATGCACCTACCGCCCTCGCCCAGTTCCACCTCAACGGCAGCGCCTTCCAGACCAATGACTCCTGCTGGACGCTCACACCTGACCAAGGAAACCGGGCTGGTTCTATTTGGAACAATGACAAAATTGACCTGAACAACTCCTTTCAGGTCATCATGGAACTGAGTTTCGGCTGCAAGGACAGCGACGGGGCCGATGGCATCCTGTTCGGTTTTCAGCCTGTGAGCACGTCCATTGGTTCGACGGGCGAAGGCTTGGGCTTTCAAAATGTAGCGCCTTCCATCGGGATAGAATTTGACACTTGGCAAAACAACAACCTCAACGACCCTGGCTACGACCACATCGCCATTATTAAAAACGGGGTTTTGAACCATGCCTCGAACAACAATCTCGCTGGCCCGGTGCAGGCAGGCAACAATGCAAATATCGAAGACTGCAAATGGCACAAGCTGCGGGTGAACTGGGATGCTGGCACGCACACGCTGGAGGTTTATTTCGACTGCAATTTGCGCCTCAGCTACACTGGCGACATCGTGAATGAAGTCTTTGGCGGCGACCCGTTGGTGTTTTGGGGCTTCACCAGCGCCACGGGCGGTGCCAACAATTTGCAGCAGGTCTGCTATTCCTACACGACATTTTTGGATGGGTTTGAAGATGTAACTATTTGTCCCGGCGGCCAATACCAATTGCAATTGGGCGGCGGCATCAGCTATCATTGGACGCCCGAAACGGGGTTGAGCAATCCCAATATCGCCAATCCCATTGCTGCGCCTGGGCAAACGACCACTTATCTGGTGGAAGTGCTCGACGCCTGCAACAACCCGTTTTACGATTCCATCACCGTCACTGTGGATGGCGACACGGTTTTTTTTGATTTAGGGCTGGACACCATTTTCTGCGAAGGGGGAAAAGTGTTGCTGGACGCCACCTCGTTTGGCACCGATACGGTCAATTATTTATGGTCAAACGGCCAATCAACGCCTTCGCTGGAGGTGGCTAAAACCGGGCATTACGAAGTAACCGTCACCATTGACAATTACTGCGTGGCCGACGACAGGGTAAACGTGACGGTCATCCCCTTCCCCAAACTGGGCGATTTAGGCCCAGATACCAGCCTTTGTTTGGAGCAAACTTATGTGCTCAGGCCTTCTTCTATTCCCGGCCTGGATTTCCTATGGCAGGATGGCTCTACAGCGGACAGTTTTTTGATAAATACCCCCGGCAATTATTACCTCACAGCCTCCAATCAATGCGGCGAAGTTGCTTCCGCTGTCCGCATCGAGTACCAAGACTGCCGCCAAGTCTATTTCCCCAATGCCTTCACGCCCAATGGCGACGGCATCAACGACTACTTCCTGCCTTTTGACAATGGCGACGTGGGCAGTGTCCCTTATTTCAAAATATTCGACCGATGGGGCAGCTTGGTTTATCAAATTTTCAATACCCGAACCAATGATTTTTTACTCGGTTGGGACGGCACCGTGGATGGCAAAAAGGCAAACCCTGGCGTTTATGTTTGGTTGGCGGAAGTCGTTTTCAGGGACGGGAAAAAAGTGCTGAAAAATGGGGATGTGCTGCTGACCAGATAGCTTTTTGTTTTTTGAAAACTAATCCGGCGTATCCGATTTTCCTTTATTTCACAAATAGCCATTTTGAAAAAATCCATGTAAACAATTAAGCCCATCACCATGCCGTTGCAGCATTTTTGACGCTAAAAATCATCCGTTCCATATCTTCGCACACCTACAAATTCCCTACCTTGCCCCGTGTTCAAACCTCAATTTCAGCAAAATGAAACAGATCAAACGCCGCCTTGCCGCCATCATGTTTACCGACATCGTCGGTTATACAGCCATGATGCAGCAGGATGAGGAGATTGCCCGAAAAATGCGGGATCGCCACCGGGAGGTATTCGCCCAATGCACGGAAAAGCACGAAGGGGAAATTTTACAATACTACGGCGACGGGACGCTCAGCATTTACCCAAGTTCCAGTGCGGCGGTGCAGTGTGCGCTGGAAATACAGCGGGAATTGAAACGGGAACCAGCCGTGTCGTTGCGCATTGGCATACACACGGGCGAGATCAGCTACGGCGAGGAAGATGTGTACGGCGACGGCGTCAACATCGCTTCGAGGATAGAGTCGAGGTGTGTGCCGGGCGGGGTTTTCATTTCGGAAAAAGTACACGACGACATAAAGAACAACGCCAATTTCAAGACCAGGCCGCTCGGTAGTTTTTCCCTAAAAAATGTGGCGCAGCCAGTGCAGGTCTATGCTTTGGCCAACGAGGGCCTCAACCTGCCGGAGCAATACGGCATCGCCAAACGGGAAGAACCTGCGGCCAAAGCACCGCCCGTGCAAGCCGTCATTACAGGTAAAAAGAAAAAGCACGTGGCGGGGCTTTTGGGCGTTTTTTTCGGCATGTTCGGCACACACCGATTTTATTTGGGTCAACGGAATTTAGGCATAGCCTACCTAATTGCCACTATGGCCGTGCTATTTATTATCCCCGGTTTGTCAAAATTCGTCCCCATCATTGCCATTACTGCCTTTATTGATAGCCTCTTATTATGGACCATGCCAAAGGCCGAGTTTGACCTTAAATTTAATGCAATTGAACAGGTGATTCAGCCAGCACAGACCTCACAGGCAGAATTTCAGGAAGAGGAACACAAAAGCCTGCTGAAAACACAATTTGAAAAATACAGGGAACAAGCACTGGCCGATTACCGGGAACTGGATTATGAAAACGCTATCGTCCTGCTGAAAAAAGCGGCAGAACTGAAAAACCACGATCCGGAAATCCATTATTTGCTGGCCTGCTGTTATTCTCAAATAGAAAATGTGGAATATGCACTGCTGCACCTCGACGCTGCCGTTGCATTTGGCCTGAAGGATCAAATCCGCATCATTTCCAGCCGTGACCTGGCCTATTTGCGCAGTCAACCCATTTTCGAAGTTTTTCAAAAAAACGGCTACCGCTTATCCAAGGGATTGCCACCCGCCGGGCCGGATTTGCTCCAAAGTAAAAGCCATAAAGACGCTGACTTGTTGGAACAACTCAACAAACTCCAGGTACTGAAAGAAAAAGGCATCATTACGGAAGAGGAATATTGGCGGCTGAAGCCGGGGGAGAAAGGTGCATAGCGGCAGGAAATATCATATCCCGAATTATGAAAAAGGAAAACGCCAACTTCACTTATGCCACACTGGGCAGTGAAGATGAAATCTTACAATTACTTGCCCTTCAACAGGCAAACCTGGCCGCCAATATTTCATCGAAAACCGCCGTATCGCAGGGCTTTCTAACGGTGCAACATGACTTTGCTTTACTGGCTGAAATGAATGCCACCATTCCTCAAGTAGTGGCCAAGGATGGGGCAAAAATGATTGGCTACGCCCTCACAATGCTGCCTTCTTTTGCTGAAAAAATTCCGGTGCTACAGCCCATGTTTGCCTTATTTGATGAAATTGAATACCGTCACCGCAGAATTTCAGGCTACCGATATTACGTGATGGGCCAGGTTTGCGTAGCGAAAGACTATCGGGGCATGGGAGCTTTTGACGGGCTTTATCAAAAACACAAAGAACTCTTCGCCCCAACATTTGATTTCTGCATCACTGAAATAGCCAGCCGCAACGCCCGCTCAAAACGGGCCCATCAAAGGGTTGGTTTCAAAACTATCTTTACTCATCAGGAAGCTGCGGACCTGTGGGAAATTGTTTTGTGGGAATGGTAAAATAGTCAACAGTTTTCAGTCCACAGTCCAAAGTAGTTGTTTAAGCAAGCTCTTTCAAATCCTTCACAAAGCCATCCACACCAGCCGCCTTCATTTTTTTCTGCAAATTGGTCACGTCCACCTTGTTCGTATAGGCCCCGACCAGTACTTTATACACCGTTTTTCCATTCAACTCGTTGATATTCACCACGATAGCTTCGTTGAATTGCCGTTGCAATTTTTCAGCACTGATCAATACATTGCCATAATCAGCAAAAACGCCCACCTGCACACTGTAGCCTTGAGAGGCTTGCTTTTCTACGCTAAACCTGAAAAGCCCCTGGCCAGAACTGACCGGGCCAGTCACTTCGGAAGGTTTGGGCACAACCGTACCGGCAGTTCCGTCCTTGCGGCGCAAAGCTTCTGCCACAGCCTTGTCGGCGTTCACCCGGCCATATCCATATTTCCGGGAGTGGCCATTGCTGTAGTCAGTGGGCGAGCCGATTTTGTCAGCTGTTTTTATCAAAATTTCCTTGACTTCCTTAGCGGTCAAATTGGGGTTGGCCGACAGCATGAGGGCGCAGATGCCCGCCACGATGGGCGTAGCGCCGCTGGTGCCGCCGAAATGCTTGTAAGGCCCAGTCCTGTCCATGCCGTCAGCCCAGTATTTCCAGGCACCTTCGCCACGGGCAGTCGTGCCGGGATCCCACCAGGCACGGGCGGCGATGAGCGGCCAGTCGCCATTGGAGGGGGCGCAGATGGTGACCTCCTGCCCTTGATTTGAATAGCTGGCGTAGCGGTCTTTGCTGTCGCAGGCCGCCACGCAAATGACATCGGGGTGGGCGGCGTAGAAATTTACGTAGTCAAACCCTTCGTTGCCGGCAGCGAAAAGGATGACGCAGCCCTTGCCGGTGCGGCCCTGCTTGGCTGCCTTGGCGATGGCCTCTTCTTTCAGGGGATTGAGCGCATAACGGGTGTCGGTGGTACCCCAACTGCAACTGACCACGTCCGCTCCGTTTTGGATACAATAATCAAACATTTGCTCGGTCGCCCTTACACTGTACGAGGTACCGCTAACGGGCATAAATTTCGCATTCGGGGCTACCCCGACCATGCCCTGCCCATTGGCGATGGCCAATGCCAGGCTGGCACAGGGCGTACCATGCGTAAAGGAAGGATCGGAATCGCTCAAGCGGTCGGACTGTGTCCACAGGTCAAATGGGCGATAGACTTTATTTTTCAAATCGGGGTGGGTAATGTCAATACCGTTGTCAACGATGGCGATGACAATGTCAGAAGAGCCGAGGCTGTTCAGGCGCTGCCATGCGTCAATGACCTTGGCATCAGCACCTTTTTTGGTGGAATAGCTGCCGCTGGCGATAAAGCCGTCGTTTTTCAAATGCCATTCCTCCGCCAGGTAGGTGTCGTTGGGCAAGACCAAATCGTACTCTTCGAGCAGCATGTCGAGGTCGGGTTCGGCCAATTTTACCAAAGAAATTTGTTGTAGCGCACTGGCCACCTTAATGGGGTTGGGCGAATCCTTGGTCACCTTGGCGATGATTTGGTCAGTGCCACGGCGCTCCACCATTTCCAGTTTGTATTCGTCGAGCACCAATTGCTGTTCGCCCTCGTCCACCTCTGGTTGGAAAATGATAAAAATCTCTCCCGTTGGCACCATCGGCCTTCCGCCGCCTTCGGGCACATAGACGTGGGTGCCTAGTTCGATTTCTTTTTTTTGGCGCACCTCGTCCAGTTTGTCGTCCATGGTTTCGCCGCCCTTATTCAATGTGACGACCTTGAAACCGCCGAGATTGGGCAATTTTTGCTCGTTGACGTAGTCTTTTTTTTCGAGGTCGAGCGGTTTGTTTGTTTTAAGCCCGACGAGACTTTCGCTTTTTTTCAAAACAAGCTCGCCCTTTCCGCTTTTTATCTTGTACTTGCTCATTGTAGAAAGATTTGGTTTGAGATGTTTGATTTGTTTGGGTAGTTTGATTTGTTTGAAGGGTTTGATTTGTTTGGGGGTTGCATAGGGCAAAATTCCAACAATATCAAACAGTGTTGCCAGGTACGAAAAGTGGATAGAATGTGTTTTGGTTTGAAAATTGAGTTTTTACACCCGGAAAATTAGGAAACAGTTGGGAGAAGTTTTTGGAAGGATTTCAGCTAAAAACTTCTCTATCAGGGTTTTTTATAATTTTGCCGCCATTGTAGGCTTCTAATTTGGTGGCCGTTGGCAATTGGAGCTTGGCTTGATTCATCAACTTCATCCAAATGCCAACAACATTTTACAATTAGACTCTTGGCGTTCAACCGCATAAATGGCCATTATACAACTAAATACAGACCCAAGCCGCCTCTCTGACGAAGAGCTGGTGAGCAGGTTCGCCAAAACAAAGGAACAGGCATACTTTGAGGAATTGTACAACCGGTACATACACCTGGCCTATGGCGTTTGCCTGAAAATGCTGAAAAACCAGGATGACAGCCAGGACGTGGTGTCGGAAGTTTTTAAAATCCTCTACATCAAATTGCCCACTGCCAACGTCAAATCCTTCAAGAGCTACCTCTACGCCGTGGCCCGCAACGAATCAATCGCCAAGCTGCGCCAGCGCAAGACGGAAATGACCAAAATGGCCGATTGGCAATACACTGAAAACTCTTCGGGCGATTTTATGGAAAATGAGGGGCTGATCGCTCAATTGGACAATACACCTTCTGTTGAATCGCAAGTTGAAAAGGCCGTGGGGGAGTTGAACGATGACCAGCGCCTTTGCGTCCATCTATTTTTCTACGAAGATAAAAGCTACAAAGAAATAGCAACCCAGACCGGTTACTCTGAAAAGCAAGTAAAAAGCTACCTGCAAAACGGCAAAAGAAACCTTAGGCTCATACTTGAAAAAACATTGAGAAAACACACGGCTTGAACAGTTCGGCAGTTCAAAGCCAGCAGTTTTTATGAACTGAAAATTGCCAGCTAAAATGAATTGAGGAAGTGTCCAAGCGCCAAAGAATCGCTGCTCCAATGAACGGAAATATACTACATAAGATTTACCAACCCTCATCATGCCTGAGCGAGCAGGAAGTGAGGGAATATTTGGCCGGCAAAAGCAACGGGGCCGGGCTACATCGGGTGGAAAACCACCTGCTCGACTGCCCACTATGCTCCGATGCCGTGGACGGTGCCGAATTGGCCGGGCTTTCTGCCTTGCCCGCACTCGAAGATTTTTCTTCTTTCAAAAAAAAACTCCCTGAGCTACAGGAAGCTAAGATCCGCCGTTTGACTCCAGGCAAAATACTGGCACGGGCAGCGGCCATCGCCGCAGTTGTTGTCCTGGGTGCTGTAGCCTACCTGAACCTGTACCAAGCACCTTCCGGCGAAAAACTGTACGCACAGTATTACTCCTTTTACGAAAACGACATCCCCCTTACCCGCAGCGGCGACACGGCAGCCTTGAACCCAGCAATGGCCAGTGCCCTCAACGATTACTCCTCCCACCGTTTTTCACAGAGTATTGCCTATTTTGAAAAAGCCATCGAAGAAGAACCCGACAACGATGCCGCCCATTTTTTCGCAGGCATGGCTTGCCTGGAGGCCAGTGAATGGGACAAAGCTTGCCAGCACCTCGACGGTGCAAGGAAGAGCGGTGGTGCTTATGCCTCTAAAGCCGCCTGGTACCTGGCTTTGGCTTATTTGAAAACAGATAAAAGGGAAGAAGCAAAACAGGTATTGGAGGAGTTTGCCAAAAATGGCGGCAGCAAAGCGGGCGAAGCAAAAGCGTTGCTGGCGAAAATTTAAGCGCTGTATTTATCAGCTTTTTTTTGCGCTTTCCTGCAATTGATCCAGTACCCGATCGTACTGTGGCAACAAAATAATTTCTACCCTCCGGTTAAGTTCCCTTGTTTCAACTGATTCGTTGGATGCCCTCGGCTCGAATTCGCCCTTTCCCGTCACGGTGATCTGGCTGGGGTTGAGGCCAAAATCCCTCCCCAATGCACGGGCGACGGCGGCAGCCTGTACGGCGCTCAGATCCAGATTATCGGTATAGGCTTTGTTTTTGACGGGCGATGTGTCGGTATGGCCAGTGACCAGCAGTGAAAATTCAGGATGGTTGACAAGCACTTCGGCAATGACACCCAGGGCCTTCGTTCCTTTGGCATCCAGGCTGGTGCGCCCCGCAGTTTTGAACAAAAGTTTTTCCGATAAACCGATTGTCAGCTTCCTTTCGCCCACCACGATCGAAATGTCGTCCAGGCCCAAGGGCTGAATGGCGGCTTCCACTTTTTTTGAAATTTCTTCCAGCGATTGTTGCTGCTTCTCAAGGGTAGCGCCCAGGCTGTTGATAAATTGCTCTTTATTGGCCACTTCTTCGGCCTTAGTTTTCAGGGCCACATCCATCATTTGCTGCTGGGTCAATGATTGCTTGGTGATTTTTTCGATTTCATCCTGCAGGCGGCTGATTTGGTTGTTTTGTTTATCCTGCAAATCAGTCAGGGCCTTATTGGCCCCTGTTTTTTCGGCCAGTTGCAAGTTGAGTTGGCCAATTTCCTGGTTGAGGGAAAGGATGCGGCTGTTCAGCGAAAGATTGGTGCTATCCCGGACAGAAACTTCCCGCAAGAATTTTTTCTTGCCAACACAAGCGGTTGAAAATAAGCCAATTGTAGCAAAAATGGCGATGAATAGGCAGCTTCGGTGTATGGTGTTTGTCAACATATTTAATACGATTGTTTGGCGAAAATAGGAGGAGGGTAAAATTATAAAAAATGGCTAAAGGGGCGGCAAATACCTTACTTTAATAAAAGAAAAAGGGCTCAGACCAAAGATCCGTGCCCTTTTTCTTTTAACGAATTCGCCTATTGTAGCCTAAAACTGGAAGCACCCAACAAACCTATGTCGGTATAAACAGCTACCCGGTAAAAGCCCCTTTTCAGTTTGTCCTCCAAATCGTGGGTGAAAGAAAGACGCTGGTTTTCCTGCACGTTTACCCGCTGCTCCTTCACGGCTTGGATGTCCATATCCTGGCCGTTCACGTTCACCTTGGCCTGGATGGGGTTTTCAGCTTTAATGGGCGTCCCCTTGTCGTCGGTGATGACGAGGTACAGTGGCCGCACTTTTTGGTATTCTTTGTTCACGCCCATAAGGTCGAAACTCACCAAAACCCTTTTGGCCTTGCGGGCCTTGGCCGTAGCCTTTGGGTTGTTTTTTTCAACCTCCACCCGGAATGCGCTGGCTTTGAAATTGGCCAGGGTCAGGCGTTTCAGTTCCTCTTGAATGGTAGCATTGAGGTTGGCCAATTCGTCGTTTTGGCTGCGGGCAGAGGCCAGGTCTTCGGTGAGCTGGCCGGTCACCAAGCGCAGGGAGTCGTTTTCCGCTTGCAGGTTGCCAATGGCCATTTCGAGGGAAGCTTTGGCAGCCAGCAGTTCTTCAATTTGAGCTTTCAGGTTGTTGGTGGCACCGGCGCTTTGCTTTTGCGCTTTGCGCAAGGCGGCTTCTTTTGAGGCCAGGTTTTTCTGCGCATCGGCCAATGAACCTTGCAGCGATTCATTCTCTTCGGCCAAGGTGGAATAAGCCTGTTCGAGACTGTCCACTTCGGTTTCCAGGTTGTTTTTCAAGGTATTTAGGTCGCTCAATTGGGTATTGAGCATGGAGTTTTGTTCTTCCAACGCCTTGTTGGCACTCCGTGTCGAAAAGCCCCAATATGCAGCCCCCAACAATAGGAGAAGCAGGATTACTGCTACAATGGTTAAGCCCTGTTTTGCATTCATTTTAGTTGTTTTTTATGGTGAAATAGATGTTTTGCCAAAGCCAAAGGTATAAAATAGGTAATGGAAAGCAGAGGACTTTTAGGATGTGCGCCGAAAGGCATTTGTCATTATACGTTGCACAACTTTCATGGCCATTAACGGCAATAGGAATATGGGTGTTTTTTAATGGACATTAAGAAAAAATGAAAATTACAGCCACCTGGGAATGATAGCCGAATAGATAAACCAACAAAATAGGCTTTAGGCGAGCCTTACCATTCCAACCCTGGATAAGCTCTTTGAAGATATTGCATCTCGGCCAGCATAAAACCGAGGTACTCGGAGTGGATGCCGCTTTTGCCACCGCTCTGCATCCAAGTGGTTGCTGGCATTTTCAAAGTTGCTTTTTCAATTACCTCTTTGATTTTTTCATCAAACAGGGGCTTTATTTGTGCCAAATCTGGAGCGATCCCCTTGCTTGCCATTTGCAGATCTGTGTCTGAGGAAGAAAGCATTTCGTCTTTGTACATCCACAGGTCGTCCAAAGCCACCTGTATTTTTTGATGGCTGAGATCTGTGCCGTCGCCCAGGCGCATTATCCATTCGGAGCTGAACCGGAGGTGGTAGGTGATTTCTTTGAGCGATTTGGCGGCAAAGCCGGCCAGCCATTCGTTCTGGCTGTTTGTCAATGATTTATGCAAAAAATAATTGAAGGCATCAAAGAAAAATTGCCTGACGATGGTGTGGGCGAAATCACCATTGGGCTGCTCTACCAGCAACACGTTTTTGAACTGCCAGGCATCCCGCAGGTAGGCAATGTCGTCTTCTGTTTTGCCCAAAGCTTCCACTTCGGCGGCATATTGGTACAACGAACGGGCCTGCCCCGTGAGGTCGAGGGCGATGTTGGTCAGGGCCATGTCAATTTCGAGTTCGGGCGCATGGCCGCACCACTCGCCGAGGCGGTGGCCCAGTAGAAGGGCGTTGTCGCCCAATTGAAGCAGGTAGTTGTAAAGCATTGAAAAATGGTTAGATGGCTTTATGGTTAAATGGTTTTAGTGAATGATGAACTATAAATGATGAACGATGAACTTGCAAAACATTGATTAACAGTTTTTTGTAAATCAATTTGGTCTATTTTATTTTTTCATTTTCACTTATAGTCGGAAGGAATATTAATGCCATGTAGCCATTTACATGTATTTTACTTCATCGGGCAGGTTGTAAAACGTGGGGTGGCGGTACACCTTGTCCTTGGCCGGCTCGAAAAGGGGATCGGAATCGTCGGGATCGGAGGCGGTGATGTGCTTGGATTCCACGACCCAAATGCTCACGCCTTCATTGCGGCGGGTATAGACATCCCTTGCATTTTCAATGGCCATTTCGGCATCGGCGGCGTGGAGGCTGCCGACGTGCTTGTGGTGCAGTCCGCTTTTGCTGCGGATGAATACTTCCCATAGGGGCCAATTTTTCATAAGTAAAAAGGAAAAAAGGTTAAAGGAAAAAGTTAGTGGACGGCCAAAGGAAGCTTTATGCAGCCTCAGCTTCAGCATTTGCCATCAATTTTCTTTGTTCTTTCTTTTCGGCATAAGCCATGGCGGCTTCCCTGACCCAGGCACCGTCTTCATGTGCCTTGATGCGGGCGTCCAGGCGCTGCTTGTTGCAGGGGCCATTGCCTTTTACGACGCTCCAGAACTCGTCCCAGTTGATTTCGCCAAAATCGTAATGGCCCCTCTCTTCGTTCCATTTCAGGTCGGGGTCGGGGATGGAGAGTCCGAGAACATCCGCCTGCTGTACCGTGATGTCCACAAATTGCTGGCGCAGTTCGTCGTTCGATTTGCGTTTGATCTTCCATTTCATGGACTGCTGCGAATGGGCAGAGTCGTCGTCTTTTGGGCCGAACATCATCAAGGAAGGCCACCACCAGCGGTTGAGGGAATCCTGCGCCATTTGCTTTTGGGCTTCAGAACCTTTGGCCAGGGTGAGCATGATTTCGTAGCCCTGCCTTTGGTGGAAACTTTCTTCCTTGCAAATCCTGACCATCGCACGGGCGTAGGGGCCGTAGGAGGTGCGGGTGAGCATCACCTGGTTCATGATGGCGGCGCCGTCAACGAGCCAGCCAATGGCCCCGATGTCCGCCCAGTTGAGCGTGGGGTAGTTGAAAATGCTGGAATACTTGGCCTTGCCGCTCAAGAGCTGGCCTACCAGTTCCTCCCGGCTCACACCGAGGGTCTCGGCGGCGCTGTAGAGGTAGAGGCCGTGGCCAGCTTCGTCCTGGATTTTTGCCAGGAGGATCAACTTGCGGCGCAGGGAAGGCGCACGGGTGATCCAGTTGCCCTCTGGCAGCATCCCTACGACTTCGGAATGTGCATGCTGTGAAATTTGGCGGACGAGGTTTTTGCGGTAGGCATCGGGCATCCAGTCTTTCGGCTCGATTTTGATCTCGGCGTCCACTTTGTCCTGAAAGTGCTTTTCAAGATTCAATTCTGTCATAATTTGGTTGGTTGGCTGAAGTAGTTGAATTGGCAAAAACGGAAACAAAGATAGTATTTTTTTGGCCAGCGCAACGAACAGGCGTTCGGTTTTTCCATGTAGAAGTGGGCGGGAAAGTTTAAAAGCCCCTTGGTAGGCGGCTTTGGGGCAGCTTGTCATCGCATTGTAAAAAATTAAAATTTAATAGATTTTAACTATTTTTCGGGGCAGATGATCGCTTAGTTGTTATCTTTGCCGGAGCTTTGAGAGAATTTCACATCTGCCCTATTCCTAATAACAATCTGATTATCAAAGTTGTACATCGAAACACTATATGAAAATTGACCTATTTGGGGTAGAAGCTTTTATAGTGCCTTGTGCTATGTTTGCCGCTACCCAATACTCGCCAATGAAAACGCCCCGGTAAGACCCAGTGGACTCCATTAAAGAAATTATCATCCCGTATCTTCACGTCAAGTTGAGTTCACCCCAAAATGCTTCGAATTTTCAACAAACAAATTTAGATTTTTGATTGAAAGCTAATAGGTGTTGTCCTTTGCTGAGCCTGTGTCCAGCATAGCGGTAGCATTTCAAAACAATAAACCCAACACATGAATATGTTAACCTCCCATTTTCAACAGATTTACAACAATGTTGAATACGCAAAAACGCTTGGCATAGCCCACATAGTTGCAGAAGATGTCATTCATGAAGGTAAAATGGTGGCCGTAAAAGGCCGTAACATGCTGAACTTTTCATCTTGCAGCTATATGGGCCTGGAAACGGACGAAAGGCTCAAACAAGCGGCAAAGGCAGCCATAGACCAATACGGTGTTGCATTTTCAAGCTCCAGGGCTTATTTAGGCATTGGTATATTGGACGAATTGGAAAAGCACCTGGAACAAGTGTACGACCACCCTACTTTGGTCATGCCTTCAACTACAATGGCCCATTTATCGGTGCTTCCTTTAGTCATAGGCAGCAAGGATGCTGTCATCCTGGATCACCAAGTACATTCCAGTGTTCAATTTTCCATCAAAATAGCTTCCTCGAACGGCGCATACGTGGAGTCTATCCGCCATAACAGGATGGACTACCTTGAAAACCGCATCAAAAAACTACAGGGTGAATACGAAAAGGTCTGGTATTTGGCCGATGGCGTTTATTCAATGTACGGCGATACGGCACCTATGTCCGATCTGCATTGGCTGCTCGACAATTACGAAAACTTCCATTTGTACATTGACGATGCCCACGGCATGAGTTGGACTGGCGAAAATGGTTCTGGCTACGTTTTGTCAAGTGAGCCATACCACGATAAAATGGTATTGGTAACATCGTTGTACAAAGGTTTTGGCACAGGTGGTGCGGCCATTATTTGCAGGGATAGGCACATAAAACAATTGATCAAGGATTGTGGCGGCACTTTTATTTTTTCAGGCCCGATGCATCCTGCCACCATTGGAGCAGCCATTGAATCGGCAAAAATCCACCTTAGCCCTGAAATAAATAACATCCAGGCCGACCTCAATGCCAAGATGAACTACTTCAGGCACAAAATCAACGAGAACGGCCTGCCATTGGTCAGCAAGGGAGATACCCCGATTTTTTACTTGGCGGCTGGCAAGTTGGAAGTAGGTTATTCTATTTGCAAAATGCTCATTGAGAAAGGGTTCGTCGTCAATGTGGCGGCATATCCGAGTGTGCCCACCAATAATACAGGCGTAAGGATGATGGTAAATGCCCACCATTCCTACGAAGACCTGGACGCATTGATTGAGGCATTGCTGGACAGTTACTCTGTTGTTACTGAAAAACAAAATTTCAATTTCTCAGCTATTCAAAAAGTTTTCAAGCTTTAAGAAGCCTCCTATTCCCACTGAATGATTATTGTGGGGGGCTTTTGGCAAAATATTGGAAGCAGGAAGGATTAAAATAAGATCCTTCTAAATGCTTAGCTTTCAGAAGCCTTTTAAAATAGGGAAACTCATCAGCAAATATTTCCTTCACCCTAGTTTGCGCAGTGGCGGGCTGGAAGAATGGAAAGCTAGGCTATTGGTGGCCATCCACCTCTTTATTCTCATTATTGGCCTTCTATGCGACCTCGCCGCAAACTATCTGGTGCCAGGTGAAAATCATCCTCCCTTGAAGGAAGGGATGCTGATTGTGATGCTTTTTATTTTAATATTTAAAAAGTGGGGAAGTTTTAAGATTTCAGGGAATTTGCTGGCTGGAATCGTATTCATTGTCTTGTTGCAATCGGTTTTTTCGACGGGTGGATTGTATTCTGACAACCTGCTTTGGATGGTCACCGCTCCACTGCTGGCGCTTTTATTCGTCAACCGTTTTTCGGGGTTTTCCTGGCTAATGGCCTTGCTTGCTTTAACGGTTTATCTGTATATTCTTGATATAAATGCACCGGTGGACTTTTACCCAAGCCAACGCAAGGGAATGGACAGCGTTTATTTCCTGATTAGTTATTCAGGGTTGTTCATTATGGTGGTAGGCGTTGTGTTGGTGTTCGCTACTGGACAAGGCATGATCATCAAAGCCCTCGACGAAAAACAAAAAGAACTCTCCCGCCAAAAAGCCGAGCTTTCCCGCCAAACCCAGTCCCTGCTCGAAGCTGAGGCAAAAATCCTCGCCTCCAATAAAGAACTCAGCCAGTTTGCCTCTGCCGCCGCCCACGACTTGAAAGAGCCGTTGCGCATGATCAACATGTACACCCAACTCATCAAACGAAAAATCGGCGACTTGACGGACAATTCTACCAACGAATACATGGCCTTTGTCACGGATGGGGTCGTGAGGATGGAGCGATTGCTCACCGATCTGCTCGAATACTCCAGGCTGGGCCGGAAAAACGGGCAGGCATCGGACATCAACCTGAACGATACCTTGTTCGTCGTCATCAACAACCTCACGGCGGCCATGAAGGATACAGATGCCGCCATTTTGTCCAACAACCTGCCTGTCATCAAAGGGACGAACACGGAGATGATGCAGCTTTTCCAAAACTTGATTGCCAACTCCATCAAATTCCGCCAGAAAGAGGTAAAACCGGTCATCGAAATCAGCCACCACGAGTCGAACGGCAGCCACAAGTTCCTTTTCAAAGACAATGGCATCGGCATTCCCGACAACGCCCGTGAAAGCGTGTTCAACATCTTCGAGCGCCTGCACAGCAAGGAAGACTATGAAGGAACAGGCATCGGCCTCGCCACCTGCAAAAAAATCGTGAACAATCTCGGCGGCGAAATTTGGGTGCAGCCGGCCTCTTCCCAGGGTACTATCTTCTGTTTTACCATTCCCGCCCACGACAATTGAAGCTTCGCTTCACATTCTGCATTTCTTTTTGTTGGCCATTTCAAAATGCTGCTAAATTTGATTTTTAGTTTTTTATAAATCAAAAAATGGACACTGCACACGACCCTTCTCCAAGCGAAAGAATGGCCAAGGCCATACAGGAATATTTCAATGGTGAAAAAACCAGCTCATTGTTGATAATGGCATGGGCCGTAGTGGCTGTCGCAGCCTCCTGGCTGTTAAAAATAAAATGTGAAGGGCTGATTTGCCAAGGCGTGATCCCACCCTTGTCCATTTTAGCATTGATACAATTGATGGTCGGTGCGACGGTCTTTTTCCGCACGGATAAACAACGAGCCGGGTTGATTTCCAGGTTGGAAAAATCCCCAAAACTGATGCGGGCAGAGGAGCAAGAGCGGATGGATAAAGTGATGTCCAATTTTGACAAAATAAAAATAGCGGAGCAATTGCTCTTTTTGCTCGGCTTTGCCTTCCTCATCGGCGGCGTGTTTTTCGACCTGGGCGGATACATGGTCGGCGCTGGCATCGGCCTTTGCATTCAATGCGCCTTTTCGCTGGTATTAGACCTATTTGCCGCTATGCGGGCCGGGTTTTATTTACACGAGCTTGGTGTTTTTGAAAAAAACGGTTGAACCTTAAGTTTAATTCTAAACAACATAGGCCATATTGATTTACAAAAACCTGTTAATCAGTGTTTTGCAAGTTTAAAGTTCATAGTTCATCATTTAATCCGCAGTCACTTCCAATTCCACGCCGTCGTAGTAGCCCATGTCCATGTTTTTCCTCCATTTAACAAAATAGGTCATTTGGCCTGTGTGGTATGAAAAATGCTCGACCACATGCACCAGGATGCTCAGTCCTGTTTCTTTAAAACCCTGCACCTCAACTACTTGGAGGATTTTTTCAGCGGTCAGTTCGTCCAGCACCTGGGCTACTTCGGTCATGGTATCGTCCAGGCGTTGCAACAATTCAGCGGTAGCAATGGGGCCACGCTCATCAAATTCCTGTTGGCGGCGTCGGGTATCGGCACGGCCACCAAGGCCAGCGAGTATCCATTGGCGCACATTGCCGCAGAGGTGCAGCACGAGGTTGCCCACACTGTTGCTGTTTTCGTTGGGGCGGAACCAGATTTCGGCTTCTGAGAGTTCGCCCAGGCACTGTTTTATCCTCGGCACATTTTCTTCAAAAAGGCGGCGGCGGGTCTCAGCCACCAGTAGGTCACTGAAAAGTTGCATTTCGTACATGGCTATTTTTTGCTATAAAAACCACTGTGGAAAAAAAACGTTGCAAACCTGCTCCTGTATCCCTGCGATTGCCCTACCTTTCGCCGGGATTTTTGACCTATCCAGCCCATACCCTTCCAATAAGCACTTGACACTCAGCAACTTCACCTTAAATATTGGCGACATGAAAAATTTCCTCCTGCTATTGGTTTGCGCTGTATGGTTTGCAGCTTGCGATCCGTACAAGTACGACGCTTCCTCGCTCATTGAAATGAAAAAAGAGCCTTGCTTTGGCTTTTGCCCGGTCTATACCTTCGTGGTGGACGGCAAGGGCAATGCTACTTTTAACGGCGAAAAAAACGTGCAAAAAGAAGGCAAATACACCCGCACCCTCACACCCGAAGAGGCCAACGCCCTTTTTGATGCCTTTGAAAAAAGCAACTTCCAATCCTTTCAAGACGAATACACCGCCCAGGTGACCGACCTGCCCACGATATGGGTGAAATACCAACATGGCACCATTGACAAAACTGTAAAAGACTACTACGGCAGCCCTGAAGAACTCAAGAACCTTGAAAAAATGATAGAAGCCATCGCCGAATCGGACGAAGGTTGGACGAAAACAAACGAAAACCCTGGACAATAGGCCCACACACAACATCGGGCATCCTCACGGATGCCCGTTTTTTTTTTGTGTTTGGGTGTTTGGGTGTTTATGTGTTTTGCAAAGTGAAATAACATTTCACTACCCAAACAACTCCCCAAAAACACCCAAATACATAAACACAAAAACACAACATCTCTCCCCGCACCTTACCTTCGCTATATGGAAAACCAGGAGGAAGACATCAAGCAGCGGCTGCGCCAGTTGGAGATTGACAATGTCAGGCTCAGGGCAGAATTGGAGGCGCACCGGGCTGGCCACAAGGTGAGCAGCGGGGCAAGCAAGTATTTTACGCAAGGCACTGCACGGGTACTGGCTGGCAAAAAGTTGAAAAGCAGCGTCCGGCAACTGTTCGACGAATTGCCCAGTGGCAAAGTCTCGAAGGACACCATTGTGGATGTCACAGTCCACCTGATTCTGCGGCTGACCCGCATCGGTATTTTTGCCATCATCGCTGCCTTGGGGCCACTGCTCATCATGGTCGTGCAGACCTATATCCTGGGCATGCAAAACGACAAGCTCGAAATCCAAAACCACCTTTTGGGCAAACAAAACCAGCGCCTCGACCAGCAGATCAACCTCGAAGAGGGCAACCGCCGCAGCTCGCTCATTTTTTTTATGAGCAACATCATGGATAGGATTGACGAAGAAATGCGGCGCAGGACAGACCGTTCGCTGTCCGATCCGCTCATAGGGCGCATCGTTTCGCTCAGCCAGGGACTGCGGCCTTACCGTTATTTGGAAAACGATTCGCTCACGCCCCGCCAGCTAAGCCCGGAGCGGGGGCAGTTGCTTTTTTCATTGATAAACAGCAACCTCGACCAAACCACCTACGACAAAATTTTTGCCCGTGCCAATTTCAACTATGCCGACCTGCGGGAAGCCAATTTCACCAATGCCTATCTGAAAGGGGCCAAACTGGCAGACAGCTATTTTTACAAAGCCAATTTTAACCAAGCCAACCTGGAAAATGCAGATTTGAGCAATGCCTACCTCGAAGAAGCCACGTTCAGAACCACTAAAATGGACGGTGCCAATCTTGGAAACGCCAACCTCCGCAAGTCCCGCATGGAAGACATTAGTTTGGTAGGTGGCAATCTCGCTTTCGCCGATATGCGGGAAATCTATCTGGACGGCGACTTCCGCAACTCCAACCTGGAAGGCATAAAAATCCAGGAAGCCACCATCACCAATGTCAACCTGGAAGGCTGCTATTTCCGCTCGCTTTCATGGATTGACAGCCTCGAAAGCTATCACCTGAAAGGCTTGGCTTCCCTGCGGGAATATTATGAGCCTATGCGGGAAGTGGACAAAAACGGATTCAGCACCGATACCCTTTATCGCCTGCGCCTCGACCCCAATTCGCCCGTCATGCGCATCGTGGCCTGCAACCATGTGGTGGAAGAAATCATAGAAAGCGCCGACCAGGTGAAATCGGTAAAAAACCAGCAACTCAAGGCAGGCAAACAACTATCGCTTTACCCCGTCAGCAACCCCTTTGGGCTGGAAGATTTGGGCATCAAAAAAGATAGCGTCTATCTCTATCGTCTTTCCAGCGACCAGAATGATGTCTCCGCTACTGTCATGTGGCTGCAGTTCAACCCAAAAGGACAAGCCCTGGCCGAAATTTACCCCAACGGCGAGCAGCCCAAGTTGATTAATTTTAACCGAAGTTTGTTGGAAAAATTGGAGGAAGGGTGCCAGTAACACGGCTAAATTGGAATCAAGCCTAATGACTTTTAATGGCCAATGACCTCAATGACAAATGATCACCAATGGCAAACACTTATTCAAAAACAGACCATCTTCCCTTTTCGGAGCGGGCGTTTGAGTTTATCCGCCAGTTCCTGGCCACTTTGTTGTTGCACAAAAAAGCCTACGAATTCATTAGGGAGCACAGGCCCTGGGAAGGCCTACAGCGCTACGGCTGGACGGGCAAGGTGCTGATCTGTGTGGCCGTCATTTTTGGTTTTATTTTCTTCCGCAGTTTTTATGAAATGATCAGCCAGGCGGTGAAGGATCCACAGGCTTTTGAGGCGGGCATGATGGCCACTTTTAGCCACTTTTCACTTGAAAATTTTGGCTGGATGCTGAAGGGCGGCAAAAAATACCTGGTGCTCATCGTGCTGGAGGTCGTCACCTTCCACTTTATACAGCGCACCCTTGAAATCCGCATGGGCCGTGTGCCCGACCGTTCGTTCGGCGCTTTTGTAAATGCTGAAAAGCGCATGATCATGGTCGCATTCATTTCCTGGATCATGGAAAACATCGTGCGGACTGTGGTCAATATTCCCCTCGACATCATCGGTTGGGAGTTTTTAAAACAGCCCAGCGGCCTGGCCATCCAGTTTTTCTTCCTGGGTTTCGCCTTGATTGACAATTACCACGAGTGTTTTGATCTAAAAGTAGAAGAAAGCCGCAAGCGCAGTTGGCGGGCAGCGGGCGTAGCCGTGGCCACAGGCGGCGTCGCATACATCCTCATGTTTTTGCCCGTCGTCGGTGTGGTGGTGGCCACCATGCTGGGCGCCGTGACGGCAGCCATTGCCATGGAGCGTTTTATACCAGTGACGGAAGAGGAAATGCTGGCGTATGAAACGGCGAGGGCTGAGAAGAAGAGGAAGAAGAGGAGGGGGAAGGAGAGGGTGGAGTGATGATGCATGCTGTCTTGGCATCACCCCCCCTACTTCAACGACATCTGCGGTGCCAGCGGATGCTCCGGGTTCACCAGCAAGCGCTGGGTGCGTGGTTCCACCACCAAGTCCATATCCTCCATCGGGATGGCCCCGAACAACGGCTCTGAATCACCGGGCAGCACCATAGCGCATTGGGTGGAGCGGCGGTTGGCATAGCGCAGCTCTATGGGGCCAACCACATCGCATTGTATCACGTCACCGTTGGCCAGTTCGGCAGGGCGGGTTTCCAGCGTTGGTAGGCCAAGCTGTTCCCGGATGGTGTTGTTGATGGTGAGCATGTAGGCACCGGTGTCCACTAAGAATTCGACGTTCATTTGGCGGATTTGATCTTCTTGAATAATCCCTTCTTCAACCCGCCAGATGTCACGGGCATTGATAAGTTCGACTTTAGCATATACCAAACCCATTGTATTGTTTTTTGCGGCAGCGTATTCCGTGGTTTCAATTGGCGCAACCTCTTCAACGACGGCAGGCCGCCGATAGGGAAATGAATATTTTTTGGATGAAACAGGACGTAGCGCCATGGTGAAATTATTTTGTGAACAAATTTACACAAAAGGAAGAGCGTGTTTTCAAAATCAAAAATCTCAAATCATGTAATCTTATATCTCAAATCAAAACAACCTCACGGCTTATCCCTCCTCCCCACCGAAATCATATTTGCAAACAAGCGGTAGGCCCCCGTCACCCCGGCGGGCAGTTCCCGGAAGAAAGAAAGGCCCGTGTAGATGTAGTGGCCCTTGCCATATTGGGCCACCAACAGGCTGCCGTCACGGGCAGGTTCGCCGGGGTCGTTGCAGGAGAGGATGGGGGTGAATTCCGGTGCCCATTCGCCGGGGAAGTAAAGTCCCCGCTCCTGCACCCAGCCTTCAAAATCCTTTTGGGCAATCTTGTTCGGGTAGTTCAGCACCTCATGGTCGGGGGCGAGGAAGCGCATTTCGGCATCCTCCACGGTCGTGCGGTCACGGGATAGCTTGAGGTGATATGGGGCCAGTTCTTCGGCGGGTATTTGCAAGGCATGGCTGGTGTTGTACTGCACGATGAGGGTGCCGCCCTGCTGCACGTATTCCAGGAGCTTGGGCTGGTGGAATTTTAGGCGCTCCACCGTATTATAAGCACGTATGCCCATGATGACAGCGTCATACTGGTGCAGGTTTTCAAGGGTGATGTCCCTGTCTTCCAAAATGTCAACTTGATAGCCGATTTGGCGGAGGCTTTCCGGCACTTTGTCGCCAGCACCCATGATGTAAGCCACTTTGTTGCCCGCTTTGTGAAGCTCCAATTTGGCGACTTTGGCTTCGGAGTTCAGCAGCACGGTCTGGGTGGGGATGTGCTCATATTCTATCAAGGTAATAGCCTTTGAATAATCTTTTCCTTGTACGCTGGCAACAGGGGAAATAATCCCTTCGGAATGGCCTTCTGGCGGGTAAAGCTGGAACGTGACGGTCTGCTCTTCCCCTTTTAGTTTTAGGTTAAATTCTATTTCTTTTGGCTCTATGCGCCAACCCGCTGGGAGCGCCAAAGTGACTTTTCCGGAAATATTTGGCGCACCGGATTTTACAATGACATTGACGGGGTGGGCTGTTTTCCCGTTGAACATGATCACCTCGTCCTGTAGGTTGACAAATACGGGTGGCACCACTTCGAATGGGCGGTAAACCTCCCCTTTCACATCGTCGTCTTTTTTATAAATCACCTCTTTTTCAAGTACCAGCGGCTCGCCATTTATCATAAAAGTAAAAGCCACTTTGAATGGACGTGGTGTCTCCGGCAGGCCCCGCAATGGCTGATCTTTTACCGTGTACATGCCCAATTCCCAATTTTCATTGAGCCAATAGGCATTGGTAAAAGGAAGGTCATTGGGTAGGGCCAGTTTCTTTTTCCAGGTCAGGTCTTTGTTGTTCGCCAAGGCGGCGTTGAGGGTAGAGTCCAGTCCTGTCGGCAGGTATTTCACCATCGTCAAAGTGCAGGGCACGGCAGAGCGGTTGATGGCCTCCAGGGTCAATTCTACTTCCTGGCCAGGCGTAGCGGAGTAGTCGCTGGCGATGGCTTCTGCGAACAGGCCCATGCAGGCCACTATCACTTGTCGTAGTTCATCCGATTTCACTTGTTTCCAATAGCCGTTGGGCAGTGCCTGTATCATTTTATAGGCCCTTATCAAATCCGGCACGGAGGCAGCAGGTTTTTCAAAATCAAAATTTTTTGTAATGGCGGTGACGAGATCGCCAATGGGTTTTCCCCCTTTCACCCGGTTCCAGGTGATGTCAATACCTGCAAAAAGGTCATCGTTGTTGCTCAGCGGGTCGCCTTTGATGCGGTCCATGTATTCCAATTGGCTGCCCCTGCTGCCCACCGAGCCGAAGCCCTGCGACTTGTGCATGGAGCGGCTTGCGGCGGCTATTTCGTTGTTCGACTGGCCCATCAGCGGATAGTACATGCCAGCATCCACGCTCACCATGTTCGATTTGTCGGCTTCCGCAAATTTTTCCTCGCTGCCGTAAAACCACCAGGAGGTATTGAAAAACAGGCGTTTGGGCTGCCAGGTGTCCACATATTTCAATTGCCCCGGGTAGGCGTTTTTGTCGTTCGCCATATCAAAAGCCTCCACGGACAACATGGCCGAGGCGGTGTGGTGGCCGTGCGTTTTGCCCGCCGAATTGTGGTCGAAGCGGTTGATGATCACGTCGGGCTGCCATTTGCGGATGGCCCACACCACATCGGAGAGCACCTCGCCCTTGTTCCAGATTTCCAGGGTCTCGTCAGGGTGTTTTGAAAAACCAAAATCGTTGGCACGGGAAAACATTTGGTTGCCACCGTCAATGCGGCGGGCAGCCATCAGTTCCTGGGTGCGGATGAGGCCGAGCAGTTCCTCTATTTCAGTACCGATGAGGTTTTGGCCGCCGTCGCCACGGGTGAGCGAGAGGTAGGCCGTATGGATGAGCAGGCCGTTGTTGAGATGTGAAATGAGGCGGGTATTTTCATCGTCGGGGTGGGCGGCCACGTAGAGCGCCGAGCCGAGCACGTTCAGTTTTTTCAGGCCCTGGTAAATATCGGAGGAGTTCCATTGGGCAGGTTTTTGGGAAAAAACGGTGGCGAGTTGGAACCATACGAACAGGAGCGTCAACAACGTTTTGTAGCAATTTTTCATAATGGTGATTTTAAATCAAGCTGTTGGATATTGGCCATAAATTATTGACCAATGGCTGTTGGTAAAAGCTAAACACTAATAGCCAACAGCCCTTTAAAAAATGAAGCTTGGGCAAATATGCAAAAACAGGCAGAAAGGGCCGGAGGTTGAATGAGCATTCAGGGTATTTTAACTTTCACAAGTGGTGTGTTACCTTTGGCCGGGCCATTTGCCAAAAGGGTTTTTAACGAATAATTAAAACCTGTGGCACGTTGATCCGTTGGGAATATGTGACAGTGCCCCACGACAGGGTTCCCGAATTCTTTCACCAAAAAATAAGCTTTACCATGTTGACAAAAAAATTCATCCTAATGCTCGCCGTGGTCTATTCGGCCACTTTTTTAAGCTGCAGCGGCACGAAAAGCGGCGGCGGCTTCAATCTTTTCACCATAGAAGACGACATAGCCCTGGGCAAGCAGTTTAGCCAAGAAATCGAAAAAGATCAAAAAAACTACCCCCTACTGCCCGAAAAAGGCAACGAACAGGTGTACAGCTACATCAGGGGCATTACCAAAAAAATAATCGGCAGCGGCAAAGTGGCTTATGCCGACAAATTTGCCTGGCAGGTAAAAATTATTGACGACGACAAGACCTTGAATGCCTTCGCAGTGCCGGGCGGCTATCTGTACGTTTATACGGGCTTGATAAAATACCTTGACACGGAAGACCAGTTGGCTGGCGTGATGGGCCATGAAATAGCCCATGCCGCCCAGCGCCACTCCACCCAGCAGATGACCAAACTCTACGGCCTGGATGCGCTTACCCAAATTATTACCGGAAAATCGGACCCCGGCCTGTTGAGCCAAATTGCCTTGAGCCTGCTCTCCATGAAGTTCAGCCGCAGCCACGAGTCGGAGGCCGACGATTATTCGGTCATTTACCTATGCGGCACAAGCTACAATGCTGCCGGGGCAGCCGGGTTTTTTGAAAAAATGCAAGGCCAGGGCGGCAACCCGCCGGAGTTCCTCAGCACGCACCCCAACCCCGGCAACCGCATCAACGACATCAAAAAGAAAGCCCAAGAAATGGCCTGCCAAGGCAACTCCACCAACAAAACGGAATACGCCAAAATCAAAAAATTGCTGTAAGCTATCTGATGTTATAGCCGCTGAACCCAAAAAAAGGTGCTGGAAAAATCCAGCACCTTTTTTTTATGGATCGCACAGTATCCACCCATTCAATTCTTGACTAATTTCACCCAGATTTTTCACCAAAAGAACCAAATATCGGCCAACTTGTGAAGACGAAACGAATATTCCATTTTGTCAAAGCCCCGCAGTTTTACCAGGTTCCCCGCACTTTTTTGAGCAACCGGGTGGCGGTTTTTTTAATAATCGGGGAGTTTTTGCTGGGCATTGGGGGGTTCATGTTGATTGAAAGCTATTCGCTGCGGGAGGCATTTTACATGACCGTCATCACGATTGGTACGGTGGGCTACACGGAGGTGCGCCCTTTGAGCGCCGATGGGCAGATGTTCACCTCGTTTTTTATCATCCTCAATTTTGGCATCTTTGCCTATGTGCTGTCCGTTTTTACCTATTATGTTATCAATGGAGAAATATTTAAAAAAATGCACGAGTCCCTCATCGGCAAAAAAATAGAGCAGTTGAAAAACCACGTCATCGTGTGTGGGTATGGGCGCTACGGGAAAGAAGTTACGCACAATTTCCTGCACCACAAAATGCCCTTCGTAGTGGTGGAGAGCAGCCCGCTGGTCATTGAAGAGATACAAAAAAGCGAAGACAAAATCCTATATATACAGGACGATGCCACCCACGACGAAGCCCTCCAATTGGCTGGTATCACAAAGGCCAAGGCGCTCATTGCCGCCCTTCCCGACGATTCGGAGAACCTGTTCATCGTATTGACGGCCCGGCAGATGAACCCCCGCCTCAATATCATCAGCCGCACCAACAGCCTGCGCTCGCAGCGCAAACTCAAACTCGCCGGCGCCAACCACGTGGTAATGCCAGAGCAAATCGGCGGTTTTTACATGGCAACACTGGTGAGCAAACCGGGGGCCACGGAGTTTTTTTCCTACATCACCCGTGAGTCGGAATCAGACATCGAATTTGAAGAAATCCGCTTCGCAGACCTGCCGCCCCACTGCAAAGGAAAATCCATCCGAGAACTGCACATCCGCCGGGAAACCGGAGCCAATATCATCGGCTTCAAACACCCGGACGGCAGCTATGTGGTGAACCCCGAACCCGATACGGTCTTGGTAGAAAAATCCAGTTTCATCCTCTTGGGCACCCGTGAACAATTGACTGCGCTACGGGAATATTTGGGGAAATTGCACTGATTATTTATTGAAAAAAAACTATGCACAAAGAAGCGAAGGATAAGCATTTTATCAAACAGCCTATATATATCGGCGGGCCATCAGCCATGAAGAAATTCATCGGCGAAAACATGCGCTACCCTGCTGAAGCCCTGGAAAATAAAATAGAAGGAACTGTTTTTGTAAAATATACCATCAATTATAAGGGCGAAGTAGTGGATGCAAAGGTAGTCACCGGGCTTGGCCACGGTTGCGATGAAGAGGCTTTGCGCTTGGTGAAACTATTAATATTCAAAGTGGAAAAACCAAGGGGTTTGCGGGTGTTATTTCACAAACATATACAAATACATTTCAGGTTGCCCAATGTGCAAACGGTGCAGCCCACCGTTCAATATAATTATACCCAAACCTCTAAAGATCAGGATAAAAAGGCTCCAAAAGAAGGAAATGGCGGATATAGCTATACCATTTCATTTTAATCGCCTTATATAATTTGAAATAAAAAAAGGCCGGGGGTATTTGCCCCGGCCTCTTTTATTTAAAAATAGATAAGTAGTTACGGTATTAGAATTTGTCTTGTGGGCATACCCTTTGTTGTATGCGCCTTGCTAATTATGGGTTCTGAATCAAAGTGACTTCAAATGTGAAGCCAGATTCCCATTCGGTGGTGAAAACAATTTTCTTTTCGCCTGGAAACACATCAAATGAGGTCAATGTGTTTAGGCCACCAAAACCCCCTACCTCAACTGCTGGGCCGAAGGTAAAGTCATTGGAAGGAATATCGTTGGCGGTGATGGTCTGCCCTATGGCAGCATAAGCAACACCGAGGCTCCTCCCAAACTCATACCACCCGCCAATGGCATCGGAAATGGCATATTGGTCATTGCCTAAATCCTTGATGATGATAGGGCCTACACCTTGGTATTGCGGAGTGGCCAAAACGGCGCCGGTGGATGTCGTTGTTCTGGACAGGTATGCTGTGTACATACCGGCAATGCTGTTCACCAAATCTCCATTGCACTCTTTCCAAGTCACAGTCCTTACGGCTGCCCCCGGTATCCCGTCTTTGTTCTCGGCACTATAAAGGATGGAATAAACATCAGGTCCGTCAATAGTGCTACTTCCAAAGTATTTGGCCGTGATGGTGGTATTTAAATTAATTGGAGCTCCTTGCTCTAGGGCAGAGGCACCCTCATCGGTATATCCTGTTGCATCACATTCCAAAGTGATGTTGGAAGCACCGTTAACGTCCAGCTTGGGCAGGTAAGTAATGAAAGACGGTTCTGCACTGTTTTCATATTTGTCGCAACTTGAAAAAAGTGCAACCACAAAGAGTGGCAGGAATAAGAATTTTATGTTTTTCATATTAATTCAATTTCAAAATTAAGAAAACCGCATTGCTAGGGCTGCCCCGCACTTAGTGGGCAGCCCCGGCAAGCGTTTATTCATTAGTTGTCCCAGAAAATCCTGTCGGTAATGCTGCGCTGGGCGGGAGCATTCGGGTTCAGGCTTTTTTCTGAGGCCGGATACAGCCAAGTAGCAGGGAAGGTGCCAGCAGGCAAAACGGACAGCGGAGGGTTTTGGAAAATCCCTTCCGTAAAAATGCGGTTGTCCGGCCTGTCGAACCTTCTCGATTCAATCCAGCCTTCGTCTTCTTGTGTACCGTTCAAAGAAATCCATTTCTGGATACCGATCATGTTGAGTTTTTCATCCAAAGAACCGCCATAGTTCAAAGATGAAATATAGCTGTCGGCATCGCTCAAGCCAATATACTCAAAGTTGCTGGTTATAGCTGCGGCAAACGCATCGGCATCGTTGTCAGCTGTCCCATAACGTGCGGCAGCCTCTGCCCTCAGAAACCAGACTTCCCATGGGCTCATCAAAACAACGGTGTTATCTTGAGCATAGGCATAATCAGACGAACCGCCATATTCTGCTGCATCGGCAGTGAAAGGTTCATTGTCTATGGTACCTTGGTCTATGCCCCTGACTTGGTTTGCAAACGTGCCGATTGTGGCTGGAGAGTAAAACGCAGTCAAGCGAGGATCGCTCAGGTCAGTCAAGACGTTCACAGTGGCATTGCTTGGGAAGTAGAAGTCGCCAACGCCAAATTCAAACCTTGCGTACATTGGGTTTTCGCTGCCAGATTCGCCCGAAAACGGAATGGCGGCAATATCGGAAAGGTCAGAAATGAAGTTTCCCTCGCTGATCAGTTTTATCACCTCTGCAGATTTTGGGTTCACTTCCGACGTCCTCATCAGCAATCTAAGTTTTAAAGAGTTGCCGAATTTTTCCCATTTGCTCAAATCGCCCCCATATACATAATCGTCGGCCCCAATGTCATTGGAGGCATTTTCAAATTCGCTCACACCATCATCCACCAGTGTGACAAGGTTGTCGTATATGGTGGCGGCATCGTCAAATTTTGGTGTAAGGATAGAACCTTCCTCTATCTCACCATTCAAGGCTTCGGAATAAGGGATGTCACCAAAGTGGTCAACAAGCCCTTGGTAGATATAAGCGGTGAGCAATTTGCCTACGCCACGATAGGCGGCGCTTTCGCTTTTTGTCAAGAACTTCAAGTCAGCAAGGCACTGGGAATAGGCCCGGCCCCAACCGTTGTCGAAATCGTCTGGCTGTGATACAAATCTTTCTTGGTTACCGATGGAAACACCGATGCCCCAAGTGTAGTACTGTGCCCAAAGGAAAGACTGTGAATTCCAGTCCACATCTACCAAATACCCAAGGCTGGCAAGCGCACTGGACAGCACTTGGCTTTCGTTTGCTGTGGGGGAGTTGTTGGGGTCAATGTTGACCTCCTCCAGATTCTTCTCGCAACTCGCCAAAAAGAACACAGCGCATGGCAGTAATATCAGTTTGATTATATTCTTCATTTATGATTTTTTTTATTGTTAAAATGTAAGTTTCAAGCTCACGCCCAAACTCTTTGAAGGTGGGGTTTGGGTTGTTTCGATACCGCTGGCGTTACTGGTCAAGCCTGGGCCATTGATTTCAGGGTCAGCAAAAATATTCTCATCTGGTAGCCAGAATTTAACATTTTTTGCAAACACAGAAATGGTCGCAGCTTGAATGGAAGCCTTGTTCACGATACTGCTCGGAAGTGAATAGCTCAGGCCAATTTCCCTTAACTTGATATAGCTTGCATCTATCAAATAGGTAGAAGCAGCCGGGTCGTAATTGGTGAAGTAGTCCTGCTCTGTGACTTCAATATTGTTGTCAGTGAAGGTGCCATCAGCATTTTCAATGACTGAATTTGGGAATATATAAGCCTCCCTGTTGTATTCAGCCGTATTGGCAGCCGTACCGTTAAACTCGGTGGAGAACTTGGTCAGCGAGAAGAAGGAGCCACCCTGTTTCACGTCAAAAAGGATGTTGAATCCGAAGCCTTTGTAATTCAGGTTGGTACCAAAGCCCAATGTGTAGTCTGGCTGGTAGGAACCGAAGTACTGCTCCTCCTCTGTATAGAGTGGGAAGCCGGTATTAGGGTCAACGATCACTTGTCCGTCTTCGGTAGTTTTAGGTTCCAACGCCTTGAACGTTCCGAAAGGAAGACCTTCCTTCGCTACGAGCGAAACGCCGCGCCATGGACCGAACACCACAAGCTCATCAATCTCGTCAGTGATTTTCTCGACCCTGTTTTTGTTCTTGGCGAAGGTTCCGAAGAGTTCCCAATTCAGCCCGGGCACCATTCCTGCAATCGGCTTTATGCCAAGGGAGATTTCGTGCCCCCTGTTGGTCATCCTTCCGATGTTGCTGACAGTTCTGGTAAAACCAGTAGAACGTGGCAAGCTGATTTCTACTATCTGGTCGGAGTGGTTAGAGTAATAATATGTGTACTCAAGGTTTACCCTGTCATTGAAGAGCCCTATGTCCGCACCGATTTCGAAGGTGGCTGTCAGTTCAGGCTTCAAACCTGGGTTGCCAATGGTGTTGCCCACTGTAAAACCAGGCTGCCCGTTTACTGGGAAAAAGATGGAGTAATCCCCAAGATCCTGGACAGTCGGGTTTCCAACAAATGTAGAACGGAGCAGGTAGAGGCCAGCATCCTTACCCGAAGTCCCATAGCTTGTCCTGAGCTTCAGGAAGTTCAGCACATTGCTTTTTAAGTCGAGCATATCCGTTACAACTAGCGACAAGCCAGCGGCGCCATAGAGGAAAGAGTTGTTGTCCGGTGGCAAAGTTGACGACCAGTCATTTCTGGCTGAAAATTCAAGGAAAGCATAGTTTCTGAACCCCAATGTAGCGTTCCCCAATAGACCATAGATTCTGTACAGCGTACTCATCTGGGAAGACCTTGCAGTCTGCACACTGTTGCTCAGGTTGTACCATCCTGGCACGACGAGGCCGCCTGTTGTTTCACCAATCAAAGTTCTGGATTCTTTTTGGAACAGGTTGTAGCCGGCAGTCAAACCAAAGGTGAAATCCTTATTGATATCTGTTGAATAAACTGCCAGAGTGGTCAGGTCATAGTTGATGTTTTGATCGTCATAATCCGTATAATCGCCCAGCGACTCGTGTTTGGTATCCCTGGATTGCAATTGCAAATCGTCTCCCCATACAAGTTGCGGAGCAGGGTCGAAGGCTGGAGTCCAAGTCTCAACCTTGGTATTCACTATGTTTGCTCCGAACCTTCCTACGATATCCAATCCCGGCAACAGGTTGTAAGTCAGCGAAACATTGCCCAGGAAGTTGTTGATTCTCCCCTCGTTGCCATATTCATTCAGGATGTAGTAAGGGTTTACGGATGAATAAGAACCCCAGTAGCCATCAATGTCGTGAAATGGGCTGTTGTAATCCCTTAACTCCCCGAAGGGGATGTTCGTCGGGGATTGGAGCACCATGGCATAAGCATTGTTTCCTTCAAATGCCCTCGCACCTTCTTGTGCGGTGTTCTGGTCAATGTTGGCATAAGAAACCTTGAAGTCCGCTTTCAGCCTTTTGGCAAGCTGTGCATTTGCGCTGACCGTGAAGGTGTTCCGCTTATAGCCCGTTCCATCCAGAATCCCGTTTTGGTTGGCATTGGAATAGGACATATAATAGCCAAACCCTTCCTTCGAGCCCGACAGGGCGATGCTGTTCACAGCAGTGTTTCCACGGTTGAAAAATTCTTCAACCTGGTTGGGCACGGCGCTGTAAGGCCTGACCAAGGCTTCCAGGGCACCGTCTTCATCAGTATCCACAGCAGAAGTCCAAGGGCGTTCCACTCCGTCAAAAGCAGGGCCCCAAGCCCAGTTTTCGCCAGAGTCGAAATGTGCGTTGTCATACCCTTGGCCAAAGCTGTTCTGCCTTTTGGCTAAAACGTAGGCCTTTTCAACGGAATAGGAAGAGTTGATGTCAACCCTTACTTTTCCATCTTTCGTTCCTGATTTTGTGGTGATGAGGACGACTCCTGAAGCACCACGGGATCCATACAGCGAAGTCGCTGATGGCCCTTTGAGAATGGTGACGCTGGCTATGTCATCCGGGTTGATGTCGTTGAAACGGTTGCCGTGGTCAGCATAACCGCTCTCTTGCCCGCTTGACCCGTCGCCTGCACTTGTCGCCTCGTTGTCAATAGGAATGCCGTCAACGACGATCAGTGCGTTGTTGTTCCCCGTCAAAGAACCTTCGCCCCTGAGAACAATCCGCGTAGAAGCGCCCACCGAGCCAGAGCCTGTGGAAAGCCGTACCCCGGCTGCCTTGCCCCTCAGGGCCTCCAAAGTGTTTTTGTTGGGAAGGGAAAGCAGCTCTTCGCCGCTCACCGTCTGGTTAGCATAGGCCACACTTCTCTCGTTTCGGTCAATGCCCAAGCCCGTAATCACTATTTCGCCAAGGGAAATCCCTTCTTCCATAGTGATGTCAAGGACGTTGGATGCACCCAAAGCAGTTTCTTGGGTGCCAAAGCCGGTGTAACTAAAAACAAGTGTGGTAGCGGTTTCCGGAACCCGAAGGGAGTAGGTCCCATCAACATCGGAAACAGTGCCGACCGTAGTGCCTTTGGCTAGGATACTGACCCCGATGAGGGGCTGGCCATCTTGATCGGTAACTGTTCCTGTTACGGTGCGCTGAGCTAGTATAGTCGCAATACCGCACACGACTAGCATCACGACCAGTGAGAGTTTTTTCATACTAAATCAATTTTGTTTATTAAATAAGTTGGTTAAAAACAACCTTACAGGGCAAATGTAAATTTTAAGATCATAAACTATAGGGTTATCCTTAACCTTTGCTTAACACGTAGTCCAAAAACGTTTGAAAAAAGCAAAATGCGGCCTTGAAACAGAATATTTCCTCTCAAGTTTATCAACAAATGAAATACAAACGCTTTTGTCAGCGCATTTGCCAAAAATTAAGCTAAGGCTGCTAATTTTAACCAAATAATTAGTTGCTAAAAAAGCAGCATAATTAAACATAGAATTTTGGGCTTGCCACACTTTGGCGGCGCATTTTCGTTTTGGAAATCAATTCATGGAAAAAAGGGATGGGGATGGAAGGTTTTAAAATAATAGGCTGCCGCTAAAAAGAAACGGTGCCAAAAATGTTCAACGGAGCTGCCTTAAATACATCTGGACGACGTTGCGGAGGCCAAAGTAAAGTGCATCGGAAATGAAAGCATGGCCAATGGAGACTTCGAGCAGCCCAGGCAGATTATTTTTGAAAAAACGCAAATTATCAAGGTTCAAATCGTGCCCGGCATTGATGCCGATGCCGATTTCGTTGGCAAATAGGGCGCAGCGGCGGTAAGGCTCAATGGCCTTTTCTGCGCCGAGGTGGAAATCGTGGGCATATGGCCCCGTGTAAAATTCTATGCGGTCGGAGCCTACTTTTTTTGCACCTTCCACATGCCGCTCGTCGCCGTCCACAAAAATGGAAACCCGGCTGCCCGCCGATTGGAATTGAGCAATCACATCTTTCAAAAAAGCCTCGTTTTTAACGGTGTCCCAACCGTGATCAGAAGTGAGTTGGTTGGGCGAATCGGGCACGAGCGTGACCTGATCGGGCTTATTGTCCATCACCAATTGAATGAATTTCGGTTCGGGTTTGCCTTCGATATTGAACTCCGTTTTCACCACCGCTTTCAACAAAGGCACATCGGCATAACGGATATGCCGCTCGTCGGGCCGTGGGTGTACGGTGATGCCCTGTGCGCCAAATTCTTCACAGTCCTTGGCCACTTGAACCAAATCTGGCAGGTTGCCGCCCCTTGCATTTCGCAGCAGGGCTACCTTGTTGATGTTTACGCTGAGTCGAGTCATTTTCAGTCCGCAGTCTTCAGTCTTCAGTCCACAGTCCGCCTGACTGAAGACTGTGGACTGTGGACTGCAGACTGAAAACCTATCTTTGGCGCTAAATTACAAAAGGAAAAGATATGGACTACACACCGGGCGAGCCAATGCAGCAACCACAAAAAGGCATTAGGCCGCAGCAAATCATCTTGTTCCTGGGAGCGAATGTATTTATGTTTATGCTCCTCGGCAGCGGCATCATTGCCTTGCTTTGCGAGGTGCAGGGCATAGACATGAAGGAGTCCTTTTCCAGTTTTGGAACAAGCAGCCCGTTGGAATGGCGGAACTTCATGCGGGGTGCCGTGCTTATCAACCACATGACCTCCTTCCTGCTGCCCGCCCTGCTCACGGGCTGGATTTTTTACAAAAAAAAGTGGCCTGAAAACCTGCATGTTAACCAAGGCCCGACTTTGCAAAATTTGGGCATGGGCATTCTTTTTATGGCGGCCGCATTCCCATTGGCACAAAAGGCATTTGAGCTGAACCGCTGGGCTGTGGAGCAAATTCCCGCCCTGCAATCGCTTGTCTCCGCCGAAAAAGCCACTGAAAATATGATAGAGGGCCTGCTCGTCATGCAATCACCCTGGGAAATGCTGTTCAGCGTATTGGTAATGGCGCTCGTGCCGGCCATTGGAGAGGAACTGGTCTTTCGTGGATTGTTGCAAAAAAACATGGTTCGTTGGTTGAAAAATCCTGTCGCTGGCATCGCATTGTCGGCGCTCATTTTTAGTGTGGCGCATTTTGAAATACAGCGCTTCCTGGCCATTTTCATGCTGGGGTTGGTACTGGGCTGTCTTTTTTATTGGACAAAAAACCTTTGGGTGCCAATTGCTGCGCATTTTATGAACAATGGTGTGCAAGTGCTGGTGGCATACGCCAACCAGGACAAGTTGGCCGAACTCAACCAAGCCGAGGAGGTGGATATACCGATTGTTTTTACCATTATTGCCGCCCTGCTGGTTTTTGCGATTGGCTATCAGTTTTGGAAAAACAATTCGACTATCCGTAGTCAACAGCAAGACCCTATTGAAGTCAAGGAAGAGGAATAGATTTTAGCATATCAGACCAGCAGAAGTTAAAACCTGAAATATGCAAGCACAACTTACGCCCTTGCTGATTTTCAGCATCATGGCGCTTTATTTTGCCATGCTCATCGGCATTTCGTGGTACACAAGCCGCAAGGCAGACAATACCGATTTTTTCATTGCACGGCGGCAGTCCCGTTGGTGGATCATAGCCATTGGTATGATCGGCACGTCCATTTCGGGCGTCACTTTTATTTCCGTGCCGGGCTATGTCAACTCCTCGGCCATGAGCTACATGCAGGTAGTGTTTGGGTACATGATAGGCTACACCGTCATCGCCCTCGTCCTGCTGCCGATGTACTACAAGCTGCACCTGATTTCCATTTATGGTTATTTGGAACAAAGATTCGGACCAGTGGCGCACAAGACCGGATCGGCATTTTTCCTCTTGAGCCGCACGGTTGGATCGTCCCTCCGGCTTTTTTTGATGGCAAAAGTGTTGCACACCTTCGTCATTGGGCCGCTGTTTATGATACCATTTTGGCTGACGGGGCTTATCACTATCCTGCTCATTTTTTCCTATACATTTAAAGGAGGGGTAAAAACCATCATCTGGACAGACACGCTACAAACCCTTTTCCTCATTGGCTCACTGGTACTGACCATCGTGCTGGTGGGACAAAACATGGGCCTCGGTATTGGCGATATGGTGGAAACGGTGACCAACGATGCCCGCTCCCAAATCTTCTTCTTCGAAGGCGGCTGGGGCGACCCGAAGAACTTTTTTAAACAGTTTATGGCAGGTGCCTTTATCGCCATTGTGATGAGTGGCCTTGACCAGGATATTATGCAGAAGATATTGACTGTCAAGAATTTAAAGGGTGCGCAGATCAATATTTTTTCCTATTCATCCGTATTGGTGCTCATCAATTTGCTGTTTTTGGCGCTGGGCGTCTTGTTGTTTATTTACGCTGCGCAAAACGGCATTGAAATACCCAGCAAGGAAGTAATCAAGTATGCAGACGGTATAGCCAGCACTGCCACAGTGCCAGACACGGATTTGCTCTTCCCCACAGTGGCTTTCCATTATGCGCCGCCCATTGTCGGCATCCTGTTCATTTTGGGCATCACCGCCTCCAGCTATGCCAGTTCGGATTCGGCGCTCACCTCGCTCACCACGGCTTTTTGCATTGACTTTTTGGGTTTTGCAAAAAAAGATGTGAACGCCCCGGCCAATGCCCGCTTGCGCCATTGGGTACATATTGGATTTTCGGCTATCTTTTTTGTCATGATCCTCATTTTCTATGCGCTGGCCACGGGGGAGGTCATCAAACTGGTGTTCGATTCGGCGAGCATTACATACGGGCCTTTATTGGGGCTTTTTGCCTTTGGTTTTTATGTAAAAAGGCAGATCAAAGACCATCTCACACTATTGGTCTGCATAACTTCCGTATTGATTACCCTCGGCGTTTATTTGTACAACAACTATTTCGGCTACCCCATATTTGGTTACAAATTCGGCTTTGAACTGTTGATTTTAAACGGGCTGTTGACCTTTTTAGGGCTGTGGGGCATTTCAAAAAAGTAAGAAGCTAATTGAATTTGCCTGATGGAGAAAAAAAGGTGTCTTTTCCGCCCATTGAGGTAAATTCAAACAGCTTCTAAGACAGGCTTTTTTCAAAAAAAAAACGGCGGCTGCCCAAGCAATGGGCAGCCGCCGTCGTCATTTATTACCAAGGGTTTTATTTCAAAAACTCCAGGCTCTTTTTTACAAAAGCCGTCAGATCGGCCCCTTTCAACATGCCCTGGTTCAACAAGGCCAAATCCAGCAGGTGCTTGCTGAAATCAAGGCGCTCCTCACCTTCGGGCAGTTTCAACAATTTTTCTGCGATGTAGGGGTGATTGGTATTGATCACCACATTGTACATGTCGTCGAAAGCGCCCATGCCACTGCCGCTGAAGGCCTGCATTTCCTTCATCCGGCGGATGAACTCGGGCTTGGTAATCTGCACTGGCTGGTCGTTTGGCGACATCGGCTTGAGCTGCACCGTGGCGCTGGACGATTTTTTGGCCACTCCTTCAAAGATGGTTTTCACGGTTTCCTGCTCCTTTTCGCTGAGGACGCTCTCGGTTTTTTCGTCCTTTTGTACCAGGTTGTCAACCGTGTCGGAATCCACCCGTACGAAGGTGACATTTTGCAACTTATACTCCAGGTGCTGCGCAAAGTGGTTGTCAATCACGTTGTCCAATACCAGCACGTCATAGCCCCTGTTTTTGGCAGCTTCGATGAGGCTGTGGTGCTCCACAGGATTGTGGGTATAGAGGATGATAATGCGCTTGTGTTTGTCGGTCTGGTTCGGCTCTATTTTTTTCTTATAATCTTCAATGGTGTAAACCTCGCCATCCGTGTTTTTCAACAACACAAAGTCCATGGCCCGCTCGTGGAATTTCTCGTCGGAGAGCATCCCATATTTTACAAAAACGCCCAGGTCCTGCCATTTTTCCTCATAGCTCTTGCGGTCATTTTTGAAAAGGTCGTGGAGCTTGTCGGCCACTTTTTTGGTGATATAGCCTGTGATCTTCTTCACGCTGCTATCGCTTTGCAAGTAGCTACGGCTTACGTTGAGCGGGATGTCGGGCGAATCAATCACGCCATGCAGCAGGGTGAGGAACTCCGGCACGATCTCTTTCACCTCGTCTGTGACATAAACCTGGTTGGAATACAGGTGGATTTTGTTTTTCTGCACTTCCAGGGCGTTGTGCAGTTTAGGGAAATAAAGGATGCCCGTCAGGTTGAAAGGATAATCAATGTTCAGGTGAATCCAAAACAGCGGCGACTCGAAGGTGAAAGGGTAAAGCTCCCTGTAAAAATCTTTGTAATCTTCATCATTGAGGTCGGCAGGCTGTTTTTTCCAGGCAGGAGCCACATTGTTGATGATGTTGTCAACGGTGATTTCCTTTTCTTTCTTCTTGTCGCCTTCGCCTTCTTCAATGGTTTCTTTTTTAGTACCAAACTTGATGGGCACGGGGAGGAACTTGCAGTATTTCGTCAGCAGTTCTTCAATGCGGTGGTTTTCAAGAAACTCTTTGTTCTCGTCGTTGATGTGCAGCACGATGTCAGTGCCACGTTGTGTTTTTTTATTGGTTTTGACTTGGTATTCCGGATTGCCTTCGCAAATCCAGGTCACGCCGGCCTCGCCTTCTTTCCACGATTTGGTGACGGCTTCCACCTTGTCGGCCACCATGAAGGCCGAATAAAAGCCAAGGCCAAATTTGCCAATGATGTTGTGCTCGCTCTGGTATTTTTCCAAAAACTCTTGGGCAGAAGAAATGGCGATTTGGTTCAGGTATTTGCCCACCTCTTCTTCGGTCATGCCGATGCCCTTATCCCTTATAGTAAGGGTTTTCTTTTTTTCGTCAATAATGACTTCGATGGTCAGGTCACCCAGTTCGCCTTTGAAATTGCCCCTGGAAGCCAGGGATTTCAGCTTGGTGGTAGCATCAACGGCATTAGAAATCAATTCACGAAGAAAAATTTCGTGATCCGAGTACAAGAATTTTTTGATGATAGGGAAAATGTTCTCGGTTTGGACGGAGATATTGCCTTTTTGCATAGTCAATCTTGTTTTTGATGGAATAATTAATTCGGGCATTTGGCAAAAAGAATAAAAAAATCGCCAAAAAAGCTGCCCGAAACTTTCACACTGATTTCCGCCCGGTCAAAGCACATGCCAGTAGGTAATAGCTGACAAAATGACGGTTTTTGGAGCCTTTTAATTGCCCAACATGACATGTAAATGCCATACGAAGTAATTTTTTGGTGTCACATTAACACTTTATCCGGCACAAGTAGGCACTCATTTTGCCTGTATCATTGTGCCGACAAAAATTGAAGACACAAAAACTAAAAATTAATGACCGCTGTGCGCCCTGTACATGGAATTCAAGTGAAGGAACACGAAATTAATTTCGTGCGGCAGATTCATGGCGTACAGGTAAAGGACATTATAACTAAGTTTTTTTACAAGGACAATCATCTGTGTTTTCACATTTTGTTGCAGGTAGAGGGCGATGAAATCGTCTTGTTCCAAGAATTCTCCGACTATGCGGAGTACAAGAAAGTTTTCGGCGATTTGCAAGCGGCAAGGATGAACGATGCAGTCATAAAAATCCCGAAAAAAAATTCTGTTCTTGGTATGGCCTCCTAAAAAGTGGCATGGTTTTCGGAAAGTATTCAAACGTTTTGCAAAATATTATACGGGTTAATCTTCATTGTCTTTCCCTCCCATTATGTGCAGATTAGTCCAAATTTTATCCCACTTCCCGTCAACCAGAACCACTTGAATTATTGCTAATTGTTAAAGCTATTTAGGCTTTATAAAGATAAGGAGAAGCCCACCCCGGCTTCGTTGTTTTGGGTGCAAAACCCTGATATTCAGGTTTCTCACTCATCGCCAAAGATGTCTTCGGGGCAGAAGTGCCTCGGGACAGTGAGTGAGACCAGTTCGTTTGGGGGGTAGAGCTGGTCTTATACTCACTTTTTTTTCTTTTAAAATCAAAAAGGGCAGCATTGAATCATCAGTGCTGCCCTTTTTTATTGGCTAATATCCTTCTTATTTTCACCTCAGCTTTTCATTTCCTGCATGGCGCTCGGCGTCCCTTTGCGTTTTCTTTTCCATATTTTTTTCAAATGCAGCCGATAAGTCCACGCCCGTTTGGTTGGCGAGGCAAATGAGCACGAAGAGCACATCGGCCATTTCGTCGGCAAGGTTGGCTTGGGCATTGGCGGCGTCTTCTGTTTTTTTAAAAGACTGCTCGCCGTAGAGCCGGGCCATCAGGCGGGCCACTTCGCCCACCTCTTCCATCAGGATGGCTGTGTTGGTTAGTTCGTTGTAGTAGCGAATGCCCACGGTTTTTATCCAGTGGTCAACGGTTTGCTGTGCTTGTTGAATCGTCATAATAGATTGTTATTCAGCAGTTTCGAGGGCGTCCAATATTTCATCCAATTCATCAAAGGATTTGACGCCGATTTTTTCTTCTTCACCCCCTTTCAGGCTGAGGCCGTAGGGTTGGAGGCTTTTTAATAAAACATCAATAGCGTTGGGCGGGCAGTCAATGGCCAATATGATCTGGTATTTTTCACACAGATTTTTTATCAAATCCAAAGGGTATGGATGGCCATTTTGCAAATCCTGCCAGGTGATGGCGGCTTTTGTAAAATCCAGTAAAAAAGTGTCGCAACAAGCGGCGTATTGGTGGAAATGCCCGGTCAGTTCGTTTTGGGTAAAGCCTTCGCTGAATACCACTTCCTTGATCAAGGTGACGCCCTGCAATTTTGCCAATTCACCCAAAGCCGCAAACATGCCTACCTGCACCGCATCGAACCATAAAATATTTTGCGCTTCCTGTATTTCCGCTGCCGTCGGGAAATCAAATTCGCCGACGATTTTCACCCCGTCCACCCATTCCATCAGCGTTTTGGCGGCTTCTACCGAAATACCTGTGCCGAGCGGGAAGCCCAGCCACTCCACCTCCCTGGCCGCAAAATACCTCGCATCTGTTAGGTTGCTGACGCCGCTGGCTTTTACTTTTGTTTTTAACATGCCGAAATCCGTTTTATTTTCAAGCCACAAAACTACACTACCCTACCAACATGAAAGATGAAACCTACATCGAACAGGTACATGCCGTGGTGAAAAGCATCCCGTCCGGCCGGGTGACTTCCTACGGTGCCATCGCCGATTTCCTGGCGCTCGGCTCGGCCCGCATGGTCGGTTGGGCACTTTACAACAGCCAGTCGGGCGATGGCATACCCGCTCATCGTGTATTGAACCGCAAAGGCGAATTGAGTGGTAGGAACAATTTCCGAACACCAACCCTCATGCAGGAATTGCTGGAAAAGGAAGGGGTGGAAGTGGTGAACGACCGGGTGGTCAAGTTCGAGGAGTTGTTTTGGAATCCCTGGGATGCAGGGGAATAAAAAAAAACGGGCGCTGGACACGATGCCCAGCGCCCGTTTTTTTGAAGGGGCTTTTTACTTCGCCCCCTTCAACGACTTATAATACTCTTCCACCAATGTCTTATAATAAGGCTTCAACGAGGGGTTCACCGTTTTGAACTGCTCGATTTCGGCCTCCCGTTTTTTGATGTATTCCTCTAATGAAGGCGGCAGTTTGCGCTCTTTTTCTTGCGCAGTTTCCGACTTGCGCTTATTGTCGTACTCCCTTTGGCGCTCTGCCTTTTCGTGTTCGAGCAGGCGGGTCAGGATGTCCTGCTGGCGCTTGAGCATCTCGTTGCTGAGGCGCTTGTTTACCAGTTCGATTTCTATCTTGTTCATTTGCTCCATGATCTCTTCCAGTTCCTTGTTGCCCTGGCCTTGTTCCTGGAGTTTTTTCTGCTTTTCTTTCAATGCCTTGCGGAGGGCTGCCTGGCGGGCGGCTATTTCGGCGAACTCCTTGCTGGATGGCTGTTGTCCGCCTTCGCCTTCTTTGCCCATGCCCTCTTTCATTTTTTTCATGCCCTCGTTAAGTTCCTTTTGGCCTTCCGACATTTTATCGCCGGGTTCCTTGCCGCTCTTGCCGTTGGGGTTGTTGCCGGGGTTGCTGCACTGCTGGCTGCCGGGCATCATGCTCGACATTTGCATCTGCATTTGCTGCATCACCTCGCTGAGCATGAGGGCGAGGTCGTTGAGGTTTTTCATGGCCCGTTGCTGCTGCTCGCTGGCCTGGGGCTTTTGGCGCTCTTCCAGGTTGTCCAGGCTTTTGCGCATGTTGTCCTTTATCTCGCCCACTTTTTCGGTGATGAAACTTTCCATCTGAATGACCCGCTTGGCCAAGGCATAAAGGCTGTCTTCTGCCACTTTGAAATCGTCCTGGATTTTCTTTTGCGACTGCGTCAGGCCAATGTAGCGGGGCGTGTTGATCTCCACCGGCACAAAGTTGTTCATCACTTCTTCCTGTTCAAATGACAAGGTCACAATGTTTTCCAACAACTGGCGGAGGGCTTTCATGTCCATTTCCAATTGTTCCATTTCCTGGCCCTGCATCTGGGCGGCCATGTCGCCAGCCATTTCCTTCATTTTGCCAGCGGCGCTTTTTTGCTTGCGGCTGGCCTTTTTGTTGTCCTTCTTTTGGAGGTTTTCCTTGCTGTCTTTAAGGTCTTCCTTAATATCCTCCCGTTCTTCTTTTTTCTCATCAAAATCTTTCTTGTTCTGCATCTCCTCGTTCTTCTTCTTCAGATCCTCCATTTTCTTTTCAATATCCTCAAACTGCTTGTTTATATCTTCCTGCTTTTCGCCCAGTTCCTCCTGTTTCTCTTTTTGCTTCTCGGCTGACTGTTCTTGCTTTTGCTCGTCGGCTTGCTGCGTTTCCTCGCTCAGTTTTTCCTGCTCCTCGGCCAGTTTCTCCAGCTTGTCAATGGTCTGCTGCGTTTCATATTCAAACTCCAATTGTTTGAAAAGCTCCAGCATCCTGTCGAGGTCTTTCTCTTTTTTCTCTTCGTTGGACTGCATCTCCTCCATCATTTCGAGGGCTTTGTCCTTGTTCATTTCCTGTAAAAGCTCCTCTATTTTTTGCATCAACTCCTTCATTTCATCGCTCATCACGTCTTCCATCATCTCGTCCAATTTCTCTTGTTTTTCCTGCATTTCCTCGTTGGGCGGCGAAAATTCCTCCTGGTTTTTGCGGTTTTCTTCATTGGCCTTCATGGCCTCTTCGATTTGTTTTTCCAGTTCTTTCTGGCGTTCGAGGAGTTTTTCCAGTTCCTTGCGGGTCTGCCAGTCCATATCTTTTTGCTGCAACACCTTGTCTTGCAGCTTCTTCATGTCTTCCTGTATCTTTTTGCTCTCCTGGAGCGACTTCATCAGTTTGTCCTTGATGTCCTGGTTGTTTTCTTCCTGCATTTTTTCAAACTCCTCCACTGTCGGCATGGCATAGACCATCAGGTTGGTGCGGGCAGATTTGCTGCCGTTCACGCCGTCGTTGTCGAACACCTCAAAATAATAAGTCACTTCTTCACCGGGTTTCAGGGCCAGTTCGGCCACATCGAAAATGTGGTTGTACTGAACAGCCTTGCCATCGGGTTTTTGAAGTTTCATCGTCTTCAGGTCGCCCTCTTTTCCGTCACGTTTTAGACGATAGTTGAACGAAAGGCTCAACAGGCCATAATCGTCGGCGGCCTCGCCCACGAAGTAAACCAGCTTGGAGTTCAGGCTGTCCTGGAATTTTTCGGCCTTGATGGTCGGGTACAAATCTGGCACGACCGTGATGGAATAGGTCACGGAATCCGCATTCGGCAGGTCTTCGTTGGAAATGTACAAGCGATAAGTCTCATCCTTCAGCGCCCTTTTTTTATAGGTAAAAAGCTCATCGGAAAAGCGCTTCGTCTCTGTCGTTTCACCTGCATTTACAAAACGGATGGCGATGTTGTCCGTATTTTGTGCATTGAAAATCCAATCAATGTTCGTCCCAATTGGCACCACTAGGTCGCCGATGCTTTTCATTTCCTCATCCTTCCTTCCGATGTACGCCGGATAATCCAATTTCACGTCAAAACCAGTGATGTTCGGTTTTTTCAACACCTCCAGCGTATAGTCTTTCGATTCGATGCCACTGGAAAAAAACTTGAACTCCGTGTCCTTCGCCACATTACTGAAACGGTAAGTGAAAGTGCTGTTGTCCAATTTCGTCAGGCGGTATTGTATGTTGTCAATGTTGATAAATGCCTCGTTGGGCAGCACATTGCCCTCCACTTTCACAGTCAGCGGGTATTCGCCGTACTGCACCACCTGCAGGCTGTCTTCACCGATGATAAAATGGAAAGGTGCCGGTTTTTCAAATTCCTTGTTGTAGCTCAACAGCCTGGCCGTGCTATCTGTGATCAAACTTGGGGCGGCAAACAAGAGGATAATGAGCAGGAGCAGCGGCGGTAGCACGTAGCGCATGTAGCGCCTGTTTTGCGAGAGGTCAATGGCCCCTTTGAAGGGCACAGGTTTTATTTCTTCCGATTTTTGGTTGATGCTGGCCAAAATCAAATCCCGATTTTGAGCGCTGTCAGCCTGGTGGCGCAACTGCAAGATATTCAGCAGTTTATCTTTTACATCGGTAAAATGGCTGCCAATGATACCCGCCGCCTTTTCATGCGAAATGACTTTGCCCAAACGGAAATAATGCAGCAGCGGCATGGCCACCCAAAAGAAAAGCGCAAGCGCAGAAACGCCCACAAAGGACCAAAACAACATCGTGCGCACCCCCGGTTTGAAGTAGTAGTAATATTCCAAAAAATTCAAGCCCAGGAACATCACCAGCATCAGCGCCAAGCTGAACAAACCGCCCCTGATGAGCTGGTTGACGTAATACTTTCGGATGAACTGGTCGAGCTTTTCAATCAATAACTGGTAATTATCCTTGTACGCCATGTGGACTTATTTTTCTTTTGGTGAAATTCTGTTAGACTAACTGGATTCGTGAGCAAATTCCTCTCCACTCCTCCACGCCGTTTTTTTATAAAATCCCTTCAAAACTAAATGAAAAAAGGCTTTTCTCAAACGCACAGCTTAGCTGCTTAGTTGCGGAAAAGGAAAATTTGACTGGGGAGATGCAAGAATAACTGCCAATGCACAATTTGGTGGGGAAATCTTACACGTTTGCCAGTTTACCTTTGTTTTCAAAGAAAAACAATTGGGACATAGGTTGCAAACAGGCCAGGATTGGAACAGGTTGTCCCGAAAAAAATAACTTTGCCCTTCCGCCCTCTTAACTTTTTACTTTGTCCTTTTTACTTCCAATTATGCTGTACGACGAAATCTACGAAGCCGCCCATTATATCCAGCAAAAAACAAAAGTACAACCCGCATGGGGGTTGGTGCTTGGCTCCGGCCTTGGCGGACTGGCTGATGCCATTCAGGATGCACAAGCCATTGATTATAAAGACATTCCGCATTTTCCAGTGCCAACCGTGGAAGGCCACAAAGGTCAGTTGATTTTTGGAAAACTGGCTGGCGTGCCCGTCGTAGCAATGGCGGGGCGCTTCCATTATTACGAAGGATATTCCCTTCAAAAAGTAACCTTCCCCATCCGGGTGATGAAGGCGCTGGGCGTGGGCAGCCTTTTGGTGTCAAATGCAGCCGGCAGCGTGAACCCTGCGCACGAAATCGGCGACCTCGTTTTCATCAAAGACCACATCAACCTGCTGCCGGACAACCCGCTGCGTGGCCCGAACGACGAGCGCCTCGGGCCCCGCTTCCCCGATATGCTGCACACCTACGACAAGGCTTTGCTGGAACAGGCGATGGTCATCGCCAAGGAGCAGGGTTTTCGGGCGCACACGGGCGTATTCGCCGTCATGTCCGGCCCCAACTTGGAAACGCCCGCCGAATACACTTTCCTGCACCGCATCGGGGCCGATCTGGCGGGCATGTCCACCGTGCCGGAGGTGATCGTGGCGAAACATGCGGGCATGAGGATTTCCGCTGTTTCCGTGGTGACCGACCTGGGCTACCCTCCTGAAGCCATTCGGGAAACAACGCACGAGGCTGTGCTGGAAGCAGCCAACGAGGCGGCGCACAAACTGCAATTCATTGTCGAAAAATTAATCTCCAACCAATGAACGACCGACCGAATCTCCCTTTTGAACTAGAGCCGCAACGCCCAAAGCTGGAAGCCACCGCCCGGCCTTTTGTCAAAATCATCCCCGGCGAAGCGGGCGACGTGCCTGTTTTGCAAAGCAAAATCGGTGGAAAGCCCTATTTGCCAAAGGGAGTTGACTACCCAACCAATAGCCGGGGCGAGCCGCTTTTTTTTCTGGCACAATTGAATTTTAGTGAAATGCCGCCGCTGGAAAATTTCCCCGAAAAAGGCCTCCTCCACTTTTATATTAATTATGAAAACCCTTTTGGCCTGGACTACCGTGATCCTTTTAACCAAGCTGATTTCCGACTGCTATATTTTGAAAATCCAGCGGAAAATGAAGCCCAGTTAATTGGAGATTTACAAATCGCTACCGGGGAATTGCCGATTGCCGCAGGCATTTCATATCCCATCAATTTTGAAAAACAGGAGGAAATAGTGCCGCTGAGCGATTATCATTTTGAAAAGCTGCTGGGAGAAGATTTTTTCAAGCCCTTTGGCGGGCACCAGTGGGACGTCATGGACAGCTATTCAAAAATGAACAACTCCGGCGGCCACAAGGTCGGCGGCTATGCTTTTTTTACCCAGCAAGACCCCCGCTACCGCCTGGGCGACCTGGAACTGCTTTTCCAATTGGATACAGACAAAGCCATCCATTGTATGTGGGGCGATATGGGCGTAGGGCATTTTTTTATCAAAAAAGAAGACCTGCTGAACCTGGATTTTTCAAAGGCGATGTTTTACTGGGATTGCTATTGAGTTAATAAGAAATAACTACAACATCATTTCTTCAACCGCTTCAACCCCGCCTTGGCCCCTTCAAAATCGGGGTCGAAATTCAGCACATTTTCATAGTCTGCGATGGCTTGGGTAGAGTTGCCCTTCAATTCGGCGGCCAAGCCCCGGTGGTAGTAGGCATCGGCGAAGGTGGGTGCCATTTTAATGGCCAGATCGAAGTTTTTGTAGGCTTGCTCCACCGAGTCCATATCGAGATAAATAAGACCGCTGTTGTAGTAGCCATCAGCGTACTGCGGGTCAATCGTGTTGATTTTTTTATAAATAGCGATGGCGCCTTTCAGGTCGTTTTTGCGGTTGCTGAGGTAATAAGCCTTTGCGTGCAGGGCGTCAATATTGTTCGAGTCCAGGCGCAGGGCATTTTCATAATATTTGGCGGCGATGGGGTTGCCTTTTTCTGCCAGCAAATCAGCCAATAACACCCAGGCATCCTGCATGTCAGGGTTGTTTTCCACTGCCGACTGGAAAGCCGTAATTGCCTGATCCTTTTTATCCATTTCCGTAAAAACCCGCCCAAACATGTAAAACATATCCGCATTGAGCGGCTCTTGGGCACGGATGCGCTCCAGGGTAAAAAGGGCGTCGTTGTACTGCTGCAAAATGAGCTGGTATTCCGACAATTTGAGCAAGGTGGGAATGCGGTTGGGGAAATTGGCCGCCGCCCGCTGCATGGTATTTAGCGCCAGTTTGGATTTGTAATAATCCATGTAAAAATCGGCCAGTTTATGAAAATATTCCGGCCTGGTGGAGTCCAGTTGAATGGCCTTTTCCATGTCGGCAATGCCCTGGTCGAAGTTCTCGTGCTGGTACCACAGATTTCCCCGTGAAGCATACAGTTCGGCGCTGTTGGGGGTGCTTTCTATTTTTTGGGTCAATTCATCAATGGCAGGTGTGGTGGCTTGAGGAGCAGTGGTTTGCCCATCGGCGGGCTGCCCTTCCGGATTGTTGTTTTTGCAGGAAAAAACGCCCAACAGCAGGGCAAGGCCAATGGCCTGGAATAGATAGTTTGTTGATTTCATAGCGCAAATTTAATAGAACGATGAATGATGAATGATGAACGATGAACTTGGAGGAAAGGCTTGTTCGTCATTAAAAAATTATCGTCTGGAATTGAACGAATAGGAGCCGACCAATTGGTCGAACCTGCCGCCAAATGGTTTGTAATAGACCAGCACAGTATAGAGGTTGTCCGTTTCGTACCAATTCCCTTCTGTATCTTCAAAATCGGGTGCGCTGGCTCCCCTTGGCAAGGCGGCATACATGTAATCGTAGTACCCTTGTTTTAGATAAGCCTTGCCAACATAGCTGCTAACGGCGGGGTTGTATTCCATTTTAAATTCAGGTTTTAATTGCCAGTCGGTCAGCCCGCCAAAGATATAAATGTCCTGTTCGTACATTTCGCTTGGGCTGTAGAGTTTAAACCAAACAGTGGCGTAGTCGCTTTCCAGGTCGTGGTCGTCGTCGTCAAGGGTTTGGATGACATAGTTGCCGTTGAGGTCTTCAATTTCAAGGTGGCCGGAGTTCATCCGTTTTTTATCCGTGTAAAGGGTGACAAAGGGGTGTTCGTTTTCAAAATCAATAAACTCCACCCTGCCGGAGGCCACTTTCATGCTCCGCAAATCGGCAAAGCGGAACTCCCGGCCCGCAGGGAAGACAATTTTGTCCTGATAATCGTACACCTGTTCTTCCAGGCGGGAAAATTGCGGCTCCAGGCCCGTGATGGCATTGTCCCAACGGCCATTTTGCAAGACGGTCACTGATAGTTCGGTGCGTGGGTTCCTGATTTCAAAATCTTTGTGGGTAACGGTAAAATCTATCTCTTGGTGCGTGTCGCTCTTGCTCACATTGGCGGGCCGCACCATATTGGGAATGACGGACACCCTATTGTCCACTATCATAAAGCGCCGGGTGATGGCCAAGCGCTTGTCACCCTCGTTCTCATATATTTTTAAAAGATAGTTGCCCGATTGGGTGAAGGCCATGTCTTCGTTGGGCAAAGTGAGCCAGTAGTGGGTATAGATCGATCTCGTTTTAAAAGAATAATCAAAGGTTTCGATATCCCCTTCGTGGAAGCCATTGATATACTCGGCTTCGCTGAGGCTGGAGGGCTGCCAGTTGGCGTCGCAATGCACCACGGAATAAACATAATTTTTGGTATCGCCGTCCATGTCGTCGAAAGAGAGTTTTAGGCCGGTGGAGGTATTCATGTTCATAATGGGCATACTCAACAACAGCCCCGCCACGTGGAATCGGACGGATTTTATATTGCTCAAATAAACGTAATCATAATAACGAAGGTCTTTGTCCTGGGCCTGTGCGGCAAGGCCGGACAAAACGATGGATAGTAGAAGAATGCTTCTTTTCATGTTTGTTTGATTGAAATATGGTTGCAGGTCAAAACTTTTTCCACTTGGAAAAATTGTCAACGACACATCAATTAGATGGCGCAAACTTAGGCTTTCCACAACAATTTTGGCGTTTGGATGGCTATCCTGCCCAGCCACGACAAAAGGCAAGCCTGCATATTTCTTTAGTAGCCCTAGTGTTTTATACCTTTAGCGCCCAATTTTTCAAACCCAAGCTTCATCATGTTCAAAGCCTCTTCTTCCCTTTTCATTGCCTTTTTTTGGGCGGTTAATATTTTTGGCCAGACGCCCGCCAACCTTTCACCGCTTTCCATTGACGAAATCATGCAGGGCGAGAAGTTCGTCGGCTATCTGCCGGAGGATATTTCCTGGTCGGAAGACAGCCGCAGCATCTTTTTTTCCTGGAACCCCAACGGCGACACGCTCCGAAGCAATTGGCGGGTAGAAATCAAAGACGGAAAGGCCAGCCAACCCGAACAATTGACTTTGGAAGAAGAACTTGCCATGACGGCCGATGGCGTTTTCAATAAAAACCACACGAAAAAAGTATATGGCAAAAACGGCGACCTCTTCCTGCTGGATTTGGCCAAAAACACCAAACTGCAAATCACGAATACGCTTGATCACGAAAGCAACCCCTCGTTTTCCGGCGATGAGCGCCAGATTATTTTTCAAAAAGACAATAACTTATTCGCCTGGGATATGGCAACGGGCAGTACCCAGCAGTTGAGCGATTTTAAAAAAGGCAATGAAAAAAAGGACAAAAAAAAGCTGCTGCAAGACGAGTGGCTGGAGCGCCAGCAATTGGAACTTTTTGAAATATTGGCCGAGCGAAAAGCTAAAAAGGACGCTGAAAAGAGGCGGGGGGAAGACCTGAAACCCATGCGGCCCAAGGCATATTATTATGGTGAAAAACGCCTGTCCAACCTCATCGCCAGTCCCGATTTGCGTTTCATCACTTTCCGGCTCATTGAAGTCGGGGAGGGCAAGGATACCCAAGTGCCGAATTACGTGACAGAGAGCGGGCAAATTGAAGAATTGAAATCCCGCCCAAAGGTCGGATCGCCGCAGGACGAAACGGAAATGGGCATTTACGACCGCCAATTGGACACGATTTACTTCCTCGACCCCATGCAAATTGAGGGCATTTTTGACAAACCCGCCTTTTTAAAAGAATACCATGTTGACAGCCTGCCTTATGAAAGCGCTTACAAGCACCATCGTCCCATCGTTTTTCATGGCCCCGTGTACTCGGAAGATGGCAAGGCGCTCATTGTCGTCAGGGCAATGGACAATAAAGACCGCTGGTTGTTGCTGCTCGACCTTTTTAGTGGAAAATTGAAACTGTTGGACCGCCAGCACGACGATGCCTGGATCGGCGGCCCCGGCATTTCGGGCTATAATTTTTCGATGGGCAAAGTGGGCTGGCTGCCCGACGACCAGCACATTTGGTTCCAGAGCGAGGAAAGCGGCTATGCCCACCTTTATACGATTGACGTGGGAACGGGCGAAAAAAAGGCCCTCACCAGCGGCCCATTTGAAATCATAGAAGCCGATTTGTCCAAAGACAAAAAGCATTTTTATATAACTTCCAACAAGGAAACACCCTTTGAGCAGCATTTTTATAAAATGCCCGTGGCGGGCGGTAAAATGGAAAAAATCAGCTCTCTGCCCGGCAGCCACCAGGTGTCCCTTTCGCCCGATGAAAAGTGGCTGGCCGTGCGCTATTCTTACAGCAACAAACCCTGGGAACTTTACCTGATGCCCAACCAGCCAGGGGCAACGATGGCCCAGTTGACCCACTCCCTAAGTGCTGATTTTCAAAAATATCCTTGGCGGGAACCTGAAATGGTGTGGTTCAAGGCCAGTGACGGCGTAGAAGTTCCTGCCCGACTGTACAGGCCCGCCGCCAGCAATGGTGCTGCGATCATTTTTGTACATGGGGCGGGCTATTTGCAAAACGTACATCGCTGGTGGAGTAGCTACTTTCGGGAATTTATGTTTCACAACTTGTTGACTGACAACGGCTTTACCGTGCTGGACATTGACTACCGTGGCAGCAGCGGCTACGGGCGGGACTGGCGCACTGCCATCTATCGCCACATGGGCGGCAAAGACCTCAGCGACCAAGTGGATGGGGCAAAATTCCTCGTCGAAAAACATGGCATTGATGCTGGCCGGATAGGCATCTACGGGGGCAGCTATGGCGGCTTCATCACGCTGATGGCCATGTTCACTTCGCCCGGTACTTTCAAAAGCGGGGCGGCCCTGCGATCCGTCACCGACTGGGCGCACTACAACCACGAATACACTTCCAATATCCTCAACACCCCTATGGAAGATAGTATCGCCTTTCGGCGCAGCTCGCCCATCAATTTTGCAGAAGGTTTCAAAGGCAATTTGCTCATCCTGCACGGCATGTTGGATGTTAATGTGCAGTTTCAAGACGTGGTACGCCTCTCGCAGCGATTGATCGAGCTAAAAAAAGAAAACTGGGAAATGGCGATTTTCCCGATGGAAGATCATGGCTTCGTAGAGCCCAGCAGTTGGGCGGACGAGTACCGCCGGATTTATCGCCTGTTTAGGGAAACTTTGCTGGAATGAGGTGAGAATGAGCTTTTTTAAACACGGAGGCACGGAAAACAAGGAGGGACACAGAGATTAAGTTGATTATTAACGTGAGTATGGCATCAAACGTAACAGGATTGGAGCGCCGATGAGGCGAATTGGGCGGATTTGAGTGGATTCAATTAGTTGGTTAAGAAAATCCGTTTCGATCCGCCTCATCCGTCCAATCTGCGTTCCAATCCCGTCAGAAGAGTTCGTAAGTTATTGGTAACCAAATAAAATAGCATAACTCAGGTTTATTAGATGTTTACCAAAAGCCCTCCGTGTCCCTCTACAACCTCCGTGCCTCCGTGTTAAAAAAAGTAGCAACCCTCCCCTCTCATTTCTCTCTCCCGATAGCTATCGGGACTCATTTCTCTCACCCCCTCACCCCGGCATAGAAGCATGAAAATCTGCCCGGATACGCTCCGCATATTTGTCCAGTAATTCCAGAATACGCTGACGGCTCGGAGATTTTACTACCAAACCAATATGATGGGCTTTGTCCAAGCGCCAAACAATTTCAGGATCGTCAAAACTGCTATGATCCGGCTCCCGTTGGCGGGAAAGCGAGGTGATGATGCCAGCGTAATCGCCGCTCACTGATGGCAATTTGTAATCTTCGCCTTTTGCCACCGCAGATTCCAGCCTGGCCCATTCGCCCCAAAGGTTGACGCCCGTTGCGGCTTTGATCATTTCGGCTAAATTGGCACCGCCCACCCGGGAAGACGTTTCCAGAAAATAAAATTTCCCATCTTCGTTTGACTTGATGAATTCCGTGTGCGAGGCGCTGTACACCATGCCAAAGGCTTTCATCACCGCAGCGTTGAACTTGATAAGTTCCTTTTCGTCCTTGGAACCGTATTCACAAATAATGGAACGGAAAATGCCGCCGCCGTGCGCCACGTCCCAAGGCGTGCTGAGATATTGCGAGACCCTGGTAAAAATAGGCTTGCCGCTCACCGTCAGCGAATCAACGTGGTAGATGTCTCCTGGGCAATATTCTTCGCAAAGGAAATCGTGGCGTTTTTCACCCAATTCAAAAATAGTGCGCCAGAGTTCATCGGCAGAATTGACCTTGCGGATACCCTTGGCCGCAGCCTCCGAGCGGGGCTTCACCATGTATGGCGGGTTTATTTTTTGGGCAAACTGGTGGACGTCTTCATCGTTGAAAAGGGCTGTGAATGCAGGCACTTGCAGGCCAGCATCGGCAGCTTTCAGGCGCATGGCCAGCTTGTCACGGAAGTGGCGGGCAGTCGTTTGGCCCATGCCCGGCAGTCGGAAATGCTCCCTAAGTTCGGCAGCTTCTTCCACGTCGAAGTCATCGAGGGCCACCAGCCTGTCAATCTTGTGGGAGCGCATGAAATAGGCCAGCCCTGCAATGAAATGTTCCATGTTCCAGGTGCCGTGCTCCACTTCGTCCATGAAGAAAATGTCGTCGAGGCATTCCCTGGGCCAGGCTTCGTTTTCCAGCCCTTTGGCCGTGACGAGAAAGACCTTGTTCCCCTCGGCTTTGCAGTAGCGCAGGAAATCAATCCCCTTGAATTCGCAGGAGATGCAAAGGAAAGTTAGTGGTTTCATGTTGATAATGTTGTTGGCGGCTATTTGGCAGGGCGGTGATGAGGTGATTTATGATTCTTCGATGTAAAATTTAAAACACCCGTTCCATTCATTCAAACATCAAAAAATCTAATGCTCATAGAAATTGACCAATGACCATCATGACTAATGACCACAATGACCAATGACAATGGTATTTAGGCTCCAATCCGGCTTCCATCCGGAATGATGGCACCTTTTTTCAAAACAACAATACCATCCACAATGGAATGGGTAGGGTGTACCTCTTCGGGCAATTTGCCGGGGTTGCCCCTTATCACCACGTTGTCGCCGATGCGGCAGTCCTTGTCAATGATGGCATTTTCGATGATGCAATGGCGGCCAATCCCCATTGGGATTTCATCGGACAATACAATCTCTTCCAGCTTTTGGAAATAATCGTTGCCCATGATGATAGAATTGGCAATGACCGTGTAGGCTCCAATCCTGGAACGGATGCCGATGACCGAACGCTCGATGCGCTCGGCATGGACGATGCAGCCCTCTGCCACCACCACATGGCGGAACACGGTGCCGAAAAACTTGCTCGGCGGCAGCATACGTGGGCGGGTATAGACCACCCGGCGATTGTCGAAGAGGTTGAATTTTGGCACATTGTCCGTCAAGGCCAGGTTAGCATCGAAAAAGGAACCGATGTTCCCGATGTCCTCCCAATAGCCGTTGTATTCGTAGCTGGCCACCGTGTATTGGTCGTTGATGGCAGCGGGAATGATTTCTTTGCCAAAATCGAGGGCCTCCGGGTGTTCTTGAAAGAGTTTCTTGATGGCCTTTTTTGAAAAAATATAAATGCCCATCGAGGCCAGGAAAATCTTGCCCTTCTTTTTGAGCTCGTCCGACACTTCCGACGACCAATCGGGCAACTGGTCGGCGGCAGGTTTTTCCACAAAAGAATCAATGTAGCCAGCCTCGTTTACCTTCATAATGCCAAAAGAGGTAGCCTCTTTCGCCACGACAGGGATGGTGGCAATGGTCAGGTCCGCCCCTTTTTCGATGTGCGAACGGGCCATTTCCTCAAAGTCCATTTGATAAAGCTGGTCGCCGGAGAGGATGAGGATATAGTCGTAGTCGTGGCTGACGAGGTGACGCATGGACTGGCGCACGGCATCGGCGGTTCCCTGGAACCACTTGTCGCTGCCCTGCCGCTGTTCGGCGGCCAGTATGTCCACAAAACCCGCCCCGAAATGGTCGAAATGGTAGGTATTTTTGATGTGCTGGTTGAGGGAGGCAGAGTTGAACTGGGTCAACACGAACATCCTCCGGACGCCAGAATTGAGGCAATTGGAAATGGGGATATCAATGAGGCGGTATTTCCCCCCAATGGGCACGGCGGGCTTCGAGCGTTGCTCTGTGAGGGGCTGTAGCCTGGAGCCGGCACCGCCGCCCAGGATGAGACTGATCATTTTGATTACCATGGGTGTCGAAGTTTTATTTGGGCTTTTTCCCCCTTTTTGCAGGCGTCAAAAGCAATTCTCAAGCAGTTTGGTAAATGGGCCTGGGGCATCCTGGTTTTTAATTTTGATAAAAAAAACCAAGAAAAAGGCAGATAAAAATGCCTGACGGCATGTTGCGGGAAAAATAGGACAAAAAAATTAAACAGGCAGGATCGCTTTCTTGAATTGAAGAAAAAAGTGTGGAAGGGCTGCGGAGACGCAATTTTGCTTTGCTCATCTGCCATGTCTTGTTGCCATTTTTTATATTTGAACCTAATCATTGTTCGACCGTCTTTTTGGATAAAAATGGCACATGAAAAATAAAACCTTGTTACTGCTATTCTTTGCCCTAGGCATCCTCAACTGCAACTCCATCAATTTCCCCGACAAAAAAGCGGCGAAGGAGATAAAGAACAACCCTTCCGCATTGGACGCTTATTTGAAAGACATCAAACTGCCGCCCGGTTTTAAAATAGCCATCTATGCCGAAGGCGTCAGCAATGCCCGTTCGATGGCACTTTCGCCCGACGGGACGCTCTTCGTGGGCACCAGGGACAACGGGAGCGTGTATGCCCTTCGGGACGAAAATGGCGACCATAAAATTGACAAAATATACACCTTGGCAAAGGATCTGAAATTGCCCAATGGCGTGGCCTTCAAGGATGGAGATTTGTACGTGGCCGAAATGAGCCGCATCCTGAAATTTGAAGGCATAGAGGGCAAATTGGCCAACCCGCCCAAGCCCGTCACGGTGTTTGACAAATACCCCGACAAGTCGCACCACGGCTGGAAATACATCGCTTTTGGCCCCGATGGGAAGTTGTACGTGCCAGTGGGCGCACCTTGCAATATTTGCGAGGAGGAAGATGAAATTTTTGCCAGCATCACCCGCCTGAACGCCGACGGCACGGGCATGGAAGTGGTGCAGCACGGCATCCGCAATACGGTGGGCTTCGATTGGCACCCGGAGACGAAAGAACTTTGGTTTACAGAAAATGGCCGTGATTGGGCTGGCGACGACCTGCCCGCCGACGAATTGAACCGGGCAACCAAGGACGATATGCACTTTGGCTACCCCTACTGCCACCAGGGCGATTTGCCGGACGACCGTTTTGGCCAAAAAAGACTGTGCAACGAATTCACGCCGCCCGCCCAAAAATTAGGTCCCCACGTGGCCGCTTTGGGTATGGAGTTTTACACGGGCAATATGTTCCCCGCCAGCTACAAAAACCAAATCTTCATCGCCGAACACGGCTCCTGGAACCGCAGCAAAAAAATCGGCTACAGGGTGACGATGGTGACGCTGGAAAACGGCAAGGCCACCAGCTACAAGCCCTTCGCCGAAGGCTGGCTCAATGAAAAAACTGACGAGCCGTGGGGCAGGCCCGTGGATGTGGAGCTGTTGCCCGACGGCTCGATGCTGGTATCGGATGATTTTGCGAATGCGATTTATAGGATTTATTATGAAGGGTGATTAGGCTTTTGGGTACAACGTCTCCTTCCTTCCAATCGGAATCAAAAACCCGACATTCAGGCCGAAGCTTTTGTGCTGCACCTTTTCGTGTACCACCGGGATGTCGTAGGGCTGCGTAAAGCCGTGCGAGTAGCGTGCATCCAGGAAAATTTGGCCGCCGTTGAAAGCAGGAATGGCAAAGCCGCCGCCCACCATGCCGCCGACTTCCCAGCGCTCGTAGCCTACATTGTCCAGGTTGATTTTTGTGTCGAACAGGTCGTATTCCAAAATGAGCCTGGCACGGGTTTCCAAATTCCCCTTCATGGCATAGCCAAAAGTAGGGCCGGCCAGCAGGTAGAAGTTGCCCAGTTTTGCCTTGGCCAATAGTGGCATTTCGATGTAACGGAACTGCGAAACCGCAGTGATGCCCACCAGCAGCGGCACATTGAAGAGTTCGAGGTCGAAGTTTTCGGGGACTTTGAAGCCCTTGGTCACGTAGCTCAGTTCGGGTTGTATGGCAAAATTGGGGTGCAGTTCCAGTTCCGATACCACGCCGAAATTGGTGGTCGTGATGGTCTTGAAATCGGGCAGGAATTCAACGTCGTTGATGATGTCCGGTACCTGCACATTGGCCCGCTGTGCGCCCATTTTAAAACCCAGGGAAAATTGTTGGGCCTGCGCATGGATGCTGAAAATGAGGATGGCAAAAAGGGCGATGGTCTTCATTGTTGTTTGCATGGCAGTCGTAGTTTTTTTTGTGAATTGGCTCATTTGGGAATGGCAGGTTCCCATTTTGCCAAAAATGTTTACGCCCTAATTGACGGCATGAAAATGTTAAATAGGACAGGCCTTTGGTTATGGTTTTTCAAAAAAGGAAAAGCGGGAGGGCCGGAGTTGTGAAAGAAGGTTAAAAAAGTTCTGCCTGGCGGCTTGTGCTACTTTAGTTCAAATTACTAATTTTACATGACCTACCTGAGAAATGCCGTTGACAGGCTTGCCTGGCGCAAGTCCTGCCCCAGCAACTCAAGCAGCCGAACATCCAAAAAATACATGCTAAGCCGCTTATTATCCCACCCACTTGTACAGCTTGCCATCGCCATGATGGTAGCGCTGGGCGTGGTGGTCAGCGTCTTTCCGCATTTCATCCCCCAACTGTCATGGGCCGTCAATTATGCTGTGCTGCTCATGCTTTTCTACTTGGCGGCAGGCATGGTCTTCCTTTTTTTACAACAGCCCCGGCTGACCTTTATCTGCTTTGCCGGCTGCGCCCTTTTGTGCTTTTTCTTAAAATATTCGGTAAAAAGCAACACCATCGAGCGCTGGCGGCAAATGGTGATCAAAGACCGCATGCCCCCCGTGCAGGATGCGCCGGAGGTCGAGTTCCGGGCCGTCCACCTCAACGTGACCAACACCGCCGATGCCAGCGACCTGCTGAATACCTTGCGCCAGAGCAACGCCGATCTGGTATCCTTCCACGAGGTGACGCCCGACTGGGGGCGCTTGCTCCAGGATTCCCTCGCCGCCAGCTACCCCTTCCACCACGACATGGTGGACATCGGGCTTTTTGGCATGGCCATTTTCTCCCGCTTCCAACTGACGGACATTGACACATTTTATTATGAGGAAATACCCAACCTGCGGGGCTGCGTGGACGTGGAGGGCGAAAAATTTTGTTTTATGAGCGTACATACCGAACCGGCGCTCAACACATTTTCCTTGCAACGCCTGCGTGAGCACCTGGGCATGGTGGCCACCGAGGTCAGAAAAATGGAAATGCCCGTCATCGTCATGGGTGATTTCAATTCTGTATCCTGGTCGAGCGAAATGCAGATTTTTATGGACAGTTCGGGCCTGCTGGAAAGCCGCAGAGGCTTCATGCCCTACTCCAACGGCGGCACATCCTCTTTTTTCGACATCCCGCTCGACCATATTTTCTTTTCGCCCCGCCTGTACTGCAATGGTTTTGAAGTGCTGAAAAGCAAGGCCGCACACCGCCTGGGCATCCTGGGCAACTACAGTTTCAAACCGCTGGCTACCCATGCTAAAAAAACGGCTCAATAGTTTTCGCTATGCCTTTGCAGGTTTGGGCGACCTGCTGCACACACAGCCCAATGCAAGGATACACTTGCTGGCAACGCTACTTGTGCTTGCCGCTGGTTTTTATTTTAACATAAGTACGGCAGAGTGGTGCGCCGCTATTTTGGCCATTGCCCTCGTTTTTTCGACAGAAGCCTTCAACACAGCCATCGAATTCCTGACCGACCTCGCTTCGCCCGATTACCACCCTTTGGCAGGCAAGGCAAAAGACGTGGCGGCGGCAGCCGTGCTCATTGCGGCCATTGGGGCAGCGGCTGTGGGTCTTATTATTTTTTTGCCAAAAATCATTTCATTATTTTGAAAGCTCATCTCTCTGACTCCTCTCATCTCTCTCACTCCTTCCCAACAAAAGCCGATAGCGTTCAACAATAAATAATTCCCGGCGGGCGTCTTTAATAGTATTATTCACCTACGGCCCATCTACCTTTCCCAATCCAGCGAATTGTATTGAGTTATTTCTATTTATTTTTTAATTGTTTGAATTCTGGTAAAATCATTGCCAGTTGTTTAAAAATACGGCTGTTGCATTTGGTGTCAAACCTGTGCTGGCCAAAGCCCTGATATAATTGTATTTACTCTAAATTGCGGATAATTATATTTTGGTTTATAAGAGCTTGTTTGCGATTTGGTCACTTGGCCAAAAAACGGCTCTTTTTCGCCATTTTTTCAGCTTTTTTCAGTTGCGTAGCCAAACTATGCGCCTTCAAAAACCTAAAAAACTGACAAAAAATAGCTCGTTTTTGTCTCAAG
>JBGSKQ010000049.1:0-17317 GCA_041741095.1 Saprospiraceae bacterium
CCCAGCAGGGGGCGAGGCTCTGGCCCAACCCGGCCAGCGGGGAGGTGCACCTGGCATTGCCAGCAGCGTTGCCGCAGCCCGGCACCTGGGCGCTGTACAACGGCATGGGGCAGCGGGTACGGCGGGAGGTCTTGGCCACGGGGCAAGCAGAACACAGTTGTTCGGTGGCGGGGCTGCCGCCGGGGCTGTATTTTTGGGAGGTAAAATCTTCAAACCGAAGGCTGGGCGGGGGGAAGCTCGTCGTGCAGCCGTGACCCCCTCACCTCATCAACACCACATCCCCCTTGAACAACTTCTTCTCCCCGTCAATAAACTCCACCTCGGCGAAGTAGGCGAAGACGCCCGTGTCCATTTTTTTGTCCCGGAACAGGCCGTTCCAGCCGAAGGCCACGTCGTCGGGCGGGAAGTTGTAGAACTCGAAGACCGACTCGCCCCAGCGGGAGAAGACCAGGAAGGAATGTACCTGCCGCACGCTGCGCCCATCGCTGAATATCATGAACACATCGTTGAAGCCGTCGCCGTTCGGGCTGAATGCGTTCGGGATGAAGACGCCCTTCGTTTTGTCCACCACCACCACTTGGCTGGCAGTGGCCTCGCAGCCCGCACTGTCGTTGACGGTGAGGGTGTAGGTGGTGGTCAGCAGGGGCGAAGCGATGGGGTTTTTGCAGTCGAGGCAACTCAGGGTCGGGTCGGGCTGCCAGGTGTAGCTTTGGTTGCCCGGCGGGAAAATGAGTGGGTTCAGCGTGGCCGTTTCACCCAAGCCGATCGTGATGTCGTTCGGGAAATCCAGCAACAGGTTGTTGTTGATGGCCACCGTCACCGTATGGATGGAGTCGCAGCCGAGGCTGCTGGTGAAGCTTTGCGAGTATTCGCCCGCCTGCGTGACCGTCTGGCCAAACACCTGCGTGGAGCCGCCGTCGCATATTTCAACGAAGGCACTGCTCGTCAGCACTGGCACCGAGGGCAGGGCCGTCACCGTCACCACCGAGTCGCAGCCATTGGCGGCGGCGTAGGTGAAATCCATGCTGCTGCCGGGCGCTATTTCCGTGCCTTGGTAAATGAGCGGCACCCCGTCGCAACCCTGCAAGGTGACCGAACCGAAGGCCGGGGAAAGTTCGTCCACCGTCACCGTCACCACGGAGTCGCAGCCTTGCCATGTTTGGAAGGTGAAATCCTGTGTGCTGCCTGGCTGCAGGTTCTGGCCATTGTACGAGGCTGTTGTACCTGTGCAGGCGCTCAGTTGCACCGCAGACGCCTGAGGGAACCATTCGTCCACCGTCACCGTCACCACGGAGTCGCAGCCTTGCCAGGTTTGGAAGGTAAAATCCTGCGTACTGCCGGGCTGTAGGTTTTGGCCATTGTACCAGGCCGTCGTGCCTGTGCAGGCCGACAATTGCAGGCTGGAAGCTTGCGGCAGCAGTTCCAGCACCGTCACCGTCACGATGGAATCGCAACCAGCGCTGGAATTAAACATAAAATCCTGCGTACTGCCGGGTTGCAGGGCCTGGCCGTAATAATCAGCCGTCGAACCCGTGCAGGCCGACAGTTCCACCTCGCTGGTCAGGGCGGATACTTCGTCCACCGTCACCGTCACCACCGAGTCGCAGCCGTTTTGGGCGCTCAGGGTAAAATCCGTCACACTGCCCGGCAGGAGCGTCGAGCCATTGTAAGTGGCCGTGGAGCCGGTGCAGGCTTGCAGCGTGAGCGATGAGGAAAATAGCGGCAGCTCGTTCACCGTCACCGTCACCGTCGAGTCGCAGCCGAGCGAGGAGGTAAAGTCAAAACTGGTCACTGAGCCGGGCAGCAGGTTTTGACCATTGTAAGAAATAGAAGTTCCCGTACAGGCATCAAAAGCCAGGCTGGTATTGAACACCTGGATAGCCGTCACCGTCACGTTCACCACCGAATCGCAGCCATTGGCCGCAGGGAAAGTGAAGGAAAGATTGGTACCGGGCGAAAGGTTGATGCCATTGTACACCACCGGGGTGCCGGGGCAGGTCTGCAAGGCCAGGGAGGATTGATAGTTGTCCAATTCCAGCACCGTCACCGTCACGATGGAGTCGCAGCCGATGGACGAAATGAAGGTAAAATCCGTGCTGCTTCCCGGCTGCAGGTTTTGGCCATTGTAAAAAACGGTGGAACCGGTACAGGCTTCCAGTTGCAGGTCGCTTTGCAAAATGGCCACCTCTTCTACCGTCACCGTCACCACCGAATCGCAGCCGTTGGCGGATGTTAGTATAAAATCAGTGGTGGTGCCGGGTGCCAGGTTTTGGCCATTGTACAGCACCGTATTGCCCGTGCAGGCTTGCAGGTTCAGCACCGAGGTGTAAGTCTGTAACTCGTTCACCGTCACGGTCACAATGGAGTCACAGCCTTGGGCTGTTTGGAATGAAAACTCCGTAACGCTGCCCGGCAGCAGGTTTTCACCATTGTACAAAATAGTCGTGCCCGTGCAGGCATCGTATTCCAACGCTTCTTCAAAAGCCGCCACTTCGTTCACCGTCACCGTCACCACCGAGTCGCAGCCGCCCGCAGAGCTGAAGGTAAAATCCGTGACCGTGTTGGGCGGCAGGGACTGGCCGTTGTAGCTGACCGTCGTGCCGGGGCAGGCATCGAATTCCAATGTCGAAGTGAAAATGGCAATTTCGTTCACCGTCACCGTCACCACCGAATCGCAGCCGTCTATGCTGTTGAGGGTAAAATCGGTGACCGAGCCGGGGGCCAGGGCCTGCCCATTGTAGGAAATGGTCGTGCCGGTACAGGTCTGCAAGGTCAGTGAAGTGGCGTAGTTAGGCAGTTCATTGACCACCACCGTCACCACCGAGTCGCAGCCGTTGAAGGCTTGCAGGGTAAAATTGGTGGTGGAGCCAGCCGCCAGCAATTGGCCATTGTAGGTGGCGCTTTCCCCTTCGCAGGCTTCCAAGGTTAGGGTGCTGGTGTAATTGGGCAATTCCACTACCGTCACCGTCAGCAGGGAATCACAGCCATTGAAAGCAGTCAGGTTAAACTGCGTGGAAGTGCCCGGCAGCAGGGTTTGGCCATTATAGACCACGCTCTCGCCGTCGCAGGCGGATAGCTGCAAAGTGCTGGTAGTATTGGGCAATTCGTTCACCGTCACCGTCACCACCGAGTCGCAGCCGTTGGCAGAAGTAAAGGTAAAGGAGCTGGTGGAGCCACCCGACAAGGGGACGCCGTTGTACACCACCGTTTCACCATCGCAAACCTGCAATTGCAAGCTGCTCTGCAACTGGTTGACCACGGTCACGGTGACGGCAGAGGTATCGCCGCCACATTCGCCGGAGGCAAAAACGGTGTAGGTAGTTGTAGTGGATGGGCTGACGTTGACAGAATTATTGGATGCGCCACCAGGCTGCCAATTCACACTGGTGTAGCCACTGCCTGTGGCTTGCAAGGTCGTGCTTTGCCCATTGCATATCGTCACGTTGTCGCCCGCATCCACGCTGGGCGGCGGCAGTAGGGTGACGGTAAATTCCACGGTCGTATCACCGCAGATATTGCTGCCCGTGGCGGTGTAATACGCTGGCGAGGTGGTCGGCACGGTGACCAGCGAAATGCCCACCGGGCCACCGGGGTTCCAGGTCAAAAAATCCACGTTGAGGGGATTGACGGAAAGCACCACGGGCAACCCCTCGCAGCCTTCCACCTCCTGCTCAAATGGCTCCAAGACGGGCAAGGGATCTACGATGACCGTGATGGAAAGGGTGGTTTCGCAGCCCACATTCGATGCTACCACGTCGAAAGTGGTAGTTTCAAAAGGCGCTACCGTCACGGTGGTGCCTGTCTGGCCCGGCCACCAAGTGATGGTTTCCACCAGGTGGTTGGGGGTAACCTCCAAGGTGACGGGTATGCCAGGACAGGTGTGTATTTCCTGGAACAAGGACGTTATTTCTGGTTCAAAGCAGGGGAATTCGCCCTCGTAGTTGACTGGGGTGGAGCCAGCGCCGCCGGGGCAATTGTTGCCTTCCTGGCCGCCGCCGTTCCATTCGGTCGGAATGCCCTGCACCGTGATGGTAAAAGGAAACCACTGGTCGTTCGGCTCGGTGGCGATATTTAAAAAAATAGGCCCCGAACCGGGCGTTGGGTCGCCCCATTCTATGCTCCCGCCCGAAATCACAGCGTTCAGCGTGGTGCCATTGGCGCTGGTAAAACTGGTCGGGTTGATGCCCGTGATGGTCACGCCGGGGATGTTTAAATAAAAGCCCCAGGTGCTGCCCACGCCGGTGGAGTTGCCGCCTGCCACCATGGCCGTCCATTCAATGGTAAAGGTGCCGTCGCCGTTGTCGGTGACGCCGTCCATGAGGAAGCCAGAGGTATCGCAGGCCCTGGAAAGATGCGGCAGCAAAAAGGAAAATGCTGCCAGGAGGAGTAAAGATGTTCTTTTTCGCAGTGTCAAAGTTGGGTTCATGCAGGTGACTTTAGGTGAAAATTTTTTGTCATTAGTCATTAGTCATTGGGGTCATTGGCCATTCGTCATTGGGGTCATTGGTCATTTTTTGTCATTGCCAGCGGCAATCCGCTACGTCGTGAGGGCTGTCGTGAAGGCCATTTTAGCATCCCTTATGGCGTTGCGGGTGGCCTGCGGCCATGACAAGCCCGAAGCTGTCCGTGAGACATTGAAGCATGCGGCCTCAAGACGTTGCAGAACTTGTCCCAATTGGTGTTGGGCCAATCGCAAATTACCAAGAGAATTACCGATAGCATGAGAATACCTTTACAACCAGAATAGGCAGCCGGTGAGCGGGACAGCTCGTTTTGGAGGCGGTGAATATAGGCTATTCTGGAAATGGAGCAAAAAAGCGAAGCTTGGAATTAAGGAAAAAAAGTGGCTGGTGCTGATTTAAGGCAAAAAACAAAGGTTTTTCAAAGTAAGAGCGCCCTTTTGTTCTATACTCTGGCCCCGAAGCAAGTTCGGGGTTCTCGCTGCGCTCGAAACTACTGACTGTGGATTGATCCCAATAGCTATCGGGAGTGGACTGAAGACTGAAGACTGAGGACTGGAGACTGACCCCCTCCCCTCACGCCGTGGCGGTTTTTTCGGAGAGGCGCATTTGTTCTATCATTTTGCCGAGGTCGTGGGGGTGCTTCAAAATGCCAAGATCGGCAAGGTTGTATGAAATGGCAATGAATCGTGCCATATTGACTTGGTTGCTTTCTGCTTCAATGGGTAATAAAACGATAGGTTCCCCATTGTGAGAGGTAAAAGAAAAAAGTTGTCCTTGGCTTCTGTTTTTCAAACTGAGCTTCTGTAGTGCCTTAGCCAACTCGGCATAAGTTGGTTGTACATTTTTATAACTGGTCATGGATTCCATAACATACTATTTTTTGAATTCCTAAATTTCAATACCGCACTAGCGGTAAAAAGGTTTTCAAGGCCCAAATAAATTGATTTTGTTTTGTTGATGTTACGCAAGGTAATGCGATTTCCCCTAAAATGCTCGTGGAGTTCCACAAAATAGCCCATATCGTTGGAAGCATCGTAGAACACTTTTCGAGCCTGACTAAACTATCTTGTATCGCTTTCTACCGACATACATAAAGGCCTCCCACGTGGCCGCACTTCATGCAATGGTAGCACAGCCTTCAGGCTGTCCTGTTGTACGCCCTTTAGGGCGGCTGTGGGGCAAATCGCCGTACAACTTTGAGAGTCAAGTGATAAGGGCTGCGGCGTAAACGCCGCATGACAGGACAGCCTGAAGGCTGTGCTACCTATGCCCAAAGCCAATGTTTTAGGGGCAGTGTCGGTAGCGTAATTTGTGAGGTAAAACTTTCCTCCATCACACTTTCCCCAGCAGCCACTCCCGTTCCGCCAGCGCTTTAGAGTCCACTATTTCACCCCGCAATTTTTCCCTTGCAGCCCGCTCGCTGGCCGGGGTCTGAAGCAGTTTGCGGGTGAAGCGGATCAGGTTGAGGTAGTGTTGGCGCAGATAGCCCACGTCACGGCGGCGGCGCAGGAAGGCCTGGAAGCTGTCGAGCAGCGAATCGAGGGCATTGTGTTCGCCGAGTTCGTAGTAACTGCGGAGCAGCATCCGGCGGGCGTCAAGCTGGTGCAGCAGGTCGTCGAACTCAGCCTGGGTGAGCAGTTCCAGCACCTTTCCGTAGTCCGACTGACGGAAGTGCAGCGAGGCGAGGTTGAAGAGGTAGGCGCTTTCCCGGTGCTTCGGCTCCAGGTGGTGGTTGTATTTTTTCAAAAAAGCCTCCACCCAATCAAAGGCTTTCAAGCCGAAGCCCGCATTGGCGATGTTGTTGTAGGTAAAACGGGACAGCACCCCCTCCGTCAGGAACACCCCGTTTTCCAACCCCTCCTGATAAATATCGAAGACCTGTTGCAGGAAAAATGCCTGTTCCTTCGCTTCCCGCTGCGTGTTGATCTGGCGGATGCAATAATTGACGGCGAGGGTAAAAACGTCCCGCATTTCGCCCTTCGGGAACAGCGGAAAATGCTGCCGCATGGCCTCCCGCAACTGCCCGAACCAAGGCTTGGAATCCGGCTCCGTCAGCGCCCGGTAGCCAAAATAGTAAATTCCAATGGCCGGGATTTGCTGCAACTGCTGCCGCTCTACTTGTGCCAGTACCTCGTCGAGCAGGTCGAGGCGGTAGTCCGTTTCCGAGACGGCCTTGTGCATGAGCGCCGTGCAGCTTTGGCGTAGTTTGTTGGCGATAAAAAAAGCGTCCGTTTCATCGGCCATCACCTGGAAATGGCGGGAAGCCGAACGCCGCTGCTGCGCCCCCGATTCATAGCGTTCGAGCTGCAACTGCTGGTGGAGGTAGTGGTAGTCCATGTTGCGGTAGGGCTGTGCCGCCAGGGCTTCCTCCGCTTTTTTCAGGGCCGTTTCGTACTGCCGCTCCAGGCCCCGCTTGCGCATCGCCTTGGCCAATTGGAGGTGGAAATCCGCCTCGCCGCTTGCCGCCCGCTCGTTGTGTACCAAAAAGGCCTGCGCCAGTTGGTTCAGGAAACTCAGGGTGTAGCCCAGCTTTTTCTCGTCGTAATCTTCATGGGGGAAAACACCCTTGAACACAGCCGCTTTGTCAAAAACGCCCGCCCGTTTGGCCTCCTTTTTTTCAAAAAAATAGTCGAAGAGCCGTAGCACGTCCTCCCGCTGGTTGAAAAATGGCGATCGCAGGTATTTGCCGAAGGCGGTCAGCTCGGCAGGGGAGAAAGTTTGGAGGAGTTCGAGGAGGCGGCTGGATTGCATGTACGATTTACGATTGGGAATTTACGATTTGGGGGCTAAAGGAAAAGCAGGGCGTTGGCGGGCACGAGTTTTTTGAGTTGTTCTTTTTTGTTGCCTTTGGTGACGCCTTGCAGGGAAACGTGGACGATTTTTGGGAGTGGGTCGGGTGGATTGGAGAGGAATTGCTGGATTTTGGGGAGGAAGAGTTGCTGGTATTCAAAATCCAGGGAAGGCGTATCGAGGATAATAATCGAGAAGGTTAATGTAGCAAGGTTTTGCTGAAATGGGAAATTTTTGTCGGCTGTAACAAAGGCTTTAAAACCAGCTTGTTCCATATTTGATCGAAGAAGCCCATTCCGAAAACCCAACCATCCCATTTCACGGACTGTAAATACTTCCACATCGGTCAAAGCAGACTTCAAACGGGCATCCAGGTGTTCGTCAAGCAGCATTTTCATGTACAGGCAAAGGCAGGTTTTTTACGAGGTTTTGTTCTGAAAATTCCAATACAGCATTGATTTGCGCATCCGTAATGTGGGGGTAGCCCAACTTGAATTCTTCTATCGAGCTTCCTTTGATGTAGTCGAAAAGTGCCTGCACGGGTACCCGTGTACCCTTGAAGACTGGCACCCCGCTCATGATTTCTGGATCCCTATGTACAAAATCGGTGATTTTTTTTCTTTCTTCCATGACAGTTGCTTTTAGACAAAGTTACAAACTATTATTTGAGTGGGAAAGTTCGAGGAAAGATGATGCCTTCGTTTGGTTAAATTTTTTTTAAGTAATTGATATTCAGTATAATAAGATAATTTTTGGGAGAATAATTTTGGAAATCTACTTTTTTTGTCTTTTGATTGATGCGTACAGAAGGGCATTTTTGTAGCATTAAAATCCTGAAGTATGAAAAGAACCTGGTTTTTACCTTTAACTCAAAATGTATGGCTATGAAAAGGATGAAATTTTTTTGGATGATTGGAGCGCTCTTGTTGGCCTTGCCGATGATGGGGCAGGGGTGGATGAAGACGTACGGGGGAGTGGGAGATCAGGCTGCTCCGATGGCAGTTACCGCTAAAAACGACAATGGGTATTATTTCGTTGCAAGTCAAATGAATCAATTCTATGATATTTATACGCTAAATACTGATTTTGAGGGTAATATCATTTTTGAAAAGGAACTAAATCTTGATATAGAAACCTTTTATCCCTCTGATGTAAAACCACTCCCTGACGGTGGGTTTATTATTGTGGGGACAGGATATGTGATGCTTCAGTACACGCCTTACATAATCAGGATTGATGCAACAGGGAGCATAATTTGGGAAAAAACTATCGCTTTCGACTTAACCATGCTTACTGATAGATCCGCTTCAAGCATACTTGTTGATTCAAATGGCGACTTCTACATCACTTGTTCAACTTTTATTTCTATTGACAACAAGGCTTTATTAGTCAAGGCTGATGGCAATGGAACTCTTATTTGGGAAAAAACCATATCCCCTGAAATGGGAGATTACAATTCATATACTGCTGGTAAAATTGTCCTAAAAAATGGTGATATATTTATTTTTGGAAACGCTGAAAGTCTTGATACAATTAACCATGGATTTAATATTTCCATAATGAAACTCAATATAAACGGAGAATTAATTTGGGATAAATATTATGGTACATACAGTTTCGTAGATTATGCCAGTGGTGTAGCTATCTGCCCAAATGGAGATTTAATTTTATCTGGAAATAAGTACGATAATAGTATTCAAACGGCTTATGCCATGCGAATAAATGATAACGGAGATGTAATTTGGATAAAGGAATATGAGGTGCCGACAGCTTACGATTCTTACTCAAATATAACTTCATCTTTTGATGGAGGATATTTTATTTGTGGCTCTCATACAAGACCTACGTCTAATAGGGATATAGTGATAATAAAAATTGATGAAAACGGAGACGTAATTTGGAGAAAACAACATGATTTCAGCGATAATGAAGGGGCAATAAGTATTTTTCAACTTTTTGATGGCAGCCTTCGAGTTGCAGGTGAAATCCAAACTTTAGATAATGGTTGGGATGTCTTTTTAGCTAAGGCGGATATGTACGGCAGCATCTACTCCTCCGCCCTCACCGGTCGCACCCACCTCGACCCCCAACCCGACTGCCTCCCCGACCCCGCCGAGCCCGGCCTCGCCAATTGCCTCGTCCAAGCCCAGGGCGCTTTCAACTTCGCCACGCTCACCGATTCCTCCGGATATTTCACCTTGCCCATAGACACAGGCACCTATGAAGTAACCGTCACCCCGCCCGGCCCGTATTGGGAGGTGTGCAACAGTCCGGCCACCGTCAACGTCGCCGCATTTTACGATACGACCTTGCTCGATTTTCCGGTCAGCGCCGTGGTGGACTGCCCCTACCTCGAAGTGGATATTTCCGTGCCTTTTCTGCGCCGCTGTTTTGACAATACCTATAGCGTCCACTATTGCAACTATGGCACGGTGGCGGCAGAGGATGCCACCATAACGGTCACGCTTGATCCGTATCTGACTTATCAATCTTCCTCCATCCCTTTTTCTAACCAAAGCGGAAACACGCTCTCGTTCGACCTCGGCGATGTGGCGGTGAACGAATGTGGCAGCTTTTACATCACCGCCCTGTTGGACTGCGACTCGACCATCATCGGCCAGACGCACTGCACGGAGGCGCATGTTTTCCCCGATTCGCTTTGCCTCCCCACCGACCCGGAGTGGGACGGCAGCAGCATCGAATTGAGCGTGGACTGTGTGGGCGACTCGGTCATTTTTACCATCACCAATACGGGTACGGGCGATATGGCACAGCCGCTGGACTACATCATCATCGAAGACCAAATCGTGCTGCTACAGGGCAATTTCGACCTGGATGCGGGCCAATCCATGACCGTGGCGGTGGAGGCCAACGGGACGACCTTCCACCTGGAGGCACAGCAATCGCCTGTCCATCCCAGCGGCACCTTTTCGGTGGGCAGCACCATCGAAGGTTGCGGCGGCTGGCTGAGCCTGGGCTTCTTTTCGCAATGGGCCAATGGCAACCCGAACCCTTTCGTGGACGTGGACTGCCAGGCCAACGTCGGCTCCTACGACCCCAATGAAAAAGTGGCCTTCCCGGCGGGTTTTACGGAAGCGCATTTGATAGAACCCGGCCAGGACATTGAGTACCTGTTGCGCTTCCAAAATACGGGTACGGACACGGCCTTCAAGGTGGTAGTCGTGGACGTTTTGCCGCCCGAACTCGACCTCGCCACGGTGCGCCCCGGCGCTTCGAGCCATCCTTACGTCTATTCCGTGACGCCGGAGGGCTGGCTGGTTTTTACTTTTGAAAACATCATGCTGCCAGATTCTAATGTGAACGAGATTGCCTCGCATGGCTTTGTCAGGTTCAAAGTCTCGCAAAAACCTGGCTTGGGCTTGGGCAACGAAATCCTCAACACAGCCCTGATTTATTTCGACTTCAACGCCCCCATCCGCACGAATACGACCGTCCACCGCATTGGGCAGGTTTTCCCCTGGTCGCCTGTTGGGACGAAAACTGTTTTGCACCAAAAAGCCACTTTCCGTATCCTGCCCAACCCGCTGACAGACAGCGCCATGTTGCAGGTGGAGGGCATAGAACCGGGGGCTTTGCGCCTTACCCTGACCGACGTCAGCGGCAAGGTGCTGCGGGTGCAGGAGTCCAGTGGAACTTCGTTTGAATTTTTCAGAAATGACCTGGCGAGCGGGATGTATTTTTTCAAAATAGAAAAGGGCGGGAAGTGGATGGGCAGTGGGAAGTTGATGGTGCGGTGATGGAAGGTAGCAAATGTCGGTATGGTTAAACGTCTGCAGGGTTCAAAACCCTGCAGACGTTGGATTTTTCAAACCCTGCCGACATTATAAGAACAATTATTCCTCCTATATTTGCCCAAAACCTAATTGATGAAAATCCAGCCCGCTACCCTGCAATTCCTCAAAGATTTAAGCAACAACAACAACCGGGAGTGGTTTCAGGCGAATAAAGACCGCTATGAAACTGCCCTGGAGAATATGAAGCAGTTCGTCGGGGCCGTGGAAAAGGCGCTCGGCGAAACCGACCACCTGGAAGGCTCCAAGATGTTCCGCATTTACAAGGATACCCGTTTTTCAAAAGACAAAACGCCCTACAAAAACAACTTTGGCACTGGCTTTTCCCGTGCCACGGCCCGGCTGCGGGGCGGTTATTACCTGCACATCGAGCCGGGCGCTTCGTTTGTGGGCGGCGGTTTTTGGCAGCCCAACCCGGAAGACCTCAAGCGTATCCGGGAAGAATTTGCGATGGACGACCAGCCCATCCGCCGCATCATTGCCGACACTATTTTTCAAAAATACTTTGGCCAACTGAATGGCGACGAGGTGAAAACTGCCCCCAAAGGTTTCGACAAGGACAGCCCCGCCATTGACCTTATCCGAAAAAAGAGCTTTACCATTCACCGCAATTTCACCGACCAGGAAGTGGCCAGCGACGCCTTTTTAAATGAGGTAAAACTGACTTTCGAGGCCATGCGCCCCTATTTCGACTACATGAGCGAAGTGTTGACAACGGATTTGAACGGGGTGTCGCTGGTGGATTAGTTTGCAGTTCATAGTCTCCAGTTCCCAGTCCACAGTCCGGGACAGCAGCAATTCGGGAATCACATGCTTAGGTGAAAGTTCATCGTTCATCGTTTATAATTCATCGTTCAAAAAATGGAGTTTTTCCTCGCCACCCTTTTTTCCTTGTTTTCCATCGTGGATCCGCCGGGTGCGGTGCCGGTCTATATTTCCTTGACGGATGGGATGGAAAACAAACAGCGCAACCGCTTGGCCCTGCACACCAGTTTTTATTTCCTGCTGATATTGGTGGGTTTCTTTCTCGCAGGCACTTACATCCTCAGCTTTTTTGGATTGTCTATCCACTCCATGCGGATAGCGGGCGGGCTGGTGCTGTTGGGCACGGGCTTTAGTTTGATGAGCAGCAATTTTGCGAAACGGCGGGGCTACAACGATGACGTGGCCGCCGACTCGCAGAGCCGCCGGGAAATCGCCTTTACGCCGATGGCCATGCCGCTGCTTTCAGGCCCAGGCTCTATTTCCTACCTCATTACGCAGTTTAAACAGCACCCCGATTGGAGCGAAAGGGTGTGGATATTGGCGGCCATCTTGGCAATGGGGTTGCTGGTCTATCTGACGCTGCGGGCTGCGCCTTTCCTTTTCAAAGTTTTCGGTGCGGGCGGCCTGAGCGCCATTGCCCGCATTATGGGCTTCCTCGTGATAGCGATAGGGGTGCAATTTATCGTGGACGGGATGGTACATTTGGTGGGCACCATTGAGTGAATTACCCCTGACCCCTAAAGGGGAACCACTTCGCAAATTTTCAATATTTACAAATGTGATCCCCCTTTGTGGGCAGCGGGTTGCGATTTATTTTTCCACTGGAATCAGGCTCAGGTACTGCATATCCGAAGGGTTGTCGAAATTGTATTGGTAAAAACCCTCCTCGCCTATCACCATAGCCACATTGGCAGTGCCGGGCAGCGAAATCACGTCAATGGCATGGACGTCCACCTTATCGAGCAAATGGTTGCCCACGCTGACGGGGTCGGTATTGTCAAAAGACTTGAAGCCATAGTCGCCCTCGCAAAGCAGCAGGGTGTTGCCTTTCACTGATAGGCCGTGCGGGTTTTCCATGGAAAATGATTTTTTCAAAATAGGCTTGGTCAAATCCGTGATGTCAATCACATCCAATTGGTTGGGGCCTGAGCCGCAGGTGCTGCCGTCCCAAAGGGTGACGTAGGCGTAATTCCCAAACACATACACGGGGTCGCAGCCACGGGCGTGTTCAAACAAGCTCAATTGCACCGGGTTGAGCGGGTCGGAATTATCATAAATATACATGCCAGTATTGGAACCAATGAAGAGCTTGTCGCCATGCGGGAACAGGGTTTCCAAATGGACGCCCACTTCCACGCTTTTGGCATGCGTAGGTGTGGCAGGCTGCGTCAAGTCATATATTTCCAAATAATAACCATCGTGCTGGATGGTATAGAGGTAGTCGCCAATAATGGAAAAATGGGCCAAAGAGCCAGCTATGCCCACGCCGGAGGACGAACCGTTGCTGTTGTCGAAAGCCGTTTCGGCAGCGACCAATACGTCGCCTTCAAAATTGGCACCGCCCTTAAACCAGGCTCCGTTCCATTCGTAGAGGTATTGCTGTTCGTCGCAGCTCAGGTTTTCGGTCACCAGCGTTTCTTTGTATTCTACAATGATTTGTCCGCTGGAAATGTCCTGCCAGTAAGGCTGGAAAATGCCTTCCGAACGACCCACCACTGGAAACTGGCTGTCCGTCAGGTCAATGACCAAGAGGTCAATATAGGTGTTGGCATAGAGCAGACCATCCTTGATGGCGATGTCCTGGTTGCCGGGTATTTTGATAAAAGCCACGTTTTGCGGATTGGCCGGGTCGTTGTTGTTGATTACGTGGATGCCCTCGTGCTTTTCCACCACGAACATGTGGTTGTTGTAGTAATAAATCTGGCCCGGGTCTTTCAACGGGCGGGCAGCTTCTTTCGACGCAGTGCCGGTATGTACCTCTTCCAGCGTTTTGTAAACCGGGTCAAAACGGGTGTAAGTGACTTCCCGCTCGCATTTGTCCTTGATGCAACTGCTGAGCGTAAAAGTGGCCAACAGGATGGCCATGACAGAGTGAAAAGAAAGTGATTTCATGTAGAAAAATTTAACCTCGTTTCAATAAAGGATTTGAGGAGCTGCAAATTAGAATCAGCCATCCTGCAATTTCCTGTTTTTCGCTATTGAAATGAGGGGATAAAAATCATTTTTAAAGAACTTGGGCATCAATTGATACTCCGCTGGGCAAGACAGAGGGTCATGTTTAAAAGGTTGGGATGTTTTTTATCAGGGCCTACGATTTCTTTGCTCAACTTTCATCCGCCGCTGCCGTTATTTTACTTTTGCCCGCTGCCGTTCCGGTAAAAGCTGGCCCGGCCATCCAACATCAACTTTTTAGCATAAAATGAATAAATACATCCTCGCTGCTTGCTTCTTTGCTGCTATTTTTTTTACCCAACTTGCTCATTCCCAGCCGCTTATCAGTCATTCCGAAGCCCTCGCCGCTGCCTTGCGCAACAACTATGGCATTTTGTTGGCAAAAACAGACTCGGTGGCTGGGGCCATTGATGCGGGCTACACTTATGGCGCTTTTTTGCCCAGGGTAAATGCAGCTTTGGCAACGGTTTGGAACAACAACACCCAAAAACAAGAATTCCAGGACGGTACGCAGCGGGGGCCGAACGACGTGAAATCGAACAACCTCACCGGTTCGCTCAACCTGGAATGGGTGCTGTTCGATGGCTTGCGCATGTTTGCCACCAAAGAAAAAATAGAAGAAATCGCCCGTTTGGGGGAATTGGGCATCAAGGTGCAGGTGGTGAATACGGTGGCCGAAGTGACGAATACTTATTTCAGCATCGTGCGGGAAAAACAACAGTTGAAGGCCATTGAGGAGCAAATGTCCGTGAGCGACGAGCGGGTGAAAGTGGCCGACCGCAAGCTCTCCACCGGCCTCGGCAGCAAGCCCGAACTCCTGCAGGCCCAAGTGGACCTGAACGCCCAAAAATCGAGGCAATTGCAACAGTTGACGCTTATTGCCCAATTGAAAGAACAGCTCAACCAAGTCTGCGGAAACAGCTTGCCTGCCGAGTTTGAAGTGGAAGAGGAAATCCCATTTGACCCAAATTTGCAACTCGATGCTATCCAAGGCAATGTAGCCGCCACCAATCCCTCGCTCCTGCTCGCTGAGCGCAACATTGGCCTTGCACAATTGACCTTGAAGGAAGTGAAAGCCGACCGTTACCCAAGCATTGCCTTCAACTCGGCTTACAACTATAATCGCACTGACAATCAAACCGTTGTGAATCCGTTTCAGCCGTTGATCAGCCGTTCCAATGGCTTCAATTACGGCTTCACCGCCAATATCCCCATCCTCAACAACCGCCTCGTGGAGCGCAATATTGAACAGGCGCAATTGGACATTGCCTACCTGCAACTGGCCTATGCCGACCAAAAATTGCAGGTTGACGCCAACCTGAAAAATGCCTTCCGGGACTATGTTTATCAAAAACAAGCCCTGCAACTGGAAGAGGACAATATCGAACTGGCCAAGGAAAACGTGGCGATTGCGCTGGAACGTTTCCGGCAGGGTGTTTCTACTTACCTCGAACTGCGGGAGGCACAGAAGAGCCTGGAAGATGCCTACAACCGCCTCATTGCTGCCCGGTATAATACGAAGGTAGCGGAGACGGAATTGTTGAGGTTGAAAGGGGAACTGGTAAGGTAAAATAGAATGAGAAGCTAATCGTCATGTGAGGAATCTTTATCTATTTCTATCCTTACATCTTTGATTATTTGGTCTATCTGTTTATTTGACCACTCGGATATTCTGTTCTCAATCTCTTTCCGATCAATGTTTATGTTTTTGCCTTGGAGTTGTTTTTCCTCAACCGAATGTAGGATAGCCTTAAGTAAAGAAAGCTGGGCAGTTTTGTATTTTTCAGCGACTGCAATTTGTTTTTCTTCGGACAAATTTTTTTGTAAGGCAAGTATAAGCTCCCGTTTCTTTTGCAATAGTTGATTTTGCTTTTTTATTGGTTCTATTCTCGGCGGAAAACTCGGCATGGCATGAGCTTTTATGCATTTAACTTAAATACTTAATTTGATATAATCCTCTAATAAGCATTCAATTATTTGATGTCAATATAGAAATCAAAATCAATACACCGCACATCATTTCCCTAACAATTATCAATTCCCAACGAGTTCCAAAAACTCATCCTCCGTCATTATCTGCACAGTGCCGAGCGCCTGCGCTTTTTTCAATTTGCTGCCCGCATCTTCCCCCACCACCAAATAATCAAGGTTGCCGCTCACGGCGCTGATGTTTTTGGCACCGGCGGCCTCGGCCTTGGCCTGTGCCTCCTTGCGGCCCATTTTGGAGAGGGAGCCAGTGAAAAGGATGGTCTTTCCGGCCAACGGGGCGTCTGCGCTGATGGCCAGGGGGCGGTCATCCTCGGTTTGCAGCATGTTCACGCCGAGGGATTCCATTTCCCGTAGCAGCTCTACATTTTTTTCATTCTGAAAAAACCTGATCACATTGTGCGTGAGCACCGGGCCGATGTCTTTTATTTGGGTAAAACGCTCTTCGTCCCAGTCTTTCAGGTCCATCACGTGGTTTATCTGGGCAGCCAAAATCTTGCTGGCCTTGATGCCGAGGTGATGGATGCTCAAGCTGTGCAGCAGGCGGCGGATGGGGTTTTGTTTGGCCTTTTCGATGGCGTTTTTCAGGTTGGAGGCCGAGCGCTCGCCGAAGCCTTCCAACTGCGCTATTTTATCATAATCCAAACGGTAAATATCGGCCAAAGAGTGCAGCCAGCCCAGGCGGTAAAAGCGCTCGATCTGGCTCTCGCCGAAGCCATCAATGTCCATTGCGTGTTTGCTCACGTGGTGGATCATGCGTTGCAGGATTTGTGCTTCGCAATCGGGGTTTTCGCAGCGCCAGGCAGCCTCGTCTTCGGCCCTGACCAAGGGCGATTTGCACACGGGACATTCTTTTGGAAAAAGGATTTCCTGTTCAGAGCCGTCCCGCAGTTCCTCCATTGGCTTCACGATGTAGGGAATCACGTCGCCCGCCCGTTCCACCAGCACGGTATCCCGAAGGCGGATGTCTTTGTTTCGGATAAAATCTTCGTTGTGCAGCGAAACGCTCGATACCATGACGCCCGCCAAATGCACGGGTTCGAGCTTGGCAACTGGTGTGATGCTACCCACCTTGCCTACCTGGAAGTCCACGTGCAGGAGCTTGGTAGTAGCCTGTTTTGCCTTGAATTTATATGCAATCGCCCAACGAGGGTGGTGCGCCGTGGAGCCGACCCGCTGTTGCAGTAGCAGGTCGTTCACTTTCACCACCATGCCGTCAATTTCGTAGGCATAGCTGTCCCGTTTTGCCTGCCATTCCATGCAGAATTCGGCGACCTCGGCGATGTTTTTACAAACCTTGCGCTCACCCCCCCCTCCGGGGGGGGCCAG
>JBGSKQ010000050.1:0-52132 GCA_041741095.1 Saprospiraceae bacterium
TCCTGTACTTTTTCCAGGTCAGTAAAAGAAGACCCGAAGCCAATAAAAATGGTGGCTCCAAAGAAGAAAAACGATTAAAAAAATCTAATTTATTAACGAAGGACTATTGTTGAGTTGTCCGAAGGATTGGGGTAAGTACAAGTCAAACGACTTTAATGGAATTCCGTTGAGACGAATTTCAGATGACATGGAAATTGGATATGAAGAATCGATTGACTTCATTAAAGAATTAGTGAAAGACAAAACTGTATCAATTCAATCAAGCACGAATCCACATATAATTGGTTTTCAGCATTTTCCAATTGATAGCCAACTAAAAATTCTTGAAGAAGCTAAAAATATAGAAGTTTCCACTCAGAAATTTGGGGAAATCACGATTGCATCAGAGAACACGGAATATCCTATTTGTTTATATCCATCGCCAAGCGTTTTAAAAAAGGAAAGGGATTTAACAAATTTTGAGAATGCAGTTTATACAAAGCAACTTGCTTTAGGAGAACCACAACTAAAGCCAATATTTTTTGAAATTGAGGTTTTAGAAAGATACTTTAATGACCCAAGATTTGAATTTAAATTTGAAGATTATTCAGGAAGTATCCATTGTAAATATGACGAGAATGATAAACCTATTGTGCGAGAAGAAGACGAAGTATTTCTCAAAACATTCGGGTTAGGCTTTGATGAAGACGACAACAGATTAGCAGTTGTTTATCTAAGATACTTAAAGGGCTTAACAAATGAGCATCAAGTGTATTGGAGAAGTAAGGAAGCAAAAGGAGATTGTAAAATGCTAAAAGAATACCACGAAAATACAATACTTGGTAGTTGGACTTTTTCCTATTCAATTTTCTCAGCATTTATTGGTGAATTAAATTGCCTTAATGAACTTGCAAATGCCGCCTTTGGGAAAAAAGTTTTTAGAAAGAGTTTTGAAGAAGACAAGAGACCGAAGGAATTTACTTTTTTCTTCACACCTACTTTAAAAAATTACAACGAATTTGTGTTACTGTTAGACAAGATGATTTCAGACAATATCAATAAGGAATTCTTTAAAGATGAAGTGGAATTGTATGATACTCAAGAAATCGAAGAGGGGGTGGTTGAAAGGAGGCAAAAAGGAACTTTACGACTATTTGAAGAGTGGTTGTCTTCAAAGTATAATGCGGAAGAACAAAATGCTATAAAAGAAGTCTTCAAGCCATTTAAGAAAGTTCGAGAAGAACGTCAAAATCCAGCACATAGGATTAATGAAAATGAATACGATAAGAAATACGTTGAAAAACAAAAAGAACTTATGAGAAACGCTTATTCTTCAATGAGAACATTGAGAAATATATTTCAGCAGCATCGAAAAGCAAGGAACGTAGAAATACCGAATTGGTTAGATAATGGTGAAATAAAAACATTTTAAAAAAACCCCGCTGGCGCAAGTCTTCCTACTTTGCAGAAATGCCCTGCACTGGTCTTGTAAATTCATCACAGTTCAAGCAAGAGTTGAGCGCAGCTCCCGATTGCTATCGGGATTGCGGCGCACCACTCACGCCCCCAACTGTAGCCACTTGGCAAAATTTCAAAAAAACAACGACCTTTCGCCCAAAACAACTATGAGCAGGGCGCTGAAAATCAAAGACCCGGAAGGGCTGTATTTCGTGACTTTCACAGTCGTACACTGGATTGACCTGTTCATCAGGAAGGAATACAAGGAGATTTTGATAGATTCTTTAAAACATTGCCAATCAAACAAAGGACTTGTCGTCCATGCTTTCGTCATCATGACCAGCCATATGCACTTGATTTTTGCCAGGAAACAGGATGGGGAGCAACTTTCCGGCATTATCCGTGATTTCAAAAAATACACTTCCGGGAAACTGGTCAAGGCTATCAAGGAGATACCGGAAAGCCGCAGGGAATGGCTGCTCAGGGCTTTTGGTCAGGCAGGCCGGAAAAACCCGAACAATTTGCGTTACCAGGTATGGGTACAGGACAGCCACCCGGTAGAGCTCATCTCCCTGAAGTTCGTGAAGCAGAAGCTGGACTATGTGCACAACAACCCCATGGAAACAGGGATTGTCTTTTCACCCTACGAATACGTTTACTCATCGGCCTGTGCTTATGCGGGAAGGGCTGCCGAATGCCCCTTGCCGGTTGAACTGCTCGAACTGCCGCTTTGGAAGTGATGGCCAAATTAAGCGTGTGGGTAAGGGTCGCAAGAGCCGCTGCGCTCAACTCTTGCTTGAACTGGATGCTGGACGAGGCCCAGGAGATATTGCGGGGCCAACTCGACCCGATGGTGGCCAGCCTGAAAGATACCGACCCTACTGCCGTCCAATTGTGGGACACTGCCCGCCATATACACAAGCCCTCCACGACGCACACACAACTACTGGCAACGGTGGCCCTCCAAGATGGCGGGGAGCTTTTGCCGGTGCCCAATGCCAGTATTTTGGCCGTGAATGGAAAGAATCATGTAAGGGTCAGCAACGAGTTGGGGGAGGTACTGTTCAAGCCCCTTCCTTTTGGGAGCTACGACCTGCGCTGCGAGCTGCCCGGCTTTCAGCATTTCTTATTGAAAGACTATAAAGTAGTGCGTGGCAGGGTGAACAAGGTAGAGGTGATGCTGCAAAAGGAAGCTTAATTTTTAGGCCATATAAGGAAAGGTTTGGTACCCCGGTGTGTGAAAATATGCACCGGGGTTTTTGTTTTTTAATCTCCGCACAAATAGGTTTTCCCGCCATGCGGGACAAGTAGCGCAAATCATTATTGACACAATATTACCCCTCCTCGCCGCCTATCCCGATAGTTATCGGAATTGGGGCGTTCCGCCCCAAACCCCTGTTTGCACGACCTGTCCCGAATTTTCGGGAAAATCTATTAGCGTCAAGTGTACAAAAAAGCAATAGCTCCAGCAAGAGTTCAGCGCAGCGGCTCTTGCGGCGGGAGTTAGTAGTGAATTTCACGAGACGGATGTGTAGCTTTGGGGGTGAGTTAAGAATACTTGTCACAACGGATACACGCATACTTTCTTTAGCATGTGGGGAATTGCATCTCCCAAGAGTAGAAGATTCCCGGCTTTGGCTATCTTTGTTTTGTTAGCCCAATCGGTCGTCTTCGATGCCCGTTCGGGGCACACACAAAGCGCTGAACGTTACAGCCAATAAGAAAAGAAAAAATGAAGTTCTCAATTTGGATTATTACAATAGCTTTAGGATTCATATCCTGTTCAAAACAGCATTACATAATTATAAAAGATGTGAATGTTTTTGATGGAGAAAGGGTCTTGGAGAATGTTGATTTCGTGTTTTCCACCACAGGAATCCAAAGTATTTCAACAAAGAAAAAACGCTATTTTGACTCAACAATAATTGACGGGAAAGGCAAAACTATAATACCTCCGTTAGTCAATGCCCACGTTCATGTTAGAAGTTCAGAAAATCTAAAAGAATCGCTAAATGTAGGGATTTTTGGAGTGCTTGATATGTTTAGCACAGATGCAAGGGCTAATAATTTAAGAGTGTATAACGATTCACTTGCTTATTCTAAGTTCTATTCTTCAAATATTGGCGCTACTCCTCCAGGTGGTCATGGAACCCAATTTGGAATTAATATTCCAACCATAAACGACACTTTATCCCCTCGTCAGTTTGTCAAAGACAGAATAGCCCAAAACGCTGATTATATTAAAATTACGCATGAAACATCCATGTCAAGGCTGGATACCTCTCGCCTTAGAGAACTGATAGATGAAACTCACAGACAAAATAAAATAGCGGTTGCACATGTCTCCGATTTGCAAAACGGACTGGAACTGGTCAATCAAAATGTTGATGGTTTAGCACATATATGGCATAGAAGCAATTCAATCTCGACAGAAAGTGACTTAAATTTGTTGAAGAAAAGAGAAGTCTTTGTCATTCCAACGCTTTCAGTGATTTTGAAGTTAATTAACCATGCAGAAGAAATAGGGCTGGAAGATGATTATTTAAGTATTGAAAAATTAAAAAATGAAGTGCGAAAATTGAATGAGAAAAAGATTTGCATTTTGGCGGGTACGGATTCTCCTAACTTCAATATGAATTATTCCTCACAATTTTTTGAAGAATTATTGTTGTTGAAGGAGTGCGGATTATCTGAAATAGAAATACTTAAATCTGCAACCAAAAACATTTATGAAAGATTTCATTTAAAAGAATTTGATGTGTTGAGAATTAAAGGTAATTCAAGTTTTATCCTAATTTCCGGCAGGCCATACTTGAGTATTGAAGACATAATGAATCAGAAAAGAATTTGGAAAAATGGAATAGAAATAATAGATTAAATATTGGATGGATACCCTGCGCTAATAGGTTTTCCCGAATATCGGAAAAACCTATTAGCGCAAAGTATAGTAAGCGTTTGCTTTGATGAGTGGCGAGGCGGACTATATGCGACCCTATCCCGCTCACTCCTTCTTGATACCAAAGGAACTGATTTTATCCTTCACTTCCGACCAGTTGCCTTCCTTGTCTTTTAGCGCCTGTTCCGCTTCTGCTATTTGCTTGTTTTTTTGTGGCAAATCCTTTTCGAGTGCTTCGTTGCGTTCCCTCAGCTTTTCCATTTGCTTCTTGTTGTCTTCCATTTCTTTTTCCATATCGGACTGCTCGTTGCGCAGGCCTGCCAAGGTTTTTTCGGCATTGTTTACCTCTTTGATGTAAAAATTGGGGAGGTAGCCGTTCAAAAACCTTTTGGTAATATCCTCCAGGCGCTGGTATTCCAACGGATAACCTTTGGGGTTGATGAAAATGTCGTAGCCAAAGGAGCCGTACACGTACATTTTGGTCTGGTCGTCTTCTTCCACGATGCGGGTAAAAAAGTCCATCGTTTTGTCGGAAACTGCCTTGAATTTGACCTTTTCGGCATACAGCACGTCTTTATCGGTGAGGAAGCCGTTGCCCTTCAATTTCACTTTGTATTCTTTTTTCAAAAATTTCTCCCAGGCATCCTTTACATCGCCTACTTCCGGCTCAAGTGAGGCTTCAATGCAGGGCCGCATTTGTTTGTCGTGTTTCACCTGGCCCTCGCCTATCTGTAAACTTTGGGCGGTAAGGGAGTAGAAGGAAAATAATAACGCAAGCGTTGTCAGTTTTTTCATGTTAATATTGTTTGGTTAAAAACTATTGAATTCCAGCAAGTTAATGCATAGAATCACCTCTTTAACAATCATTCACACATATTGTTCAAGGTTTATTCTTTTACTATAAATTGGGCAAATGAACACCGCCCGGCAATCAACGTTTTAGAAAAACACTCATTTGTTTATTGCGCACTAATTTGGCCGATATTCAATGGCTGATAGTAGTATTCTTAATTGATTGAAGGACTAAGGCGACACCTTAGTTTTGAAATGGCTTTCCAATTTTACCCATTCGCCAATATTTAGCCGCATCATTTTTAATTAAATTCGTATTGAGAACAAAATTACGGTTCTATATGAAAACCTGTGGGTAAATCCATTTTACGCTTATGGCTATTGAGGGAAAATAGGGGGCTTGGGGGCGGCTGCGCCGCCCCCATTCCGATTGCTATCGGAACCCTTAGCTCTTACTTACAGGTCATAATTAACAATCATTTGATTGCCAGGATAAGATGTTTACCCACACAAAATCATAAAGAACCAAAATTACTAAAACCAATTTTTTCTAACTAAAAATCACAGTCATGAAAAGCAAATTCAATTTCATTTTGTCCGCTTGGGCGCTGGTGGTTTTGCTGTTCTCAATCGTATCGTGCAATTCCAACACAACCCACAACGATACAAGCGAAGATAGCAGCAATGTAATGGAAACCGATTCGCAGGGTTATTCCGACGATTTGTCCCGGCAATTGCACGGCGACGTAATCGGTGGCGAGGAAGGCTTTATCTATTCGTATGCTGAAGACCCCTATTATGAAAGCGACCACCCGGTCAATACCAGACCTTCCGATGGGACTGCGGTCAATGCACGGCCTTCGGCAGAGAAGGTTGCCATGAAGGACAGCAAGGTAAATACCAGCAAGACTATCCCAAAAGTAAAGGCCGAGCCTGTTATTTACAACGTTTCCCAGACCGATAGGCCCCCGCTTTTTTCGAGCAAATGTTCCACTGATAGCAACCCGGCTAAATGTTCACAAAACGAGTTGAAAAAATGGGTGCGGGAATACATCGAATATCCTGAAAATGCACAGGTGCAGAATCAGGAAGGTGTGCAATACGTCACCTTTGTCATCAACCAAAAGGGCATTATCAGCACCATTACCGATGTTGATTCACAAGGCCAACCATGTGAGGGTTGTTCCGCTGCCGCCGTGGATGCAGTGGCTCAAATGCCCGATTGGCAACCTGCCATGAAAAACGGCAAACCCGTCAGTGTGGTGGTTACTTTGCCTATTCGCTTTAAAATGATATAATCGGAAAATAACCCCAATTTTAATCCTAAAGCCGTGCAGCGTATGCTGTACGGCTTTTTTTGTGCGCACAACGTCGGGGAGGTTTTAAACCTCCCCGACTTTACTCAAAGCTTAAAGCCAACCGCACCCTGACCTCACTCCTTTTCAGACGTCCCGCCTACCAATATATTCGCAATGGCCAGCACGATTGATAAAACAACTGCCCAAAACATCCCGTCCACATTGAAGCCGTCCATTAACCAATCCACGAGGAGCACCATTGCGCCGTTGATAATGAGCAGGAATAAACCCAGGGTCAGGATGGTAATGGGCAAGGTTAGGAAAGTAAGGATGGGGCGTATAAGGAAATTGACGACGGCGAGAAAAAAGGCGGCGATGACGGATTCTTTGTAACCTGCCACCTGAATGCCGGAAAAAACCGATGAGCACACAAAGATGACCAGGCCGTTGACGAGGAGGGATATGATGAAACGCATAATGGCAAATTTTACTATAATTCGCCAAATATAAAGCACGACCTCAATTGGCCAAAAAAAACAAAAAAAATGGCGGCCTGTTGGCCGCCAAGGAGAATTTATTGCGGGGAATCAATTGATCTGGTATCCTAAAGACAGCCCAAATCCAGTGTTGTTATATTTGGTATCATCAGTGGGTAAAAATGGGTAATCCGAACTGATGTCAAATAGGCCAAGCTGGGCATTGAGCTGCAAGAAAAAGCCCATTGGGAATTCGTAGCCGACGAGCAAGTTGGCCCCAAAATCGTGGCGCCGCAGGTAGAAAATGGTATCATCATCGTCATCACTTATTTCTTTTTTAAATTCAATGTCAAAATCGTCGCCATCGCCCTTGAGCTTGCCATTCAGGGCATAAGCATAGTAGGGGCCAAAACCGAGGATGATTTTTCCATCCCCTATTTCGGGTTTGAAAAGAAGGTTCAATGGTACTTCAAGATAGCCCAACACTATCTTTGAATCAAATGATTCTTCCAGGATGACAATTTCATCCTTGGAACCTTTGGTGGAAAATATCGCACCGGGTTGCAAATAAAATGCGGGCGCAATGGGTAATTCAAAATTGACTCCGGCGTGATATCCGGTGATAAGAGAATTGTCGAGCTTATCGCCCAAATCATCTTTCCCATTGATATTTTGGAAATTGACGCCAGCCCGGATGCCGAACCCTTGGGCGCTCAAAGAAATGGCAAATGCTGCCAGGACAAGTGTAAGTGAAATTTTAAGTTGATGCATGGTTCTAAAATTTTTCCTGGCCTGGCAAATGCTTGTCAGGGCGCATATTGCAAGCCAGTATATTGGTTAGAAGTTATTCAGGTATGGAAGACGGAGGTTGCTGCCCGGATTAAGGTGACACCTTCAAATGGCCGCACAAAATCCAGTAATTCAGCACGCTTTAGACGGCCATTTGAAGATGTCATCTTAATCTTTATAGCCATATTGTCAATTATTTTCCGTCGGCTTCTTTCTTCGCATCTTCCTGCATTTTTTCATTGGCAGTTATCAGGAACTCCACCCGGCGGTTCATGCTGCGGCTTTCCTCTGAATCGTTGGAATATTCCGGGGCAGATTCACCGTAGCCAGCCGTGCCCATCCGGTAAACTGAAACCCCTTGCCTCGACAGGTAACTCTTCACGGCGTAAGCCCTGCGCAAGGACAAATCCTGATTGTAGCTGTCCGTACCCTTGCTATCTGTATGGCCTTGGATTTCAATATCCGTATCCGAGTATTCCTTCAATACAGTTGTTAATTTATCCAAATTGCTCTTGGCAGCAGAGGAAAGCTCCGAACTGTCAAATCCGAACAATATCTTGCTGTTAAATTCAACGGTAATGCCTTCCCCTACCCTTTCCACTTTGGCCTCCGGCACTTTCTTTTCAATTTCTTCGGCTTGTTTGTCCATTTTGTGGCCAATGACAGCGCCTGCCGCACCGCCCACCGTGGCGCCGATAATAGCACCCAGCGCCGTGTTGCCTGATGCTTTGCCGATGACGGCACCTGTGGCAGCACCGCCCGCCGTGCCTATCACGGCACCTTTTTGCGTCCTGTTCATGGATTTGCAGCTTGCCAATATTAAAAGGGCGGCTGCCAAGTAAAAACTAATTTTTCTCATGGCAATATTTTTTTGATTAGAAATATGGATGAAGCAGGCACATATTGTTATTAATATGGCCTGAAATCCAAGCTAAAACGGCATTGAACATGCTATGTTTAATGGGGGTTGGAAAAGCTATTGCATATTGGCAATTAGCGAGCCTACAGCCTCCGCTACCCTTTTTTTGAACTTTTGAAAAAATTGCGCAGCCTGAAGCGCTCTTTGTCCCATTCCAGCTTGAAAGTATTACCGTTATTGCCTATTTCATCGCTCAACAAATAGCCGACTGGCCTCCAATAATCCGATTGTTTGAGTATTTCCTTGAAAATAGCGGCAGCCGGCAATGACAGCACCATGCCTGCAATCCCCCAAATTTGGCCACCCACCAATAGGGCCACAATGGCGGCCAGGGCGTTCACTTTGATGCTGGATCCCACCACGTTGGGTGTAATGAGGTTTCCTTCCATTATTTGAACAAAAATAAATAAAGCCACAATGGCAAATGGCTGCCACATGTGATCGGCAGTGGCCAGTGCATATAAAAAGGGTAAAAAGCCGCCTAAAAAGGAACCAACATAAGGGATGATGGCCAGCATAGAACCTAAAAAACCCCAAAAAAGCGCATGTTCGATACCAATAATTGTCAATCCTATTGTATTGAGCACCCCAACAATGATGATGACCAAAAACAAGCCGTACAAATAGCTCTGCACCACTTTTTGTATTTTGTTCAACAATGTTTCTGTTTTTTCTTTGTTTTTGGGTTGCGCCTGCATGAGCGCAAAGTTTTTAAAGGCAGTTCGGTATAATAAAAAGAGGAAAATGTAGATAAGGGTAAGGAATAGATTGACCAAAAATACGGCTGAAGACAAAAATCCGCCCCCAATTCCCGACATCGGACTGTTCAATATTTTGGGCAATTGTTCTTTGATAAAGCTGTCGGTTTCATCCTCGGAATAGCCAAATTTGCTGCTGGTCCACTCGTAAAGCATCTCCAGTCCGGCGTTCAGTTTTTCCTGAATAGAAGGCATATCTGCAAATACATTAACCAATTGAGTGGAAAAAAAATAAAAAAGCCCTATCACGGGAATAGCAGCCGTAAATAGAGAAAGAATAATGGAAGGGATACGCCACAATTTTCGTTCATAAAAATCGCAAATTGGCTTCAACATCAGGGCAAATAAAGCCGCAAATGCCAAGGGGGCAAGTATTTCCTGGCCAACAACCAAAAGATAAACGCCCAAAAATACGAGTATAACAAATGCAGTAATGCGCTGTAAGCTGATAGGGTTTGGTTGCATGTATGTAATGATTTGGATGGTGGAAATAATGGTATGAAAATATTTTAACTGACGAAGGAGGTTACGGCCTGGGGTAAGGTGACATCTTCTATCAGTTAAAAATATTACTACCAATTTTCTTAGAGCTGGTAGCAAAGGGCCATCAGCTCAAACCTTTAGTGATTACAACCCCTTTTTGTCCAAAATCTTTACTTTGTCCAAAAAGGAAAAAATGGACAAGTTGGCGTAAGGACCGTAATGTGAAACGATAGTGCCCATTTCGCCATATTTTGTGCGCAAGGCAAAAATCACCAAAGCGTCATCAGGGTCTTTCAGGTTGCTAAAACGATGATATTCAACTATCCGTAGCTCGTCTGCCCTGTACAGTTTGCCCGACTCAAGGCATTCCAGTAGTTTGTCCTTCAATTTGAAGCCATACTTAAACCCTTTGGCACGGAGTTGATCCAGGGCTTCTATCAGCGTCTGGTATTTTGAAGTTTTCATGGCAATAGTAGTAGTTATGTGTTTTTATATTTGTTTGGGTGGAGGGGTAACCACTGATTGCCAATGACTATTGGCAATTTTATTTCACATTGTCAACCACATGTTCGTCCCGTCCTTTCAGCCATTGTACCCAGATAAAGCTGGAGATAATACCAAATACCAATACTTCAAAAAATATAATAAACGCATTGGTAATCACATCACCGATAGAATCTACCGGCATCGCATAATAATTGAAGGTCCAGGTGGGTTCTATGGCACCTACGACAAAGTAAATGACGACCAAAGTAACGCAGGAGTAAAAAGTAGTCGTGGCACTCAAGCTCATAGCTTTTTGGAAAAAAGAGATGGTTAAATTATAATTCCTGTATTTAGGCAAAATATAACTCAATGCCCCCAACAGGAAGATGTTTTTCAAAAAATTGAGTACAATATTTTCCCCTTCTTTGAAAAGATTGAGGAATATCACATAAACGCCCATCGCCAAACCAGCAGTTATTCCCCACAAAAGCGCTGAACTGTTGTACTTATACTTGTGGTCTGCCATTTTTTTAAGCTTATCTATTTCCTGCCTATTGGCATCTTGTTCCTCGGTTCTACTATGAACTTGCTTGGTCTCCATGATTGATAATGTTAGTGATATTTCTACGGGCCGTTATGTTTTGTGCCCCGTTGATGAGGGTTGATAAAGTTGATAATCAACCTGTTATAAACCCTTATCAACTTTATCCACCTTGCGCAAAGCTTGGCAGCATGAGCAATAGTTTTGGGATTTTGGAGGGCAATGAACTGCGCCACTTCAGCTATTATTATCAAAATAATGGACAAATACAGCTCAATTCATTGCCTCGTCTTATGTCATCGCTGGCTTATTCCCCGCCCCCGTTCATGGCTGGTTCGGAAACATTTTGCTTGGCTGCAAAGGCATCCAGCATCCAGGATTTCTTTTCGATATAGGCTAAAAATCCGCTGATCATGTCTGTCGTGCCTTCATCTCCTGCTGCTCCGGCTGCTTCTATTACATCCCTCATCGTACCAATCAGCACTTTGTGGTTTTCCAACAACGTATGTACCATTTTAATATCTTCCTGAACTTTACCTGATTCCTTCACTTTTGAGCTGTCAAGGTATTCCGACATGGTGCTCATGGGCCGGGAACGCAGGGTCAAAATTCGTTCTGCAATTTCGTCAATTTTCGCTCTTGCATCCTGATAGAGTTCCTCGAACTGGATGTGCAGGGCGAAGAAATTTTGCCCCTCCACATTCCAGTGGAAGTTGCGGAGGTTTTGGTAATAAACATGGTAGTCGGCCAACAATTGGTTCAACTTGTTGACCGTATCCGATAGTTCTTTTTTATTGAATCCTAAATAATTCATGGCTTTGATGATTGTAGATGATGAATAAATTAGTAAAATAAGGAAGGGCATCATAAATTACTTTCCAGTAGCATGCTATACCTTGGGGGTTTTAAAAACCTCCAAGATCTAAAATTGCCTAAACCAGAAAGTTATTTCCGACCCTCGCTCATTGATTTTCGGGGGCGATTATTTATATAAGCAATTACATAGAAACTTCTTCTGCCTTTAGAGCCTCATACCGTTCGTTTACGGCGTTCCAATTGATGATTTCAAAAAAGGCATCTACGTAATCAGGACGTTTGTTCTGATATTTCAGGTAATATGCGTGTTCCCAAACATCGAGGCCGAGGATTGGAATGCCCTGAAAATCAGCCACATCCATCAATGGATTGTCTTGGTTGGGAGTAGCGGTAATGAACAATTTGCCAGAATCTTCCTCCACGCACAGCCAGGCCCAGCCTGAACCAAACTGCCCCGTAGCTGCTTTTTTGAATTCGCTTTTGAAATTATCATAGCTTTCAAACTTGTCTCTAATGGCATTTTCGATGGATGTTCCACCTTGTGGATGGCTTCCGCCGTTGGGCGTCAATATTTCCCAAAACAGGGAATGGTTGTAAAAACCGCCTCCGTTGTTGCGCACGGCAGCCGGATATTCTGATATATTTTGCAAAATTTGTTCGATGGTCATATTTTCCATCTGTGTACCGGCAATTGCATCGTTCAATTTATCAGTGTATGCTTTATGGTGTTTCTCATGGTGAACATGCATCGTTTTGGCGTCAATGTACGGTTCAAGGGCGTCATACTCATAGGGGAGGTCAGGAAGATTGAATTTCATGATGATATTTTTTTTGAAATTTAAAAAAAGGAATTTAAGTAAGCGGCTCATGAAGGCTTTGAGTTAGAATGGTTCCCGCTAAGAACGCAAAGGGTTTTCCGCAAAGGGCGCAAAGTCACACTTAGCGTACTTTGCGAAGCCTTTGTGTGCTTTGCGGGAGAGCCTTTTCTTATCTTATCAAGGTTTTCACGCTAACCCGACATGAGCCAAGTAAGCTTATTAATTAATAGCAATACTCCGAACTGCTTCGTTTTCCTCAGCTTGCCTTTGCCGGGGCAAGTGAATATGAAGAATGCCATTGCTATAATCCGCACTGATACTTTCGTCGTCCACATCCTTGGGCAAGCCAAAACTGCGGCTGAAGGAACTATAGGAAAATTCCCTGTGCAAATACCCATCATTGCCTTTTTCAGTATCGGATTGATGAGTCGTTGATACTGTCAAAACACCATCGTTGACGGTCACTTGCAAGTCGTCCTTGTTGTGGCCGGGAACTGCCATTTCTATTTCATAGCTGTCCTGGTTGTCTTTTGTATTAAAGGCGGGGGAGAAGTCGTCAGTTGACATGCCCAACAGGGAACGGTAGCGGTCGTTGAAAAAATCGTCCACTGAGCGGCTATAAGTTTGCCGAGGGGCCATACCCCTCCAATTCGTGATTCTCATGTCTTATATTTTTGATAAAGAATTTTAATAAAATCAAGGGTAAAACGGCCTTGCACTACTCATGTTCATTAAAAGAGCGCTGAACAACAGGCTTTTATGGCCGTTTTATCTGCCATTTCATTAATCATTAAAAATCAAGGTTTTATGAACAATAATCCGGCTATAGAAAAAATCCGTGGCATCGTTGACCATATAAAAGTGGCCATGATGGTGACCCTCAACAATAATAACAGGATGCGCAGCCGCCCCATGCAGGTGGCGCAGGTGGACGACGACGGCACTTTTTGGTTTTTTACCGATGAATATACCGGCAAGACCGAAACCCTTGAATTGAACAATCCCGTGGTGTTGAATTTTGCCGACCAACACCACCGCACCTACCTTTCCCTCACCGGCCGCTCTTACCTCGTGGACGATAAGCGGCGGATGGCCGATTTGTGGAGCCCAATTTTGAACAATTGGTATCCCGGCAAAAGCGTGGAGCACATGGTTATGATCAAATTCGTGCCGGAGTCGGCAGAGCATTGGGAAGAGGCGGAGAGCGTTTGGAAACAACTATTTTATGCCGGAAAGGCCATGATGACCGGCGATAAATACAATAAAGGGATGCACGAAAAGATGGAGATGTAGCATTATTCAAACAGCTTGTCCCTGACCTGATCCGTTTCAAATTCTATCGGCAAGGTGACGATTACGCTTACGGGTTTGCCGTTGCGCAAGGCAGGCACCCATTTATCGGGCATGGAAGATACCATTGCGGCAGCGGCCTCGGCACAGCCTGAACAGGGGCTGTCTTTTTCCCTGACCTTTATATTGGCCACTTCCCCTTCTTTGGTGATGGTAAATGTAACCTCTTCCATACCGTCGTGATCGTTGAATTTGGCCATGCGGGGATATTCCAGATTATTTTGGATATACGCCCGCAAATTGTCACGGGAGCATTTCACGGGCAATTCGGTTTGCAGGCAAGTTGAGCCAAACAATGGAGGCCTGTCCATTCGCAAATCAGTCAGTGCAGCGGTTTCATTCAATGTAATTTCCGGAATTTCATCCTCGGAATTCGCCACATCTATATTTATTTTTTCCAGCTTTTTGGGCGGGTTCGTTTCCCTGGCGGGGTTTTTCACATCTTTGGCCGCCGGATTCGGCTCTTCTCTTTTCACGACAGCCACCGATACGTCTGCGGGATTTACCCGGTAAGTATAGGAACCCACATAATCTTTTACGTTTTTGTCCACTTCGGTGTTGTCTTGTTCTGCCTGGTTTTTGGGCCAATCACTCCGCTCTTTGAAAGTGACGCTGTCAGGTGTGGTGTCGCTGAGTGAACTTGGTGTTTTATCATGGTTGTTACCGCAGGAATTCAAGCTTATTATTGCGGCTGTCAATAAGCAGAAATATAAGATCCTAAATAATTTCATTTTAATCGTTTTTTGGTTAATAAAATAGGCTTTGATTTTAAAATGCTCAAAATCAATAATTTATACTGCCATTCTTAAATTCAACGGCTGTATGCAGGTCATGTTCAATAGGTGGGAATTCAAAAATGATTGCAATTAGGGGCGGGAATTAGGCGAATTAGTGCCTAAGGCGACACCTCAAAATGGCCTTCCAACATCTGCTATATTTGTACAATTTTACGGCCATTTTGAGGCGTCACCTTAGGCACAAAAAAGGGCAACGACATGCGCTGCCCAAAAATCATACATTTCCTATTTAGCTTACGACAAAAATTCGATTGGATAAGGGCGGTTATTTTCCACCTAAAATTATAATCAAGGTGTAAATAAGGCCAGGGATATAGAAAATTATAGTTAGTAGCAAAGAAATCCAAAAACGCTTGCTAAAACCATCGTACAAGGCCATGGCGACCGGAGGCAATAAAATAGCTATAATTACCAACAGTAAGGTTTCGGTATCTTTTGAACCTGCTGATTTCCAATTTTTTATGGCCTTTTTCAAATCTTTTTTAATGGATTTACGGTATTCCCGTTTTTCTTTTTTTGACATTTTGGCCCAATTGGATTCTGGCGCAAGATTGGAAGGCGCTGCCTGGGCTTCGGCCATTGCAGGAGCAGCTTTGGTGGCCGCTGCGAAGGAATTTTGGCCAAAAAATAAAATTGATATGACGGTAAAGAGTGTAAGTGTTCTTTTCATGCTAAAATAGAGGAATGAGAGGTTAAGAGAAATGAGAGAAAACACTTAGAATCAATTACAGAGCCTAAGGTTTCTCATATCAGCTCACGGCTCAGTAAAACAATCAATTATGGGGTTTCGATTAAAAAGTTTTTTCAGCCCTTGTGTTCAATAGCAGCCCCAAATTTTTTTATTTATCCCGTGGCTTCCTTGAATTGGCCTCCATAAACTGCTTCGGCGGTGCAATGAAAAAGGCAGCGGTGAGGAAAATACTATTGGAAGGGAAAGCGTCAATCTGCCCACCGTCACGGGTTCCTTCCAGCACAAATCGGCTGTCGAAATTATGGGAATAGCCCAGCCTGAAGGAGACCCAGGTCCAACTGGTCAGCAGCATTTTTTCCCACTCCAAAAAGACCTGTGCGGCGGAACTCCTGAACACGTAAGCTTCTGGCACCGTGGCGTTAGGTGGCTGTAAATCAACGGAATAGGCGCTGCTCCAATACTCTGCCGAGAGGCTCAGCAGGCTCTTGTCGCTCAGGTTGTGCCGCAGGGAATATTTAATGGGCAGCACGGTTTCCAGTCCCCATTTGTCATTGAAATTATGGTTGAAAATCATGAATGGATAGGCCGTCAACCTATCGAAGCTGTGGCTGACCATGGCCCCAAAACCCAATTCATTGTCCTCGCTTTTTTTGATGCCAAAAATGGCTGCGCCCCGATAGACCATGTACCGCTGGTGAAAATCAACAAAGCCATCGTAGGCCCCGTTGGCACTGACTTCCCCACGGAAGCCGATATAATTTTTTGTGGAAAGCGAGCGGAAAGCATATAGTGTAAAACGTGCCCGCTTCAACGCTTCGCCATCAATGGCATTAAAAGCGTAATTGTTGGGTGGCTGAATTTTTTCAAACTCGTATTTTTCAAAAGCATAATATACATCGCCCAATATTTTCCAATTGCCCCGCAGAAAGAGGGGAATTTTGATTTTTGTTTCAAAACGCTCCTTGCTTTCCACGTCGGATCGGTCTTTTTGGCCGTCGTTCGGGATGCCGCCCTGTAGGCCGTAGTTGGGGTGGCGCTCGTAGGATATGCTGAAACCCTTGCCGGGCGAGCCGTTTTTGATGCCCGGTTTGGCAAAGAGGTTGTCCACGATGGGAGTTGGCAAATCCTGCGAATATGCGGCACCTGCCAGCAGGAGCGATATAAGGATAGTTGGGTATTTCATGTTTATCTGTATTAGAGCATGATTGGGATTTGGTGCTTGAGGCAAAAACGAGCTATTTTTCGTCAGTTTTTTGACTTTTTGAAGGCGCATAGTGGGGCTACGCAACTGAAAAAAGGTGAAAAAATGGCGGAAAAGAGCAGCTTTTTGACCAAGTGGCCAAATCCCCAATCATGCTCTTAGTGGCTATCTGTGCCCAATACCGTTCCGTCAGGACGAATGGATATATCGAGCTTTCCGCTACCCTTTTTAAATTCTATATCGTAGAACTTTCCTTTCTCCTTATTGTCCACAAATTCTATTTCCACAATATCCTTTTTCTTATCTTCTTCTTTAAAAGCTTCCTGCACGGCCAGAGGGACTTCGTCCCATTTCACGCTGGTCTCTGTCTCTACCCATTCGCCTTTGCTGTCGAAATCTGCCCTGTATTTTTTGCCGTCCAATTCAAAATTGGCCTCATGGTAATTGTTTCGGTCAATACCCCATTTCACATTGGTGGCATTGGGAAATTTTTTCCTGAATTCTTCGGCCGCTTTTTCTGGCGTTTGGCCCAATGCACAGCCGAAACTTATGATGAAATAAAAAAAGATGATGGTCCGCATGGTTCTGTTTTTTCAGTACAACGGCCACTTATATTTTCATGTTCAATAGGCAAACCAGTAGATGAGAAAAGTAGCCACTACCACTATCGCCACAGTCAACAAACCGCCCACCAGTGCAAAATCCCTGAACTTGTAGCTGCCTGGGTTATAAATCAAAGTATTGGTTTGATAACCAATAGGGGTGAAATAGCTCGTATTGGCACCGAACATGACTGCAAACAGCAGGGGTTTTGGCGGAAAACCCAAGGTCTCGGCCAATGAAATCGCAATGGGTGCCAAGAGTATGGCGGTTGCATTATTGGAAATGATGCTGGTAAGCAAGGTAGTGAAAAGGAACATCGCACCGATGACATAAATCGGCTCCCTGGATGGGAGCAACTTGACAAAACCATCGGCCAGGAATTTGTCCGCACCCGTATTGCTCATAGCAATGCCCACCGGTATCATGCCTGCCAGCAGGAACAGGATGTTCCAATTGATGCTGCGAAATGCTTTGCTCAATGAAATGCAGCCCAACAGGGCCAATACCAAAGCCCCGGATAGCGCACTGACGAGGATAGGCAGCACCCCAGTGGCCGCCAGCACGACGACCGTCGCCAAAACAGCCAGTGAAATAGCGATTTTGCGGGTTTCGTAATGCAATTCCCGGAATTCACGCAGCAGCACAAAATCCCTTGTCTTGCTGAGGTCGTCCACTTCTTGCTTGTTGACCAGCACAAGCAGGCTGTCCCCGATGTCGAGATTGTCTTTTTTCAAATAAACATTCAATGCCTTCGCCGGGGAAAAATATTGCGCAAACAAATCAAATGTACGCTTCACTTGGTGTACGCCGATGGTCACGATATTGTATTCCCGCCAGAGGTCGATCTTTTTCAACCTGCGGCCCAGGAGCGATGAGCCAGGCTTGATAAGCGCTTCGCAAAGCACAAACTGGCGTGGGTTTGCGGCGATTTTTTCCGCATCTTCCTCACTGAGCAATGTCACGTCGTCATTCTCCAGCAGGTCTTTGATTTTTTCAGCATTAACGGCGATGAGCAGCCTGTCCCCTACCTGCAATTTTTCATACCGGAACGGTAGCCGCAATTCTTGGCTGCCCCGGCCCAGGGCTATAATGGACGAAATGCCATCCTGAAAAAAAACCGTTTTGTGCAGCGGCTTCTCCAGCTGGGACGAACCTTCGTTTACCCGGATGATGGTGGAATAAACTTTTTTGGAAAAATCTTCCTCGGCTTTTTTCTTAGGCGCACGTTGCGGCAACAAATGCCTGCCAATCAGCACCATATAAACAAAAGCCACCGCAAATATGCCCAAGCCTATCGGCGTAAATTCAAAAAAGCCGAAGGGTTCAAAACCCGCATTCTTGCTGATGGAACTTACCAGCAAGTTGGTGGAAGTGCCCATGAGGGAACATGAGCCGCCCATGATGCCGGCAAAGGAAAGCGGCATGAGCAGTTTGGATAAATTGGTGGGGATTTTGTCGGCGATTTTTAATAAAATACTCAAAAACACAATCACTACTGCCGTCGTATTGATGAATGCGGAAACCAGCCCGGCAATGAGCATGAGCAGGCCGACACTGGCCCATTCGGGCAGTGAAAACAGATCTTGTAATCGGTAGCCCATGGATTCCACCGCCCCGGTTTCTTCGAGCGCCGCCCCGATGATCATCAGTGCCAATATGGTAATCACCGCTTGGTTGGAAAACCCCGAAATCCCCTCCTCCGGACTGACCAGGCCCGTGACCGTCAGGGCAACAATCATCAACAGGCCAATGCCCTCCACGGGCAGCAGTTCCAGCATAAAAATCACTATCATCCCTACGGCGAGGGAAAGCACCAATATGATTTCGGGAGACATGGATTTGGGTTAGAATTTTTGGCTCTCTGACAATATCTGTGGCGTTTGATATTAGGTAGCACAGCCTTTAGGCTGTCCTGTTGTCCGCCCTTTAGGGCGGCGTGAACGCCGCACAACGGGACAGCCTAAAGGCTGTGCTACCTGTTTATGCACAAGAATTGTCAAAGCACCAAATAAACAAGGGGTTTCCAATCATGGACTGGAAACCCCTTTGTTTATTGGTTTTTAAAAAAGGTTATGCTGCGTTGTCAATAAAGTCTTTCAACGATTGTTTTGTCTCACCGGTCTTCCTTTGAAGGCGGCCCAAGAATTCTTCTTCTTGGCCTTCGGCATAGGTCAAATCGTTGTCGGTAAGATCACCGTATTGTTGCTTCAATTTGCCTTTGACAATGTTCCAATTGCCACGGACTTTATCAGAAAATGCGCTCATGATAAAAGATTTTGATGGTTAGAAAATAAATGGATTGTTGAGGTTAGTGGGCCATTGGGGTCATGTGTCAATCAGGGCATTCAAACTAAATGCTAAAATGACTTAAATGACCAATAACCCAATGACCTATATGCTGTGACAGTGATGATAGTTGAGGGGGAACCAAGCGAAGCCAGGCTCCCCCTTACTTTCATCCATCAAATCATACACGTGTGGATTCCCAGTAAGGGCGGTAGCCGAAGTGGTTGTAAACCTTGGTAAGGTACTCGTGCGAGGCGCTGTTGGGCCAATTGTCCTTATCAAAACCGGGTGCTGAATCGAGCTTTTCTTTCGTCACGTTCAGGACGAACTTTTCTTCGGCTGAATCAATCGTAAAAGCTTCCCAGGGAATGGCGAAATACTTGTCGCCCATGCCCAAAAAGCCGCCGTGCGATAACACGGCATAAGCTATCCTGCCATCGGTCGTATTGATCATCAAGTCTTTGATGTCGCCCAGGTTGTCGCCTGTGGCATTTACTACATCGGTACCATTGATACTCGTTGCGGATAATGTAATCGGTGTCATTATTCTATTATTTTTTTTGGTTAAAAAAAATGGCGTTAAGGGGTCAACTCTTTGGTATTTTAGAAAAAGGGAGAAAAGCCCCTTTATGGGATAGGAATGGGGCTTTTCTTTAACTCTAACACTGGGATTCTAATGCGTTTGTGCTTGAATGGGGACTGCGGCTTTGGCGCAGGGTGGATCATGCTGGGGCATCGTTTTCATCATTTGGCTGGGTTGCGAGGTTAAAACGAGGCACCCTTGGCGATGTTCAATAGCATGTTTTAAAATTTTGGCCAATGGCTTTAGTTGTTTCAGCCTCCAATGAACAAGCAAGGCAGATGAACTTTATTTATTTATTTATTTCCATCAAATTCATGACACAACAATCCTACACGATCAGCCTGCAGCGCATAGCGTACATGCTGATTATTGCCGTAATCACCACCTACATATTTATTATTGGCAAAGAACTGCTTGCGCCCATGGTGTTCGCCATCCTGCTGGCCTTGATGATGAAACCCGTGGTGGCCTTTTGGGAGCGGCGCATCAAGTCGAAAGTATTTGCACTGGTGCTGTCGTTTTTTGTGGTCGTAGTGCCGCTCGTCAGCATTTCTTATTTTATCTGTTGGCGCTCCATTGATATTTTTTCGGAAATGCCTTCCATCAGCAAAAAGGTAGAAAAGGGCCTGGACGATACTTTTAAATGGATGGATAAAAAATTTCACCTCAAGCGGGGCGAGAGCCAGGAAATCGTGATGGAAAGCCTGGAAGAATTGCAAAAAGATGGCGAAATCTCACCCGCTGTCAACGTTGCCCCGAACAACTCCAAAACCCACGGCAACGGCAAGATCATCGGCAGGAGCGTGAAAGTCTCTTCCGCCTTCCTCACCGGATTCTTTTTGACCTTGATTTATACTTTTTTATTGCTGCTCTACCGGACCGCCATCAAGAAGTTTTTCCTCGTTCAGTTTGGCCCCCAAGGCCGACCCGGAGCGGCACGTTACCTGCGGGATATTCAGCGCATTACACAACAATACCTCTATGGCGTCATCATCGTGATGATCATCCTTGGCACGCTCAATAGCATCGGCCTGTGGGTCATTGGGCTGGACTATGCCTTCTTTTTTGGCTTCCTGGCCGCCTTTCTGGCCATCATCCCCTACGTCGGGACGATCATCGGCGGGACGCTGCCCTTTGCTTATGCCCTGGCTACCACCGACGATTGGTGGCAACCCGTGGCCGTCGTCATCCTCTTCCTGATTGTGCAATTGATCGAGGGAAATTTCATCACGCCCAAGGTGGCGGGCAACAGTGTGCAACTCAACCCGCTGGCTTCCATTTTTATCTTGCTGGTAGGCGGAGCGATATGGGGCATCGTGGGCATGGTACTCGCCCTGCCCATGCTGGCCATCGTTAAAGTGACCTGCCGCTACATCCCCTTCCTCCGGCCCATCAGCCTATTGCTCAGCAGCCAGCTCTACGACCGGGAATCTTTGTTCGACGAGAAATTTGACAATGAAAAATACCGCCTGTGGGGCTTTTTTAGCAAGCGCTCGGATTTCTGATTGCCCCTGACCCCTAAAGGGGAACCAGACAGGGAAGAGCTCTCGTAGCTTGCAACCACCATCCCTTTAACATTTTCAGCAGAATCTTCCCGATACGGTTCCCCTTCAGGGGTCAGGGGCTGGGGCTGGGCGGGTCATTGCTTCATGCCGCTACGCTTTTATGCTGTAGTGTGAACTTTTTTTTAGGCGTGTTCTCGATGCGTTCGATCATCTCTTTTAGCATCTGCTGGTCGGCGTTGACGTGGCGGCGCAGATCATCGGATACTTCGTTGCGGCTAAGGGCTTTGTCATAAAAGTGAAGGGCATCCAACTCCGACTTTTCGCAATATTTGAGAATTTTCGAGCGGTCGTTGACGATGAGCGCCACTTTTACATTGTACCATATCCGTTGCAGATAGGACAAAGCTTCCTGCACCCGCCAAAACCCCCTGCGTTCATCGTCGGGCAGGGCTGACAGGAGGGCGTTTGCCATTTTGATCCTCCCTTGTGAAAGGTCGTTGAACAGTTCCACCAAATCAGTTTCAGTGGTGATATGGGCGCAACGCTGGTAATAATCGGAGCTGTCCGTATGGATTTTTACGATGCGTTGGAAGCTGTGGAAATCTTTGCTCATGGCAGTTTAGCTTTTAAAACAGTTTTAAGTTTATCGCAGGGGTTTTCTTGCAATTCAACGGTAGAACGGTGAGGCAATTTGGATGTTCATGGCCCGCCCATCTTCCGCTTTGAACATATCCCGTCCAACTTCCTTTTTTTATTAAGAGCTACGTGCCAATGAATCCCAATTCACCTTCCATTTTCAAACCAAAAACCTATATCATGGATTATCAAAAATGTATAGATGCCTGTATCAAATGTGCCGCCGACTGCGAAGCCTGCCTGGCCGCCATGATGGGCAAACCCAGCCACAACGATTGCCCCCGCTGCTGCCGGGAGTGCGTGGAAATCTGCAACCTCTGCGTGAGGGCCATGCAGCGCAAAAGCCCCTTTGTGTCGCAATATTGCCAAGTCTGCGCCAAGGTCTGCCAATGGTGTGCCGAGCAATGCGGCGACCACGATCACGACCACTGCCAAAAATGCGCCGCCAGTTGCAGGGAATGTGTGGATGCTTGCTATGAAATGGTGGGGGAGATGACGGGGGTGGAGTGATTGATGATTTACGATTCTTCGATTTCGATTGGGGTCAGATTTCCGAAATACCATGTGTAGTCCCAGCGGGGCGAAATATCGGTAGCCACCAAATAAAACCATGCGTTCAGCCCCAGCGATAATGCCATATGGCACAAATACCGGGGCGTAAATTGGGCGAAAATGCAGGCAATTATCGCCCCGCTGGGGCTTAACGAAACGGATTTTGCCATTTCTACAAACATCGCCGCCCCTCCGGGGCTTTCAAAGCGCTGATTTTCAAGGAGATATTCTGTGGGTAATCAAGAGGGTTTGGAATCCTGCCGACGTTACTGGTGATCCGGGCATAGAGCTGGCTTTTTTTTACAAAAAAAAGAGGGCGCCCGGTACTGACCAGACGCTCCTCATCAATGGATTATAAAATGTTTCGTATATCGGTCATTGGGCAATCTGCGATGAAGGTAGTTATTTTACCCAAACAGTTTTTATGTTGACAAATTCTTTGATGCCGAAGTGGGAAAGTTCCCGCCCGTAGCCGCTGTCCTTGATGCCACCGAAGGGCAGGCGGGGATCGGATTTTACCAAACCGTTTACAAAACAACTTCCTGCCTCCAGGAATTCTGCCGCGATGCGTTCCCCTTTGTTTATATCTTCTGTAAAAACGGCAGCTCCAAGGCCAAAATTTGTTTCATTGGCGATGCGGATGGCGTCCTCTTCGTCCTTGGCACGGATGACGGCGGCCACGGGGCCGAACAGTTCCTCGTCATAAGCGGGCATCCCCGGTTTTACATTGATCAAAATAGTGGGCGGGTAAAAAGCCCCTACCCTATCCGGCACTTCTCCGCCGAGGATGCATTCTGCACCTTTTTTGACGCTTTTTGCCACTTGAGAGTGGAGGTCGTCCCGCAAATCGGTGCGGGCCATTGGGCCGATGTCGGTTTTGTCGTCGTTGGGATCGCCGAATTGCACGGCAGCCATTTTCTCCTTGAATAATTTTAAAAAATCGTCGTACACCTGGGAAACTACAATCATGCGTTTGGCACTAATGCAGCTTTGCCCGGCGTTGACGAGGCGGCTGTTTTTGCAAACTTCAGCGGCCAGTTCCAGGTCGGCATCTTCCAATATCACGTAGGGATCGCTGCCACCCAGTTCCAGCACGGTTTTTTTCAGGCAATCGCCCGCTATTTTGGCCACACTTCGCCCAGCGGCATCGCTGCCCGTCAGGGTGACGGCTTTGACGAGCGGGTGGCGGATGACGGCTTCCACCTTGGAAGAAGGAATATGCAGATTGGTGAAAAGGCCCTTTGGCACACCGCTTTCATTGAAGGCATCTTCAATGGCGGCTGCACAGCCCGGCACGTTGGAGGCATGTTTGAGCAAGGCGGCGTTGCCGGCCATCAGTGCCGGGGCGGCAAAGCGGAAAACCTGCCAAAATGGGAAATTCCAGGGCATGACAGCCAGCACAAGGCCCATCGGTTGGCAGCGCACAAAGCTTTTGGTGGCGTCGGTATTCACCAGTTCGTCTTCGAGGAATTTGGCGGCATTTTCCGCATAGTATTCACACACCCAGGCGCATTTTTCTATTTCTGCCTGGGCCTCATTCAGGGTTTTCCCCATTTCGTCGGTCATTAATTGCGCCAGGCGTTTTTCGTTGCTACGTAGGTATTCGGCCACTTTTGCCAGGATGATGCCCCGATAGCCATAATTGTTGCTTTGCCAGTATTGAAATGCCTCATGGGCTTTTTCAATTTTTGCCTGCAACTCTTTGCTGGTCAGAGTATTATAGGTATTGATGGGCGCACCAGTGGCCGGGTTGGTGGTTTCGATGACGGATGTTGGCATAGGTTACGTGCTTTTTGCAGTGGCGCTTTCTTGGTCGCCATTGTTGTTTGGTTGCAGAATATTCAATTGTTGGTCTTTGTAGGTTTTTATTTCGACTATTTGGCTCGGCAGGTAGAAGCCGTTGGCATTCAAGGTGTCCAACACTTGGTTTACCAGTTCCTTTTTTAATTCTACGCCATTGATGGCAGAGTGAAAAACATCAAACCAATAATAAAGGATAATATTAATGGTATTGGCAGACAAATCGCCATAGGCGACCATGGGTGCTTTTTCCCCTTTCAACACAACAGGATGATTTTCCAGTACCTTTTGAACCAGATCGACGGCTTTTTCCATGTTGGAGGCATAGTCAAGCCCTATCGTAAATTCGTCCCGAAGATAACCATCTATAGTATAATTAATAACTGGATTTTTCACCACGTTGGCATTGGGTAGGTAGATGTCTTTTCCGTCGAAGGATTTTATTTGCGTGTCCCGCATATTGAGGGTAATGACTTTCCCTTTTAAACCGTTGAGTTCAACTATATCTCCCACCCGGAAAGGGCGCTTAAAGGCCAATACAATACCCGCCAGGAAATTTTCACCAATATCTTTAAATGCAAAACCAATTACAAATGCGCCCACGCCCGCTGTGGAAAGCAAACCGACCGCAAACCCGCCAAGACCTATTATATTTAATGCAACTAATATTGCAACAATAATGACGGAGGTACCCACCAAACGGGCGATAAACCTCGCCAATAGTGGATCATCCATGCGCTTATTGAGCCTTTTCTGAGAAAATTTTTGAATTAAATTGGCAATAATAATAAGCAATATAAGCAATACTAATGCCAACCCCAATTTGGGCAATAAAGCCACTAATTCACCATAATACGCTTGTATATTTTGCCCCAAATCGTTTAATAAGTTCCGCATATTGTTGTAGGTATTTATTAAAATTATCAGCAACAAAAAAGGCAGGGAAATTTCCCTGCCCTGTGAATGGCTATTTACTCAATATAATTCTTTATCACATGTCGTTGTCATCGCCAATTTTATCAATGGTATTGCGGACATTGGCTTTAAATTGATCCCATTCAGCTTCGGTTTTATTGCCAAATTCGTTGAGATCCTGGGCCAATTGATTTTTCTTGGCCTCCAATTGGTTGATTTCTTCCTGCATTTCGGCCTTGGCCTCAGCGGAAGCTTCTTTCATGTCGTTGTTGAGTTTTTCCAGGCGGCGGTCTATATCGCTCTGTGCTTCCTGGATGTCTTCTTTCAAATCGTCCCTTTCCTTGGTAAGGGCATCGCCCATATCATCGGCAGCCTCTTCCATATTCTCTTGGGCCCTTTCCGCATTGGGATTGTCACCGCAGGAACTAAAAGAAAACCAGCCCACGAGGGCAATTGCAAATAGGCTTAAGCTCAAATTTTTCATGGCTGTTGCTTTTTTTGATTTTTAGTTAGAAAAAATGATTTGAGGTAAAAAGGATAAGCCGGAGGTATGTTCAACAGATTTTGTACAAGGGGGAAATTTTTTAGGCTTATGCTTTTTGCAAAAAGCCAAGCACCTTTGCATTATCAATATTTTTGAATAAAAACCATGTTCAACAACAACATCAAAAAACGGCATTTCTTGCTCAGTATCCTGTCGGTTTGCGGGGTTGCGGTGATAAGCTATCCTTTTGCAGGCATCATAGGTTATCGCTCGGTAGCTTTGATATTGTTGTTCACGGTGTCCTTGCTGGCCATGCGGTTCAGCCTGTTGCCGGTATTGGTTGCGGCGGCATTGAGCGCCCTGATTTGGGACTTTTTCTTTATACCGCCCCATTTTACTTTCACGGTGGGCAGCACCGAAGACATGTTGATGTTGTCCAGCTATTTCATCATCGCCTTGCTAAACGGTGTGTTGATGGCACGCATCCGCAAAGCAGAAGAAGTGGCGAGGCAAAAGGAGGAGCGGGCGAAGGCCATCAAACTATACGACACCCTGTTCAACTCCCTCTCGCACGAACTGCGCACGCCCATCGCCACCATTATTGGGGCTTCCGACAACCTGCTGTCGCCCGAACTGGAACTTTCGCAGGAAAGCAAATTGCGCCTTTACCAGGAAATCAACAGTGCTTCGGAACGCCTCAACCGCTTGGTGGACAACCTGCTGAACATGTCGAGGCTCGATTCAGGCTTCATCCGCCCAAAATTGGATTGGTGCGATTTGGGGGAATTGGTTTATACCGTCGTCAACCGGATGGAGCGGGAATTGAAAAAGCATCCCGTCAATATCTCCGTACCGCAGCATTTGCCCTTGTTTAAATTGGACTTCGGCCTGATGGAGCAGGTGTTGACCAATATTTTGTACAATGCGGCCGTCTATACCCCCGCCGGGTCGCCCATTTCCATCCAATGCGACAAAGTGGGCGACTTTTGCAGCATCAAGATTGCCGATTCGGGGCCTGGTTTCCCTTCGGAAGATGTGGAATTAGTTTTTGAAAAATTTTACCGCTCAAAAAATGCCCGCACGGGCGGCGTGGGCCTGGGCTTGTCCATCGCAAAAGGCTTCGTGGACGCCCACCAGGGCAGCATCAAATTGGAAAACAGGCGGGAGGGCGGCGCCATGTTTACCATCACTGTTCCGGCGGAGACCCTGGAGCTTCAATCCGTTGAATCCAATGAATAACTCGACGATCCTTATCATAGACGACGAAGTGCCCATCCGGAAACTGCTGGAAATCACCCTCCATGCCCATGATTTTCGCATCACCGAGGCTGGCAATGGGCGTGAGGGCATGGTGGCTGCTGCCATGCACCCGCCCGACCTGATTTTGCTCGACCTGGGCCTGCCCGACGAGGACGGGCAGGTCATCTTGAAAAAATTGCGGGAATGGTACGCCAAACCCATTCTCATCCTCTCTGTGCGCAACTCGGAAGAGGACATCGTTCAGGCGCTCGATAGCGGTGCCAATGACTACCTCGTGAAGCCATTCCGCACGGGCGAACTGCTCGCCCGCATCCGCTCTGCCCTGCGCTCCACTTCCAGCGGCGAGGCTTCGCCCATCAAGCAATTCGGAAATTTGACGATTGACTTTGCGGCGAGGGTGGTGAAAAAAAACGACGAGATCATCCACCTGACTTCCACGGAATATACCCTGCTGACTTTATTGGCGCAAAACGAAGGAAAAGTGCTGACCCACCGCTTTATTTTAAACATGATCTGGGGCCCTGGTTTTACGCAACAGTCGCAGTACCTGCGGGTGTACGTCGGCCAATTGCGCAAGAAAATCGAGGACAACCCCAACCAGCCGAAGTTGATAGAGACCGAATCTGGTATCGGCTATCGTTTTTCGGGCCTTACGGGGTGAAAAGCCCCCTACCCTATCCCCATTTTTATAAAATCTTTATGCCCGCCGTCCTTTCTTTTATCCCCTCTTTATAAATATGCCGCCAAATTTGCACCGTCAATTTTCACCAAAAACATGGAAAACAATAATTCACTAAAAATGAAAACTCCTTATATCAGAAGCATTTATGTTTCGATGCAAAATTTGACCGATATTACGAAAAAGAATATCCTCAAAAGGTACTATAAACGGGTGGAAAGATGCTTTGGCATAGCCGACCGTTTGCTGCGCACTGGAAATGCACAGGTAAAAAATGCGGTGGAAAATGTCTTTGTATATTCCATCGGTATTTGGCTGGACGGCGTGATCAGGAGGGATGAAAGAGAATTAATACTACAGCTTTTGCCTGCTTCCCTCAAGGCCGAATACAGCCACCAGATCAACTCTATATGTGGTTGAATGGGAACAAAACTTGGGTTGGAGTTTTAGGACAATTATTTTAAATCATCTTATGAGTTGGTAATTATCATTTCACCCCACCTACCCGAAATATTAAATTGCTGGGTTAGTGGAAAGAGTGTAGAGCGATTCAACTCATTGATAGTAAACCATAAAAACATGCTGGCCATTATCTTACTTGCAGCAGGGGCATTATGCTTCTGGTTGTTCTTTAAGTCCATTGACTTTTTTGAAAATATCTGAGGAATGGGTTGATGAGGTTTATAAGGGTTTATAGAAAGTTGATACAGCCCTATAAACCCTAATAAACCCCATCAACATTATCTACCATAAAAAATGATCGCACTATTCATCCTTTCCATCCTGGCATTCAGCTACGTATGCTACGTGCTGCTGAAGCCGGAGAGATTCTAATTGAAATTAAGAAATTTAGAAATTAGAAATTTCCATATTGGCAGTTCCTAATTTCCAATTTCAAAATTTCCCAATATCCATTACCATGTCCACCGAGATTTTGGGCGTACTGCTCGTGTACGGCCTTGTGATACTTTTGGCCATACCCTTCGGAAAATACATCGCAAGGGTATTCGCTGGGGAGCGCACCTGGCTCGACCCCGTTTTCAATCCGCTGGAACGGGCCTTTTTCAAAATCAGCGGCATTGACCCCAGCCTGGAAATGACCTGGAAGCAACACCTGCGGGCCTTACTTACCATCAATTTCATTTGGTTTTTATTGGGCATGTTCATTTTGATGAACCAGGGCTGGTTGCCATTCAATCCCGACGGGAACCCTTCTATGTCGGCGCACTTGGCATTCAACACCGTTATTTCATTTGTCATCAACTGCAACCTACAGCACTATGCCGGTGAGACGGGGTTGAGCTACCTGGGGCAGATTTTCGCCGTCCAGTTTTTCCAGTTTGTATCGGCAGCCACGGGCATCGCAGCCTGCGCCGCCGTTTACAATGCCATGCGGGAACGCACGGCCACCTACTTCGGCAACTTTTACCATCTTTTCCTGAAATCCTGCACCCGCATCTTGCTGCCCGTTGCTTTTGTAGCGTCCATTATCCTGGCGTTCAGCGGAACTCCGCAGACTTTCAAGGGCAAGGACACCATGATCACGATGCAAGGCGACACCGTACAGGTGAGCCGTGGGCCAGTGGCGGGTATGGTTGCCATCAAGCAGGCAGGCACGAATGGCGGCGGCTGGTACGGGGTCAACTCGGCGCACCCGCTCGAAAATCCCGACTACCTGACCAACGCCGTTGAAAACATCCTTATCCTGCTCATCCCAATGGCCTTGGTTTTTGCATTGGGCTATTATTTAAACCGCCGCAAGCTGGCCTGGACTATTTTCGGGGTAATGACGGCCGGTTTCCTACTGTTGCTGACCACATCCGTTTATTTTGAAACGCAGGCCAGCCCCGTCGCTACCCAATTGGGCATTGACGGCTCGGCGGGCAATATGGAGGGCAAGGAGGTACGGCTTGGTGCGGCTGCTTCAGCCCTATGGGGCATTTCGACCACCGCTACCTCCAACGGCTCGGTGAACTCCATGCACGATAGCCACACGCCCATCAGCGGCGCCATGCAGTTGCTTGATATGATGATCAATTCGCTATATGGCGGCGTGGGTGTCGGCTTCCTGAACTTCTACATCTTTATCATACTGGCAGTTTTCATCAGCGGCCTCATGGTGGGGCGCACACCTGAATTTTTAGGCAAAAAAGTGGAAGGCAGGGAAATGAAAATCGCCCTCGTCATTGCCCTGTTGCACCCTTTCATCATCCTTGTCGGCACAGCGCTTTCGGCCTTTATTTTTTATCAAAACCCTGAAATAGGCTGGCTGAATAACCCCGGCTTCCACGGCTTCTCGGAGATGCTTTATGAAAACACGTCTGCCGCTGCCAACAACGGGAGTGGCTTCGAGGGCCTGGCCGACAACAACCCTTGGTGGAATATCCTCACGGGATTCGTGCTTATCCTGGGGCGCTATCTACCCATCATTGGCCCGGTGGCCATCGCCGGCCTGTTGGCCAATAAAAAATACATCCCCGAAAGTGCCGGGATGCTGAAAACGGATACGTTCACTTTTGGCATGATGGTATTTGCCGTAATTTTCATCGTGGCTGCGCTGGCATTTTTCCCTGCTCTGGCGCTGGGGCCGCTGGCGGAGTATTTTAGTCTTTGACAATCCCCCTGACCCCTAAAGGGGAACCCAACCTGCAAATTTCCCAGTCTGGTTCCCCATTAGGGGTCAAGGCAAACTCGAAAAAATGAAACGCACAAATATTTCCACTTCGCTATTTCAAGCTGATTTATTGAAAACAGCCCTGAAAGCGTCCTTTATAAAACTCTCCCCTGCAGTCATGTTCCGCAGCCCCGTCATGTTCCTTGTGTACATCGGCATGTTCGTGATGTTGGCCGTTTGCATATGGATTTTGGCGGGGGAAACGTCACAGGGAAGTTTTGCCTACAATTTCCTGGTTTTCATCATCCTGTTTTTGACGGTGTTGTTCGCCAACTTTGCCGAGGCCATCGCCGAAGCAAGGGGCAAGGCACAGGCCGATTCACTGCGCAAAACCAGGGAAGATACGCCCGCAAAAAGGGTGTCGTCCTTGAATGACGGGGACTTGTCCATCGTGGAGGCAATCCCTTCTTCCAAACTGCAAAAAGGCGACGTTTTCGTTTGCGAAACAGGCGACACCATTCCTGCCGACGGCGAAATCATCAAGGGCTTGGCCACCATTGACGAGAGCGCTATCACGGGCGAGAGCGCCCCGGTCATCCGGGAGGCGGGCGGCGACAAAAGCTCCGTCACGGGCGGCACAAAAGTGTTGTCCGACAAGATTTTCGTGGAAGTCACCGTGAAACCCGGCGAGAGCTTTTTGGACAAAATGATCGCCCTCGTGGAAGGTGCCAGCCGCCAAAAGACGCCCAACGAAATCGCCTTGACAATCCTGCTGGCGGGATTCACCCTGGTGTTTTTTATCGTGTGCATCACGCTGCAACCCTTTGCGCTTTATTCCGGTGCGCACATCACTATTGCTGCCTACATCTCGCTGTTTGTCTGCCTCATCCCGACCACCATTGGGGCGCTGCTTTCCGCCATCGGCATCGCTGGCATGGATAGGGCGCTGCGGGCAAACGTTATCGCAAAATCTGGAAAAGCAGTGGAAACGGCTGGCGACCTCGATACCATTTTGTTGGACAAAACCGGAACCATCACCATTGGCAACCGAAAGGCAACACATTTTTACCCTGTGCAAGGCACTGAAATGAAAAAAATGATAGAGGCTGCCGTGCTCAGTTCACAGGCTGACCAAACGCCGGAAGGAAAATCCATTATTGAATTGGCCCAAAATGGCAAAGAAACAGTCAATTTCAAAAATTTGCCCAGCCAAACGGAAGGGGCGACATTTATCAAGTTTACCGCCGAGACCCGCACCAGCGGCATTGACCTGCCCGATGGGAGGCGCATCCGCAAAGGCGCTTTCGACACCATCAAAAAATTGGTGGAAACGGCTGGGAACGATTTTCCCAACGCCATTTCGGAACAAGTCAAATCCATTTCCGCCAACGGCGGCACTCCGCTGGTCGTGGCTGAAAATGAACGGGCATTGGGCGTCATCGAATTGCAGGACATCATCAAGCCTGGCATTCAGGAGCGTTTTGACCGTCTGCGCAAAATGGGCGTGAAAACGGTGATGGTGACGGGCGACAACCCCTTGACTGCCAAGTACATCGCCGAAAAATCGGGCGTGGACGACTTCATCGCCGAGGCAAAACCAGAGGACAAACTTGAATACATCCGCAAGGAACAGCATGGCGGCAAACTGGTGGCCATGATGGGCGACGGCACCAACGACGCACCAGCCCTGGCCCAGGCCGACGTGGGCGTGGCCATGAATAGCGGCACTTCCGCTGCCAAGGAGGCCAGCAACATGGTGGATCTGGACAACGACCCGACCAAACTGATTGAAGTGGTGGAAATCGGCAAGCAATTGCTGATGACCCGTGGCACTTTGACCACCTTCAGCATCGCCAACGACGTGGCGAAGTATTTTGCCATCGTTCCGGCACTGTTCATCACGAGCATCCCGGCCTTGCAATCGCTTAACATCATGGGCCTGCACAGCCCGGAGAGCGCCATTTTATCGGCGATAATTTTCAACGCCATCATCATTCCGCTGCTGATACCATTGGCATTGCGGGGCGTGAAATACCGTCCCATCGGCGCCTCGGCGCTGCTGCAACGCAACCTGCTGGTGTATGGACTTGGTGGGGTGCTGGTGCCTTTCGTTGGGATTAAGCTGATTGACTTGGTGGTGAGCGTTTTCTTTTAGGTTGATAAGAGTTTATCAAGTTGATAAGGGTTGATAATCAACTGCTTAACCGCCATAGTGCCCTTTCAAACTGGCAATGAAAATGGTGTCGTTTTCGAATTTGTAGATTAGGCGATGTTCAGAAGTGATGCGCCTTGACCACCAGCCCTTCCACTTATGTTTCAGGGGTTCGGGCTTGCCCAAGCCTTTGAAAGGAGTACGGCTAATGTCACGGATGAGTTGATCAATCCGGTTAAAAATATCAGGGTTTTCGTCGGCCCATTCGACGAATTGCTGGTAGGCCTCTCCTTCAAAAAGAACGGGCTTCATTGATGGGAAAGTTGGCGGACAAGAGTATCGTATTCTTCAGGCGAAAAGGCGATGAGATTTTTCTGCTCTTCGATGTTTTCGATGGAGCGGTCAATGCGGAGGTTAGCTGCCTCTGCTGATTCCTTGGGTTTCACTGAAATAGTTACTTCAAAATCACTGCTGTCGCCTGTGAATAAGCTTTTGATTTTATCCAGCAATTCAGCGGAAAGTTCTGAACCTGAAATTTTGATAGTTGCTTGAAGCATAACAGTTTAAATTTCTACAAAAATAGGCAAACTCAATGAAAGAAGTTGACAAGGTTAAATAGTGCTGATAACAAGTTGATTCTCAATTATTTTCATCCTTTGTCAAATCCAATAAATTTAAAGAAAAATGAAAAATCCATTGTTTCCCGCCCTGATAATGACCCTACTGACGCTGGCGTTTTTTTCAGGCATATACACGATAGCCGTTTGGGGCGTGGCCCAATTGGCACCCAATGGCGGCAAGGGCGAAACCATTTCCCACAATGGCCAACAATTTTACGCCAATGTCGGCCAATCCTTTACCGACGACCACTACTTCTGGTCACGCCCATCTGCCGTGGACTACAATGCCGCAGGCTCCGGGGGCAGCAACAAAGCCGCTTCGAACCCGGACTATGTGGCGACCGTGCAAGCCAGGATTGATACTTTTTTGGCACACAATCCAGGAGTCGCCAAAGCTGAAATCCCCGTTGATATGGTGACGGCGTCGGGCAGCGGCCTCGACCCACACATTTCGCCGAGGGCGGCAACGGTTCAGATCGCCCGCATTGCCAAAGTGCGGAATTTACCCATCGAAAAAGTACAGGCGCTCGTGGCAGAACACATCGAACAACCGCTGCTGGGCTTGTTCGGGCCGGAGCGGGTGCATGTGCTGAAATTGAACATTGCACTGGATAATTTGAAATAAAAACTTGGCCACAACGTCGGCGAGGTTTTGTACCTCGCCGATGTTTGCCAAACATAATTCATTATGAAAAATATTCTTGCCCTGCTGCTTTTAACTGCTTTTTTTTCAAATGCAAACGCCCAAAGCGACTCCACCTCGCTTACTTTTTCTGGCTACGCCGAAGCATATTATGCCTATGACCTTGGCGAACCTGACAACCATGCCCGCCCTGGTTTCATCTACTCCCACAACCGCCACAACGAGGTGAACCTGAATTTGGGCTTCCTGAAAGCAGCCTACACTGCTCCCCGACTCCGAGCTAATTTAGCCTTGGCGGCTGGCACTTACATAAATGCCAACCTCGCCGCCGAGCCGGGCGTTTTAAAAAATATTTTTGAAGCAAATGCGGGCGTACGTATGTCAAAAAACTCGGAGACCTGGCTAGATGCGGGCATTTTCGCCTCGCACATCGGCTTTGAAAGCGCCATTGGGAAAGACTGCTGGACGCTGACCCGCAGCATTTTGGCTGACAACTCGCCCTACTACGAAAGCGGCGTAAAACTTTCGCACACCACCGACGACGGCCAGTGGTTCCTCTCCGCCCTGCTACTCAATGGCTGGCAGCGAATCCAACGGGTGGACGGCAACCAAACCCCCGCACTTGGGACACAAATTACCTTTAAACCCAACGCCAATATCACGCTGAACAGCAGCAGTTTCATCGGCAACGACAAGCCCGACAGCACCCGCCAGATGCGCTACTTCCACAACTTCTACGGCATTTTCCAACTGAACGAACAGTGGGCGGCCACACTTGGCTTCGACTTTGGGGCAGAGCAAAGCCGCAAGGGCAGCAGCGATTACAACACCTGGTATAGCCCGGTTTTGTTGCTGAAATTCGATCCCGGCAGGTGGTCGGTGACGGGCAGGCTGGAATATTACGCCGACGAAAACGGTGTCATACTCGAGACCGGTACGCCCAACGGTTTCAAGACTTTTGGCTATTCCCTAAACCTTGATTGCGCCATCAACGACAATGCACTTTGGCGCATCGAAGGAAGGGGCTTCAGCAGCAAGGACGATATTTTTAACGATAAAGACGGCGCTGCCACGGGCGGGAATTTTATGCTGGTGACGGCGCTGGCGATCAGTTTTTGAAATTGAGAGATTAAGAAATTGGGAAATTATTTCCGACTCCAATTTCCTAATTTCCAATTTCCCAATTTCCAATTTCCAATTTCCAATTTCAATCCAAGTGTCCGAAAAAGAACACAGCGTCCAATACTTCCTCGACCTGATAAAGCAATCAAAACGGGGAAAATTCAAGGTCTATATCGGCATGAGCGCCGGGGTGGGAAAGACCTTCCGCATGTTGCAGGAGGCCCATTCGCTGCTGCGCAACGGCATCAATATAAAAATCGGATATATCGAGACGCACGGGCGCAAGGAGACCGCCGAATTGCTGGAGGGCCTGCCCATTATCCCCCGCCGGAAGTTGTTTTACAAAGGAAAGGAACTAGAGGAAATGGACTTGCAGGCCATCCTCAACCTGCGCCCCGAAATCGTCATCGTGGACGAACTGGCCCACACAAATATCGAAGGCAGCAAAAATGGCAAACGCTGGCAGGACGTAATGGACATCTTGGATGCCGGCATCAACGTGATCAGTGCCGTGAACATCCAGCACATCGAAAGCCTGAACGAGGACGTACGGGAAATAACGGGCGTGGAGGTCAAGGAACGCATCCCCGACAGCGTACTGGCACAGGCGGACGAAGTGGTGAACATTGACCTGACTTCCGATGAGCTGATCACCCGCCTCAAAGAGGGGAAAATCTACACTGCCGATAAGGTGGAGTTGGCGCTGCGCAATTTTTTCAAAGCAGAACACATCCTCCAACTGCGGGAACTGGCGCTCAAGGAAGTGGCCTCGCAGGTGGAACGCAAGGTAGAAACGGAAATCCCCAAAAATGCCAGCCTGCGGCACGAGCGCTTTTTGGCCTGCATCAGCAGCAATGAAAAAACGGCCCGGACGGTCATCCGAAAAACCGCCCGACTGGCCAATTATTACAACAGCAAATGGTACGTACTGTACGTGCAGGTGCCTGCCGAAAGCCCCGACAAAATACCGCTGGACAAACAGCGGCACCTGATCAACAACTTCAAGGCGGCAACGGAACTGGGAGCCGAAATCATCCAGGTGAAGGAGCGGAACGTGGGAAAAGCTATCATCGAGGAAGCGGAAAAACGGGAAATCACGACCATTTGTGTCGGCAAGCCGCACATTGGCCTGTTCAGGATCATCCTGGCCACCAACCTGTTCAATCAATTATTGAAAAAGTTGGCCGCTGCTAATATTGACTTGGTGATTCTTTCTTAGAAGGTTGATGATGGTTTATAGGGTTGATGAGGTTTATATGCTATGCGCAAATGGGGGCTTGGGGGCAAAGCTCCCAAAATCCCCCTCCCCCTCCTTGCCGCCAATGGCGGCGAGGAGGGGCAAATATTGCAATGCAGATGAGGGCTTGTGAGGTCTATAAAGTTTGATTTCAAAATGAAAATAAAGACAAAATTAGTGCTGGGCGTTGGGCTGCTGTTTGTCCTGATTGCCATCCTTGCCATCACAGGGTCGAGGCATATTTTCAAATTGTCGAACGATACAAAAAACATCCTCCAAGCCAATTACCACACGCTCAGCTACTCCCGCCACATGCTGGATGCTTTGGACAAATTGGGCCGGGACACCAATGCCCTTTTGGTTTTTAAAAACAACCTTGAAAAACAGCAGCAAAATATCACCGAAGGTGGCGAAAAAGCACTCACTGACAGCCTGGCTATCCATTTTGAACTTTTGCAAAAAACGCCTTCCGATACCATCTTTCCCAAATTGATCCGCCAAGACCTCAACCAAATCATGCAGCTCAACATGGAAGCCATCCTGCGGAAAAGCCAAGCCGCCGAAACGACCGCTGACCGGGCTGCCCTTTGGATCATGCTGACGGGGGGGCTGTGCCTGGCCATTGCCTTTGTGCTACTGCTGGGCCTGCCTGGGAACATTTCAAAACCCATCGCCGAACTGACGGAAAGCATTCAACAGATTGCTGCCAAAAACTACGGCCAACGTGTGCATTTTGAGCACAGCGGCGAGTTTGGCCAATTGGCCAAAGCCTTCAACACCATGGCCTCGAAACTGGAAGAGTATGAAAGCAGCAATTTGTCCAAAATCCTTTTTGAAAAAAAACGGATAGACACCCTCATCAACAACATGAACGAACCGATCATCGGTCTCGACCAGAAGCGGACGGTGCTTTTTGCCAACAACCAGGCGCAGGAGGTTTTGAACCTGAAAAAAGAAGAGCTCATCGGGCGCCACGCCGTGGACATTGCCTCCACCAACGACCTCATGCGTTCGCTGGTCACCGATTTGGTGAACCCACTGGAAAAGCAAGCCAACGGCAAACATGCTACTTTTAAAATTTTCACGGGAAATCGGGAAAGCTGGTTTGAAAAGGAAATCATCCCGGTTGACCTCGCCCCGACCGGCGAGCGGGAGGCCCGGCACATCGGCGACGTGATTATTTTGAAAAACGTCACGGAGTTCAAGGAACTCGAACTGGCCCGGACCAACTTCATCAGCACCATCTCGCACGAACTGCGCTCGCCAGTGTCTTCTATTTTGGAAACGGTGGAACTGTTGGAAAACCGAAAAACAGGAGCGCTGAACGCCGAGCAGCAAAAATTGGCCGACCATCTGAAAAACGATGGCGAGCGGCTGTTGAAAATCACTGGCACCCTTTTGAGCCTTTCGCAGGTGGAAACAGGGAACATCCCGCTTGCTTTCCACCAGATGAACCCAGCCGAGGTATTGGACTACGCCGTGGAAACCGTCCGGGCGCAGGCGACACAAAAACAAATCAAGCTCGTCATAAAATCGGAGGAAAACCTGCCGTCCATCAAGGCGGATACCAGCAAAACGGCCTGGGTGCTCACCAGTTTTTTGGTCAATGCCATCCGCTACTCGCCCGAAAAGAGCGACATCGTCATTGAGGTAAAAAGGCAGGGCAACAGCGTCCGCTTCTCCGTGCAGGATTTCGGAAAAGGCATCGAGGAAAAATACCTCGACCGGATTTTCGAGCGCTATTTCCGGGTGCCGGGCAGCGGCAAACAGGGCATCGGATTGGCCTTGCCCATCAGCAAGGAATTCATCGAGGCGCAGGGTGGCACGATTGGGGTGGAAAGTCAATTCGGTACGGGCAGTACGTTTTATTTTACTTTGAAAACCTGAAAATCAGTTTTTCACAAATTCCCCTTTTTCAACTCCCGCACCGCAAAATCCGCCGCTCTGGCCGTCAACGCCATGTAGGTCAGCGAGGGATTTTGACAGGCAGAGGATGACATGCAGGCCCCATCTGTGACGAAGACATTTTTAGCGGCCCATAGTTGGTTGAAGCCATTGAGCGCCGAAGTCTTGGGGTCTTTGCCCATGCGGCAGGTGCCCATTTCGTGGATGCAATGGCCGGGCGGCGTGGTGGCCAGGTCGTCGAAAGGATGGATGTTTTTCAGGCCAGCCGCTTCCAATATTTCCGAGGAGGTTTTCATCACGTCTTCGCGCATGGCGATTTCGTTATCACGGTACTCGCAATCAATGTGTAGCACGGGCATGCCCCATTGGTCGGTTTTGCTGGTATCCAAGCTCACTTTGTTGTCGAAATGTGGCAGGTGTTCGCACCAACCGCCGAGCCACATAGTCCAGTCACCGGGGTCGTGCAGTTGTTTTTTCATGCTTTCGCCAAAACCGGGCTTGCCGTTCACCTCCCACCAGCCGCCACGGCCAGCGCCGCCCTGGAAGCCGTAGCCGCGCACGAAAGTTTTCATGCCCTCCTTGCCCGGCAGGTTGCGGAAGCGCGGTACGTAGATGCCGTTTGCGCGGCGGCCAGCATAATATTGCTCGTTAAAACCATCGTGTGTTCCAAAGGAGCCGACGCCGTAATGGTGGTCCATCAGGTAGTGGCCGATCACGCCGCTGTCGTTTCCAAAACCATCGGGAAAGCGGCTGCTTTTTGAATTCAATAAAATATAAGAAGTGCCAATGGTGCTGGCGTTGAGGAAGACGATTTTGGCAAAAAACTCCTCAGTTTGCTTCGAGTTGCGGTCAATGATGCGCACGCCGTTGGCGCGCTGTTTTTTATTGTCAAACATCACCTCGCTCACGATGGCATCTGTGCGGATGGTCAGGTTGCCCGTGTTGTGTGCGGCGGGCAAGGTGGCACTGAGGCTGCTGAAGTAGGCCCCGAACGGGCAGCCCCAATGGCAACGGTTGCGGTATTGGCATTTGCCACGTCCCAATTTCGTTTGCGCTTCTCCGGGAGCGGTCAGGTTGGCCACCCGGCCAATGATCATGCGGCGGTCGTCCCAGTTTTTTTTGGTGCTTTCTGAAATATGCGTTTCCACGCAGTTCATCTCCATCGGCGGCAGGAAGTTGCCATCGGGCAGTTGCGCCAGGCCCTCTTTGGAGCCGCTGATGCCGGCAAAAGCCTCCACATAGTCGTACCAGGGAGCGAGGTCTTTGTAGCGGATGGGCCAGTCCACCCCGTGGCCGTCTTTGGCATTGCCCTCAAAATCCATCTCGCTCCAGCGGTAACTCTGCCTGCCCCACATCAGGGAGCGCCCGCCGAGGTGGTAGCCCCGCAGCCAGTTGAAGGGTTTGTCCTGCACGTAGGGGTTCTCCAGGTCGTCCACCCAGAAGTCCGAATTGTCGGTGCTGAAGGCGTAGCACTGGCTTTGTACGTGGTAGCGTTCCTTTATATCCTGCGGCACCATGCCCCTGAATTTTAAGTCCCAGGGATTGTTGATGGCACCTTTATAGTCTTTGATGTGCTCAACGTTTTTGCCCCGCTCCAAGAGCAGGACTTTGAGGCCCTTTTCGGTCAGTTCCTTGGCGGCCCAGCCGCCGGAGATTCCGCTGCCCACGACGATGGCGTCGTAAGTGCGGTCTTGTTGTGCTTTCCCGTTGATGTTTGGCATAAAACAGAAATATATTGAGTTTGGCCAAAAGTACGGTTTGGCATAGAAACAGTATAAAAATTCTGTTAAAGCCAAAAATCGGCTTGCATGTCTGGCCTTTTGAGTGAAACTTGCCGACCGTTTATGAAGCAACTCGTACTCATATTGTCCCTGCACTTTGCCATTTTCTCCACCCAGCCAATGTGGCAACCCTTGGCACAATGGCTATCCAGCGGTGGCTGTGGTGTACAACTTTCATGTTCACCTTCCGAGCCGCAAGGCCAAAGTTGCCCTCCCGGCGAAGATGGTCAACCCATAGGTTGCTGCACACCTTTCCAGTGCTGTTTCCCTTGTTGTTGTTTTTGCAATACGGTTGAGCAGTTTTCAATTTCCCCCCCATTGGCAAAAAAAATACGCCCCGCAGAAACCACCGATCCCTTATTTTCTCAATTTTCGCAAGACCATTTCCAGCCGCCAGAACTGCCCACCTTTGGCTGACCGGAATATGCAACATCACGCCCGGTCGAATATTTTTCTTTTATAAAAATCTTAAAATCAAAATCTTATGAAAAAGATAATTTTGATTGGCCTTGGCGTCACAGCATTGGCAGGCATCGCTTATGCCGCTATCAGCGCTTGCTGCGGTGGTATTTGCGAACCAGGCTGTTGCCCATTTTGCTAAAAAATAGCCAGATTGATGCTGGCATTTAAAAATCCGAAACCCCTTGCTCATGCGAGGGGTTTCGCTATTTTTGGCGCAAACAAAATCCAACCAACAATGAACAACAGGCGTCATTTTTTGAAAAAAACTTCCCTTGCCGCTCTCGGCAGCACTTTCCTGCCTTCTGTTTTTGCAAAAGGAAAAGAAACCCAACTCTCATTGGCCGAAGGCCAAACCATCCTATTTCAGGGCGATAGCATCACCGACGCAGGCCGTGACAAGGGCAGCTACTACCCGAACAGCGCCTCCGGCATGGGCAATGGCTACGTTCACCACATCGTGACGGAACTGCTGGGAAAATACCCGGAAAAAGACTTCCGCTGCTATAACCGGGGCATCAGCGGCCACAAGGTCTTCCAACTGGCCGACCGCTGGGAAGACGACTGCCTGCAACTGAAGCCCGACGTGCTGAGCCTTATGATCGGCGTGAATGACTTTTGGCACACCCTGTCGCACGGCTATCAGGGCACTGCCGAGACGTATGAAATGGATTTGAGGAAACTGCTGGAGCGGACAAAAAAGGAATTGCCCAATGTGAAACTTATTCTTTGTGAGCCTTTTATGGTGACGGGTGGTACGGCCATTGACGAGCGCTGGTCGGCTTTTGCTGCTTACCAAAAAGCGAACCGCCAAATCGCCGCAGATGTTGGGGCGGTACATGTGCCTTTCCAAAAGATCTTCGACGATGCGCTGAAAGTAAAACCTGCCAGCTATTGGTGCCCAGATGGGGTGCATCCATCTTTGGCCGGAGCCTATTTGATGTCGCAGGCGTGGATGAAAAGCTTTGAAAAATGATGAACTATAAACGATGAACGATGAACGGGGGTCACAGCCTGTTCATCATTCATCGTTTATAGTTCATCATTATTTTTTCACCATCTTCCGTTGCTCTTTGCCAAACGGCGTGATGAGTTGGTAAAAATAGATGCCGGCCTGTTGAAGTTCCCCGCCATTGACAGGCACTTCGTGATAACCTGGCTCCAGTTCTTCATGCAGTAGAATCCACTTCCTGCCCGTCACGTCCGAGACTTCCAATTTAACCGGCATTTTTTGTTTCAACATAAACCCAATCGTGGTTTCGCCGCTGAAGGGGTTCGGCCGGTTTTGTGCCAGGCTGAACAGGTGGGCTGCATCCACGGGCCTTTGTGGGGCCTCGTGGATGCGCCACAGGATGTTCAAGGGATCACCGCCAAACTTGTACGCAATGGCAGGCGTCATGGTGGAATTAATATCTATTGCTTGTGAAATTGTAGTATTTTCAAGTACCTGGAATTGCAGGTAAAACATGGGCATACCTTGCTCAATCGCCTGCCCTTCCACCGACTCCCAACTGAAAGTCAGGTAGCCGGGCCGGGGCTGGCCGATGTTGTTTTCTTTTGCGGAAATGGCCGCCCCTTCGATGCCGGCGTAGGCAAGCTTCGCCGGGTCGAATTGTATGGTCATTTGCAGCGCAGCGAGGTTTTCATCGGCATCTGCAAACATGGGTACGAGCATGGTTTCACCCTTTTTCAGATGGGCTTCTTCGGTAAAAAATGGAAGCTCGCCCTCCCCTACCCTATCTGTCAGTCCGCCGCCGTAATTCACGACAGCATTGCCGTTGATGTCGCCAATTTTGATGCCTGTGAAATTCAGTGCCACGGCATCGTAGCTCAGGTTTTGCAGCCAAACGCTCTCTGGTAATGTTTGCCAAAATGGATCGGCAGGATTCGGAAATTGATAGCCCGAACGGATGAAACGCCAAGAGGTGTTCCCAGGAAATTCATCGCTGATGTGCAGGATGGCCTTGCGCAAATTGACCACATCGAAAGTCGTGATGGTGCCGGTGTTGTTGATGTCGGCAGCGATATACTGATAGGGCGAATTGAAGGTTTGTATGCCCAAAATATGCCTCGTGATCAGCACCAGATCGTAGGTGGTCACGCCGTTCAGCAGGTCGTCGTTTTTGTAGGGTTGCAGGGTGCAACTCATGCCCTCAGCCATGTTGTCAAAAGAAAACATGCCGTTGCTACCCGTCAAAACCATCGTCATATTTTGACTGTCCGTCAGGTGGAGTTCCACACCGGGCATGGCTTCGTTATTTTTGGTAAAAATCCTTCCGTTCACTATCAGCCCGTCGTCGTCACAGGCATCCAGCGGATCGTGGAGCATGATGTCGTTGGAACAAAAGGAGGTGTTGCCGGCTGCATCGGTCACGTAAAAAGTGTAGGTAATAGCCGTTGGTTCCGATACATAATCCAGGCAGGTAAGTGTATCCGGATCAATGATATAAGTTACTTCCGAACACAAATCGGCTCCACCCACAAAGCCGTCTTTCACCAAAGAATCAATGTCAATGACGGCAAATCCAAAAGCATCCAGGTTCCAGTCAAAGGTTTCGCAATCATTGGAGGGTTTGATGATGTCTTTGACAAGAATCGTGACGGTACAACTGTCCACATTGCCGCAGGCATCCTCTGCATAAAACTTGATCAGCGTGGTGCCAAGGGGGAAGGTGTCGTTTACCATCGAACCGCCATTGTTGTAATCATTGGTGATGGTCACCGGCGCACCTGCACAATTGTCAACTGCGCTCACCACAATGCCCACGATGGCATAGCAAGTATTCGTAGAATTATTGGCCATGATGGTGCCGGGACAGTTTAAGGAAGGCGGTATGGTGTCATTGAGCAAAATAGGCAGCTCTGCAAAGGATTCGTTCAAACAGGCATCCCTTAGTCTATAGGTGCGGATTACCAAACCCGCACAAGCGGGCGCCCCAAAATCGCTGAGATGCGTGGTGGTGACAGGCCCGCTGCAATTGTCCATTTGCCCAATCATCATGGTCTGGTTGGGGTTTGGAATATCCGCCAGGCAACCAAAAATTTTCAAGGTATCGGGATCCGCCGTGGGCGGTATCGTGTCATTTATCAAAATATTTTGGGTGACGAGGGTGTCGTTGCCGCACACGTCCGTCAGGCGGTAAGTGCGCACGACCGTGCCCATGCAGCCTGGGTCGCCCGTATCGCCCACGAAGTTGATCACGATAGGGTTGATGCAATTGTCCATCGCATCGAGGTTGATGGTATCAGGATCGGGCCTGTCTTCATAGCAACTGAACGGCCCCAAATCTGGCAAATCCGCCGTGGGTGCTACTGTGTCGTTTACAATAATGGTGGTAATATATGGCTCCGCCACATTGCCACAAGTATCAAAAGCGGTATAGGTAATGACCCGTGTGAGCTGGTGTTCGCAGTTGACGTTGAAGGTGGTATCGCTGACCAAAAGCACTTCCCAGGGCGAGCAAAAATCAGTGGCTGAGGGTGGCGGCGGCTTCACGATATCGCTGCCGCAAAGGAAAATATTGTCAAAAAAACCAGCGGGCTGATCCCACACAGGCGGGTTGGTGTCAATGGCGATTATTTCCTGCACCCCGGATGTGTCGAAGCCGCCGCACCATTCGATGAAGGAATAGGTACGGATGATTTTCTGGCCACAAGGAATAGGATAATTTTCATCTGAAATATTCAGCGCAAACAACTCGCAATCGCCAATGGCGTAAGCTCCGTCGGTACCAATTTGATCCAATGGCACACTGCAATCCACCAGCGTATCAGCCGGGAAAAAGAACTGCGGCGGCGTCAGATCCACGGTAGTAATAATTTGGGTACAAGTGGCCTGAAAACCAGATATGTCCCTGACCGTAAAAGTGCGGGTTATCGTGCCGGTATGGCACACGTTCAGGCTTTCAATATCTTGGTAAAAAAGGGTGTCCACCCCGCAATTTTCCATGACCACGGGCGCCCCTGTCTGCGAAAGCGGTGGCGGCAAAGGATCGCTGCAAGCAATCGTAATATCGTCGGGGCAAGTGATGATGGGCGGCAATTTGTCTTGTACTAACACTTCTACCATGCAGGTATTGGTATTGCCGAAGCAGTCCACCGCCTGAAAAATCACCATGACCGTGTCGCCAATATCGTTGCAATTAAATATGACATTCGGGGTAAATGGTGCCGACGGTTCGTCCATTCTTTTTGCCAAAAATGTCACCACGGCACAACAGGCATCGTAACTGCCATCGTCAAAAGTGGAGGCTGGTACTGATGCAATTCCCAGGTTGTTCAAAGAAACCACTGTGGTTTCATCGCACACCGCCACGGGCGATACATCGTCCACCACATTCAGCACGACCTGGCAAGACCCCGTGTTTAGGCAACCGTCCGAAGCCTGATAAGTAATCGGATAGGTTCCCATCGGCAGGTCAAACACAATCCCACCGTTTCCGTTGATGGTGCCGTTGGGTGTTTGGGTCAAAAAGGAAAGAACAGAGCCGCAGCTATCTTCGGCTACCACAGGAGGCAATAAAAAAGTGGCGGAACAACCCGAACCGTTGACGCCTACTACTAAGGTGTCAGGACAGGTTAGCACGGGCGGGTCATTGTCCGCCACCTTAATGATCTGTTGATGGGTAATAATTTCGTTGGTGCAGCAATTGAGCGCCATCCAACTGCGCAGGATGGTATAGGCACCTTCGCACTGGTCTATCACCAGGTCATCGTAGGTGATATTTATTTTGCAAAGGCCAGTTATGGGATTGCCGTCAATTTCGGGATAGCCGGTGATGGATGGATTGGTATTGGCACCTGTACAACTAAGCACTGGTGCCTGGTTGCCGTCCAAATGCGGCGGCCAAACCACGTCGCCCAAACTGGGCCGTGCCACCAGGATGGTCTGCGTACAACTGGATTGATTGCCGCTATCGTCGGTAGCATGCCAGGTGCGGGTCAGGATGTAGGTAAAGGGGCCAATGCAAAGCTCCGGGCTGGAAGTTTGGACGTGCAAGAGTTCAGGGTCGGGGTCGCAATTGTCCGTGACCATGACAGGGCCAATCACGCCCGGCGTAAAATCGGCGGTACAACTGACCGTATCGTCTGGGCAACTAATCACGGGCGGCAGCTTGTCTTCCAAGAGGATGGAACCCCAGCAATAGTTGCCTGTCGCCACGTCAAAAACAGCCGTGAGCAACAAGTGGCCAACATACTCGCAATCAAGCGTATCGCCCAGGTTGGCACCGTTCGGGGCATATACTTCTACAGATTTGGGGCCGGGGCAGGAGGTGCTGTCGCCTTCCAGGATCATATCTGGCAAAACGACCGCAAAGCCTTCTGGAGGTAGGGAAACATTGACCTGATCATTGCAGGCGAGTGTACACTGGGCCGTAAGATTGCTCAGGGGAAGGCACAGCAGTGCCAGTGCCCCTAAAAGCCACAAGCGTTTCATAGGAGGTGGATTTTAATTTGAAAATAGTGGCAACCTGCTCCGGAATAAGCTGAATTTCTGAAAATGGGAAAAAGACAATCGGCATAAACCACTGGTTTTCAGCCAATTTGCATTACTTCATTTCAAAAAAGTCAAAATTGCCCGGAGGCATGGAAAAATGGAAAAACCGATTTCCGTTTTGGTGTAAAACGTCCCGCAGCTTTTAAATTTAATCGGTCGGTCGGTGGGAAAAGGGACTTTTGTGTTTGGTGAATCTCACCTTTTGCGGGGCCCTAACTTATGTGTTGATATTAAAATTTTCTATAATCTATACGACCAAAAACCTTGCCAGTTACATTATCAATTTATTTAATTTAAAATATGTTGATTTTTTTTGCGGAGGGTGCAAATGGAGGAAAAGTCTCAGAGCCTTACTAATAAGACAGGCCAATGCAGCTTTGGAAAACAAAATTTTCACTAAAAACGTAACAAAATAGCGGCGATGCGAACTAAATAGGCTTCCAATTGTATTGGAGAAGTTAAAATCTTCACGTACTTTCTTTGTGAATTAATACCACTTTCAAGCTCTTGGTGAAATTGGAAAAATAATATAGGCCACATTGATTTACAAAAACCTGTTAATTAATGTAGTGCAAGTTCATCATTCATCATTTATAGTTCATCATTCACTTACACGCCAAACCCAAACTCGTAAAACACAAGGCTGCGCAGTAATCAAATCCTTCCCTGCGTGATCCAGAAAAGCGTTGAGGCATCTATCATCCACTATGCGTTGGAGTTAGCTGCACTGTTAAAAAAAAGTGGCGATATACAATGCCAAAAATACGGCATTACTTCCCAGCAATGGCTCATCCTGCTCCACCTCGCCAACGATCCCAACGTGCCGTTTTTTATGCACCGCAACTTAAATCAGCCCGTGCTGGCGTCAGAACTGGCCCATTTTTTCAAAGTGTCGAGGGCCAACATCACCAATTTATTAAATGTGCTGCTGGAAAAAAAACTCATCAGGCAGGTCGAGGACGAGAGTGATCGGCGGCGCAAGTTCTTGATTTTGTCGGAGGAAGGCGCAAGGTTAGTCGCCCAAATTGAACCACAACGAACGGTGTCCAACATGAATGTGTTCAGCGCTATTACCCCTGCCGAAAAAGTGGTGCTTTTTGAACTTTTGCAACGTTGCGTCAAACATCTCTCCACCTCGCCATTATCCACTTCATGGAACGCATCGGGCATTAACCAGGGAATAGAAAGTGGCGCTTACAATCTATAATCGGGCGTTTTGTATTTTTAAGAATCAAGACCAGGCCCAATGTCCCGTATTTGGCGGCGGCGCTTCAATCGTCATCGTTTCCCCCGTTTTTGGGTGCTTAAATGTCAACTGGTGGGCATGTAGGCAAATCACCTCCCCGGCACTTAAACTGGAGCCATATCTTTTGTCGCCCACAATGGGACAACCCCGTGCCGACAATTGTGCCCTGATTTGGTGGTAACGCCCGGTCAGCAGTTCTATGGCCAACAGGCTTTTGTCTTTGCCTGTTTCCAATACTTTGTATATCAAGCGGCTTTCCTGGGCCTGGGCGTCATTTTGGGTTGAAACGACAGCCCGCCTTTCCGTGCTATCTTTCTTTAGCCAGTCTATTATTTCGCCTGCATCATCTGGCATTTTACCTTCTACCAGGGCCAGGTATTTTTTGACCACTGTTCTTTGTTCAAACTGTTGGTTGATGAGTTTCAGCGCCAACGGCGTTTTTGCCAAAATCAGTATCCCGCTGGCTGGCCGGTCCAGCCGATGTACGATACCCACTATTAGCTGTTTCTTCCAGGGAAAGGCCGTTTTAAAATATTCGGCTACTGCTCGTTCCACGCTTGGGTTTCCCCAAGCATCCGCCTCTACCTGCAAATCTGCGGGCTTGTTTATCGCCAAAATATAATTGTCTTCAAATAAAATGGAAAGCATAAAGGAGTCAGGCTATGAAGGACAGCGTTATTGAGATTATTACTGTTTTGAGAACATTTCCTTATACAGCCTTTTGTCATTTACACAACTGATTATCAATGCTTTAGTCAATGACAAAATGACCAATGACTAATGACTCAATTCACTACAAAAGCCTCTTGCATCAATTCTGTTCCCGGTGCCATTGTTCGCAATAGGCTTGTACGCTGTTTTCCAGCAATTGCTTGTAATTGGATGCCGTTTTGAAATTTTCAAAAGCCGCTTGCCTGTCCTTGCGGATGCTCTTGTGTATGTCCGGGAAGTCTTTTTTGAATTGGTCAAAATCGAAACCAGCCTTGGGTTTTGCTGGCTCTTTTTTGGCTGGGGTAAAAAGATCGGCTACCTCCCCTACCCTATTCATCCGGTTGGCCTGGTCGGCGGTTTTTTTCTGCACGGTAAACGAAGGCTCCGGCGAACGGCCAATGGCTTTTTCTTCCTCCAGCAGCTTTCTGAAATCGGCGGCGGTGATGTTCTTGGCGCGTTCGCGGTTGGCGCGTTCCGTATCGTTCAGTTTTTTCTTGCGGCCCACCACCTGCTCCACCAGTTGAGCATACAGGTTGGGTTCTTCAAAACGCTGGTTGCCCACCCAGGCAGTGAATGCCTTCACCTTTTCTTTTTGGGTTTTGGCGGTGGTCTTTTTTTCAAAAAATGCCAACATAAACAACACAAAAAAATCTTCGTAGCCAATCAGTTCGCTGCCCTTTACAATGGGAAGCACTTCATCCAGGGCAGATGCCATGCTTACGCCGTACTCGGTCAAGGTGTTGAATGCCCGGCGCTGGGCTTCCGTCAGCCTCCCAATCCGGGCCTGCATGTCGTTGTTGCTGACAGGTTGAACAGTCTTTTTCTTGCCTTCCTCCAATGCCCGTTCTTCCACGACTTCTGGGTTAAAATCTGTTTTTTCGTTGATGACGATTCTCAAATCGGTGATGTTGCGGCCTTTTTTGATGAAATCATAATCAATCATCAGGCGGGTTTTTTCGTTGATCTCTTCTTTGGCTACATCCAGCACCTTGCGGCGGAAGTTCCTGAAATCCGGGTACTTGTCGGCAATGCCCAGCCTGAATTTTAAATCTTTGATGCTCGCCACCATCACATTTCGCCCGTGGCGTATATTTTCAAAATAATACGCCTTACACATTTGGTATATACGGATGGAAAAGCCGCTTTTCATTTTGGCAACTTCCAAAAACTCAAAGCGGGTGAACTTTTCCTTCAGGCCCAAAAGAAAGGGTTTCATCTGTGGAGAAAAACCAAATTCCACACACAGCACCCCGTTCTCGTCGTATTTCGGCACGGCGCCCGCTACCCAATTGATATGCCCGCGCAGCCTGACGCCGTCAATGGTGAAATCGGTCGGGAAGGTGATTTTTTTGTCCGTAATGCTGTCGAGCAGTTCATCCAGCCGTTCATAAAACGAGCCGTGCTTTTTGGTGGCATCCGATTTCAGGATGTACTCGATTTCAGACACCGGCACAAGGTAGGTTTCAAAGTCGCTGTGCTCTGGCCGCAGCAAGGTGGCCATGTAAAGGATCAATTTCTGCTCCCTTGGGGTTAGCTTATATCTAGCGTGTTGGATGAACTGGTTGGCAATGGCTGCCACCTTTTTAGTTTTTTCCATTTGCATGGTCATCATTTTTGACGGCAAAATATTCCCTCGCGTGTACAAAGCAATTCCTTTGGGTACACTTTTTTTCCACACTTCCCACAGTGGGTACACCCCATTTGAAAAAAGTGGGTTTTTTGCCGAAAAACCGCCCCACAACAGGTACACCCTGGCTTCAAATTCCAGGCAAGGGGCCTCTTTTGATGGCCTAAAATTGGCTCCAAATCCTGTTTTTAAGATGCCCCACATAGAGAACACTCCAAAAGCCTTGTATTTACAGGGCTTTTGGGATGGGGTACACTTGACCGAGAAAAGGGGATCATAATTGTTTTGGCAAATGCCCCCGGCGTGGACACATATCCCACAATCAGTACACCCTACCCTACTGGCAACACCCATGCTATTTAATTGAATTTCAATGATTTATCACTGATATTTTGCTGCGATAAATGAAGCATTTAGGCCCTTCAAGTGGCACACATTGGGTACACATCAGTTTATTTATTGACTTGGTTTGCAGTGAAACTATGCCCTTTGGAAGGGAGAATTGGGTGTTATTGGAGCTAACTGCGGCTTTTCCCCACGGGAGGTACACTCGCCCCCCAAATGGACACATGGAACCCCAAGCCTTTACACATGCGCCACACAAGGGGTAAACCCGACGCCCACAGAAAGTACACCTATTCCCCACGCGTGGTCCCACCCTGCCCCACGACAAGGACGCGGGACAACCACAAGAAGGATTCAAATTGCCCACAATGGGGATACAGAAAAATTGATAATAGAATGAGCATCAACAACTTACAATGTTACTAAACTATAAAAACAAAAATTTTAAATAAAAACCATTAATAGATATAATCAGGTAAGGGTGTTTTTTTCTTTTTCTTTTAATTGATAAAAAGGGTTCAGAATTCAAGAAAAGTGCTTGGGTAACTTCAATGCTACCTAGCGATCTGGACGAAAGCAATGAGCCCGCGCTAGGATGCTTTACCGTCTATGTGTGTCTCTTTTGTGGGATTTCCTTTGAATGTTGGCTTTTCCCTTCGATTTTTACAGGATTTATTATGTGTCCAAAATGTGGGATGCCGACTTGGAGTTTAATGGCTATAAGCTTGAAAGAACGATCCGCAGTTTTTTACAAATGTAGAAAACGTTATTTCGTTATTTAATGTTTTCTACAGAAATCACAGGATCGCTTTTTTCTATGAAGGGGCAGCTTTAGTTTTGCGCTGGATTTTGTGAATATTTCGTTATTTCGTTAAATCATTATTTCGTTTCAATCAAAAGCAAAACTATGGCATTAGCAATCGGGGTCATATCCCAAAAAGGTGGCGTGGGCAAATCCACTTTGGCAAGGCTTATCGCCTGCAACTATGCCGCCAATGAGTGGCGCGTGAAAATAGCGGACATGGACCTGGCTCAGGGCACCTGCACCAGTTGGAACCGCCGCCGCCTTCAAAATGAAATAGAGCCCAAAGTGGCCGTGGAACAATTCCTGAACGTGGATGATGCCATCAAAACTGGCGAGCATTACGACCTGGTTGTTTTTGACGGCGCCCCCCACTCTACCCGCAAAACTTTGGAAATCGCAGATTCGTGCCACATGGTCATCCTCCCGACCGGCGTTTCGCTGGACGATTTGGAGCCTACCATCAAATTGGCGCACGAGCTGAAAAAACATGGGATTTTGCCCTATAAAATTTCCATCGCCCTCACCCGTGCCGGCAACAGTGACGTGGAGCTGTCAGAAGGCATGGAATACGTCAAGGCAAGCGGCTATCACCTGCTCGACGGCGTCGTCCACGAAAAGACGGCCATTCGCCGGGCCAGCGACGAAGGGCGCTGTGCAACGGAGACTTCCTTTAAGTCGATCAATGAGAAAGTCGATCAAATGGTACAGGCCATTGTGAACCGTGTGGATGAATTGATGAAAAAGTAAAGTTTTTTTTGCCGTTAATTATTTAATTCGTTATTTCGTCAAATCTTTAATTCTGTAAAAAAACAACAATGGCGAAAATCAGCAAACCTACTATCAACAGAAAAGGTGCCCCACCGCCCGAAGTGGAAGCCAGCACCAACCTTACCCGCACACCCGATCAGGATCTGCGCCCAATGAATTTCAAGGTGCCGGCAGAATTTAAGCGCGAATTCAAATCCTACGCTACCCAAATGGACATCAGCATGGTGCAATTGCTCACCACTTGCTTCGAGTTTTACAAGAACAGCAGATAACGAAATCGTTATTTAACGAAATGAAGGCCTTTGGGCTTTATAAAGCAGCCGATGGTGCGCCCGCACCATCGGCTGTTTTAGTTTTACCTACAAGAAATGGTTTCAAGAAATCGTTATTTAACGAAATAGCGAAAGGCAAGCAATTTTGCGGCAATGGATTTAAACAAACTCCAAATGTTTAATGCAGAAAGCTCGATTTTAACGAAATCGTTATTTAACGAAATAAAACCCTCTTGGACTTTCCGATGAAAATGCCGTTGGTACAAGTGTACCGGGGCAAGGTCAACGACGAGGGCAAGTGGTACGCCCGATGAAAATGCTGTTGGTACAAGCGTACCTACTGTATGCACTTAACTAAGTTTTTACGAAAAGTTCTTTGACATAACGTATCTATGGAGCCAAAACGATGGAATTTGGAGACATCCGCCTCGACAATCGGGGTAAAAGGCTGATTGAAAGTATTTGCGACTGCCAGCG
>JBGSKQ010000051.1:0-26006 GCA_041741095.1 Saprospiraceae bacterium
GGAAAACCCAACCCTGTTAGGGTTTCGAAACCCTAACAGGGTTGGGTTTTCCGGTCAAAATCGAAACGTTAGTATTTAAATCCGAAATCGTTTAATAGTTCCCATGTTTACAATTTTGTTGAGCTTAGCGGTAAAAGTCCTGAAATTACAAATTATATATTTAAGTCTATTTTTCCTTTGAATTAAGGGCAATATCCAACCCGAACGACAAATAAACAAAGGGTGCATTCCAATTGATGGCTATTTCATTGGACGCATAAGAACAGACTTCATCAATATATGATTCATCCGATATTTTACTGGGATAATTGGGGCATTTGTCCTGTTGCCCAGGATTGGGGCCCCCGACCAATAAACCCGGATTTGGTTCCTCAATCCCATCGGATTCGGAAGGTCGGTGGTGGGGGTGCAGGGGAGTTTTACTGCCAAAACCGGTCAGATAGGAATATCCAGTTGCATTTCGTCCCATCAAATAATCGAAATTGTCTAAAGCAGCGTTGAGAAATGCTGGCTCCTTGCTCATTCGGTAGGCATACAATAGTGAAATGCCTTGATTTGCTGCAACTGCATTGCTGCCCCAGACAAAATTTTCGGGTGATTGCTCCATGGGAGTGTGGTAGGCCCGTTGTTCGGCATCATACATAAGCCCTCTTGCATAAGCCAAAAATAATTTTTCAAGATAAGGCAAGCCGGGATTGCTTGTTTGATCAATTTCATCATATTGGCGCAGCAGGGAATAATATCCCATCGTGCGGACATCGCCCCAATTGGGTACCGTAATAGCCTCCACAGGGTATAAATTTATGTCTTGAATATAACTGCCATCTGCGGTTGTGATAAATAATTCGCAAGCGGCCCAAATCCTTTCATCCGTTAATTCCTGGTCGCCATAAGCTCCGGTATTGATATCTGGGTCGAATTGAAGGTTTAATTGCCCTTGATCATAGACAATATTGGGGTTTTTATTGGCCCAATCCCATGCTTTTTTTGCTGCTGTTAGACAAGAATCTGACAGTCCGGGCAATTCATTTTCAAAATGCCCAAAAACCCTGGCGGCCTGGGCCGTCACTGCTGCAAAATCAAGTGTTGCCGCCGTGCTTTTTTGCACCACAAACCGCTGTGACCTGGCTTCCTGCGGTTTTATAAAACCTTCAAATTCAGCGGTGGTACATTTATGGTAAATACCGCCGTCGCCAGGGTCTTGCATGGTGAGCATCCAGCGCAGGTTCCAAAGGATTTCATCCAAAAGATCGGGTACATCATTCCCGCTTTCCGGGATATTGAGGCTTAAATTTTTAAAATATTCGGGAGCATCCTCATACAGCGACAACAAAGTGCCCATCGTAATGCCGGAATTCACGATGTATTTGTTGTAATCGCCTGCATCGTACCAGCCGCCGGGCGAGGCGATGACAGTGCCACGGCTGCGCTCCGCATTGGCTGCCGATGGGTGGATCATTACATTTTTATCGGTATGCCCGGCCGGGCGGTGCCATTTTCCTGCATATTTTTCTGCCAGCGGCGTGGACGCCCTTTGGTAGTAAAAAGCCTTTAAAGACGCTTTTGCTGCATCCAAATAGGCACCAGTTTTTATTTCAAAAGGATAGGAGTGGCCCAGGTTTGGCACCACCAACACATAAGTACCGCTTTCCTTGAACTGGGAAAAATCGGCGTGGCGGGTGCTTTTGTCTGAGAGGTTGGAATATGCAAGGTCGCTCAGTTTTCCAGAAAAAACCTTTTTTTTCAAATCGGGGGTGGAAAGGTAAAATTCCCCGCTGGCCTTACCTGGTACTACCCCAATTTTTTGCGATGGAGGATAAAAGCCAATTTGGTTGAGCCTTATGGCCGTATTCAGGCTTTGGCTAAAAATGGGATGGGCAGTAAAAATGGACAGAACAAGGAAAATTGCAGTTTGAAAAGAGTATTTGTTTTTCGCAGACATTGATGATTGTTTGTAAAGTGCAGGGACGAATTTCACATATTTCAACAAAAATGACAGGAAAAATTTACCGGCCCGGCAGATTGCTTGATGTATTTGACTGTCCTTTTCGCCAAAATTTTCTTTTGCCGAGATCCATCAGCGACTGTTTGCCGAGGCTATTTCCAAGCTGTTTTTTTATCCAACAATATTTGGCATTTGGCATTTTTACATTTCCTTTGAAGGTCGTTTTGCCAATGGCCAAATTTCCCAAATTATTTTGGTTTTGTTAATATACATTTAGGGGTTTTAAGAGAATTTTTTGATGCCGAATTTACTCATTTCTCGATGCAGTAGATGCCGCCAAAGGCGGCAGTTTTCATAAAAAATCATAAAAATCTGCGTCTTTCAGCGTCAAAAAAATCTGCGTCTAATTTTTCTTAACACTCCTAATATACATTATAAAATGAGTGCAATACACCGCTTGCAGTTACTGATTTTATTATTCTCGGTTTGTTCAAATCTTACTAAGGCCGATGGGGCCTTCGCAAACAATGCTTTGCCAAACCACCAAGAACGGCTAAAACTCGTGGATGCCCAAGCTTCCAAGCAGACTGTCGCCCTTTACAAAAACTTACAACTCCTTTCGGCCAGCCAGAAAATCATGTTTGGCCACCAGGACGACCTGGCTTACGGCGTCACCTGGAATCATTGGAACAAAAAGAAATCGGATGTAAAAGATGTATGTGGAAAATACCCGGCAGTCTTTGGCTGGGACTTGGGAAAGCTGGGCCAGGCAGGCAAAAACCTGGACGGCGTGGATTTTTTGCACATGCGCAATTGGATCAAAGAAGTCTATAAAATGGGCGGCGTGAACACGGTCAGTTGGCATGTGGACAATTTCCTGACAGCGGGAAGTTCGTGGGAGGTTGGCTCCAAAACTGTCACTGCCATCCTGCCTGGCGGAGAAAAGCACCAAGCTTACAAAAAGCGCTTGGACATCCTTGCCGAATTTTTCAAGAGCCTGAAAGTAGGTTTTTTGTCAAAGCGTGAAATCCCCATCATCTTTCGGCCTTACCACGAGCACACCGGTGCTTGGTTTTGGTGGGGGCAGCCCCACTGTTCGACCGATGAGTACAAGGCACTTTGGCAGTTTACCGTAAAATACCTGCGGGACGTGAAAGGCGTCCACAACCTGCTTTGGTGCTATTCCACCGATGTGTTCAAGGACAAAGCCCATTATCTGGAATGTTACCCTGGCGACGAATATGTGGACATTTTGGGAATGGACAATTACCGGGATGTGAAACCCGAAAATGACCCCAGCGAGTTGACCCGCTTGCTGCGGATGCTTGTAGAATTGGCCGATGAAAAGGGCAAAGTGGCTGCCATGACGGAAACCGGATTGGAGAAAATCCCCGAAGAGCGTTGGTGGACAGACAGGTTGCTCAAACACATCAAAGCCGATCCGGTGGCATCCCGAATTGCCTGGGTTTTGGTTTGGCGCAATGGGCGGCCAGACCATCATTATGCCCCATATCCCGGCCACTCCAGTGCGCCCAATTTTCTTGAATTTTGTAGCGACCCCATGATTCTGATGGAAGATGCCTTGCCGAAAATGTACAGGTAAATTTTCCAACAAAACGAAAACTACTTTTATGCAACTCAGTACCCTTGACCTTTTCATCATACTGCTTTACATCGCAGCCACGATTGGTATCGGTTTTTATATTTCAAAAAAGGCTTCACAAAGCCTGAAGTCCTATTTTTTGGGCGGCAACGAAATCCACTGGTCACTGCTCGGCGTGTCAAATGCCAGCGGCATGTTCGACATCAGCGGCACCATGTGGATGGTTTATCTGCTCTTTGTCTATGGCTTGAAAAGTGTCTGGATTCCCTGGCTTTGGCCCGTTTTCAACCAAGTTTTTTTGATGATTTTCCTCTCCATCTGGCTCAGGAGGAGCGGCGTGATGACGGGGGCAGAATGGATAAAATTCCGCTTTGGCAATGGCCCGGCAGCCCAATGGTCGCACATTGTCGTCGTGGTATTTGCCATCCTCAACGTGCTGAGCTTTTTGGCTTATGGCTTTATCGGTATTGGCAAATTTGCCGCTGTGTTTCTGCCTTGGCAACTCTCTGCCGATGCCCATTGGAACGAGGTAATTTATGGCCTCATCATCACTGCCATCACAACTCTTTACGTGGTGAGAGGCGGCATGTACAGCGTTGTGTTCACCGAGCTTTTACAGTTCGTTATCATGACTTTTGCATGTATTGGAGTGGGCATCATTGCCATGAATGCCGTTTCGCCCGACATGCTGGCAAATGCCATTCCGGCAGGTTGGGAAAATATTTTTTTTGGCAAAAACCTCGACCTCGATTGGTCAGCCATTTTGGAAAGTGCCAATGCAAAAATCGCCTCGGACGGCTGGTCATTTTTTTCTTTTATTTGGACAATGATGTTGATAAAAGGCGTACTGCAAAGCATGGCCGGCCCTGTGCCCAATTACGACATGCAGCGGGTGCTCTCTGCCCGCACCCCGACCGAGGCGGCCAAAATGAGCGGTGTGGTGAACGTGGTGCTGCTCTTCCCACGGTACATGCTCATTGCCGGCCTGACGATACTTGCTTTGGTATTTTTTATGGACGAACTGCGGGGTATGGGCGACAAGGTGGACTTTGAGTTGATTTTGCCTTTTGCCATGAAAAATTTCGTGCCAGCCGGGCTGCTCGGCCTGTTGATTGCGGGTTTGCTGGCCGCTTTTATGTCAACCTTTTCCGCCACGGTCAATGCGGCCCCAGCCTACATCGTCAACGATATTTACAAGCGCTATTTCCGGCCCGATGCGCCCGAAAAAACCTATGTCCGGCTGAGTTATCTGGTATCGGTAATCGTTGTGGTGATCGGGACTACCATTGGCTTGTTCATCCCTTCCCTCAACGATGCGGTGGTCTGGATTGTCTCAGCCCTGTATGGCAGCTACACCGCTTCAAATTTTATCAAATGGTACTGGTGGCGCTTCAACAGTCATGGTTATTTGTGGGGGATGCTCGGCGGCTTGGCAGCCGCTATGATAGTGCCCTGGTTGCTGCCCAATGTGACGGCCTTGTATGCATTTCCCATTATTTTTGCCATTTCCTTGGCCGGTTGCATCGGCGGCAGTCTGCTTACCCCGCCCGATGATAGGGAGGTTTTGAAAAATTTCTACTTGAAAACACGCCCTTGGGGTTTTTGGAAACCAGTTCATGAAGCCCTTACAGCCGACTTCCCAAATTTGGCAAAAAACAAACATGCGGGAAAGGACCTGCTCAATGTGGCCGTGGGTATCACTTGGCAAACGGCCATTACGGCTTCGCCCATTTTTATGGTCATACAGGAATGGCGGTATTTTGCCATCTCATTGGTAGTGGTGGCCCTGTGTACTTTGGTGTTGAAATTTAATTGGTGGGACAAACTGAAGGATTACGAGGATGATACAGTCCTTGCATGATTTATTTCACTCCTTGTATTTGATCAATAAAAACATTAACGAGTTTGTGAGTTTCACTCATTTTTAAAACATCAGGCCAAGAATTAGAAATGGCAGCAAGAAAATCATTCAGTTTCAAATTGCCGAACCGGATATGAATAATTTTTGGCGGAGGAGATTTAAGCAAAATCCGTTCAGAAAAATCAGCGTCCTTGGTGATGATAGTTAAATTATTTTGTTCAGCGTACAACCAAATTTTGGAATCAGGCCAATTTCTATCAATTTTTGTTTGATGAATAAAATCTGATCCTGACTATACAGGACAATTAATGGGCAGGTTAACATCTATCAAAAATTTAGGCATTATGCTGCTTGGCGCTTTATAGATTTAAACGTGAACTGCTGGTTCATTAATTCAATGGCAAACTTCATACAAGCGTCAATATCTTCAGGCTCAAGTGCCGGATACTGTGCCAAAATATCTTCTTTCTTGTCGCCAGCATAAAGGAATTCAAGGATAGTCTGTACCGCAATCCTCATACCTCGAATGGTCGGTTTGCCATTGCATAAATCTGGATCAAGAGAAATTCGATCAGCTATATAAACCATGTTAGATTATTTTTTACAAAAATAAAGAACTTCTACTCAAATAATAAACGAAAATTAATGACTGATTTTCAACAACTTGTAAAGAACCTCTTTTCCAACCACGAATCACTTGTTGGTGCAAAAAACCAACCCCAAGCTGGGGCCAACGGCATCTACCAACGCTGGAAATACCCCGTCCTCACGGCGGCGCACACGCCCATTTTTTGGCGATATGACTTGAATGAAAAAACCAATCCCCAGCTCATGGAGCGCTTGGGTGTGAATGCTACTTTCAACGCTGGTGCCATGCTTTGGCAAGGGAAATATCTGCTCATGGTGAGGGTAGAAGGCAACGACCGGAAGTCTTTTTTCGCCGTGGCCGAAAGCCCAAATGGGGTGGACAATTTTCGTTTTTGGGACTACCCTGTAACCATGCCAGAAACCGCCGACCCCGATACCAATGTCTATGACATGCGGCTTACCCAGCATGAAGACGGTTGGATTTATGGGCTTTTCTGCACCGAACGAAAAGATACCAGCAGGCCCCACGACACGACCGCTGCTGTCGCTGCTTGTGGCATCGCCCGTACCAAGGATTTGCTGCTTTGGGAACGCCTGCCCGACCTTATCAGTCACGCCGGGCAGCAACGCAACGTGGTGCTGCACCCCGAATTTGTAAATGGAAAATATGCCCTCTACACCCGCCCACAGGATGGCTTCATTGACGTGGGCAGTGGCGGAGGCATAGGTTGGGGCTTGACGGAAAGCATGGAAAGGGCCGAAGTGCTCGAAGAATTAGTTATTGATCCTAAAGTCTATCACACCATCAAAGAAGTGAAATACGGCCAAGGCCCGCCACCGCTCAAAACACCAAAAGGCTGGCTGCACCTCGGCCACGGTGTTCGCAACACGGCAGCCGGGCTGCGCTATACGCTATACCTTTTCCTGACGGATTTGGAAAAACCCTGGCTCGTCACGCACCTGCCCGCTGGCCATTTCATTGCCCCGCAAGGCGAGGAGCGCATCGGCGATGTATCGAATGTGACCTTCTCCAATGGCTGGATTTGCAACGACAAAAACGAGGTGTTCATCTACTACGGCTCATCCGATACCCGTATGCACGTGGCCACTTCTACCTTTGAAAAACTATTGGATTTTGTAACCAATACACCGCCCGACGGCCTTCGGTCAGCAGTCAGTGTGGCCGAGCGCAATAGGCTCATTTCCAGCAACTTGGAAATATTAAAACAGCTTCAATTATGATGTTGTTGCCCAATGGAAACCCTGTCAAGTATCAGCAATGGCGGAACGAGCTTCAGCAGGAATTGGACAATATTTTAAAATGGTGGATAATCAATATGGTGGACAACGAAGAAGGTGGCTTTTATGGCAGAATTGACGGGGAAGGCCGACTCCACGACATGGCTGACAAAGGAATTGTTTTGAACACCCGAATTCTTTGGGCTTTTTCGGAGGCGGGCATTTTAACAGGAAATAACTCTTACAAGGCAATTGCCGACCGTGCTTTCGATTATATGTTGAATTTTTTTTGGGACAAAACCTACGGCGGCATGTATTGGTCGCTGGACTACAAGGGCCAGCCACTTGATACCCATAAACAGGTGTATGCCCAGGCTTTTGCCATCTACGCCTTTTCAGCCTATTATTCTCTCTCTAAAAAACAGGAAGCATTGGACAGGGCGTTCGAGATCTTTGTATTGATTGAAAATAAAAGCTTTGACAAGGTGAAAGGGGGATACCTTACCGCCTTTGCTCAAGACTGGAGCGGCAATGGCAAAATCCGCCTCAGCGAAAAAGACGCCAGCGAGGCCAAAATCATGAACACCCACCTCCATATTTTGGAGGCCTATACCAGCTTATACAAAGCTTCCCGACGTATTGCGGTGAAAGAGCGACTGGCCTACCTGCTCCAGCTTTTTTTGGAGAAATTTTTTCAACAAAAAACTGGCAGTTTGCAGATTTATTTTGATGAAAACTGGCAGCCCAGTGGCAATGCCATTTCCTTTGGTCACGACGTAGAGGCAAGCTGGCTGCTATGGGAAGCTGCCGAGATATTGGAAAATAGGGATTTGGTAAAAAAAACCAAGGACGTGTGCCTGCATTTGGCCCAGTCCGTTTATGAAAATGGCCTCGACGTGGATGGCGCTGTTTTCAATGAAAAACACGGCGACGGCCAATATGATACCAACAAGGATTGGTGGCCACAGGCGGAAGCTGTGGTGGGTTTTTGGAATGCTGCCCAAATTTCAAAAAACGATATGTACACTGAGGCAAGCGAAGCATGTTGGCATTTTATAAAACATAAGCTATTGGATAAAAACAAAGGCGAATGGTACTGGGGCGTGGACAGGGAAGGCCGTCCCGACCTGAAAAACGACAAGGCCGGGCCATGGAAATCCTGTTACCACAACAGCCGGATGTGCCTGGAAATGATAAGGCGCCTTCCGGAGTAACATTTTTCAAAAAACGCTGTTTTTCTGTTCCCGAATTTGCACTTTCAAGCAAGTAAATTTACTTTACGGGCTGTTTTACCAATAATAACCCCAATCGCCGCTGACAATTGACCATTATATGTCATCCACCGAACGAGTACCAGATTTTAGAAAATTCAAATTCCGTGAACTGAAGACTTATTCCTCAACGGAATGGCTGGCCGATAACCGTAAGAAGTACCGCCAGGTGTTCGACCGTTGGGAGACTACCTACGTCTATGCCGAACTTTCGTTTTACAATAAATATTTTGACAAGGACGATTGGGACGTAGAGGTGGAACTGAAGTGTTTTGCCATCAAAAAAACCAAAAAGGAACTTTGTACGCTGCCATTCCACCGAAAGGTGAGCAAGTTCGACAACATCGTTTATATCCGGGAAGGCTGGGGCAACAAGGCGGAGGGTGTTTTTTGGAAAAAAGGCACCTACGTCTGGGAGGCATTTATTGAAGGCGAAAAGGTGGCTTCCCGTTATTTTTATGTAGAGGATGCCGGCCAGGATGCGCTCAAACGGGGCAATCCCTACATCCAGCTTTATTCTTTGAAGCTCTACGAAGGCCCTTACGACGATGTGATGGAAGATGACCGCACCTATTTCCGCAGGTTCAACGGAGCGGAGACGAGGTATATTTATGCGGAAATTTTATTGAAAAATATCCACTTCGATAAATTGTGGCAGTGCGAGTTGTTTGTCAAATTTTACAACGACGCCCGTGAACTCAAAGGCCAAGTGGTGCGTCTGCAAAAAATAGAGCGCAAGGACGAATTCCTAAAAATCTCCGCAGGCTGGGGCAGCAATGTGAAAGGCTCCTGGCGCAAGGACAAATACACTTGCGAGTTGATTTACATGGACAAAATGGTGGCCGCCATTCCTTTTGAGGTGAGCGATTTCGCCGAGGAAGGTGTGCCGCAAATCTTTATTCCCGATAAATCCGGCCCCATCATTTTCGCTCCGATTGACGACATCAATGAATCCTTTGCCGAAGTGATGACGAAGCTCGATGCACTCGTTGGTTTGAACGAAATAAAAGAAAAAGTAAGGGATCATGCCAAGTATATCCAGTTCCTGCAACTAAGGAAAGATGCGGGTTTTGAAGAAAAAGACTCCATCAACGTCCATTCGGTTTTTATCGGAAACCCAGGCACGGGTAAGACCACCGTTGCTACCATGATGGGACGCCTGTACCGAAAAATGGGCTTGTTGTCACGTGGCCATGTGCATGTAGTGGACCGGGTGGATTTGGTAGGCGAGTACATCGGCCAAACGGCCCCCAAAGTCAAAGATTCCATCGAAAGGGCCAGAGGCGGCGTACTTTTCATTGATGAAGCATATTCTTTGGCCCGCAACCCTGATGACACAAAGGATTTTGGTAGGGAAGTCATTGAAATTTTGGTCAAGGAAATGTCTGACGGGCCGGGCGATTTGGCCGTCATCGTGGCGGGCTACCCAAAGGAAATGAATAAATTCCTCGACAGCAATCCTGGCCTGAAATCGAGGTTTGCCCATCACTTTGAATTTTCCGATTATCTGCCGCAAGAACTTTCACTGATAGCTGGTTACGCCTGCCAAGAAAAGGAAATCATATTGTCTGCTGCGGCCAAGGTGAAAATTGACGACATCATAGTAAACGCCTACCGGGATCGGGATCGCTCATTTGGTAACGCCCGTTTTGTCTATGATTTGATGGAAAAAGCCAAGATTTACATGGGCCTGCGCATCATGGAAATGGAAAATCCATCCACTCTGGACAAGGAAATATTGGAAACCATCCAAGAGCAGGACGTTGCAAAAATAGAATACAAACCCCGCCGTGAACTGCCGCACATCCCCATTGACGAAGACCTCTTGCTCGAATCCATCAATGAACTCAACCGCCTTATTGGACTCGACAAGGTCAAGGATCAAATTATCGAACACGTGCGGCTGGTGCGCTATTACCGGGAGACCGGGCGGGATGTGCTGAACAGTTTTTTCTTGCACACTGTGCTGATTGGAAACCCAGGTACTGGGAAAACGACCGTTGCCCGCATTTTGACCAAAATATACAAATCGCTCGGCATACTGGAGCGTGGCCACATGGTAGAAACCGACCGCCAAGGTTTAGTAGCGGGTTTTGTGGGGCAGACTGCCACAAAAACAGCGGAAAAAATTGACGAGGCAATGGGCGGTGTCCTCTTCATTGACGAGGCTTATTCGCTCACGCAAAAAAGCGGTGGAAACGACTTTGGCGACGAGGCCGTCCAAACCATCCTCAAACGAATGGAAGACAACCGGGGCCGCTTTTTCGTGTTCGTAGCGGGCTATCCCGATAACATGGAGTCTTTTATGAAAGCTAACCCCGGCTTGAGCAGCCGCTTTGACAAAGTGCTGAAATTTGACGACTATTCGTCCCATGAACTCCTGCGTATCGCCCTGCAAATGCTGGAGGAAAAGGGCATCGTGCCAGCACCAGAGGCGGAGGAGCACCTGATCAAATATTTTGATTTCCTCTACGAATACCGGGACAAGTTCTTCGGCAATGCCCGCACGGTGCGGCAGGTGGTCATTGAGGCCATTAAAAACCAAAACTTGCGCCTGGCCAGCTTCACCCCGGATGAAAGGGAAAATGTATCTTCCAATATCCTGATTTTGGAAGATGTGGCCAATTTCAAACTGGACACCAGCGGCTTTATTTTCAATAAAAAAGGCATAGGGTTCAGGAGGGGAGGGGATTAAGGTTTAAATCTTTTTAAAAGTGGGTTTAAAGTTTTAAATGGGCCACGGAGCAAGGCAATTGTCTCCGTGGCCCTCCGTGTTCTAAGTGCCTCCGTGTTATAAAACCAACCCATCTTCAAAAGCCATGTTCATCAAAGACAAACACCTTCCCTGAAGTTGACAACAGCCAATCGTCCGTCCGGAAGGGTAGGGCGGGCAAGCCTTCATTATTGTACAAATCCAATGGCCCAGGGTTATCAGCCCAGGCATATCGCACGGCTAAAGGGTTGTTTATTTTTGGTGAAAAAACAACCACTTCATCTCCATCCAAATAAGCCATTGCCCAGTGAAACAGCTTGTCTTCACCTGCTATGGAAAAGCCTCTCAAATAGCCATACTTGTCTTTTGAAACCAAGCCACTGCCAACCGAAGTGAATTTGATCCTGATTTTATCGCCTTCTTTATTCAAGGATTGGTAAACAGGGCCAGAATGGACGACAGCTTCATCGTAGGCAACTTTTCTTGCTGCCAAACCGAGCCTTCTGCCTACTTCCAGTTTATTTTTTGGATGAATATCGTCCGCTTCGCCAATGTCAATGGCAGTGACAACCGCTGTATTGGGCAGGGTCAAAGCGGCCATTTGTGCTTCCCTCAGTTCTGCCCAATGGCTGTCGCTGGGGCTTGTAGGTTCGGCGTGGTGGTTGGCCAGTTGCACCACGAGAAAAGGAAAATTGCCCTGTCCCCAATGCTGCCTCCAATCTGTAATCATGGCTGGCAAAAGGTCGCCATATTCCACGGCCCGGTCTTCGTTCGATTCGCCTTGGTACCAAATAGCCCCTTTGATGGCAAAGGGCTGCAAGGGCGCAATGCTGCCATTGTACAATAGGCCGGGATGGGTAAAAAAGCTGCCGTTCGGCACGGTAGGTTTGGGAAATTTTGAAGCGTCAATCTTCACGCCGGGCTTGTATTTCCAGGTGCCATTGAGAATGGGATTTCCCCAAAAAGCATTGGAATACATGCCGCCCTTGCCGCCGATGTCGAAAATGCGGACGACCAGCACATTGCCTGTTGGTTTTAAAATATTGGCCGGGAAAAAATAATTGCGCCAATTGCGGCTGCCAAAGCTCTCGCCGATTTTGTGGCCGTTCACCCAGGCTATGTCGTAGTCGTCCACTTGGTTGAGGGCGATGTTGATAGTGTCATTTTTAAAACTCTTCGGCAGGTCGAATTCTTTTCTGAACCAGACCGGGCCATCGTAATCCGGCAGCCCGGCATCTTCCCACAGGTTAGGGATTTCCATGCTTTTCCAATCTGAAACATTGGTAGCGGGATCCTGCCAATTTTGTGCGATTCCGGGGTCGTTTTTGAAATAATGTTCTTCATCCCATTTTTTGCGGAAACTTTTCAAGTCATCATAAAGCTGTTCAAAATTTTTCCCCGTTGCCTCCATTTCAGCCACGGTCTCCTTGAATTGTGGGAATTGCTTCAAAGCGCCATTGCTCATCCAGGTTTCGATGGAAGTTGCGCCCAAGTTGCTGCTAATCAGCCCGATAGGTACATTCAACTGTTCTTGTAAATAGCTCCCAAAAAAGTATCCCACCGCCGAAAAAGGCCCCAGCGTTTTCATGGAAGCCACTTGCCAATGCCCGCTTTTGATGTCTTTTTTTGGCAAATAATCGAGGTCAATGGCCACGGTGAAAAGGCGCAAATTGGGATTATCCACTTTTGCCGTATCCACCCCTTGGAAATTGAGCCAATCCAAGGCCCATTGCATGTTCGATTGGCCGCCACATAGCCATACGTCTCCGTATAGCACATCTTTCAAAGTGATGGTATTTTTCCCAACTACCTTCAGTTCAAATGGGCCGCCTGCTGTGTGCGGGTTTAGTTTTACCTGCCAGTTCCCCTGTTTGTCGGCTTTGGTTTTCATGGTCTGCCCGTCAATTTGGACGCTGACCAATTCGCCCGGCACTGCCCAGCCCCAAACTGGCACCTGGGCATCCCGCTGGAGTACCATGTGGTCGGTAAACAGTTTCGGTAGGGTGATGGCTGCTGCTCCATTGGAGGCAAGTAGGAAGAAAAGAAAGCTGACAAGGTGCTTTTTGAAAGGATACATTTTTATAACAATTAAAGCCATTCACACAGCATTTACAAAAACGGAATTTAGTATGTGCAAACATACCAACTTTGCCCCTGCCTTTTCCTAATTTTACCCAGAAAGAAATTAAATAGGAATTACATGAAAATTCAATTGTTTAAAACGCTGACTGTCAATTTTATATCAATATTATTGTTGCTTTTGCCCATGTCATGTAGCCAATCTGCCAAAAAAACGATGGCTACCCAAATGGAAAGTACAGGCCAAATAGAAAAGGTAAAGGCTGCCCCCGCCTGGGATCAGTTGCTGTATCGGAACGCAGGCTGGTTTGGGGGCGACGGCATCTTCGCCATCCCGCTCGACGGGGCCGAATACAAGCCAGCCCATGCAAAAACGAAATCAATTTTCATTTTTAGTGATTCCGTAGTGGCTGATACTGTGGGGAATACCATCAAAAAAGCGGATTTTAAAATGGTACACAACTGCGTGGCCTACCTGGAGGGCAGTGAACCCGACCCCGCCAAATTTGAATTTTTTATCAACAAAGATGAAGAAGGCAACCCCACCTCCCTGTTTGTGCCAAACACGCCCAACACCCAGCCGGGCGAATACTACTGGATGGGCGACGGCTTCGTGAATGTGGAAATGGACAGTACCTTATACCTCTTTGCCTACCCGGTGAAGGATACCATCGTGCCTGGTTCTTTTTTCGAGTTTGAGCAAACAGGTGTGCATATCATCGCCATCCCCAAAGGCAGTAAGCCACCTTTCAAAGACCAGCGCCAGTTGGAAACGCCTTTCTTTTTTCCTTTGGAAAACTGGAACAAGGTCACGATGGGCAGCGGCATTTTTGTAAACACCACTTGGGCGGGTGCCCCAAAACCGGATGGATACATTTATATAATGGGCGTTGGCGGAACCAACCAAGGATTGGTTTTAGCGAGGGTGAAGCCAAAAGATTTCGAGCGTTTTGAAAAATGGGAGTTTTCCGCTGGGCCAAACTGGACGACGGACTACACCAAAACAAGCCCTGTCACCCGCCACACTTCCAATGAAATGAGCCTCAGCCCAATGCCCGATGGCCGTTTGATTTTGGTACACCAGTTCTTTGGAATGGAACAGGAAGTGGCCGTGCAGATTGCCAACAAACCTGCCGGGCCATATCTGCCCATCCGAAAAGTATGGCATTGCCGGGAGTGGGAGCAGGATCTGGATTATTTCGCCTACAATGCCAAGGCGTTTCCGCATTTGTCGAAACCGGGCGAACTGCTCATCAGCTACAACACCAATTCATTGGATTTTTGGAACGACATACTCAAGGAGCCCAGGCTGTGCAGGCCGAGGTTTTTTACTTTGAAGTTGTAGTTTCTATGCCAAAAACTCCATGAAATTGTCTCGGTTGATTAATTGAAAGGTTACTTCTGAATAAGTTTCGGTCCAAGAACTTGGTGCTTTGGATTTTTCCTTTTGCCACTTAAATTCGAAACCGTGTAAAATACCATCCCGTTCCTCTACATAGTCAAGTTCTGCACCGGTATATGTCCGCCAAAAATACCGGTTGCCAAAAAGGCGCTGGTATTCGAGCTTTTTAAGGCGTTCGGCAATCAGGAAATTCTCCCACATAGCCCCCCTGTCTTGACGATTGAGAACGGGGCTAAAATTTTCGATGATGGCGTTTCGGACACCAATATCGTAGAAGTATATTTTGTCCATACTGGTTACTTCCTTGCGAAGGTTGCGGTTAAAACTTTTTAAGCGAAAAATGACAAATGCCTTCTCCAACAGGTCAATATAGTTGATGACTGTTTCACGGTTAATTTGCAGGTTAATGGCAAGCTCATGGATTGACACCAAATTACCAATTTGATATGACAACAATTTCAAGAGTTGCCGGAGTTTTTCGGGGTAGCGGATATTGGCCAAGGCAAGGATATCTTTATAAAGGTAGGCCGCGGTCAACTCGGAGAGATATTGTTGTTTTTCTTGGTAATTTTCTATCAGCAATAATTCAGGATACATGCCAAAACGCAGGTATTCGTCCAGGTTGAGTTGCATTTCAAAATCATTGAAACCCTTGTAATGTTGCCATTCTGCCATTGAAACAGGATAAAGGCGATAAGTCCAAGTCCTGCCAGTTAATGGCTCCTTGACACGGTTGGCCAGGTCAAATGAGGAAGAGCCTGTGGCCAAAATTTTTAATTCAGGCAGGTTGTCGTGCAGGATTTTTAGATTTATTCCAATATCGGGAATGCGTTGGGCTTCATCAATAAACAAAAGCTCATACCCACTTACCAAGCCCTTTAGTTTTTGAAAGTCCCTGCTGGACAAGACCTCTAGGTAAGCAATTTGGTCAGCATTGATTTCAAGCACTTTTTTGGCTGACTTTTTTAAAACCTCCTTAACCAAAGTGGTTTTGCCAACTTGGCGGGCACCATATAATATGAGCACCTTATTGAAGTTGACAGTTTTTTCTAATAAACTCAAGTTGCGGATAAGAAGTAGTCTGCCGATGAAAGGATAGTTTTGGGTATTCCACCACACCAAAACTTCCACACATGACAGACTACACCGTGGCAATCTATTGTTTCTTTGACGATTATCTCAAAATCAGCCGTCCAAAAGAGGACAGCAGGCGGAAAATCAACGACGCCGCCATCATCACCACTGCAATCTTGGCTGCCCGTTACTTTCACGGGAACCTCATTTCAGCCTCCAACTACGTGAGGGAGCACCACGGCGTACGAAAGCTGGACAAGTCCAACTTCAACCGCCACCTTCACAGGTTGGCGGGGGTGGTCTCTGCCGTTTTCTTTGCACTTGGCCAAAGCCTTAAAGCACTGAACGCCGAGAGCAAGTACCTGATTGACAGCTTCCCGGTGGCGGCCTGCAAGAATATCCGCATAGGGCGGAACAGGCTGCTGGGCGAAGAATCGTACAGGGGCTACAATGCCTCCAAGCGTGAGTACTTCTACGGCTTCAAGGTGCAGGTGATTACCACCGCAGACGGTATTCCGGTCGAGTACTTCATCGTTGCCGGCTCCGTGCACGACGCAACGGCGTTCCAATCCATGAGCATAGACCTGCCGCAGGGCAGCGAGCTGTTCGGCGACAGCGCCTACGGCATCTATGAACTGGAGGACCTGTACAAGGAGTGCGACGGCATCACCTTGCAAATGGAGCGGAAAAAGAACTCCAAGCGCAAGGATACACCTGCTGAGGCGTTCATCAAAAAATATTGGCGAAAGCGGATTGAAACCACCTTCAGTGAAATCACGGCCTTTTTTCCAAGGCAAATCCACGCTGTGACACCACAAGGCTTCTTGCTGAAATTGGTCATGTTCATTTTCGCTTACACACTGGATAAACTCGTTTGATTATCCGCAACTTGAATTAATAAGTCTTTTTCTATTGAACGAGGTATCATCTTTTTTCTCAAATCTACAAAATCTATGGTAAACTATAGAAAATTGCGCTAAAATTTATGGTGTACCGTAAATTTTTGTGCTAAAATATACAGTTGACCATAAATTTTCAGGTATAAAAAAAATCAACTATCATGCTCAAAGCCTTTTTTACCCAAATTTTTCTGCTGTTTTCCTGTTCAATTCTTTTAGCCCAGCGCCAGCAGCCCAGTGATCATTTTCCAGTTCGTTCCAGCCAATACTACCAAGGCTTTGAGGCCATTCTTTCCGGTGAAAAACTGGATTACCCGCCCATTTTACAAAAAGGAAAATATGCCCTAATGGCCACGCCCGGCGGCAAGGGTATTGAGTTCCAAACGCAGGAAATTCCAGCTTTGAAAGATGAAAAAGTCACTTTTATCTGGCAGGCTTCCGTCGCAAAGGCCACTGACGAACGCCCCGCCATTTTTGACTTTTTTATCAACAGTGAAAAGAAGCTCAGCTTCACCAGTCCTAAAAATGACAGCGAAAAAGACTGGGCCCATCAACAAGGCGGCATCGAACTGGCCTTCGTCTCCTCCTCGCCAGCTGATGAAAATGGAAACTACCTTGGCTACCAGTTCCTCACAATCTCAAGAAAGGATTTTCCGGCTGCTAAACCTTTGACTATCAAAATTTTACCTGAAAATAGCATCCTGCCAGGTGCCTATACTGCCTTTCAAAATGTGGTGCAGACAAGCCTTCAGTGCTTCCCTATGCAGGCAATCAAAAATCAGGACGCCAAACAGGTGCAGCCCATTTTGTTGGAGTTCACCCATGTCGGGCCGCCCATGAATTCCAGCGTTTTTTTGGATGGGAAAAAGCAATTTGACTGGCCCTTGCAATTGGGTTTAAACCAAATCAACATTTGGGTGGAAAAGGTGGAAAAGCAGCACCCAGCCAAAGTGGAAGTGGTTTTTCAAAACAAGGAAAAAAGCAAGTGGGAAAATGAAATAACGCTCAAGCCTGTCCGTCCATTTGAGGTCTATTTCCTGCCACACTCGCACGTTGACATTGGCTTTACTCACTTGCAGGATGAAGTGGAAAAAATGCAGTGGCGCAATTTTGAGCAGGGCATAGAATTGGCCAAAAAAACAGCCAATTATCCCGAACGCGCAAGGTACAAATGGAACGTGGAGGTGCTTTGGGCCGTGGACGGTTATTTGAAAAATGCCAGCAAGGAAAATCGGGAGGCTTTTATTGATGCAGTAAAAAGGGGCTGGATCGGCCTGGATGCGCTCTACGGCAGCGAACTGACAGGGTTGCAAAGGCCCGAAGAATTGATGCACGTCACCAACTTTGCCAATGAACTGGAGCGGGAACATGGCATTTCCATCAATTCTGCCATGATCACCGATGTGCCGGGCTATGCCTGGGGCATCGTGCCATCCCTGGCGCAGAGCGAGGTCAAATATTTTTCCATCGGCCCCAACCACATGCCGCACAAGGCGCACGGCGGCTATCAGGTCGGGCTGACCTTCGAGGCTTGGGGCGACATTCCATTTTGGTGGGAATCGCCATCGGGAAATGAAAAAGTGTTGTTTTGGATGACCCGCCACGGCTATTCTTGGTTCCACGATTGGCTCTTGGGCAAATTACGGCGCACCGAGGGCGTCCCTGTTGTGAAATTCCTCGGCGAACTTGACCGTGAAAACTATCCCTACGACATCGTGCAAATCCGTTACACCCTCGGCGATAACGGCGGCCCCGATACCGATATGCCAGAATTCATCAAGGAGTGGAACGAGCAGTACGAGTACCCAAAATTCCGCATCGCCACTACGACAGAAATGTTCCACGATTTCGAGGCGAAATACGGCCAGCAACTGCCCACCCACCGGGGCGATTTTACGCCCTACTGGGAAGACGGCGCTGCCTCATCGGCACTTGAAACGGCCCTGAACCGCAACACTGCCGAGCGTTTGGTGCAGGCAGAAGTGCTATGGTCTATGTTGGGCCGGAAGGATTACCCAGCCAAACAATTCGATGAGGCATGGACGAACGTGGTGCTGTTTTCGGAGCATACCTGGGGTGCTGTGACCAGCAAATCCGACCCGGATATTGATTTCACAAAAAAACAATGGGAGGTGAAAAAGAGCTTTGCAGAAAAGGCAGGCCATCAAACTGACATCCTGATTTACCAGGGTTTGAGCGGTTTGAATTCTCCCTTAACGCCCTTGCCGCCTTTTCTGGTGTTCAATACAAATTCATGGGAACGTACGGATTTGGTGAAAGTACCTGCCGAATGGAATGCGGGCGGTTATATCGTTTTTAATGAAAATGGACTGGCAATGCCAACTCAAACGCTCTCCACGGGCGAAGTGGCTTTTTTGGCAGAAAAACTTCCACCGTTCAGCGCCGCCAAGTTTTATTTAAAAACAAGCGACCAGGCAAGTCCCATCGCTAACCCGGTGGAAATCAGCGGTCATTCGCTCTCCAACGAATGGATTTCCGCCAGCCTCGACGGCTCCACGGGCACTTTTTCCAGCCTGCGCTACCAGGGCATTCCTTTTGATTTTGTTGAAAAGGACAGCTTCGGCTTCAACGAATATTGGTACACCGGGGTGGATGCCAAAAACCCACGCAAAAGTTTTAATCAAAACATAAAAATCAAGGAAAAAGGGCCTTTGGTCGCTTCTTTCATCGTAGAAGCCGATGCACCCGGTGCAAATCATTTTACCCGTGAAATACAATTGGTGGCAGGGTTGGATCGCCTGGATGTTCTAAACACAATTGATAAAAAACGGGTGCTGGAAGATGAAAACGTGCGATTTTCATTTCCCTTCCAGGTGCCAAACGGGCAGGTGCGCATTGACCTGGCCTGGGCGCTAATGGAGCCGGAAAAGGACCAATTGAAAGGTGCCAACAAGAATTTTTTCTGCCCGCAGCACTTTGTGGATATTTCCAACGCCAACGCTGGCATTACCTGGGCCAACCTCGATGCACCCATCGTGGAGACGGGCGACATGCACGGCCAACGCTGGATGAGCGACCTGCTCAATGAACCCTGGTTGAAGACCTGGATTCCTTCCACCCGCCTCTTTTCCTGGGTGATGAACAACGTTTGGTTTGTCAACTACAAAAGGGATCAGGAAGGGATTGTCCCATTTCGATACAGCCTGCGGCCCCACAAGGAATTTGATAGCAGCGAGGCTAAAAAATTCGGCATCGGCCTGTCGCAGCCGTTTATTTTGATGATGACTGATGATGCACAAAAAAGCATCCCATCCTTTTTAAACCTGGAAGGAGAAGAATCCATCATCGTCTCGTCCATGAAGCCGCTGCGAGATGGCAAAGGCTTGTTGCTCCGTTTTTTCAATACAACTGAAAAAACTGCAAAAACTCACCTGAAATGGGGCAGGGAAAAACCACTTGCCCTACATTTGAGCAACCAAAAGGAAAAGCGGTTGATACCATTGGCCTTGGACGAGGAACTCGAATTAGGTCCTTGGGAAATCCAGACGGTTCGGGTGGATTTTTAAAAAACGATGAATGATGAACTTTAAACGATGAATCTGCAAAAAATAAAATATGAGCACATTCAGATTGGACAATAAAACAGCCATCGTCACGGGTGGAGGCAGCGGGATTGGGCGCAGCATTGCAGAACTGTTTGCTGCACAAGGGGCCAGCGTCCACATTTTGGATTTAAACGAAATAAACGCTGCCGAGACAGTCGCTGCCATCCAGCAAAAAGGCGGAACGGCCTTCGACCACCCTTGCGATGTATCGAACCAAGAGACCGTCAAATCCATCGTAGATATTATTCAGCAGCAATCGCCCATCCATATCCTGGTGAACAATGCTGGCGTGGGTTTGGTGGGCAATTTGGAACAAACCAAAGAAGAGGATTTCGACCGCCTTTTCACCATCAATGTAAAAGGTGTTTACAATGGCATGTATGCCTGCGTACCGCACTTTAAGGCCAACGGCGGCGGCGCCATCCTTAACATGGCTTCCATCGTTGCCTCCGTCGGCATCCCCGACCGCTTCGCTTATTCCATGACCAAAGGTGCCGTGTTGACCATGACCTATTCTGTGGCGGTGGACTACCTGAAAGACAAGATCCGCTGCAATTGCATATCACCGGCAAGGGTACATACGCCTTTTGTGGATGCTTTTTTGGCCAAAAATTACCCCGGCCATGAGCAGGAGATGTTTGATAAATTAGCCAAAACACAACCCATCGGCAGGATGGCCACACCAGCAGAAGTGGCAAGCCTTGCGCTGTTCCTTTGTTCCGACGAGGCGGCCTTCATTACTGGCTGCGACTATCCTATTGATGGGGGTTTTATAAAATTGGTTCCCTGATGAAATTGATAAGGTTTGGTGCGCCCGGGCAGGAAAAGCCCGGCATCCTGATGCCAGGCGGCAAACGCCTGGATGTCAGCGCTTTCGATGAAGATTATGACGAACGCTTTTTTGGCACGGACGGCTTGGCCAGGCTCGAAAACTGGGTCGGACAGTATAGCCAAAATTGCCCGGAAATCGCTCCTGATTCAAGACTCGGAAGCTGCATCGCTCGGCCATCAAAAATCATTTGCATTGGCCTCAACTACGCCAAACATGCCGCCGAAGGCGGTATGGCTATTCCCACAGAGCCAATCCTTTTTTTTAAATCAACCACCTCCCTTTGTGGCCCTTTCGACGATCTAATCATTCCAAAAGGCAGTGAAAAAACCGATTGGGAAGTCGAATTGGCAGTTTTCATCGGCAAAAAAGCGAGCTACATTTCAGAAGAGGCAGCGATGGATTACGTGGCCGGATACGCCCTGCACAACGACTACAGCGAGCGGGCTTTCCAACTGGAAAGGGGCGGCCAATGGGTGAAAGGAAAAAGCTGCGACACTTTTGCACCCCTCGGCCCATTTATGGCTACAAAAGACGAAATCCCGGATCCGCACAAGCTTCGGCTCTGGCTCAAATTGAATGGACAAACGGTGCAGGATTCCAACACCTCTGATTTCATTTTCGGAATCCCTACAGTGGTAAGCTATATTAGCCAATTTATGACCCTCCTTCCCGGCGATGTTATCTCTACGGGGACTCCCGCCGGTGTTGGCTTGGGCTTCAAGCCGCCCCGGTATTTAGTGCCGGGGGACATGGTGGAATTGGGCATTGATGGCCTGGGAATTTCTAGGCAAAAGGCAGTGGCTTGGAGCGAAAATTTTTACAAATAGGGGAAACTGTAAACCTGCCTATCTTTTACTTCCACCGATGCTTATCCCCAACCCGCCATCAATCCGAATGGCTTGGCCTGTGATGAAAGGGGCTTTGTCGCTGGCCAGGAAGGCACACAATTCTCCGACCTCTTCAGGGCTACCAATGCGTTTTACCAAGTGCATGTCCACACATTCCTGAAACACGGCTTCCGGGTCTGGCGAAAGCTGGATGGCGTCCCGCAACATAGGGGTGTCAATGGTGCCGGGACAAACGGCCACGCAGCGGATCTGCGGTGCATAATCCACGGCGATGCTGCGGGTCAGGCCCAAAAGGGCCGTTTTGGAGGTGGTGTAGGGTGCCACATTTTGCTGCGAAATAAAAGCCTGTACGCTCGAAACGTTGATGATCGTGCCGCTGCCCCTTTTTTGCATCAATGGTAAGGCATGTTTGGCGCAAAGGAAAGCGCTTTTCAGGTTGACGTCCATCACCAAGTCCCATTCTTCTTCGCTGGTTTCCGTCACGGTGGAGTAGCGCTGTATGCCAGCGTTATTGACCAAAATATCAATGTCGCCAAAGTGTTCCACTACTTTTTCAATAGCGGTTTTGACCTGGGCTTCTTTTGAAACATTGCATTGGATGAACAAGGCTCGTTCACCAAGCTCATCAGCCAAATGTTGACCCAATGGATCCAGGTCAAGGATGGCCACTCGAGCATTTTCCCGATAAAAAACACGGCTGCAAGCTCCGCCAATACCTTTGGCACCCCCTGTGATAAGGGCTGTTTTATTGTTTAGCATTTTTGTAAAATGTTGATAAAAAGGCAATTATACGCTTACAAATGAGAGGGAAGCGGCAATCCCTTTATCCCCGCATCTATTTTAGTAAGATGCCACCTGCCCAAGTTGGCCGCAAACAATTGATCCAAATCCGGCCCGCCAAAGGCTATATTGGTGGGGTTGGAGAGGGTGTGCGCCTCCCAATCATCAATCAGCACGGTATTGGTGCCATTGGGTTCAATTTTGAAAATTCTATTGGGGGCGTAGCAGGAAACATACAAATTGCCCTGTGCATCAAAAGCTATCCCATCAGGCACGGTCTCCGGCAGAGTGCAGAACACAGAACGTTCACCGGCACTGCCATCGGAATGGATCGCAATCCGCTCGATACCAGGCAGAAAAGACGCCACTACATACAGGTGTTTTTCACCCTGCTCCAATGCAATTCCATTGGCAAAATTGAAACCGCCGGGGTGCCAGACTTCGCCTTTTCCCTCTGGTGAAAATTTTAGGATTTTGCCAATAACCTCCCGGAAGGCACCGCTTTCACTGACGTATAGGTTTCCCTTTTTGTCGAATGCGGCATAGTTGGGAATATTGAGCCGGTGGCCTGGTACACCATCGGCGAACAGCTCCAACTTGTAAGATTGGAGGTCGAGTTTCCAAACGCATTTTTTACCTAAATCGCAGATAGCCAGCCATTTGGAGCCTGGACTGAAAGCGAGGCCCAACACGAAACCGCCCGTATTGGCGACCTCCTCCTTGTTTTTCCCGTCGGGTGAAATGCGGTAAATCTGGCCTGCCTCGCCGCCTGCCCACACGCTGCCCTCAGCATGGATGGCCACACATTCTGGGTGGTCGAGTCCCTCGGCGAAAATGGATGCTTTGTTGAGTAATGGGTGCATTTTTTTTAACGATAAATGATGAACTATGAATGATGAACGCTGGGGTCGAAGTCTCCTTCGAAGGCAGAGGCGGTCAATTGTGTTTTGATAGATCTATTGGCTTCCAATTTCAGCCAATCGCCATCCGCAATGGCCTTTTCGGGGTCGGGCTGCCAGCGCATAGACCAAGGCTCCAGTGCCACAGCGTAGGCGCTGCCCCACCAAGGGGCATCTTGGGTGGCAAAGCGCTCTGACCAGTACCAAAGATTTTTAAAAATACGGGCATCCCAAGTCACGGCAAAACCGATGTTTTTTGCTTCGTTTTTGAGGCTGTAAAATGCTTTTTCATCAAAACCAGATAAGTAAGCCAAATCGCTGTAAGCAGGTGCATTGGCTGGTGGCACCATGCGGACATCCTCTTCTTTTCCATTGATGTTCAGTGCATTAGGGAAATCTGTTTCAATTCCAGCTTGAAAACGGCGCTGCAGCGGCATCAACGGTTCGGCCAAAAACTTCCGTGCATTGGTATTGATAACAGCACCCTCGTTTAAAAATGGAAGGCCAAAGGCTATATGCTGGCCCCAGGCAATGTCGAGCTGGGTGGCCGATTCGTTGCTCAGTTTTTCGCCAATGAAAAGGGTGGCCTTATCGTGAAACAAAGTCAATGTTTTTTCAATCAAAATCGGCACCCGCAGGGGCTTTGTCCAAAGTTTTACAGATACCTTTTGTGGCGAATTTTCCAAAATAGCGTATTTCCAGGGAATGAGCGACACTTCGCCATGTTGGCCCAAGGCAGCGCCCCGGTAGTTGAATCCAGGGCTATTGGGCAAAATTTCCTGCCAGCCACCGTAGTAATAATCTTCGAACTGGTTGTGGGTGCCCCGTTGCTGCGAAAATATTTCGTTGGGATTCAAGATGCCTTTTTTTAATCGTAGCATAAAATCAAGGTCCATTGCTTTGTACCTAAATTCAAAGATATCGCTGCCCCTTCCGGCCAGCACGCCGATGCGCAGGTAGTCGTTTTCCAGCCAAATGACCCGCATGTTATTAAGGGTCCATTCGTCGGAGATGGTACAAGTGCCTGTGGGGAATGGAGGTTTGTTTTTCACAGTGGTTTTTGTAATTGTGTTTGTGTGTTTAGGTGTTTTGGGAGCATAAAACACCCAAATACCCAAACACATAAACACATCTTCAAATACTATTCAGCACCCCCCTCATATATCCCAGCGCAAATGCCTTTCCGGCATGCCAAGGGGCATTGCAGCTCATTTCTGGCGTATGATCGGGGATGATGACGCCATCGTAGTTATTCTTTTTTAAAATCCGCATGGCCCGCACCATATCAATGTCGCCTTCGTCCACAAAGGCTTCCCGATAATTTGGCACCTTGCCGATTACATTGCGGAAATGGATATAACCGATGTTGCCAGCCGCTGAGTGTTTGTCGAGCAGGGAATATAGGTCGCCTTGGGGCATTTCCTGCAAGGTGCCCATGCAAAACTCAAAGCCATTGGCGGGGCTGTTGGATATGCCCAACAGTTTTTCATATTCTTCAAAACTGTAAGAAAGGCGGGCAGTGTTGCGCATTTCGGGCAGGGGAGGGTCGTCGGGGTGGGCGACCAGGCGCACGCCGCATTCCTCGGCCACGGGCAGCATTTCACCCAAAAACCACTGAAAACGCTGCCACATTTCTTCCCTGGTGACAGGTGGGATCTGACCATTTGAGGCGCTTGTATCGTAGGTCATGTTCCAGACCATGCCATTCGGAATGGGGCTTTGTACGTCTATTTTGTTTTGGTCAAAAACGACGGAATTCGCTCCACCACGGCCCACGGGCGCTGGCGTCCAGCCCCAAACCCCGGCCAGGCTGAAGTAATATCCCATGATGGGGATGCCCGCCTTGCCCAGGTTGCGAAGCATGAATTTTAAATCCTCGATTTGCTGCTTTTTCTTCGGGCCGTCCAGCAGTACATCGTACCAGTGCGCCGGATCAAAATTTTCAATAGCAGCCCAGATAAGGCCATGCGATTCGATTTGTTTTTTAAGGGAAAGCAGCTCGTCCAATTGCCACAACTTACCTTCCGTGTGCGTGGCGCCCCAGCCGCCCAGGTAGTTTTGCGTAAGGGTCGGATTGTCTCCACCTTTCACATAATCAACGAGTTGCACCACAATATGGGTTGCGCCGCACTGTTTGGCAAAGCGGAAATTGGCGTCGTTCAGCAGGCTTTTGTAAAGCCCAAGTCCAAGTTTTATCATGGTTTCAAAGGTAAATTTTCTGCGCCAAAAAACTTCCAGCTTGGGCTATGTTATTTTTAGTATGTTTAAACAAAGTCAGTAACTTGCAGCATATAGAATGTGTACCTTATTTGGTATTGGAATAAAATAACTGAATTATTATGTTGAGAGGCCGGGTTATCAAACCCGGCGGTTTCCGGTCTCAATTGCCGGGGTTGATAACCCGGCC
>JBGSKQ010000052.1:0-1977 GCA_041741095.1 Saprospiraceae bacterium
CCCCGTAGTTCCGGAACTGCGGGGTTTGATAACCCCGCCTCCCCATTCCTATGGGGTATGGGGACGAAAGAGCCTACTTTCAATTTCAAATGCGTTCATCTATAAGAGGTTGATATTTTGGCATCGTAAGCTCATATCAACCATTATCAACCATTATCAACCATTATCAACCATTTACAACAGCATTAAAAAACAGCCCATGAGAATAGACGCCTGGTTGGTGCAAAATGGCCACTTTGGCTCCCGCCAGCGGGCGCAAATGGCCATCAAGGCAGGCCAGGTGTTTTGCAATGGGCAATTGATTGAAAAATCCGCCTTCACCGTAAACCCGAATGACGCTATCACGGTGACGGGCGATCCGCTTCGGTATGTCAGCCAGGGCGGCCTGAAACTGGAAAGAGCCATCCGCCATTTTCAACTTGACTTTCAAGGAAAAAGGGTGCTCGACGCAGGTGCTTCCACGGGCGGCTTCACCGATTGCGCCTTGCAGCACGGTGCTGCCAAACTGTATGCCGTGGACACTGGTTCGGGCCAATTGGCCACTTCCCTGCGCAGCCATCCCCAGGTTGTTTTTTATGAAAATTTAGATGTGCGCCGCCTATCATTGGAGCTTTTGGACGGCGAGGAAGTGGACGCCATCGTCTCCGATTTATCCTTCATTTCACTCACCCACGTTTTGCCCTCATTCCCACCACTGTTGAAGCCTGGCGGTTTTTTGGTTTTGTTGATCAAACCGCAATTCGAACTGGAGCAGCGGATTTCACTAAAGGGCGGCATCGTGAAAGACGAAAAGCTGCGGCAAAAAGCCATTAAGCGTGTGCTGGACTGTGCGCAGGCGCTTGGGTTCCGGCAAGCTGGTATCGTACAGACGGATGTGGAAGAGGAGGGGAAGAAAAACGTGGAGTATTTGGCATTGCTGAAAATTTGACTTATACAAAATAAATAGTCGTTATTTTGGAACCCTCCACTTGAAGCAAAAACAACTACCTTGCATCCGGTTTGCCCAAACATTTGAATGAAGAAAACCTTTGCCGCATTTCTTTTACTGCTTGCCACCTGCCGCCTTGCCTCGCAAAACACGGCAAGCGTCAGCCTGCTTACCGTCAACGACGGCCTCTCGCAGGGGATGATTTTCGACATCGTCCAAAGCAGGGACGGCTTCATCTGGATAGCCACCAAGGACGGGCTGAACCGCTACGACGGCAGCCGCTTCAAGGTTTTCTCACCCGACCCGTTCGAGCCATTTGCCATTGCGAACAGCGAAGTCAGGTCCATTTTTGAGGATAGCCGGGGCTGGATTTGGGTGTCGTTTCAGGCGGAATTGGACATTTTCGACCCATCAACCGAACGTTTTTACCATGTTTTGCACGAGGGTAATAAAAATTTTGGCAACGGGCAGGGTAGTTGGATACCCGCTATGGAACAGACACCAGATGGTGCTTTGTGGCTCTGGGGCGAAGACGGGATTTGGAAAATCAGTGCCCCAAACGACTTGTTGGAAAAGGCGGGAAAAAGAGAGGATGCTGCGATTGAACTGCCCTGCAAAATGATTTCCAAACCGCCCGTCAAGCAATGGGCGGCAAAGGGGGAATCCCAACTTTTGTACGCAAAGAACAGGTTGCTGATAGCAACGATTGATGGGTTGTATTGGCTTGACCTGAAGACAAAGAAATTTTCGCCTGAACCGGCAACAAGCGGCTGGAATTATGGAGTGCTTTCAGCAGATAACGAAGGCAACATATTGGCGCTGGGTTATGACACTTCTTTTCAAATTAAATGGACATTAATCAACGCCAATGGAACTCAAAACTTGACAGAACAGCGGTCTGTTTGGGTCAGCAATTTTAAATTTAGCCGGGATGGGTTTTTGTGGGCTTACAGGAAGGGGCGTCTCCAAAAATGGAAGTTATCTGCCTTTTTTAACCAAGGCTTGCCAGAAATTGAGGTAAAAACAGATTCAATTTTGGGGAACGTAGG
>JBGSKQ010000053.1:0-5102 GCA_041741095.1 Saprospiraceae bacterium
GGTGAAAATTGCGATAGCAATTTTCACCCCCCCAAGCCCCCTTCCGTCCGCACGACGGAAAAGAAAGAGATTTAATTTACAGTGTATTCAATCTAACTCATAGCAAGTGGGCATCATTAGTTTATCGCAAAAATACGATGAATTTTTAAATATCTTCTATAGCTCGCTAATCCAAAGCATAAATCGTGGAATTGAGAGCTTGCTATAGTTTTAAAGTTTCAATTTTCAGAAGCCCCAACAGTCATTTTTTATTGCAAAAGCTAAAGTTTGACAATTGATGAATTTTTAAACAATTGATTATCAAAATGTTAGAGTGAAAAAAAATTAGGCTTGAGACATTTAGAAAATTTGAAAGTTGGTAAGAAAGGATGATGGATAGCCAGCTTTTAGAATCTTGAAAACTTCGGAAATCTTTTCCACCTATTTGCCCCACTGCCGAAAACCAAATCTTGCTGAACAGATTAATGTGAGTTAACGATTAAATAACATTAAGATAAGATTGGCTTTACCCCATAGCTCAACCTTTGCGTTTTAAACAAAGCTATGCCAGAATACTATCTCATCATTGTCATTCTCCTGTTGACGCTAGCCGCTTCCGACCTCATTGTAGGCGTTAGCAACGACGCTGTTAACTTCTTGAATTCAGCCATCGGATCGAAGGTGGCATCATTCAAAACCATTCTTATCATAGCTTCCGTTGGTATTTTTATCGGAGCTACTTTTTCTAGCGGCATGATGGAGGTGGCCCGGAAAGGGATTTTTAACCCACAGTTTTTCCAGTTTGCGGATGTAATGGTCATCTTTCTGGCGGTCATGCTGACGGACATTATCCTGCTGGATACTTTCAATACTTTTGGGCTGCCAACTTCTACCACCGTCTCATTGATTTTTGAACTATTGGGGGCGGCCATGGTTGTGGCATTTTTAAAAATGTTGCATAAGAACGAAAGCCTGGATGCGCTTGGTTCTTACATCAATTCATCGAGTGCCCTTGAAATCATTTCAGCCATTCTTTCCTCGGTGGCTGTGGCTTTCGTTGTTGGAGCTATTGTACAATATCTTTCCAGGCTCATTTTTACCTTTAACTATCAAAAAAGAATAAAATGGATAGGAGGGTTATGGTCTGGAGCCGCACTCACCCTCATCACCTATTTTCTCTTTTTCAAAGGCATAAAAGGAGCGTCATTCATGCCGGCAGGGCTGGTAGAATGGGTTTCGGGCAACACGGCCGTGCTACTGTTGTCCACCTTTGTATTCTGGTCGCTCATCATGCAATTGCTGCTGATTGCCTTTAGAATAAATGTATTGAAAATCGTCGTTTTGGCGGGGACGTTTTCCTTGTCCATGGCATTTGCTGGCAATGATTTGGTGAATTTTATCGGGGTGCCGATCGCTGGACTTGAAAGTTACAAGACCTGGGTTGCCTCTGGCCAAGCGCCAGAGGTTTTTACAATGGTTTCGCTTAGCGGAGCAGTGCGGACAGATACTTTTCTTTTGTTGGTAGCGGGGATTATTATGGTTGCGACCCTGTGGTTTTCCAGTAAGGCCAGGACGGTAACGGAAACTGAAGTATCCTTAGGGCGTCAGGGCGAGGGGGCAGAAAACTTTTCACCCAATTTATTGGCCAGAGGCATTGTCCGCACGGTCAGGGGAATGGCCAGTGCCATTCAGACGGTTATCCCTCAAACTTGGTTGGATAAGAACAATAGCAGTTTTGAACAAAACGGGGATTCCGAAACTGCCAGCCCAGATCAACCAGCCTTCGATCTTGTCCGGGCGGCGGTCAACCTCACCGTGGCCAGCGCTTTGATAGCCTTCGCCACTTCCTTGAAATTGCCGCTTTCAACCACCTACGTCACGTTCATGGTCGCCATGGGTTCTTCCCTGTCAGATCGGGCTTGGGGGCTTGACAGTGCCGTTTACCGGGTGGCAGGGGTGCTCAATGTAATCGGCGGATGGTTTTTGACTGCTGTCATTGCTTTTACGACCTCGGCCATTTTTGCTGGGTTGGTATATACTTTTGGAATGTGGGCAGTGGCGGCTTTGGTTGCTTTGATTGTTTTTCTGGTCGTGCGTTCCCATATTTTCCATCGCCTCCGGCAAAAAGTGAAGGCCGAATTGAGTTCATTTGAAATGGAGACGGAAGTCATCCAGCCCAATTTTATGGTCAAGGACACATCCATAAAAGTAGCTGAACTGCTGAAAGACGTAAGCGCATCTTGCACCAATGCCATGACTGGTCTTATAAACGAGGATCGTTCTGCCATCCAGTCTTCTGTCAAACATTATGACCTGCTCAAAAACAGGGTTGAAACCCTAAAAAAGAAAATGTTTAAAGCCATCAAACGCATTGACGGCAGCGGCACCCAGGCTGGCCGGCTGTATTTGCTGGTGTATGATTTGGAACAAGATATCACCCAATCAACAGGCTTTATCGTTGAAGCCTGCCGTACCCATATTGAAAACAGCCACAAACCTGTAAAACCTGAACAGGCAAGGAACCTGCACACTGCACTGCAAATGGTAGAATCTTATCTGAACCATGTTGGAAAAAGAATGCAAGAGGGCAATTTTGAAGAAATAGAAGACCTTAAACAAGAGAAAAAAGCAATTTTCAACTTGCTGGAACAACAGCTATCCACGCAGATAATAGGCATCAAGGACGACGGATATGGCCGCCGAAACAGTATGCTGATTTTTAGCTTAAATTTAGAATTGAAAGATATTATCGCAGTTTCCCACCGTTTTGTAAAACTCTATAACCGCTTGCAAACCAACCAATTGGAAAAAGGGGTAATGTTGGTGACAGGGGTAGGGTGATGTTACGACGATTCCAAAACGAAAGAGGGCCGTACTGTCGCAGTGCAGCCCTCTTTCGTTTTAAAAGCATTCTGATCTTTTTAAAAAATAAGCAAACCAAAAAAACCAAGCGCAGTAAAATGCTTTCCAGACCTTTGCCCCCATGTCCACGACCGATCACATTATACTGCTGGTTTTCCTAACCGCCACAGCGGTGCAGCTTTTCTACTGGCTGTACTTTTTTTCCCGCCTCGTTTTTTACAAAGAAAAAAGCCCCCGTGAGGCCGAAGACACTCCCATCTTAATTCCAAAATCGCCAATCGCCAATCGTCAATCGTCAATCGTAAATCCCCTCCCTCCCGTCTCCGTCATCATCTGTGCGCACAACGAAGCGGAAAATTTGGAGCGGCACCTTGACCGTATCCTAAATCAAAACTACCGTTCATACGAGGTTTTGGTAGTCTTGCATAATTCATCTGATAATTCTTTAAATGTATTGGCATCTTTGCAACGTCAATATGAACAACTGTGCATCATCAAATGTGATGATGGAAGAATAGGTAAGAAACATGCTTTAGCAAAAGGGATTGAGCAGGCTAAACACCAAGTTCTTTTACTGACGGATGCCGACTGCGTGCCGGCCAGCCATGACTGGATAACGGGAATGGTGGCAGGCATGGACGAGAACACCCGCATCGTGCTGGGCGTGGCGCCCTACGACGAAGCTCCTGGTCCCCTGAACAGTTTTATCAGGTTCGAAGCTAGTTACACTGCGATGCAATATTTGGCTTTTGCCTTGGCTGGTTTGCCCTACATGGGCGTAGGGAGGAACCTGGCCTATAGGAGGGAGCTTTACGACAGTATCGGCGGCTTTCGCAAGCACGAGCGTGTTGCCTCCGGGGATGATGACCTGTTCATCAATGAGGTTGCGCAAAAGGGTAACGTCGGCATCCGGCTCAATCCTGACACTTTCACCTATTCTGCACCAAAAAGCACCTGGCGGGAGTACTACCGCCAAAAAACAAGGCACTTCTCGACGGGGAAGTATTATAAACTGCACCACAAGCTACTACTTGCTATACTCGCTATGAGCCACGGGCTACACTATCTGGGGGGGCTGTTAGTCGTATTAAAAATTAGCATAATATTTGCTCTATTGGGATATACGGTGAGGATGTGCATAGTGATGGCCCTCAGTAGCGTCATCTTAAAGCGGCTGCAACAGGAAAATTTACGGCCCTGGGTTCCTGCCCTTGATTTTGCACTGGTACTATTCTATAGCGTTTTCGCACCGGCTATTCTCATGAACAATTACACCCAGAAATGGAATTAACACTAACGAAACACACCAGTACCACCACTGCCAACAGCAGGCTTTCACCAAAAGCAAACGAAGATTACCAACTTGTACAAGCGGCCATTGAGGGCGACCAGCAAGCCTACGCCTCCCTCCTCGAACGCTACCGGGCTTCCGTGTACAACCACCTGTTCAAGATGGTGCGCAACCACGACGATGCAGAAGACTTGACGCTGGAGGCGTTTGGAAAGGCTTTCCACAAGCTTTCCACCTACGCTCCGCACTTCGCCTTCTCCACCTGGTTGTTCAAAATCGCCGTCAACAATTGCATTGACCACATCCGCAAGAAGCGCCTACAGTTTTTGTCCATTGACTCCCCCATGGAGCCATCCGGCGACAAGGACTTCACGGGCAGCATCCGCAACAATTCCCGCAATCCGGAGGAAGAGGTCATCCGAAACCAGCGCCTGCAAATGGTGAAAAATTCCCTCGGCTACCTCAGCCACAAATACCGCCTCATGATCGAGCTGCGCTACTACGAGGAACTGAGCTACGAAGAAATCGCCACCGAACTGGATATCCCGCTCGGCACGGTGAAGGCACAGCTCTTCAGGGCCAAGGAAATGCTCTACACCCTGATGCAGAAGCCAGGCCATGCAGCTTACCTCGAGTCAACCAGAAGGTATAATTAACGAATGGGCGGCCAGGTAATCAACATGTGATCAAAGATCACAACAGGCACCAGCAATTCAGCAAACAAACATTCTGGAAATAGGTATGGATTCAGTGAAGGAGGATCCTGGCTTTGCCAGTTTCCTCTTTCCAATTTTATGGGGAAATCACAGAAGTAAACCTGCTTACTTTGTAAATTAACTTGAGTTCGGAGATTTTTAAGCCGCAGAGCGGCGATAATGTTTGTAGAATGCAATAAAACAATACATTTCAGCCCGCCTAAGGCGGGCGATGATTGGTTGCCGCCCCGGTATTTGTGCCATATGGCATTATC
>JBGSKQ010000054.1:0-4198 GCA_041741095.1 Saprospiraceae bacterium
GGGGTTTTTAAACCCCGCCCTCCCTAAAGAAGACTGCTAAAATTTTTAACGAATTCTCATTATCAAAATAGTTTGATTATCAATCTTTTACAAGATTATTACCCCAACTACACAGTTAGTTAAGTATCGTTCAAAAAATAACGTCGTCGGGGTTTGAAACCCCGACGACGTTTAGACGCACAAAATTTGAGATGTTATTTTTTCACAATAATATATCACAATCAGCCCTACTTTTTAACCAGTTTTTGAACCAAACAATTTTCACCTAAGACCGCCTTCAGCAAATAAATGCCAGCGGGCAAATTCCCCAGCGAAACAGGTTCCCATAGTGATACCTGATTATTCCCGCTTTGCATCCATACTTCTTCTTGCAGCAACATCTGGCCATTGGCATTGTGCAATTGCAATTTCACGGTTTGGGCATTTGACAATTTCATTTCAATAAAAACTGCATCACTAAAGGGATTTGGCCGAACGACCAGTTCTGGTTCCTTTGCAGCTTTTTTATCTTCTACCGAATTCACACAGTCCGTTTGAAAAACAAAACTGGATGACCAATCGCTATTGACGCCGATACAATTGCTGCGAACTTGGTATTCATATTCCGTACAAAGGGCCAGGCTTTGCACAGATACTTCTGGCGCTGTGACGGTGATGACGTTCCAATTTGACGCCGTAGTTGCCTTTATCCTAACATCATAACCGATGGCATCGGTGGCAGGTGACCAAATTAAACTGGCGCTTTCGTGTGTCACCAGCGTCGTGTCCAGGTTGGTAGGCAATGTGCAATTGGGCGGTGTCCCTGGAACGATATTGACACAATAATCCTCAATTTCACCAAAATTGAAACCGCTATCGCAACCGCTGGCCGGATTGTTATCAAAACGCATGATGACCCGCATCCGGGTCGAACCGGGAACAGCATCGCCAGGAATGATAATGTTTCCTGTTACTGTACTTTGAGATGCAGCCGTGGAGCTGAACACTTTTTCACTGCCATTGCCGAGAATGCCATCTTGGTTAAAATCTATCCAAACGCCCCAACGCTCATTCAAGCTAAAGCCCGAAAAATCTGGCGTCAAAGAAATTTCATATTGTTTGTAGGTTTCCAAATCAGTTGAAATGCCGGTGAAGTCAGCATACCCTCCATTAGTACCAGAAGTGTTATCAATGGTATTTAAGGTAACATTTTCTACCCACTCCTGGGCAGCATCCAAAGCGGAGGCTTCGCAATAGTTTTTATCGGTGCAAGCCCCACAGCCCAGTGTCCTAAACTGAACTGGTAGGCTGAAATCCGTCAGGCCAGTATCGCAAACCGTCTGGATTTGAACTTGATATTCTGTGCAAGAATCCAAATCCGATAAAAACAGTGATTGGTTGATGATATTTAAAAGCAATACTTCGCCCTGCGGAGATATGATTTTAACATTATAGGCATTGGCTGCCAAAACTGATTCCCAGGTCGCCAATGCGCTTGTTTCACTGATATTATTGATGCTTAAATTTTGTGGCGGTTCGCAGCATCCGTCTGTTTTAAAAATGAAAGAAGGCGTCATTCCGCTAGTAGTATCTGAGCAAAAATCTTCCAACTGGAATTCATATTGGGTACAAGCCAGAAGATCTTCCAACGTCAATGGGCTTGTTGCAGAGGCAACATTTATCCAGGCCGTATCGCCCAAAAGCCGCCAACGGAAGTTGGTAAATTGGGTAGAATCGGTCGAAATCCAACTGATATTGGCCTGCGTATCGGTCAGCTCTGTTATTTGAATCCCAACCGGTTTAGGGCAAGGGCCGCACTGTGCCAATAGCAACTGAAGGCTGTTGAAAGCATTTACCCTGCCGCCGTATTTGATTTCGTTGACCAAGTTGGCTTTCACGTCCACTCCTGCAAAAATGGCATCCCTAACTTTCAAGGCCGTGACTGCCGGTTCACCAATAGCCTCTTGCCCAATGCTAATGCAGGGGGCCGAATACAACAATGCAACAATTCCGGCAGTGAGTGGCGAGGCAAAGGAAGTACCTGATTGCTCGCTTGGACCACCGTTCAGCCCGATACTTACGATGTCGTCACCTGGGGCTGCAATATCCACATGCTCAATGCCAAAAGCAGAAAAAGTCCTTTCATCATTGTGGTCGGATGCAGTGACGGAAATCATAAATTCACTACTACAGGCCGTTGGTAGATCTCCTACGATGTCAATATTGACGTTGTTATTGGAAGTGGAAGCACAGCTTAAAATGCCAACTGCCCCCAAGGAATCGTAAAATGAACACCAGAGCGGGGAACTATTCGGGTTGCCATTGTCAATTCCCCAGGACGAATTGGTGGCCACCACCAAAGCCCCCTCTGTTCCGCCACTTTCATTGTAGCGCTTGCGCATGATGAGCGGGTAAGTATAAGCCTCTATTGAATTTGACTCGGTCACTCCATTAAAATCAACGTGCATGATTTTCACATCCCAATTGATGCCCGTTACTAAATTGCCGTTGTTCCCTTTGGCGCCGATCATCCCAGAAACGGTCGTACCGTGACCTTCCACACCAATTTGGTCGTTGTCTGGCCCAATGTTCCAACCATTGAAATCGTCCACATAACCATTTCCATCGTCATCAATTCCGTTGTTGGGCGTTTCTGCTTCATTGACCCAAAGGTTTCCTTGGAGGTCTGGATGATTGCGATTGGCCCCTTCCACAACACACACCACGATGTCATCGCCCGATGCAGTTTTGCCGCCCGTGGTTAAATCCCAAGCGAGGTCGGCGTCCACATCGGCGTCGAAGGTACCGCCGCTTTGGCCGGTGTTTACCCATTGCCATTGCTGGTTGAAATTGGGGTCATCCGGCACGGTTTCACGCAGTTGCATGATGTGGTTGAATTGTGCCTCAGCCGTCTCTGGCTGGCGTTTTATTTCATTCAAAAACTCGCTTTCACTGATTTTTGTAAAATCAAATGACAACAACCAAATACGGACGGGTTTTGACAACTCCCTCACAATCTGCACTTTAGTGGGCACACCGTCCATATTTTGCAAACGGGACACCAAGCCCCGGATACTTTCACCGGGCTGCAATTGCACCATGATCTCGCCTTGTACGTGGTCGAGTTGCTGGGCATTGGTTTTAAAAAAGGGAATGGCTAAAAAGAAAAAGGCTAGGAAAAGATTTTTCATACAGGCAATAGTTTTTTCACTTTCGGAAGATGGGGCTGGGACTCGCTTTGCGGATGAGGCGCCAAAAGTAAAGAGGCGGCATTGATTGAACAGGATTTTGATGCCAAAAGAAAATTTTTGGTTCCCCACTGACAATTTAATAGCAAAAGGGGGATGGCACTCGAAAGTTATTATATCGTCGGCATCCAAAAGTTTAGGTCGTGGGGTTTGGGCCAAAACTTTTTATTTTGCCGAAATGAATGAACGGCGATTAGAAAAATTCAGGCAAGTGGCCTCCTACCGCCAAATGGACTTGACGGTCATCCTTGAGAATGTGACGGATATGCACAATATCGGTGCAGTGTTGCGCTCCTGCGATTCCGTGGGCATTATGGAAATGTTTATCCTAAATACTGACGACCACCTCGCCAAAGAAAAAATGGTGGTCGGCAAACGTACTTCCGCCGGCACCAGAAAATGGGTGAGCATACATTATTATACAGATGTGGAGGCTTGTGTCCAGCATGTCAAAAGCAAATACGGAAGAATCTTGGGCACCCAACTCGACAGCCATGCAAAAGAATTGTACGAATTGGATCTGACCCTGCCTACCGCCTTGCTTTTTGGAAATGAACACCGGGGAATATCTGAAAAACTCCAAGGCCACCTGGATGGCAATTTTATCATCCCGCAGGTGGGCATGGTGGAGAGCCTGAATATTTCGGTGGCATGTGCGGTCACTGTGTATGAAGCATTTCGCCAAAGAAAGGCCCAAGGCATGTACGGCGAGGAGAACAAACTTTCAAAAGCCGATCAAGACGTGCTTTTTCAAAAATATTTGGGCAAACACGCCCAAAAGCTGCCGGGCAAGATGAAGATAAAGCGGACGAAGTGAAAATGGACAATGGCTTCCATCTGATTCTGCCGGTTATACTGTGCGCCGCCATGTTTTCCCGATGTTCGGGACAGGTTATGCATGGGGTTTGGGGCGGCGCAGCCGCCCCAAACTACTCTTTCCTCCCCGCAGCGGCGCCTCCGGCGCCGCTGCG
>JBGSKQ010000055.1:0-24098 GCA_041741095.1 Saprospiraceae bacterium
CAAAAGGATGATTGGAATAATATACAGGTTTAAAGAGCCTGTCAGGCCGGACAGGTCGCTGCCGAGAAAGGCTAAGCACTGGATAAAGTATAATATGAACCAACGACCTGTTTTATGAAAACCTTAAGTTGACGACATTAATGCTATACTCCATCTGCTGAAAGGTGAAAGCAACCTGACTCTTCCGCATTTTAGAAAAATCATAGAACTCTGGGATCTACACCCCTATTTTAAAGAAGAGCAGCCAAACCTATATAAGGCGCATCTCCATAATTATCTCAATGCTTGTCATAACATAGAACAATATGACGATTTTCCTTTATGGCTACAGCGGCTCAAAGAAATTTCTGACTCTTCTTTTGATGATAAAGCATCAACATTTCAAATCTACTTTTTTCTAAACCTACTCTATTATTTGAATACCTTCCAATTTGGAGAAGGTATAAAATTGATTCCTGAAATTGAAGCTGGGCTTAAGCTGTACTATTCAAGGATACCTCAGCCAAGGGTGATGGCTTTCAACATCAATATTTTTGTGCTATTCTTTACCTGCGAAGATTTTGATAAGGCCCTGGATTGGCTGAATAAAATCCCTTATGGGAAAAACGTCAAACTTCGGGAAGACATCCAACGCTTTGCCAGGGTCATGCAATTGGTAGTACACTATGAGCTTAAAAATTTTGACTATTTGGAGAATTTGTACCTGTCAACTTACAGGGGCCTAAAACGGATTGACCAATTGCATGAGTTCGAGCGTATCGTATTGAATCACATTAGGTCCGTTCATTTTGAGTTGAACAAAAAATCTTTGAAGGCGCTCTGGCAAAAGTTTTATGCTGAATTACAAGCCATTGAAAATCAAAAGGATTCACAAGTGGTCACAGGTCTCAGTTCCGTGGTGGCATGGGTAGAGGCCAGGCTGTCCAAAAAGCCTATTGTCGAAATATTGAAGGCAAAAAAGCAAGATTCTGATAAAAAAATTTCAAAAAAAATCCCTCAAATATGAACGTTTCCAAGGCTGGTGTGTAAAATGGACAATCCCAATTCAATTGCCATGATTGGCAGCGAAAAATGACGAATAGAACTTCCGATGAAACCTTAATGCGGCAAATAATGGACGGCTGTGAAGCCTCCTTTTCCGAACTGTACGACAGGTACAGCACCCGGATGCACCGCTATTTTTATCGGATGCTTGGCCAGGATGCCCACAAAGCGGAGGATTTTACGCAGGAGCTTTTTATGAAAATCATCGAGAAGCGGGCTTTGTACGACGCCAATCGCCGCTTTTCCACTTGGCTATACACCGTGGCGGGCAATATGGTAAAAAACGAGTACCGCCGGCTGTCACGCCACCAGTCCCCGCCACTGTTGAGCGAGGGTTTTACTGAAGATTTTTCTACTGGCTACGATCAACAAGTTTTTGAAAAAGAACTGGCCTCCGCACTGGGCCAATTGGACGAACCGCAGCGCCAGTGCTTCGTGCTGCGGTTCCAGGAAGAATTGAGCTTGAAAGAAATAGCAGAAATCCAAGACTGCCCCGAAGGCACCGTAAAGTCCAGGCTTTTTTACACCATAAAAAAATTGTCCAGCAGGCTGCGCAACTTTTCGGGAGCCGTCCTGCTTGCCTAAAATATTGACAATGAACTACATACCTAACTATAAGATGGAACCACTCCTGCCCGAAAGGCCCTTCCATGAGCTTCGGCCAGCAGAAAAAAAGCTTGTATGGAACACAATGGGGGAAGAAGAATACGAGCGGCAGTTCCTTTTTTTAACAAAAACAAAAAAAGCCCTGGCAGGCGGCCCTGTTCCAAAAGCTGCCCTTAAAGGACAATTGATGGCCGCATTCCAAGCGCAAAAGTCAAAAGCTGCCCACCGTCCAAACCGCTTCGTACAAATGTTGCAATACCGCATTCCAGCTTGGCAGGCGGCAGCTGCAATAGCGGCGCTGCTCTCCTTTTTCTTTTTGTTCAAACAACAGGCCTTTCCGGGCATGAAAACCGAAAAAGTCTATGTCTATTTGACGGACACAGTTTATAAGGAAGTTTCCCTCCCCGCCATGGATTCTGCCTTGAACGCCCCGCTGGGCAGGGTAAACGTGAAGCCAAGAGCAGCGCAAAATACTTTTAATGGATTTAGTGACACAATAGCGGCTGTTGATTCTGTCAATAAAAACACCCGCCCCAACCTGTCGCCCGACTCTTTGAGCGACCAACCAAAACCAATTGAGCCGGCTAAAAAAACAGGCAAAAGGTGGAGAGATTTATGGCCTGTTTTAGGGGATGGAAGATGAAATTGGATATTTTGAAATAATAGCAATACTGGCTATTCCTACCACAGTCGAGGCATTTTTGGAATTGCGGGCTTATTTCGCAGAGAGCCGCTTTTCCTGAAAAAAACGCTTTACCAATTCTCCACACTCCCCCTCCATAATGCCCATTTCCACTTGGGTTTTTGGGTGCAAAAGCCCCTTCCCATAGCGCATAAAGCCCCGCTTTTCGTCGCTGGCCCCAAAGACCAGCCTGCCCAACTGCGCCCAGGCCAGTGCCCCGGCGCACATCACACAAGGTTCGAGCGTCACGTAGAGCGTACATTCGTCGAGGTACTTGCCGCCGAGGGAATTGGCGGCGGCGGTGAGCGCCAGCATTTCGGCGTGGGCGGTCACGTCGGTGAGCAGTTCCGTTTGGTTGTGCGCACGGGCGATGATGCGGTTACGGCACACTACTACCGCTCCGACCGGGATTTCGTCTTTTTCAAAAGCCAGGTGCGCCTCCTGCAGGGCTTGTTTCATAAAATGTTCGTCGCTGAAAACTGTTAGCATAGTTGTAGGTTTTCTGGTTTTTGGTTGCGTGGTTCCAGGCCGTATATTTTGTAAAAAATTTGCAAGCATCTAACCATTCAACCATCAAACCATCATTTTTTGGCTACCTTTGCGGATGGAAAACGGAAAAATAGCACATCAAAAAATTTTGGGCGATGCCCTTACTTTCGACGACGTTTTGCTCGTCCCTTCCTACTCAGAAGTTCTTCCTCGTGAAGTGGATATTTCAACACAGTTCACTACCGGCATCCGGCTGAAATTGCCCATCGTCTCAGCGGCTATGGACACCGTGACGGAGGAAAAACTCGCCATCGCCATTGCCCGGCAGGGCGGCATCGGCATTATCCACAAGAACATGTCCATTGAGGCACAGGCCGAACAGGTGCGCAAAGTTAAGCGTTCGGAGAGCGGGATGATCATTGACCCCGTCACCTTGCACGGCGAAGCCACAGTAAAGGATGCCCTGCAAATGATGAAACTCTACCGCATCGGCGGCATCCCTATTGTTGACAAGAAAAACAAGCTCATCGGCATCCTCACCAACCGGGACCTGCGCTTCGAAAAAGAACCCAACAAGCCCGTCCACGAAGTGATGACCGCCCGCAACCTCATCACCGCCCCCATCGGTACCGATCTGGACAAGGCCAAAGATATTTTACAACAGCATAAGATTGAAAAACTGCCAGTGGTGGACGACAAAAGACGGCTCGTCGGCCTCATTACTTATAAGGATTTGATGAAGGTCATTGACTATCCCAACTCCTGCAAGGACGTTTACGGGCGTTTGGTGGTAGGTGCGGCCGTTGGCGTCACGGCTGATATGATGGAACGGGTAGCCGCCCTCGTCCATGTGGGCGTGGATGTTATCTGCGTAGATACGGCACATGGCCATTCCCGTGGCGTGTTGGAGGCGGTGAAACAAGTCAAAAGCATTTACCCCGACCTGCAAGTGGTAGGCGGTAACGTGGCCACCGGCGATGGTGCCAAAGCTCTAGCCAAGGCGGGGGTGGACGGCGTAAAAGTTGGCGTTGGCCCCGGAAGCATCTGTACTACTCGGATAGTAGCAGGGGTAGGTGTACCACAGCTCACTGCCATTTTCGATGCCTCCCAAGCGCTTAAAGGCTCCGGCATCCCCGTCATCGGCGACGGCGGCATCCGCTATTCCGGCGACATTGTGAAGGCACTGGCGGGTGGCGCAAGTACAGTCATGGCAGGCGGCTTGTTCGCTGGCGTGGAAGAAGCACCCGGCGAGACCATCTTATATGAAGGACGCAAGTTCAAGGTCTATCGGGGAATGGGCTCGCTCGGTGCGATGGGCCAAGGCTCCAAAGACAGATATTTTCAAGATGTGGAAGACGACATTAAAAAACTCGTGCCGGAGGGTATCGAAGGCCGTGTGCCTTTTAAAGGCTCGGTGGAGGAGGTGATGGTGCAGTACATCGGCGGCTTGCGGGCGGGCATGGGCTACTGCGGTGCCGCAACCATTGCTGATTTGCAAAAAGCACAATTTGTAAAAATCTCCGGTGCAGGGGCGAAAGAAAGCCATCCGCACAACGTGACGATCACGAAAGAAGCGCCGAATTATAGCAGCCGGATGTGAACGATGAACTATAAACGATGAAAGATGAACGGCGGAGCGGAGAAATTGACAACGTCATTTTATACCAGGGAAGACGTGGTGCAAATAGCAAAAGAGCTTTTGGGAAAACACCTCGTCACCAATTTTGATGGGCAACGCACGGCTGGGAAAATCGTAGAAACAGAAGCCTACCGAGGCCCCGACGACAAAGCCTGCCATGCCTGGATGAACCGCCGCACCGCCCGCACGGAAATCATGTTTGCCGAAGGCGGCCACGCTTATGTCTATCTCTGTTACGGCATCCACCACCTATTCAATATCGTCACAGGACAAAAAGACATGGCACACGCCGTACTCATCCGGGCCGTCGAACCTGTCGAAAACGTGGACCTAATGCTCACTCGCCGCAATATGTCAAAGCCTACCTACAAGCTCACCGCCGGGCCGGGGTCACTTACAACAGCCCTCGGCATCCATACTGGCCATACTGGAATTAGTTTGGTGAATAACGGGACGCCTATTTGGCTGGAAGATCACGGTGAAAAAATTTCCGAAGAAAACATCATCGCCAGTTCAAGAGTGGGCGTGGATTATGCAGGGGAATGCGCTTTGTGGGATTGGCGGTTTCGGGTGAAGGATTCTAAATGGACAAGTAAGGCGAAGTAACCAAATTTCAAAAATGCAAGAAAACAACAACGGCCTTCACATCCTCATCATCGTCAATTCCCTCTATGCGTGGTCGCAAAACTTCATCACCCGTGAACTGACGGAGCTGAACGAGCAGGGCACCCACATGCACATCGCCGCCCGCAAAATCACCCAGCGGAATGATTTGACCGAAAAAGAAAAAAAGCTGTTGCCCAAAACCATCCTCCTGCCCGAAAACCCATTTCTCCCGCTTTTTTGGGTAAAACATTTCAAAACAATGCTCCATTTTCCCAAAGGATACCGCAAGGCATGGGGCACTTTGTTTTCCCTAAAACACAAAAGCATTTCAAAATTTTTCCGCAGCCTCATCTGCCTCTTCCGTGCCTCGGCCATTGCTGATTGGGTTGTTTTCAATAGAATCACCCTCATCCACGCCCATTTTCTCACTGCCCCTGGCGATACGGCAGTTCATCTTTCTTGCATCACGGGCATCCCATACGGCGGCACGGGACATGCGATGGACATTTACACTGACAACAGCGGCCTTTTGGGAAAAATAGCGGCCGCAGCCTACATCACCACCTGCACCGCCGCCAACGAGCGGCACCTCAAAGCCTTGCCCGGCGTTGACCCAAGTAAAATTTTTAAACTTTATCACGGCATCGAAACCAGGCCGGAAGAACCCAGCCAAGACAACCATCGCCCCTTCACCTTCATCGCCGTTGGGCGCATGGTGGAGAAAAAAGGCTTCAAACACCTGCTCGAAGCATGTGGTATTTTAAAACAACAAAACCTTGATTTTCAATTGGTTTTCATCGGGGAAGGCCCTTTGGAAGAAGCGCTGAAAGCACAGGTCCAATCGCTCGGTCTTTCTGGGATTGTCCATTTCAAAGGTATGGTGCCGCCCAACGAAATGACCTTTGAGTACCAACAGGCCGATGTGCTCGTCATGCCCTCCATCATTGATCCTTCGGGCGACCGTGACGGCCTGCCCAACGTCTGTCTGGAAGCTATGAACCACGGCCTGCCTATCGTCGGCAGCGAGGTATCCGGCATCCCGGAAGGCGTGGTGCATGGGGAAAACGGCTGGCTGGTTCCCCCCGGCGATGCTGTCCATTTGGCCGAATCCATGAAAGAAGCGCTACTTTCGCCCCGCCTTTTTGAGATGAAAAAAGCCGCAAGGCGGATGGCCATCGGGAATTTCAGCCTCGAAAACAACATCCGGGCCTTGCGGGGGTTGATGTCTTCTGTTTTCAGTCCCCAGTCTTCAGTCCAAAGTCCGCAGTCGGCCATTGGCAGGCGGCAAGATTTGGACTGAAGACAGTGGACTCCGAACTGCGGACTTGCGGGCTGAAGACTACAAACAGAAAATGTGCGGAATCACAGGCATACTCTTCTTCAACGGCCAAGCCGCCCGGCGGGAGGCCCTTGAAAGAATGAACGGCACGATTGCACATCGTGGGCCGGACGGGGAGGGCATGTTCTTCGATGGCCCCGTTGGCCTGGGCCACCGCCGCCTCAGCATCATTGACCTCGAAGCGGGCAAGCAGCCCATGCAATCTGCTGACGGCCAGTCAGTTATTGTTTTTAATGGCGAAATTTACAATTACCCAATTTTGCGGGAGGAGTTGTTAAAAAAAGGCTACCCGTTCCAAACCCACAGCGATACGGAGGTCATTTTGGCATTGTACCATGCGGAGGGCGAGCAGGGTTTCAAAAAACTTTCCGGCATGTTCGCCTTTGCCCTTTGGGATAAGGGCCGGAAGCGCCTACTACTTGTGCGGGATCGGGCAGGCATGAAGCCTTTCTATTTTGCCCAAAGCAAGGGCCAGTTTGTTTTTGCCTCCGAAATAAAAGCCATCCGTGCCGCCCGGCCCGATTTGAATGAAATAGATAAAAGCGCTGTCAATTTCTATTTTTCCCGACAGTACATCGGTGGAGATACGACCATTTTTTCACACATAAAAAAAGTAAAGCCGGGTACCTGGTTAGATATTGATATTGAGGGGAAAATAAAGGAGACGGTTTATTGGCAGCTCCAGCCCGTTTCACCAATAAAAACAAGCATAGAAGAAGCAACAGCGAAGACGGATGACTTACTGAAAGCCGCCGTCAAGTCGCACCTCATCGCCGATGTTCCAGTGGGTGTATTTCTTAGTGGTGGGCTGGACAGCAGCACGGTTTTGTCTTACGCCGCCGAAAATTCAGAGTACCCCTTGCAGACTTTTTCGGTGGGTTTTGGCGAAAACAACGAACTAAATGAAGTGCATTTTGCCCGCCAACTGGCGCAGCGATACGGCACTGAACACCACGAGATACACGTCACCGAAAAAGAAGTGCTGGATTGCCTGCCCCACATTATCCAACATTTGGACGAGCCGCTGGCCGACTATGCCGTGCTGCCTACCTACGTGATGAGCCGTTTTGCGGCACAGCATGTGAAAGTGGTGCTGTCGGGCGAGGGGGCCGACGAACTGTTTGGTGGGTACAAGCGCTACCATGCCTATTCGCTGCTCGATAGGTTACCCTTCAGTTCACTTTTTAATGCCAAACTTCCTGGCCCAAGTGTGTTTAAAAATTCAGAAAGAAGGCAGTTGCTCAATCCCGATATTCTTAAAGAAAACCAGCAATTGCCACAGGAAAGGCAGTTAAGGACCGATAAAAAATACTTCTCCCCAGCGGGTCAGGTAAACAGTATGCTTTACGCCGACATGCGGAACTGGCTGGTGGACGACCTGCTAATGAAGGTGGACAAAATGGGCATGTTGGCCTCCATCGAAGCCCGCATCCCCTTCCTCGATCATGCTTTGGTGGAATATGTGGCATCGCTGGATGGCAGGCTTAAAGTTTCGCTAAAAGAGAAAAAGATTTTGCTGCGCAAAGTGGCGACCAAACGGTTGCCGCCGGAGATTTTCAATCGGCCCAAACATGGCTTCACAGTACCAGTGGGCGATTGGCTGCGGGGAGCGCTACGGGGCACTTTTGAAGAAGCGGTACTCAATGATACAGGCAATGAAAGGTGGTTCAACATGCCGTTTGTGAAAAAACTGTTTGAAGAGCATTTGGCTGGTAAAAACCACCGATTGCAGTTGTGGGCAATCCTTATTTTTTGCCTTTGGAGGAAAAATCAGTCATCTTAAAGATCCCCCAACTGCGGCCTCACCACTATCTCTTCCACCACCGCCGATGGCCCCATTTGCCAGGCGCTCCACACGGCAAGGGCGATGTCTTCTGCTTCCATCAAGCGACTGTGCGGAAAATCCGCATTCCCCCAACTGTCCGACCAAGTGGCACCGGGCATGATGGCGGTGACCTTGATGCCTTTTGTTTTCAGCTCTTCCCTTAGCACTTTGGAAAAACCCAACATCGCAAACTTTGAAATGCTGTAGGAGCCGCCGTTTGGGTAGGCCATAAAACTGGCGATAGAGCACATATTGAAAATATGGCCGCTGCCTTTTTCGAGCATGGCGGGCAGCATGGCCCTGGTGAAATGATAGGCAGAATAGAGGTTCGTTTCGATTTGAGATTCCAGTTGGCCCTCCGGTTCTTTGGTGATTTCGCCGGGCAGGAAAATGCCCGCATTGTTGACCAACACGTCCACAGTGTCCCATTGATTATTGATAAAATCGGCAAATGCCACCACGTCTTCTTTTTGGCTCATATCGGTGGCATGGGTGAGGACCTGTACGCCATATTTTTCCTGAAACTCTTGTTTAAAACTAACCAAATCGCTTTCCGTGCGGGCGCAGATGGCAAGGTCAAAACCGTTGGCGGCAAATTTTTCGGCGATGGCCCGGCCAATGCCTTTGGTGCCACCGGTGATGGTGATTTTCATGGTGCTTGTATTTTTTTTGGAACAAAGCGGAGCCCAAGGTATGGCAATGCCCTGAATCTAACTTTGACACAATTTTTAAAACAGTCCCCTCCAAAGTTACCGCCTAACTTGACTCGACTTCTCAAACAATTTGACCCATTGCAGTAATTCACGGATCAATAATTCTTTTACCCAAGGTACCTCGCCACTTCCTCTTCCAGCAACCCTGCCAAATGCTTCGTCACCTCGCCCGGTTGACCATCGCCAATCACTAAATCGTCCACCTGCACGACCGGTAAAATACCTTTTGTGCTACTGGTGAGGAATGCCTCCCTGGCAGTTTCCAGTTCGGTGAATTTCAAGTCTCTCACCTCCAACCGGTAGTGCTGCTGTGCGATTTCCACCGTTTTCAGGCGGGTGATGCCCATCAGGACTTCACTGCCGGGCGTGACGACGGTGCTGTCGTTTTTCACAATAAAAAAATTGGCCCGGGTCGTTTCGTAAATGTTGCCGTTGGCATGGAAGAGAATGTCTTCTGCCCCGGCGGCCTGCATGTCGGGCAGGAGGTTGACGCCTATCAGGTAGTTGATGCTCTTGGCCGACGGGAGGGTGCGGTGGTATTCATACGACATTAGTTTGACGCCCTGTTCGTATTTTGTTTTTGGGTAAACGGGCAACGGAGATTGTAAAATAAGCAGGTTTGGCCGGGCAGGGGCGTAGCCATCCGGACTATATCCGCCCGTTAGGATAAGCTTCATGCCTGCCTCTTGTTCGCCATTGGCACGGATGAGCTGCATGATTTGCCGTTTTATTTCATTCCTGCCGAAAGGCAGTTTCAACCGCAACAAAACGGAGGAACGTTCCAGCCTGTCCAGGTAATCTTCGAAAAAAAGCGGCTGGCCTTTTTTCACCAAAAAAAAGTCGAAAAGGCCATAGCCCCGCTGGATGGACAGATCGGTGACACCGAGTACGGCCTCTTCTTTTGGCACCAGTTCGCCGTTGATGGAGTAGTATTTAATCATTTTTAGAAGTGAGGGGTGAGCAATAAATCGTGAGGCATTTGACGGGAAAACCCTCACAGCCGGGCCTAAAATTAAGAACCTCCTGCATTTGGCCGATGGTTCTTTGCCCAAATTGCAGGAGGTTCGTTGATGGATACCATGAAGAATTTCTTGTTTTTCAATTCATGGCCATTTCTTTCTTTTCTGCCAGGTATTCTTTCAGCCAATGCATGTTGACAGACTTGGGCCGTTCGAGCGGCATGCCCAAGGCTCTTGACCAGCACTGTGAGGCCAGTACGCCCAAGGCACGGGAGACACCAAACAGCACGGTGTAAAAACTGTATTCGGTGAGTCCATAGTGGACGAGCAGGGCACCGGAGTGCGCATCTACATTGGGCCAGGGGTTCTTCACTTTGCCCAAGCTTTGTAGTATGGGCGGCACCACTTCATATACTTTCCAGACGACGTTTACGAAGTCGTCATTTTCAATATTCCTTTCGGCAAATTTCTGCTGGGCTATAAAGCGTGGATCGGGCTGGCGAAGTACGGCGTGGCCATAGCCAGGGATTACTTTTCCTGAAGAAATGGTGCTGCGTACATAGTCGGCGATTTGTTCCTTGGTCGGTGTCCTGGTTTCCAGGGTTTCCACCATGTCAATAATCCACTTGATGACCTCCTGGTTGGCCAAGCCATGCAGCGGGCCGGCCAGCGAACCCATTGCGCCAGCAAAAGACAGATAGGGGTCGGCCAAAGTAGAACCGATGAGGTGCATAGTGTGGGCGGAAGCATTGCCACCTTCGTGGTCGGCATGGATGGTCATGTAGAGCCGCATCAGGTTTTTAAACTCCTCGGATTTCGACACGCCCAGCATGTGGGCGAGGTTGGCACCCCAGTCGAGCGTGATGTCTGGCTGGATATGGTTACCATGGTGGAATGTCCTTCTATATATGTATGCAGCCACCCTTGGCAAGCGGGCGATTAGATCCATAGCGTCTTCGTACACGGCATCCCAGTATTCCAGTTTGTTCATGCCCTTGGCATAGCGGCTGGCAAAATGGGAGGAGGGCTGCATGGAAGTGATGGCGATGATGAATTGGGTCATGGGGTGGGTATCGGGCGAGAGTTGTTCGAGCACCTTGAATGTTTGTTCGGGTACTTTGCTGCGGTTTTTCCACTGCTCGCTGAGCCACTGCACGTTTTCCTCGGTGGGGATTTCGCCGGTGAGCAAGAGCCAAAACAAACCCTCTGGCAGTGGTTCGCTGCCTTTGCCTTGCGGCAATTTTTCACGCAGTTCGGGAATTGAATAGCCCATGAAACGGATTCCCTCGTTGGCGTCGAGGAGGGAAGGCTCCCAAAACATCATGATGACATCCCTGGCACCTCCGAATACTTGTTCGAGCGTCACCTCGTCCACTTTTAGGTCGCCGTGCGCTTTCAGCAATTCCTTGATTTCGTTTTTGACGGCAGTTGATTTTTCAAAAAATTTCTGTTTTAACGGATCCATTTAGTATAGAAGATTTTATCTGATTTGGAAATGAGTTATTTTGTCAAATACTGCAAACAAAGGGGTTTGCGAGAGTGAGCCTACGGCAATTATGCCCGTAAAGAACGGTTAAAAAAATAAATTTGGCTCACCTCGGCGTGGTTTCAAAACTTGCCGAGGGATAGGCAACGAATTTTGGAAGTTATTTTTTCTCGTTACCAGAATTTCAAAAACAACCAAATTGAGCAAATACACTTATGGCTGTAAAAATAGGAATTTAAGGAATAAAGTTTTGGAGCTAAAGAAATCCAAACTATACGGCTAATACCGAATAGACAAAATTGGCTTCCTTTGTAGGCAAAGTAAGTGACTTTAGTGCCATGTGGAAAAAACTGAAAGCGAGTGTCGAACATATCCAACTGGAGGCTGGAGAGCAAAAAGTCCCTGCCAAAATTTACCGGGAGCAGCGGAACGGGGTGCGCTTTGCCATCACCAAAAAAGGGGCGATCCTACGGATGCCACTTTTTATTGATGCCAGTGAGCAACAGCGGCAGGTGGTTCTTTTTAAAAATTGGGTCAACAAGCAGTTTCAGCAAAAACAGCCGCTGCGGGACATGTTTGCCAAAAAAGAATACCAAAGCGGTGAGACGCTGGCCGTCGGCACGAGGAATTATACCATTTTGGTCAATTGGACGGAAAATAAAACCCACACCGCCCGGCTGGAGGGCCGCACCATCATCCTGAGCCTGACCACCAGCGACGACGAACTGCACCGCCAAAAAGCGCAAACGCACCTGTTAAGCCGCACTGTGGCGCAGGATTTTTTGCCAGAAATAACCCGCCGTGTCATGGAATTGAACCACCTGTATTTTCAAAAAACCATCCGCAGTGTCAACCTGAAATACAATTTGAGCAATTGGGGATCTTGCTCCACAAAAGGCAATATCAACCTTTCCACCCGCCTGCTCTTCGCCCCGCAGGATGTGATTGATTACGTCATCATCCACGAGTTGGCACATTTGGTGGAAATGAACCACTCGCACCGTTTTTGGGCGCTGGTGGAAAACGCCATGCCCGACTACCAGGAAAAAGAACTGTGGCTGAAAAAAAACTGGCAATCCTGTGATTTTTGACCGAAGCCCGAAAAAGTTCATCATTCATAGTTAAAAAAATGAGACCCTTCTACCTCCTCCTCGCCATCCTCGGCTATCTCGGCCCCAACCTGCTGATGCTGTTGGAGAGCTACGAAAACAAAAATATCCTGCTCTGGACGAAGCCCGACGAGACCATTGCCGGGCTGTTCGTGAACCGCATCTCCACCATTTTTGCCCTGGATTTGCTGTTTGGCGTGCTGGTGTTTTTTATCTGGGCTTTTTTTGAAACAAAGCGGCTCGGCATGAAGCGTTATTGGCTGTACGTGTTGCTGACGATGCTTTTTGGGCTGGCAGGCACCTTTCCCTTGTTTCTCTGGGCCAGGGAAAAATATTTGAAGCCTTGAGCAAGTACTTCTGGGCACATGCTTCCCTGTTCCTCACTGCCCTTATATATGGGGCCAATTTTACCATCGCCAAAGAGATTTTGGACAATGACTACGTCCATCCATTTGCGCTCACGTTGATGCGGGTGCTGTTGGGCGTGGTACTGTTCACATTGATTCATTATTTTTTTATCAAGGAAAAAATCGAGCGGCAAGACCTTCGGCTTTTTGTGCTGTGCGGCTTCACCGGCGTGGCGGCCAACCAGTTGCTTTTCATCACGGGCTTAAAATATACCAGCCAGATCAACGGGGCCTTGATTATGACGACGACGCCCATTTTGGTGCTCGTGGCTTCGTGGATAATACTCAAGGAGCCTGTTACAATAAAAAAAATGCTCGGAATCGCACTTGGAATCGCTGGAGCAGCAATTTTAACAGTATATGGCAAAAAATTTGCATTCAAAAAAGAAGGAATACTTGGCGACGTCATGGTCTTTGTAAATGCCATTTCTTATGGCATTTTTTTGGTCATCGTAAAGTCCCTGATGCACAAGTACCATCCGCTGACGGTGACGAAATGGGTGTTCATTTTTGGCCTCCCTTTCGTGCTGCCGTTCGGCTACCATGAACTAACAAATACACCCATGAGCATTTTCACCCCCCGCATCTGGATGGCGATAGCCTACGTGCTGATCTGCACCACGTTTTTGGCCTACCTGCTGAATGCTTTCGCCCTGAAACTTGTCAATCCATCTACCGTAAGTATCTACATCTATTTACAACCACTCATCGCCACTGCGATTGCCCTATCTTTTGGCAAGGACGAACTGAGTGCGCCCAAAGTGGCCGCTGGGCTGTTGATATTTTCGGGTGTGTTCCTTGTGAGTAAAAAATAATGCTTAATGTGTTTTTTTTCTTCTATCCATAAAAGAATAATTTATGGGGAAGAAAAAGTGTAAATAACTGTATCTCATTCGGTTTTGCTGCGTTTGCACTGCTGAGTGTTTGTATATGTGATTTTAACCTATGGCGATTGCTTTAATAAGTTCAATTTTTAATAATTTATATTCCTAAATTATTAAAAATAAACATCTTAGGCGCAATATGCCGTTCCCGTCCATATCCCTACCGTTCCGTAGATTGTTCGGCACAAGCGGTAATTATTGGCGGAAATGCGTTTACCTTTAACCAGATTTTAAAATTAAACAAGCGGGCTATGAGTAAGAGAAATTTCAAACACCGCCACATTATTTTCCAGTTGATCCTAAAATTCGAGGAAATGCTGGAGAAAGGCAGGGTACGCTTCCAGGACGAGGATCCCTACCACAACCTTATTGACTATTATGAGCATGAGTACCTGCTCGAACGTGCGTTGGAAGTAACCGACTATGCACTGGTGGAGTACGGTCATTCTGCTGATTTTTACCTGCGGAAAGCTGAGCTTTTGTTGCAAAACAACCAAGCCGAACTGGCCCTTGCCATGCTGGATCAGGTGGACGCCATGCTGCCCGACTGCCTACCTTCTTCCCTGTTGAGGGCAGAAGCGCTGGCCTCGTTGGACATGCACGAAGAAGCCATAGCCCTGCTTGAAAGCGTCAAGGATTACAGCGACTCCCTTGCACTCAGTGATATATATGTGTGCGAAGCGCTGATATACGAGCAGATGAAAGATTACGAGCGGATGTTTTTTGTGCTCAAATCCGCCCTTCGTGAAAACCCAACGAACGACGAAGCACTGTCACGCATGTGGTATTGTGTGGAGTATGCACGCAAATACGAGGAAAGCGTGGAACTGCACGAGCAGATTCTGGACGAGCACCCCTATTGCTCGCTGGCCTGGTACAATGTCGGTGCGGCCCACCACTACCTTTGCAACCATGAAAAAGCCATCGAGGCGTATGAATATGCCTTCCTGACAAGGGAAGATTTCCAGTTCGCTTACCGTGACTGTGCCGAGGTGTGCCTCTATGTGCAGGACTATAAAAAGGCGCTGCAATGCTACCAGGAAGTGCTGGAACGCTTCGAGCCGGATGCCGACCTCTTTCTCCATATCGGCCTGTGCTACAAACATTTGGGCAATCCACTTTTGGCCCGGACTTTTTACGAAAAGGCCGTGGTGCTGGATCCTTGGTGCGACGAAGCCTTTTTCCGCATCGGAGAGTGCCATGCCGCCCAAAAGCAATGGCAGAAAGCCATCGCTGCCTACCTGAAGGCTATACGCATTGAAGATCAGCATGAGGAATATTATGCTGGCTTGGCGGAGGCTTATTATAAAGTGGGCAACCTTAAAAAAGCGGAAACCTTCTTCCGTGAGGCCGCCGATATTGCCCCCGACGACCATGTTTATTGGATAAAACTCGTCCGTTTCCTGATGGATCATAACCGTATGCAGGAAGCCATTGATACATTGGATGAAGCAGAAGATTATACCTATGACACACAGTTGCTCTATGTACGGAGCGCCTGTCTGTTCAATATGGGCAAAAAAAGAGAAGCGTTTTTAGTTTTGGAAGAAGCCTTGTGCGAAGACTACGATGCACACGGATCGCTCTTCCACCTGATGCCTGTGCTGGAGCAGGACAAAGAAGTGCGGGCTATGATAGCCGTGTTCCAGCCAGAGTGAGAAAGGCAGTTGTGTAGGTGAGCGTCAGGCCATCTAACTTACTGTTTACCGCGACCCATTAGCTGGGTTTTTATCCTCCATTCAAGAACGACGTCTGTAAAAAGGACGTCGTTCTTTTTTTTTGCTCTGCTTTGGAATGTTTTTTGGTCAAGAGGAATATCCCCTCCGCTAAATTCCTCCTTTTGAGATTTAAAAATAAACTATGACAAAGCTATTGCCACTGGCGATATTTTCCGTTTTACTGTTTTTCCTGTCCTGCCAAAAAGAGCCTGCCAAAGTCATCAGCATCAATCCATCCGAATTCTCGGAAGAAGATCAAATAAAAATAGGGGATGCTTTTAAAAATACAATTGAACAATCGTCCAGCGAATTCAACATTCTGGATAAATCAGCCTATAGTCAAGCTTATATTTATTTAGAAAAATTGTTCAATACTATGCTAAATACAGCCCAAGTGGAGCACCGATTAGTATATAATTGGACAGTGCATATTGTAAAGGACGATTCCATAAAGACCTTGTTTTTCCTGCCTGGAGGCCATCTATATATTTATACTGGGCTGCTAAAATATGTTGACACTGAAAGCCAATTGCTCGAAATAATTGGGCATGAAATATACTATTCAGACACTGACCTTTTAATTATGAAAATGCGGGAGGAATTCGATGGCAAAATAATGGGCGACATATTGCTCGGAAACCAGGTACCTCAAATGGACGAACTGGTAGCAGCCATGCCAAGCCTGCATTTTGACGAAGAGGACGTAGTGCTGGCCGACTCCTTTGCTGTGGCCATGATTTGCCCTTTCCTATACGAGCCGCTGGGCATCATGCACGTTGTCGAAAAAGCCGAACGGGAAGCCGTTTCGCTTGAATGGCTGGAAGCAAGATCTGTATCAGCAGATATTCGCAAAAACTATCTGGAAAGGCACGCAATTCCCTGCGGCCTAAACGGTATAACCAACGAAGCAGCTTATCAAAAATTTAAAGAAGAATACCTGCCTTGACCGGCATTCAGAATTAAGTCAATTGAATTATTTCATCAAAAAAACTGCTTGCCAAAGAAGGGGTAGCTTTTCCAAAAAATACAATGATATTTTGAAGGACAAACCTGTCGGTTCCAGGCGCTTGCTTTACTAAACCAAAGCTTCATTGCTTCCTTGCAAGCATTGGGAGTTCTAACAGTTTCGGGTTTGCCCAAAATAAAAAAACCCTGCCAAACAACTTGACAGGGACAAAACAAAAAACAAACACTATGAACAAACACTAATCTTTAGTCATTTTGGGATAAGGGTGAAAAAAGTCCCCCGTTTTTTCCGGGGGCTACATAAAAAACAAAAACTATGAACAAACACTCACCCTATATTCTTGTCAGAAGTATCTAACCCGTCACTATTACGGGTGTTGGCACTTCTGGTTTCGTGTCAGGTATTAATTATTTCAAAATATTTCTGTTCTTCCATCCAGTCTTTTCAAATCACATCGAAAGAACATCAATTTATTCTTTTCTACATTTGTCAAGTTTCGTGCCAAAACTTGTAAGCGAAATTTTTAACGGATAACTCGGGAGGGATTGCCTTTAGAAGCGAAGCACAAAGAAAAAGCAGTGCGAGTACCCATGCTTGGAAAAGACTGGGCTTTTGTGACAAGGAAGTAGGGCTGGTATTATTGCTGATTTCAAATTGAGTTTGGGCAAACCAGCATTTTATAGGCTTTTCAGGCATTCCAAGCACCTGGAACCTGTGACCAAAAGTTGTTTGTTCTATTTGAAAACCTTGCACAAAAAAAAGTTTGCCCTCCCCATTTTCCAACCTCTTTTTTAAAATGGTGTTTTTGTAGTTGGATCAAGCTGAAAACTGGCCGTCCTATCGGAGTTTTTCTTGTCCTTGGTTTTAAATATACCTTTCACTACTTAAAAATTACCCATCATGAAAAAATTATTTGGTCTGTTCGCCCTGCTGGCTGTTGCGGCGGGCTTTATCCTTGCCCCTAAGTTTAAATCCGAAAATGTGGACCACGCCAAAACCGAGAGCGCCATCGTTGAAGATGGGCTGAGCGTTGGGGAAACCGCCCCAGATTTCAAGCTGAAAAACGTGGATGGCAACTTGGTTTCATTGGCTTCCATCCAAAATGCAGATGGCACTGCGCCCAAAGGTTATATCGTCGCTTTTACATGCAATACTTGCCCCTACGCCGTGATGTACGAAGAGCGAATCATTGAATTGCACAATAAATATGCGCCCAAAGGATGGCATGTGGTGGCCATACAGCCCAACGATCCCGGCATGAAGCCAGGCGACAGCTATGAGGAAATGAAAATCAGGGCCAAAGAAAAAGACTACCCCTTCGTTTATCTTTTCGACGATGGCCAAAAGGTGTTCCCGCAGTATGGTGCCAGCAAAACACCGCATATTTTCCTTTTGGACAATGCCCGAAAAGTGCGCTATATCGGGGCTATTGACAACAATCCGCAGGACGCCGATGCGGTGACCAAACGCTATGTGGAAGATGCCATCACCGCCGTGGAAGCTGGAAAAAATCCAGACCCCGATTTTACCAAAGCCATTGGCTGCGGCATCAAGGTCAAATAAGCAATCAACTTAATCTTTTTAATAAAACAGGCAAGCGCCTTCCGCTTGCCTGTTTTACTTTTGGGCAAAATGAAAAACGATTGATATGCGGTTAATCTTCTTTTTTTTGTTGGTGATGGGATGCCAATCGGGCGCTTTTTCCCAGAGTAAAACCGAACAGCTACTGAAATCGCTGGAATTGCAGCGTTTTGAAGCCATGACCAAAAAGGACACTGCATTTTTGCAAAAAGTCCTGGCCGATGATTTGACCTACAACCATTCCAATGGCCTTTTTGAAAATAAAAAAGAACACATTCAAAATATCAAGACGGGAAAACTCATCTACCAATCCATGGACTCAGAGGAGCTAAGCATCAGGCTTTTCAAAAAAACCGCCGTGATGAACGGGTTGGTCAAGGTAACTGGCGTCTTAAAGGACAAGACTTTCAATATCCGCCTGCGGTACACAGATGTTTATGTAAAAAAAAGAGGCCAATGGCAGTTGGTGGCCTGGCATTCTGTAAAGGTGGAATAATGCAATTGATGAGTTAAAAGAAGCTTGTAATTACGTTCAGCTGTAGCCGGTTGAACTCCAGCCCGCCTTTTAAAAAATGCCGTAGATAGGCGGCTTCCAGCTTCAGCCTTTTTGACAGGGTGTAGCCCAAGCCAATATGCAGGCGGCCCTGGTCGAATTTAAAATCCTTTGCCGTGAAAAAATGCTCATAAGAGCCAAAGCCATACAAGGCAGGTTTGTTTTTTAAAAATGGCCGTGACAATAGGAACCTGTAGCGCAGGCGGTCTTGATAAAAATCAGAAGCAGTGTTGACAAAACGCTGCTCGACACGAAAACGGTGATGGAATGAAATGCCCCAATTCTTGTGCTTGGCCACCAGTTGCTCCCAAATGCGGTGTTCTGTGGAAAGCGTTTTCCAGTCCTCGGCACCCTCAAAAGCATATCCTTCGATATAAGCGTAGCCAGCCGTCAGTTCGAGCCAATTATTGGGCGAATGGGTAAGGCCTGCCCGCAGCAGCAGCGTGTTCGGGTCTTTGGCCAACTGCCAGTTGCGGAGATGAAAATCGCTGTCTATTTTCCATTTTCCATTGATTTTCAAGGAGTTGAACCACATCATCCACGAGCCAAAATCCGACTCGCCCGGCGCTTGGGCATTTGTTTTAAACACAAAAAAAAGAACAGGCAATAAGACGAGAATTTTTTTCATAGCACAATTTTATAAAAAAACAAGCGCCGCCAAAAGTGGCGGCGCCTTATAGAAGACCAACTTTTAATGATAAAAAACGAACAGGATTTTGGACTAGTATTACGATTTTTATTGTGGCTTAAACTGTTTCAAAAGCAGCACTTGGATTTTTGATTGTGCTGGCAAACATTTCTTTGATAATTTCCACCTCGCCCGTTTCTACACTGTACATGCCGCCCACGACCCCTACCTTGCCTTCTTTGTACAGGGTGCGGAGAATGGAACTGCGCTTCAGCACTTCATCCATGTGCAGCAGCACATTTTCACGGGAAACCTCCTCAATGAACTGGTCCTTGCCGATACTGTCGCCATATTCATTTTGTACTTTCTCCACCGATGGTTGGATTTTTTCCAATAGACCAGTCAAATGGCCCATTTCGACATGGGCGCAGGCGCCTTTCACGGCCCCGCATTTGGTATGCCCAAGCACCATCACCAGTTTGGAATTGGCTACGTTGCAAGCAAACTCCATACTGCCAAGTATGTCGTCGTTCAACACATTGCCAGCGATGCGCACCGAAAAAATATCGCCAAGGCCTTGGTCGAAAATCAACTCTGCCGAAGTGCGGGAATCAATGCAGCTCAGCACAATGGCAAAGGGAAATTGGCCATCTGAAGTATCGTTGACCTGTTGAAGCAGGTTCCGGTTGTAGCGGAGGTTGCTCACGAAACGCTGGTTGCCGTCCACCAAAATATCCAAAGCCTTGCGGGGCGAAAGGTGGTGCTGGGTTTCTTCTGTTTGTGTACGCATAATTATTTTTACTTGTTGGCGGGCAGAGGGCAGTTTTGGCACCGCCCATTGCCCATCGGTTATTAGTTAACTTGTTCTGGTTCAAGTACAGGCAATTGGTTTTTCTTTTTCTCGATTACCTTTTGCACTTTTTCAACTGAGTCGTTTTTGCGGCGCATACCTGTCAAGCCTATGACCGTCAATTCAATGTGTTTCCTCTCCGCCTTGCTTTCAAAGTCTTTGATAATTTCGTACACGTCGTAATCTATGTTGACGGTCTTACTGGCATCAATGACCACTTTGGTGAAAGGTGGGATATCGTCCAGCGTCTTCATAATGCTGGCCCGGTTGAGGAACGATACATCCTCTGAAAGGTGGATGATCAGCGTATCGCCATTTTCGTCGTGGGTTTCTTCTTTGAAAAAGTAGGGATTGCGAAGGTTGTTGAGCAGGATAAAGAATACGGCTATGGCCATGCCAAGGCCGATCCCAACCAGCAAATCGGTGAATAAAATGCCCAACACCGTCACGATAAAAGGTATGAACTGGTATTTGCCCAAACGGAACATCTGCTTGAACAGGGATGGTTTGGCCAATTTGTACCCCACCACAAAGAGGATGGCTGCCAAAGTGGCCAAGGGGATGAGGTTCAATACATGGGGAATCAGCAGTGCGGCAAAGAGCAGCAAACACCCATGCAGGATGGCAGAGGTTTTTGTTTTTCCACCCGATTGGATATTGGCCGAACTACGGACGATGACCTGCGTAATGGGCAAGCCGCCTACTAGGCCCGAAACAATATTGCCGATGCCCTGCGCCTTCAATTCCCGGTTGGCAGGAGTGACGCGTTGCAGGGGATCCAACTTGTCGGTGGCCTCTACACACAACAGTGTTTCCAGGCTGGCCACGACCGCTATTGTAAATGCAGTCGTGTAAATGGCCGTATTTGTTATTTGGCTAAAATCGGGGAATGTAAATAGGCCAAGAAAACCCGCAAAACCTTCTGCAACAGGCAATTGCACCAAATGTTGTGGCTCTACTGCAAAGGTGGGCGCTAAGGCGCTAAAGCCAAGCTGCAAAAGAATGCCTGCCACTACAGCCACCAGCGGGCCTTGTATCCACTGGGTCATTTTTAGTTTTTTCATCCAGGGCCTATCCCAAATGATGAGTATCGCCAAGGAAACCAGCGTAATGACCAATGCCCCCGGCTGGATGAAATTTAGCATGTTGGTCAGCTCGGAAAATGTATTTTGTGAATCTGCCTGCAAAAAATCCGTCGTGCCCTCTGGCACTTCATCATAGCCGAAAGCATGGGGTATTTGTTTCAAAATAATAATAAGCCCAATGCCCGACAGCATCCCCTTGATGACAGATGATGGAAAATAGTAGCCGATGATGCCCGATCCCAAAAAACCCAAAATCAATTGGATGACACCCGCCAGGACTACCGCCAACAAAAAGGTTTCCCAGGCTCCCAAGGTGGCAATGGCATTCAGCACAATGACGGCCAGCCCTGCTGCCGGGCCGCTTACCCCCAAGGGAGAACCACTCATCATGCCCACTACAATACCGCCGACAATACCAGCAATAATGCCCGAAAAAAGCGGTGCCCCGGATGCAAGTGCAATGCCAAGGCACAATGGCGTTGCCACCAAAAAGACCACCAAACTGGCTGGCAGGTCATATCTTAAATTGGCCAGGAAGCCCTCTGAGGGCATTTCCGAATGGCCGTTATTGTTGTTCATCATAGTTTACAATAGATTGGTTAGAAATGTGCCGCAAAGTTGTAGGTGCCGTATTAGAGCGGATTTAGAATGAAATTAAAATCGGGTTAGAATGTACTGGAACGCTTATTTTGAAAATGAAAAGCCTACAACCTTTTAGGGTAAACTACATTTGTACGTTAAAAAAAGCACTACATGAAAATCCTGATTGTCGAAGACGAGCCTTCTATTTCCAATTTTATTAAAAAAGGGTTGGAAGAAAATGGCTTCGAAACTGCACAAGCCTTTGACGGCGACATGGGGCTGAAGCTGGCGGGACGGGAGGAGTTTTCCGTCATCATCCTCGACTTGATACTGCCTGGCACCAATGGCCTGGAGGTCTGCCGACAACTGCGAAAAGACCTCCAATTACACACGCCTATATTGATACTTACTGCCCTTAGCAGCACGGACGATGTGGTGACAGGACTCGACGCCGGGGCCGACGACTATCTTTCCAAACCCTTCAAAATCAAAGAGTTGCTCGCACGAATCAGGGCCCTGACCCGGCGGCAGGGCGGCGTGCATACACAAGTAAACCGCCTGCAAGTGGCTGATTTGGAAATAGACTTGGATCAAAAGAAAGTAGCAAGGGCAGGCAAAGAAATCCGCCTTACACCAAAAGAATTTTTCCTGCTCGAATACCTTATGCGCAACAAAAACCGGGTCGTCAGCCGCCTCGACATTTTGGAAAATGTGTGGGACATCCAGTTCGACCTCGGCACTAATGTGGTAGATGTTTATATGAATTATGTGCGCAATAAAGTGGACAAACCCTTTGACCAAAAGCTCATCCAGACGGTGGTGGGAATGGGATATATTATGAAAGAATAGCCATCACCAGGGGCAATTTCACCAGTACCTCCGTGCCTTTATCTACTTCAGATATTACTTCAATTTCGCCTCCGTGCAACCCAATAATTCTATTGGACAATGGCAGCCCAATCCCGTGCCCACGGATGCCCCTGGCGTTGCTAGCCCGGTGGAAGGGCTGGTAGAGGTTGTGCATGTCTTCGGCGGGGATGCCGATGCCGTGATCTTTTATCAGGATATGCGCAAATCCCTGTTTTTCAAACAATTGTACAGTGATTGGTTGCTCGTTGGAATACTTCAGGGCATTGTCAATGATATTGGCGATGGCCGTTTCGAGCAGGTGGCGGTTGGCCATTATCGTGCGTTCGTTTTCATTGGGGGCAATCTCAAGCCGCACACTTTGGCGTGGGAATTTTTCCAGCACCTCCACCAAAAAAAGGCTCAAATGGATTTCCTCAGGTTCCGGCAGGGAGGCCAGCGATTCCGCATTTTCCAATTCCAGTAGCTGCAAGGCCAGAGTATGTAGCCGCTCCGCCTCGCTACCTATCACTTTCAGTGTTTCCTGGTAAACTTCCGGGGTGCGTTCCTTCTCCAGCACCCAATCCGCCTCGCCGATAATGGCCGTCAACGGGTTTTTGATTTCGTGGCTGGCATTGCGCACAAAATTGCGCTGCGCCTCGAACGAGACTTGCAGGCGATCCAGCATCCTGTTGAATGCAATGGTCATTTCCCCAATTTCGTCGTCGGGGTTCGTCACTTCCAGGCGCATCCCCAGGTTGCTGGCGCTGATATGGCTGGCATTCCGTATTTTATTTTGAAGCGGTTGCAGCGCCCGGCTCGCCGAAAGCCAACTCACCACCATAAAAAGCAGGGCGCACAGCAAGGTGCCGGAGAGCAGGATTTGCCTTAAAAAATGCAGTTTGGTCTGCCCAAATTTGTCCCAAGCCGTTACCACTACTGCGAATTCCCCTTGTGGCAAAACGTATCGCTTGCCAACTCCCTGTCTGCCTTTCTGCCAAAACCTCACTTTTTCATTGTTCAAAATATCCTCGGATAATCCTTGGTAAAACAGCCGATCCAACGAATCCAAGCCTCCTTTATCCAGGGTAACTGCAAATTCAAGCTCATCGTCCAGGCGCTGCACGAACCTGTTGCGGACGGCCTCTTCCACCACTTTGTTTTTTTCTAAAAAAATAAGCTCGGTCAATTGCACCCGCTCCTCCAGCCTTTCAAAAAATTCCTTTTGGTGAAAACGGGAGGTAAAAATATAGACGAAAATGCCGAGGGCCGCCACTGACAACAGCGCCGTGAATGCAAGTGCAAGGGTGAGGCGGGTACTGATTCTCATGTTTTAATGGTTAGAAACTGTTTTAAAACCCCTCAACGGCCATAAAACGCCATCTTTTGGACTCATACTTCGGCAATTTTTTCAGCAATAGCGCTGCTATTCCTTCAAAAATTCCCTGTGTCTGAGTCCAAAATCTGACATTTTCTGTCTCGTCAGGGGTTTTAAAACAG
>JBGSKQ010000056.1:0-30064 GCA_041741095.1 Saprospiraceae bacterium
GGGGTTTTTAAACCCCCGCCTCCCGAAGCGTGCTGCTAACTTTCTTAACCTGAATATCAATTTTAAAGGCGATTATCTATAAAACCATCATAAACCATCATATACCGTTATCAACCATTATCAACCATTATCAACCTCTTAAAACCTTTCCGCAACTTGAGTCAATATACTTTTACCACCTTTTCCGTGACAAACCTGCCGCTGGTGCTTTCGAAGCGAAGGGCATAAAGACCGGGTGGTATTTCCCGGCCATCCAGGGCAAGGCTGTGTTCGCCTTCGGCCAGTTTGACGCCAGTAAAAAAAGTCGCCACCAATTTGCCCTGTGCATCAAACAATTGCAATGACGAGACCATGCTTTCCGGGATTTGCAATTTTACAAAAAGCTCCTCGCCAAAAGGATTGGGATTGCAAAAAAGGTTGATACGGCGGATTTCCTCACTGGGCGATTCGTCACGGCTGTCGCTGAAAAAAGAGGGCGAGCCTGTCAGTTTAACTTTACCGGCTTCGGCGATGGTCGTTATGCCGATTTTGCCAAAATCCCATTCCCGGCGGTGCAGGTTTTTTAGGTTAAAACTGGCGGGGAAGCTGTATTCTGCCTCCGCTTTTTCAGATTGGTCGGTAGAAGTTTCTGCCCAAAGCACATAGGTGTATTTGCCAAAATCGTCCCTAAAAGCACCGCCCCTGACACCTGCGGGCAGGTTCATAACGGTGGTTTTTTCTTCATCGAAACGCTTGTTTTTCAACAACATAGACGTGGTGCGGGTAGCAATGCCACCGGGGGCGGCCCGCTGGTTGTAAAGCGCCACACTGTCGAGCGCATAGTAGAGGCCCATCGAAAAAAACTCGCTTTTCGAGCCGTCGTAGGTCCTGATGTCGCCCAGCGTATAGACATCCACCTGATCAATGTCGTTCATTTGGCTGGCCACAAATGTTTTTATCAAATAATTGCGCTGGGCCTCGTCAGAGCCCATGTACTCGTCGAAGCGCACACGGGGGATGTTGGTTTCGGTCAAAATCCAGTGTTTCTCGGGGAAAGTTTCGCCGTCATAACCGTATTTTTCCAAAACGCCCCGCATCTGCGCCTGGCGTGCCAGCAGTCCATCCACGCAGCGGTCGGAGTGGCGGAAATATTTGAAGCCAAAAATCTCGTTGTCCCAGACCCTTGTGCTATTGTCAATATGCGGGTAAGAGTGGAAGCTCACCACGTCGAAATAGGCACCGCCTTTCAACGGATACTGGCTGTCCACCGCACCGCCTGCCGGGTTGTCGGTTTTGCGCAATATCACGTCCAGGAAACTCGGATACCCAATGCCGCCAAGGGCCACATAATCTTCGGGGGCCAGGTATTTTATCACCTCATAACTGATGCGCAGGAGGCGCACGTAGTGTTCCACGGGGGCATTGAGAGCAAATTCGCAGGGCTTTGGGTCGTATTCCCACCAGTTGAACTCCTCGCCGGGCTGCTTGGAGGAATTGCCCACGAAGTCGAAATCCGGCTCGTTCCATATTTCCCAATACTTCACGTAGGGATTGTAAACGCTCACCATTTTGTACAAATAGGCTGCGTAATAATTGGAGTCGTTGACGGGTGTCCCGTTTTCGCCGTTGTCCCAAATCGGCAGGTACATGTTGGCGAACAAAGTAGAGTTTACATTGGGGCAATATTGGTTTTTGTCACGGTGCTCTTCCGCCGGATAGCCGACGAACACCACATTGTCCTGAATGCCCAATTTGTCGTAATGCTTAAATGCGTCGAGGCGGATGTCGTAGCCCCAATATTCTAAAAACCATTCAGGCAGCAGCGGGCGCAGGGCGTTGATGCCGATGCCCTCCACGTCCAGTTCGGGGTTTCCGGCGGCTATATCGGCCAGGTTTTCATCTCGCCAAGGGTAATAGACGCCCATATTGGTACCGTAGCGGAAATGCCCTGGGTATGGCACAACGGTGTCATTGGCGGTGTAGTTAACTTGTGCGGAAATTTGCCAAGTAGGCAACAGGGAAAGCAGCAAAAGTGGGAGGGAGATGCCTTTGTTCATGGTGTTTGTTTTGAAGTTTAGTCGGTTGATGGTTGTTAAGATGTGCGAAAATGGTGCAAAGCCGTTGATTTTCAAAATTTTACATAGTGCCTGCTTTGGAAAAAGACTTATTAAGGCAAAATTTTACCGGACTTTCTACATTTTGCTGGCTGAAATCACTAAATGAATGATGAACTATAAATGATGAACGATGAACTTGCAAAGCATTGATTAGCAGGTTTTTTTGTAAATCAATATGGCCTTTATTATTTTTTTAATTTCACCAAAGCTCAAAGCAATTTAATTGTTCGGAGAAAAATCCTTTTTAACATAAAATATGATCAAACAAATCACCAGTACCCAAAACCCCTTTATAAAAAACATCGCCCTGCTCGCAGCGAAATCGAAGGAGCGCAAACAACAAGGGCTTTTTGTGGCGGAAGGCATACGGGAAGTGTCGCTGGCCCTAAAAAATGGCTTTATGGCGGAAGCAATTTTGTTCGACAGTTCGCAAATGCAGGAAGCCGACGTACAACTTATTTCAGGAGCCTTTGAGCAAAGTATCGGCGAGATATTCGAGGTAAGCACACCTGTGTTTGAAAAAATCGCCTACCGCTCCGGTGTGCCAAACGTGGTAGCAGTTTTTAAGGAAAAAGACCATGACCTGGAAGCTATTTCACCAAAAGCCACCCCGCTCGTACTGGTATTGGAAAGCATCGAAAAACCTGGTAACCTGGGTGCCGTCCTCCGCACTGCCGATGCTGCCGGGGTGGATGCCGTGCTGGTCTGCGATCCATTGGCCGATGTGTACAACCCCAATACCATCCGGGCCAGTTTGGGTGCTGTTTTTACAATGCCTGTCGTGGTGCTGGCCTCCGAAGCGGCCGTCCAATGGCTCCGCACAAAAAACATCCAAATCCTGAGCACCTGGCTGGAAGCCGCCAAACCGCTGTACCAAAGGGACCTCCGGCAGCCTACCGCATTTGTGCTGGGCGCAGAGGCAACCGGCATTTCCAAATTTTGGGTGGAACAGGCCGATGAGCGCATCATCATTCCCATGACCGGGCAAGTGGATTCGCTCAACGTCTCGGCATCGGCGGCAATTGTGCTGTTTGAAGCTGTCCGGCAGCGGGCGCTTTAATCTTAATTTCTACCAAGCCTCTCCAATCATCTACTCTTTTGGACGGCTGGCATATCACCCTTTTTACTTTAGGCTAAAAGCTTTCATCTTGGCACCAGAATTATCGTTTTTTCTGTATTTCTTAGCGAATGAATGTAAATGGAGGACGCTGAACGCAGCGCCCTCCATTTTTTTTAGGGAAAAAAGGCACTTTTGCTTTTTTACTTTTTTCATCATCATTCAGCATCAAGTTGACATCTTTTTCCCCGCCCGGATTTTTACTCCCGCAAAGTTTTCAAAGGGAAAAAGGTGTTATCTTGATGCGGCCGCAGTGAGACGACACCTTTTTTCGCTATAGACACCCTGCTGATTTGCCAAAGCACCGAAGCGAAAAAAGAATCACCTCATTGCTGAACAGTTGCCTTATCACTTGAAAATCATGTTCACAGGCATTATTGAAACCATCGGCCAGGTACAGGCCATCCGCCAGGAAGGCTCCAACGTACATTTCACCATTGCTTCCCCCATTTCATCGGCTTTAAAAATTGACCAAAGTGTTTCCCACAATGGCGTTTGCCTGACCGTAGTTGCCACAGGCGAAGGCACCCATACGGTGACGGCGGTGGAGGAAACTTTGCAGCGGAGCAATTTGGGCTTTTTAAAAAACGGCGACCCTATCAATCTGGAAAGGGCCATGCAGGCGAACGGCAGGCTGGATGGCCATTTTGTGCAGGGCCACGTAGATGTCACAGGCACTTGCCTGGGCGTGGAAACCCTGGATGGTAGCTGGTATTTTCATATAGAATACCCTTTTCAAGCGGAATATTTGCTGGTGGACAAAGGCTCTATTTGCATGAACGGCGTGAGCCTGACCGTGGTGAAACCGACCGAAAACCTGGAAGGCAATGCCCGTTTTTCTGTGGCCATTATCCCTTATACTTTTGAAAATACCAATTTTAAAACGCTGAAAGCAGGCGACAAGGTCAACCTGGAATTTGATGTGATTGGAAAATACGTGGCGAAATACCTGGCGCTGTTTAAGGGGGGGAGTTATTGATTCATTGTTTCATTGTTTCATTGTTTCATTGTTTGGGAACGTAAAAATTGGATGTGCCTCAGCGATCAGTGAAGTGAATAATACGCTGGTATTAAGATTGATTTTTCAACAATAAATCAATGCGCCATCCTCGCCATGAAACAATACAGCAATGGAGCCATGAAACATCGTAGCCATGAAACAATGAAACAATGAAACAATGCCTCAATTCTTATCCAACAAATGCCTGGGCGGGGAAATAAAAAAGCTCAACATGCCGACCCAGCCGCCGGAGGGCCGCAGGTCATACGTTTGTTTTTCAGGGATGTCCCTCGCCTCTGAGTTGAGGTTGAAGCCATAGCCTGTTTTGACTTGCACCCAAGTCCAGTTGGTGAGTTGGCGGTAAAAAGTGGCCGTCAGATCCAAGGTGGAACGGTGATAATGGTAGGGCGCCTTTTCCAATTGATTATTGGGGAAAGGGTTGTTGACAGGCTCCTTTACGTTCATCGCATAATTCTGGCTGGAGTACTCCGTCCCAAAAAGCACAAGGTGCTTTGGGTTGATGTTGTAGCGGATTTTCAGGCTGGTCGGTATGGCAAGCTCCACGCCCCAATGGTCGTTGAAGGTGCGGTTGTAAAAACCAAAAGGAAGGATATTGGTATTGCGAAAGCCCTTGTTCAACAGTACTCCAACGCCATATTCCAGGTCTTCATGTTTTTTGATGCCAAAAATCCCGGCTATGTTGTAGGTCGCATATCGGTTGTCAATACTGACAAATTTGCTGTAGTCGCCCTGCCAGGATGCCCCCAAGCGAAAGGATGCGTAAAATTTGTGGTTGATAGGATTGATGAAATATGCAGCTATGCCCGTGGACTTCAAATCCGCTTCGTTTAGCCTTTTAAATAAAGGATAATTTTCAGGATCAATGCTTTGGAAATGGTAGCGCTCAAGGCTGTACTTAAAGCCCAGCATAAACTTGAATTTAGGCTTGTTCAGTACCGGCACTTTCAGGTTGGCGTCAAACTTTTCACTGCGCCGCACCTTGCTGGAGTTTTCGGCATCGGGGGAGCGCAACTGGAAATCGGGGTTTAAGGAGTAGGTGATGGATGCCCCCTTGCCCGGCGCCTTATTGGTCACGCCGGGCTGGCAGACAAAAGGGCTGCTTTCCGTCGTTAGGTTGTTGTTGAGGGAAACCTGTGCGCAGATGAACAAGGGGAAAAATATGGCAGCCGAAACGGTAAGTGTCAATTTCATATATGTCCTGGTCAAGTTGTTTTTGTTGTGAATTTGTGAACCTGGGTGACAATAGTGCTTGGGTTTCTATTCTAAAAAGCTGAACAATGTTTTTTTTACTTGAAATATTGTACCAATCGAGAACAAAATTACTTTTCTATTTTAATCTACGGGTGATTATTTTGTTACTGTCGTTCTCCGACAATTTTTTTTTATTGGCGGGCCGACAGTGGTGGAACAGGTATTGTGCCGGGAATGTTCAGGCGGAGCTTGCATGTGAGGGGACTTCAAACTGCCGTTTTCGCTATTTTTCCAATATCCAGCGGAGGGGTTTGGGGAAGGAATTTTTACTTATTTGCAAATAGGATACCGGGAATGTGTTGAACCCCCTGAAAAATTTTTCGACCGGCTCCAGCATAGATCCTTCAAAGTCGTGCAGGCTGATTTCCTCGCCCGCCAGTTCTATGCTGTGCCAAATAGCCAATGACATACCTCCCAAGTTCCTCACCGCCGGATCAATGGCACTGAAAAGGTGTACCTGCTTTTCGCCGCTGACATGGTAAATCAGGCCGCCGTGCAAGCGTCCATTTTCATCCTTCACCTCCACGGCCCTGCCCACTTCTTGTTCTTTCAGGGCGAGCCAGAGTTTTTTTAAAATGCTGTAATCCAACGGATAAGCGTCCCGTTCCTGACTGAGTTGGATGATAGCGGAAGCATCATCGGCCAGATTTGCCACAAGGCCACTTTTTCTCGCTTTGTTGATGTAAGTGCGGGTCCGTTCGTCGAGTTGCCGAAAAAGTGCCTGTTTGTCGGCGCTATTGCGGAGCCAATAAGTATAGCGGGTGCGGAGTTCGTAGCCCGCCCAATGAAAGGGCAGTGGATAGTCAAATTCGGGGGCAAAATTGAGCACTGTTTTTTTCAAACCCTTCGGCAGGGCATCAACGGCTGCTGTCACGAGCCGCTTTTTGAGCGCCCAGGTTTTTTCGTTATTTAAATCCATCGGTGCGAAAAAAATACCCAAGTATTGGCACAGCAAAGGCTGCAAACAATAATCAATTCCATATTTCCTGGAGACCTTGACCGGCATCACGGCGCTCAGTTCATTTTTATAAAAAACCAAAATGCCGTGCCAACCGGGCCATACAGCATCCAAATACCAGGACATGGCATAGTTGGCGCCCTGCGGCGAGCGGGCGATAAAACCATTCCATTGCGCCTCGCCTATCTCTTGGCGGGAGTGGACTTGGGTTTCAGTATGTTTGGAATCAACGGGCATTTTTTTGAACGATGAATGATGAACGATGAACTTTTTTTGGGCAGATAAACCTCACCTATGAACATAATGGACACTGAACAAAATTAAGGTGTAATCATAACGAATTTGATTTTGGATAAAAACAGAATGACCCCTGGAACAAATATTATCCCAGAGGTCATTGATATTCAAAAAATTGGTTGAAAACTACTTATACTACCAGGGCCGTGCCGTTCACTGCCTGTTCCTTTTTAACCTCCGTTTCCCCTAAATTGGTCGTGCCAACAAAACGGTAGCGGTCGGCTGTGTTCAGGTTTTTACGGCAAACAATCTGGTAGGCCGTTGAGCCACCTTGGCGGGCGATATAGACCGACCAGCCGAGGAAGATGGAATAGATACGGAAAATCGCCTCGCCGTATTTTTCCAGCACTTTTTCACGGTTGCGCATCCAGTTGTCGTACCATAGGTGGATGGTTTTGCTGTAGTGGATACCGATGTTTTCCACGCTGTGCACCTCGAAATTTACTTTTTCCAGTCGCTTCAGGTCCCAGTGCAGCGGCATACTGGCGTCGGCGCCTGAGAAGATGTATTCGTTCATGAAAAGGCCCCAGACGAGGTCTTCCTGGTTCGGGCCGTTGAACAAGCTGTCACGTTCCCGCAAGCCTGCAATCTGCATGTAGAAGAGACCATCGTCTTCCAGCATGTCGTATATCTGCTGCATGAACTTTTTGAAATACTTGATACCTACGTGCTCGGCCATTTCGAGGCAAGTAATCTTGTCGTATTTGCGGTCACGAGGAATGTCCCGGTAGTCCATGCGGAGGATTCGGGCCTTGCCTTCAGCGCCGTATTCCTTGATTTGGCGGTTGGCCCAATCGGCTCCTGCTTGTGCAATGGTGACACCTGTCGTTTCCACGCCATAATACTTGGCCATGTGTGCCACAAGCGTACCCCAGCCGCATCCAATGTCGAGCAGGCGCTCGCCTGGCTTGAGCTGCATTTTGCGGGCTATCAGGTTCATCTTGTTGTCCTGTGCTTCTTCCAGCGTTTCGTCCATATCGTGGAAATAGCAACTGGTGTAGATCATGCGTGGTCCGAGGAACCAGTTGAACAGGTCGTTCTTATCGTCATAATGGCTCCGCACGATGCGTTCATCCTGTGCTTTTGAGTGTATGATCACTTCCGGGATCATGCGGGAGATGAAGAACTTGTAGTGGTGCCAAACATAGTCAAAGGTGAAAATTTTCTCTTTGTGCTTCAGCACCTCCATCAGGTCGGCATTGATGTCAATTTTACCGTTGATATAGTCCTGCACAAAATGGCCCATTGACGCTTTTGTTTTGCTGTAACGGGCGCCCACCTTTGGGTCTTTTACTTCAATGAAATCAGAAACTTTCATGCTACTTGCTTATGAGTGTTTGTTAGAAATGTTCTCAAGGTTTGAGGAGTTTGAAGGATTTTTGACTTGTAAGAAGGGGTTTGATCGGTTTATACAATTCAAACCCATCAAACCCCCATTAACGCATCAGCAAAAAATCTATGCCCACTGGGCTGTAGAAACCCTTTTGCCTTTTTGTTGCTTTATTCTGTCCAATCGCATGTTGTTGGTCCGGAAAGACGGGAAGAAAATGCCAAGGATATAAACCCTGAGCAGGTACCATGCGAAATTTCTTTCGTTGAGGCTGGGGTTGATATGCGGGGCCAACTCGTTGTGCTTTTCACGCAGCTTGCTCCAGTGGAGGCCGGGCGATGCATGGTGGGCCGTGTGCAGCCCGTTGTTCAACAAGAGGAAGTTGAGCAATTGCCCGGTCATGTTGCGGCTGTTGTTGTACTCCGATTCCTCGTCAGTATGAATGTGCTGTATATAGTTGAAAATCAATACGATAAACAGCGAAAGTTGCTGTGGGATGACAACATAGAGCAATGCTTTTTTCCAATCGAGCACCAATGCGCCCACCGTCCAGGTAAGTAGCACCAAGACTTGTACCATGTGGAAATAAAACTTCCGGCGGTGCTGCGACCACAGGTTGACAAAATAGCTCCACACCGCTTTTTGCTGCATGTAGCCACTCAATGAAGGATATGTCAACAAGGTGATCAGGTTGTTCTTTTCAGAGACCATGTAGGTCTTGGTATAATCTGGTTCCTTATTGATGTGGACGTGGTGGTTGGCATTGTGCGTTGGAATCCATGCAAACACAGGGAAGCCATAAAACACGGTCAAGATGTTGTCGGTAAGTACATTGAGCCACTTGGCCCGCCACATTGGCAGGTGCTGGTGGTTGTGTACCATCGTGGAGATGATGATGGCCATGAGCAATTGGGCGGTGTATGCCAGCGCCCAAACTGAAGTACTCATTTCGCTGCCATTTTGCCAAAGAACTACCAATAGTGTGGCAGTGATGATCAAAAAAATGATCGAACGGATATCGGCTTTATGTCTAAGCATTGTATCTGGGTATTTTGCTCTTCGTTTTGCAAATTGGCTCCATTTGTAGGGGGGCAAAGGTATTTAAATAGTTTGAGAAAATAGGAAAACTGCCTTCGGCTAAGAAGAACGAACCATGTTATTGCAAAATTGTATGATAAATTGCTTTGCCCTACCCTGTAAATGTGGCTTGAATTTGCCGTAACAAAAAGATGATTTTCGTCAATTAGTATGTAGGATGGGCTGGGAAGTGTAATACCCCTACTTGCGCTGTTTCAGGTTTTTTCCAAAAAAGCGCTGACCAAACTGCCTGAAGCAAGGCCATTTCCTTATAAAACTATGATTTTCGCTACACCCCGCCCGCCGTTTTCAAAATGTATTTTTAAAAAATACATCCCAGCTTTGACATTTTCCAAACTAAATCCAGCACCTACTGGCTTGCCCGACCAAGCCAATCGGCCTTGCAAATCATACAAATAACCATCCGTGATGGGAATACCGCCCGGCACCTCAACTGTCAATTGGCTGGAAACGGGGTTGGGGAAAATTTTTAACCCGTCCTGGTGGACCTGCCCCGTTTGGCTCAAACTGCATTCACCAAAAGGATCGTAAAATATTTCCCCACTTGAAAAACACCGGAACCCAATATCCCAGCCGTCCCAAGCCGAGCCACAAAAATCATGGTGAAGGAAAAAATAACTGCACTGGGGCGGGTTTTCCTGCGCCGGATCGCCCACCATACCCAAGCCTTCGACCACCAAAAATGGGTAGCCAGACAGTATGCCGCTGCCAAGATTAATTTCTTGGTAGCGCCGGACAAAGCCATTAATAAGTAGGCTGCCAGTGTCGCTTATCACGTATTTTCTTTCGCCAACCAAATGTACCGTATCGCCCGGCAAGAGGGAAAAATCGTAGATTTTCACGATAGAACCGTCACTTGGTTCATACACAAAAACTGCATCGCCTGCTTCTTTGGCTATCCAAGTATGGGGCGCAGAAGCGAGAGGGAAATGAACGACTTTTTTAAAATCAACACCTTGGATGGTAGTGTCGCCCACTACTTTCAGCTCATGGATGCCCCATTCCTCAAAATCAAATCCGCCAAAAACCTCATATTGCCAGGCCTGGCCATCGGCGAGCCAGGTTTGGGCAGCCAAGCGGGCATTTGGGTTGAACATGCATAAAACGAAAGCAATTATAAATGCAAGAAAAGTCGAAATATTTTTCATGGCAAATAATGGGTTTGGTACGTCGTCAAATTTAGCTACTTTTAAGCAGCGCCCTGTCAATGAGCAGCCAAATAACACGGTAATGTCAATTTTTTACATAAAACGAAGACATACTATCGAATGAACAGCGAAGACCTCATCAATCTCGGCATCGCACTCGGTTTGGGCTTGTTGGCCGGACTGCAACGGGAACACGCCGACTCCCGTGTGGCGGGCATCCGCACTTTTACCTTGATCGCCCTTTTTGGTGCCATTGCCGGCATGGTAGCAGAGCATTATGGCAATGTGCTTATCATTGGAATAGGGCTTTTTTGCCTGACCATGATGTTGTTCGTGGCCAACTACATGAAAACCAGAAGCGAAAAAGTTGACATTGGGCAAACCACCGAAGTCGCTGCCTTGCTCATGTTTTTGCTCTCAGCCTATGTGATTGTGGGCAGCAAGGCCATCGCCGTGGTGGTCGGCGGCATGGTGGCCGTTTTACTTTATCTGAAAAAATCGCTGGCCGACTTTACCGAACGCCTAGGCGAAAATGACGTGAAGGCCATTTTCCAGTTTGCGGCCATTTCTCTGATCATTTTGCCCATCTTGCCCGATACGGAATTTGGCCCTTACGAAGTGCTGAACCCCAGGGAAATATGGCTGATGGTGGTGCTGATAGTCGGCTTGGGCGTGGGCGGATACTTTGCCTATAAATGGCTGGGCAAAAGCGTCGGCACTGTGATGAGCGGCATCCTGGGCGGGCTGATTTCGAGTACGGCCACCACCCTTACCTACTCCAAGCGTTCCAAGGAATCACCGGATGCCTCCCGGTTGGCAGCTTTTATAATTATGACCGCTTCTACAGTATCGTTTTTAAGGGTCATCATCGAAGTGGCCATCGTGTCGCCCAACCACCTAAAAACCATTGCGCCGCCGCTCATTACCATGACGGTTTTGATGGCGCTCATCAGTGCAGGATTGTATTTTTTCAAAAAAGAAAACGACAAAGGCGAAATTCCCGAACCCGACAACCCGGCCCAGTTGAAAAGTGCCTTGTTTTTTGGCTTGTTGTACGCCGTTATCATATTTGCCGTAGCGGTGGTAAAAGACTATTTTGGGTCAGGCGGCCTGTACGCTGTCTCCATACTCAGTGGTCTGACGGACATGGACGCCATCACGCTTTCATTGGCCAATACCATCAACGGCGGCGGATTGGATGCCGCAGAAGGCTGGCGGCTTATTTTAACTGCGGCCTTGTCCAATCTTGTCTTTAAAGGTGGCATGGCCCTGTTTATCGGCGATGTTCAGTTGAAAAAATGGTTGGCTGGGGCCTTTGGGATCTCAATGGCATTGGGCTTGGTTATTTTGCTGATGTGGGGCGTCGTGTTTGAAGGCTGAGCAGGATAGTGTGTAAAAAAAGGTTTAACCCAAACACCCCAACAACCACTCCCGCTCCGTCAGCACTTCCTCAGCCACTATTTCCGAGCGGAGTTTTTCCACCGATTTTTCATCCAAAAAATTGATTTTCAATAACTTCTCTGCATAACGGACGATGTTCAGATAGTTTGTGCGGTGATAGCCAATCACCCGCTTGCGGCGCACATAATTGCGCATGGCGTCAAGGTGCGATTGCAGCAAGTCCAGCTCGTCGAGGGCATAATAGGTTTTCATCAAAAGGGTCTTGGCTGCGAGGTTGAACAACGGGTCCCGATAGTTGGCCTTTTGCAAAAGTTCCAAAACAGCCCCATAGCGTTTGCGGGAAAATTCCAGGCGGGCGAGGTTGAAGCTGTGGGAGCTTTCCCGGTACTTGCGTTCGAGTGCGTTTTTGTATTCATTGATAAAAAATGCCACCCAGTCCAGTTCGCCAGAGTGCAGCCCTGCCGCCACGATGTTGTGGTAGGTAAAGCGGGAAAGGACGCCGTTTTCGAGCAGGTGCCCATTGGCAAGGCCCGCTTTGTAAAGGTCAAACGCTTCCCTGTTGTAGCGCTGTTCCCCGTTGTTGAGCCGCCGGATACAATAATTGATGGCAAACAGGTACAGTCCCCTCATTTCCTCTTGCCCGAACAGCCCGCTATATTGTAGGATGGCTTTTTTGAAATCCTGAAAATGTGCCTCATCGCCGGGGTGGCGCAGCATCCGGTAGGCGTGGAGGTGAATAACGACTACGGGTATATTTTCCCAGGCTGGTTTTTCAGCAAAATCTATCAGCCAATTGTCCACATCAGGCTGAAAACCAGCCTCGTACACGCCCTGCTGCGCCAACGAAAGGCAGACCAGCCGCAAGCGGGTGCCCAAGTAATAGGCATCCACCGAGCCAGACAAAGCTTTCAAGGGAAGTTCCTCGGCGGGGTTTTGGGCAGCGGCCACCTGGTACTGCTCCCATTGCAGGCGGTGCTGTATTAGGTGAAAATGGGCATCCTGCAATGCCTGCTCCTGCATCGTTTTTTCCAAAGCACCCCGCACCCGCTCGAATGGTTGGGCCATGCCCCGCCGCCTGTACCCGATGGCCAGGTGCAGGCGGTTGGAAAGCTCGTCGGCAGTGGCCTCTTTTACAGAAATATATTGCTCCAACAGCTTGAACAGATAGCTCATCAACAACCTCAGTTTTTGGTCGTCGAAAGCCTCATTGGGCAACAGGTGCCGCCATGCCGCCTCTTTTGTTGCTTCCTTGTTTTCTACCAAAAAATCGAACAGTTGCACCAGGTCGCTGCGGGTATTGAAAAAAGGCGAAGTCAGGAACTTGCGCAGTTCCCGCAGTTCGATACTGGAAAAAGATTGGACGAGTTGGCCGAGGCTGCTTTTTTGCATGATGGGCACAAGATGGGAGCTTTTTAAAAAAAATCAAAATGCAGCTTTTGGCCATATTACAAGCGCCTTTCAGCCTTTGATTTTGCTTGTCTGGCTGCCTTTATTTTTTATCGCCGCTTTGCTGCCCCAACTTTGGCGTATTCATTTAGCATCGTGTCGTAAATAACTTACCGATTTGGTCGGCGTCTTTTTCCCGATAGCTGCGTTATTGAAACAGTTGCGTAGCTGGGCTCCCGACGTAAAGTACGGGACAAGTTATGCGCCTGTTTCAATGCCTTGCTCTCAGAAAAAATACACTCGCCGAAACCAGCAACTTATTTACGACACGATGCTTAAAATCAACGAATTATGAAAAAGACCACATTTTTGTCCACCTGCATCTTCGTTTTTTGCATGACTGCGCTTTCGTGCAGCCCGGACGACGATCAAAGCCCCTCCAACACCAACAACACCCAAGTGCTGACACAAGGCGGCACCTGGAAAGTCACCTGGTACTGGGACAAAGACAAGGACGAGACGAACGATTTCTCAGGCTATTCCTTCAATTTCCAATCGTCCGGTGCCTTTGAATCGGTAAAAAACGGCACAACAGCCACAGGCACCTGGAACACGGGCAGCGACGACGGCAGCCAGCGCCTGGTCATCTCATCAGGCAGCGCCGCCAAACCCCTCAGCGACCTCGATGACAACTGGATTATCGTGAGCATGACGGACACAAAAATTGAACTGAAAGACGACAACAGTGAACATTTGGAGGAATTGCACTTTGAAAAACAATAGCGCACTCACTATGCGCACCTTGCAGAAAGTCATAGGGTTTTAGGTGTTTTCGAACCGACAGGTTCAAAAGTCCCCGGGCCGAACAGCCTGGGGCTTTTATTTATAAAAAAAACGCTGGCAAGGCTATAAAACCCTGCCAGCGTTTGCTGTTTCCAATACACCAAAAATGCTTCTAAGCAATCCCTTCACTTCCCTTTTGCAGCACAAGTATTGATGCCAAATGGCGCATACAAGGGGCAGAAACTAATCACGCTCGTCAGCACAAAAACAGCCCCCAAAACAAGCAGTACAATGCCCAAGGTGCCTGTAACCGTGCCCGTGAAATACAGCGCCGCAAAAACAACGGCGAGGATAATCCTGACAATCCGGTCGGCAGAACCCATATTCTTTTTCATTACGGTGAGATTTTAGTGTAAAAAATATTTTAGTCCATAAACAAGCCCAGCCACAATGGCCACACATATCAAACACGCCAAAATGAATTTGAAAATGTTGGGTTTCATGCTGCTGGAATCGTATGTTGCAAAGATATGTGCGACAAAACCCAGGAAGCAGTAACCACGGTCACCACCTCAAATGATTTCTATCCCATTGGGGTGCTGGCGCACCTTTTTTTCCCGTTCCAATTTTTTCATCACCCGGCTGATAACCTCCCTGGCGCTGCCCAGTTCACGGGCTATCTGGTGGTGGCGCAGGTCGAGGAAGCGGCTGCCTAGCAGTTCTGATTTCTCCCTTAAATAATCCATGAGCCGCTTGTCCATTTTTTCAAAAAGGAGCTGGTGGATGGTGTTCAACAAGTCGTCATAGCGCTGGTTGAATTGTCTGAAAAACAGCTCGTTCAATTTGGGGTGTTCCCGCACCCAGCGATTCACCAAGTCCACGGGCAGCAACAGCACCACAGTGTCCTCTTCCGCCACGGCCCGCACCTTGCTCGGCGAATTCCACAGCCCCGCCGAAAAGGACATGATACAGCTTTCCGACGGCTCGATGTAATAGAGCAACAATTCCTTGTCGTCGTGGCTGCTGAACACCTTGATGCTACCCTCCAGCACCAGCGGAACGACCTTTACATACTGGCCTTCCCGCAGTATTTCCGTGCCGGCAGGGAAGTTTTTCAGGATGCCTTTTTCGAGGATTTCCTGCCGGAGGTCGGCGGGGAGTTGGGGGAGTTTTTGTTCGAGGTGGTGCATTGGACGGAATTTTTAAAAGATAAAAATAAAGCGGGCCACCAATTTCTGGCAGCCCGCTCATTATCTTTTTCTTTGCTTGCTTCTTTTCACCTACCTCACAATTGTCACCCCGCCCTCCCTGAACACATCCACCACCTGGCTGCCGCAGACCAATACCTGGGCCTTGACAAACCACACAAGCACTTCAGGCTGTTTTTGCACTTCCCTGAAAACGCCGTCCCAGCCTACAGCCGGGTCGAAGGTTGTGAACATAGCATCCCCCCAACGGTCGAACACCCGGAACTCGAACGAAAGTATTTCAAAATCCCGGCCAGGGAAGACCTGAAAAACATCGTTGATGCCGTCGCCATTCGGCGAGAAGCAGTTCGGTATGTAGAAAAACTCCGTGCGGCGGTACTCGTCGTCCCACATCACATCTATGGAACGCTCTATAGCCCCACAGCCGTCGTCCACCACCACCTTGTAAGTTCCCGCCTCGTTTACGTTCAACCAGGGTTTTTGCGAACCATCCTCCCAGGCCCATTCGAGGCTGGAGGGGCTGCCAGACACCACCAATGGCCGCAGCGTGATACCTTCTTCGCCGCAGGGTAGCACCTCGTCTTCCACCAACAGTTCTATCGGCACGCTTTCAGGCACTTCAATATTTTGCATAAAGCTGCAACCATTGGCATCTTCCACCAGCACGGTGTATGCACCTCCGGTCAGGTTGATGAAAACAGGCCCGTTTTGGGGAACACCCCCATTCAGTGAATACAGGTAGGGGAACTGCCCGCCCGACACCGTAACACTGATAGCGCCATCTGGGGCACTGTGGCAGGCTCTTGTGGCCGCTAGTTCAAAATCCACCACTGGGAAGGCCGCCACGCTCACAGAAACAGTTGAATCACAACCGCCGGAGGCGGAAGCAAAAACAAAATCCTGTGAATTGCCTGCCAAGATGTCCACCCCGTTGAAAATGACACTTTCACCCTCGCATGTATTCATTTGCACCTGGGTGAAAATGGGCTGAGAAAGGATTGTCACCACCACTACTACGCTGTCGCAGCCAAGCTGGTTGGATAGCACGGTCTGCACCATGCCAGTGTCTTGTGGCGAACAGGCCGAGGCTTCCAACAGGGTATAACTTGTTTGAAGTTGGGCAACCGTCCACGAGGCCGAGGCTGTACAGCCATTGGCATCGCTCACCGTCACGCTGTACTCCCCGCCCTGCGAAATGGTGATCTCTGACGTGGCCTCGCCCGTATTCCAGAGGTATTGGGCAAAATTGCCAGGAGCTACCAGCACCGTTTCGTCGCCATTGCATAAGTCATTGGCTCCGGAAATCGTTACCGTTGGCGGTTGGGGCAACACCACATTTTCGCTTGCTGTGCCAGTGCAGCCACTTGCATCGCTCACTGTCACGTCGTAACTGCCGTTTGTAGAAACAGTAATGGAAGGGCCAGTCGAGCCATTCGACCAAAGGTAACTTGAAAAACTGCCCACAGCGTCCAGGGTGGTAGAGCCGTCACAATTGGCCAGCGTGGTGGTGATGTCCGGTGTCAGGCCCGCACCCACTGTCAGTGTTTGCGAATCCGTGGCCGTACAGCCATTGGCGTCCGTCACAGTCACACCATAAACAGTTGGCTGCGAAACGGTTATCGTATTCGTATTGGCCCCTGTGCTCCATATTATTTGGGTAAAAATATTGGGGACAGAAAACTGTGTGCTGCTGCCAGAACAGATAGAACTGTTGCCCGTGATGGCCACCTGTGGCGGCACCGGTATGCTCACGGCCACCGCGGCTTCGCCCGTGCAGCCTGTGCCGTCGCTCACTGTCACGGCGAAAGCCCCATCAGCATTTACCAAAAGGAACTGCCCCGTTGAGCCATCCGACCACAGGTAGCTGGCATAGCCGCTGCCCGCGTCCAAAGTGGCCGTACCGCCGCAGTTGGCGGTGTCGGTGGCAATGGCCGGGAGCAGGGAAGTACCGACATCAAGGCTTTGAGAAGCGGTAGCCGTGCAGCCGTCCGAATTGGACACAGTGACAGTATAAACACCTGTATGTGAAACGGTTATGTTTGACGTATCCTCCCCTGTGCTCCAGTTTATTTGGGAAAAAATGCCGCCCGAAACCGTGAACTGGGTGCTGCCACCGCAGATGGCCGCTGGTCCGTTGATGCTTGGCACTGGCAGGGGAAGGCTCTGGAAGGGCTGCCCATCGGTGGCCGTACAGCCATTGGCATCGGTGGCCGTCACGCTGTAAGTGCCTGTTTGTGAAACGCTGATATTGTTGATTGTCGACCCATTCGACCATAAATAGGTTGAAAAACCAGGGCCAGCGGTGAGCGTGGCACTTTGCCCCGTGCATGCCGAGGCCGGGCCTGTCACTGTCACTTGCGGCTGCGCCGGGCCACCTACCATTGCGGTGGCCGTTTCGGTACAGCCAAGGGCGTCCGTCACGGTCACGGCGTAGCTGCCGGAGGGGAGATTTTGCAGATCCTCGGTCGTTGCCCCGTTTGACCAAACGCAGGTATAAGTGCCTATTGTGAAAACGGTCAGGTCAACCGCACCGCTCGGGCTAGTGCAGCTCATATTGGCCGTCGGCATCGTGCTGAGCGACATCGTGGCGCTCCCGCTCGGTACTTCGACGGGGAGCGTGGCGGTGCAGCCGTTCGCCCCGGTACAGGTGACCGTGTAGGTGCCGGGGGCGAGGTTTTGCAGGTCTTCCGTTGTTTCCCCATTTGACCAAGAAAAAACATAAACACCTGACGGATAAATGGTTATATCGATTGCCCCGTCGTTTTGCCCACAATTTGATGGGCTTGAAATCGGGGAAATGGTTGGTGCGCCAGAGTTGTTCGGCACGGTGAAAACAGCCGTCGTGGTACAGTTCCCACCCGCCGAAACAGTGACGGAGTAGTTGCCTGCGGCGAGGTTTTGCAGGTCTTCGCTGTTTGCCCCGTTTGACCAAACAAAATTATAAGTACTTGATGGTAAGGCGGTTAAGTCAACACTTCCATTGACAGCGGTGCATGAAGTGTTTGCAGTAGTAGCGCCAGTCAAGGTGATGACCGAGGTGTTTTCCAGCACCGTGGCCAAGGTGGTGGCCGTACAGCCGTTGGCGCTGGTCACGGTCACGGCGTAGCTGCCAGATGGGACGTTTTGCAGGTCTTCGCTGCTGGCCCCGATCGACCACGAGAAGGAATTGCCGCTGGCGGGCGTCACGCTGAGGTCAACCGAACCGTTCGGCTGGCCGCAACTGGCGGGACTGCTGTTTTGCACCAGTAAAGGCAAAACGACTTGCGAAAGCACTTGAAAACTGGCCTCGCCCGTGCAAGCGCCTGCTTGTGTGACGGTAACGGTATAGTTGCCTGCGGCAATGTCTTGCAGGTCTTCCGTGGCCTCGCCGTTTGACCATAAAAAATCATAAGCACCTGATGGTGAAATACTTAGGTCAATTTGACCATTGGGTGCTCCGCAATTGGTGACGGGCATTGGACTGCCAGTCAGCGTAAAATTGGAACTGTTGTTCGGCACATTGTAGCTGGCCGTGGCCGTGCAACCCGTGACGGTGACGGTGGCGATAACCGTATAATTGCCGGGAAGCAGGTCGGTCAAATCCTCCGTGCTGGCACCATTTGACCAACTGAAAACATAGTTCCCCGCTGGCGCAACGCTCAGGTCAATCGCCCCGATTGGGTCGCCACACACCGACGGGATGATGGTGGCAGTCAGGCTGGGCTGTGAAACATTTTCCTCCACAACAAAACTGGCCGTTGCAGTGCAGTTCCCGCCCGCCGTGACGGTTACCGTGTAGCTTCCTGCGGCAATGTTCACGAGGTCTTCCGTGTTCGCCCCGTTTGACCAAATGAAAGTATAAGTACCTGTCGGTGAGGCGTTTAGGTCAATTTCGCCATTGTTTTGACCGCAAGTGGCTGGTGTAATGATGTTCGAAAGGCTTGGCAAAACCACGTTCTCAACCACCGCAAACGACTGGCTGGCCGTGCACCCACTTGATTCTGTGACGGTCACCGTGTAACTTCCTGCGGCGACGTTGGCGATGTCTTCGGTAGTTGGCCCGTTCGACCAATTAAAATCATAAGTACCTGTAGGCGAGATACTTATATCCACCCCGCCATTGGGCGTGGTGCAGGAGGTGACGTTTGTGACAACGCCCGTGATACTCAGGTTTGAACTGATTTGCAGCACATCGGCACTGCCCACAGCCGTGCAGCCGCCAGCCGCCGTCACGGTGACGGTGTAGGTGCCCGGCGTGTTCACGGTGATGGAAGGCCCCGTCCCGCCATTGCTCCAAAGAAAATCGGTGAACTCGGCAGGATTGGTGACCTCCACCGTGGTGTTTTGGCCCGGACAAATCGGTGTTGGGTCATTGAGAATTGGCGCTGCCCCACCTGCTTGCACCTCAATAAAATCCTCGCCCGTGCAGCCCTCCGCATTGGTGACGGTGACGAAATAACCGCCGGGGTCAGTGATGGCGAGGGATGGGTCGGTGCTGCCATCCGACCAAGTGTAGGTGCTGAACGGCCCGCCGTTCACAGTCAGCGTCCCCGTTTGGCCGGGGCAGAGGGTGGTCGGGCCAGCGATCTGCGGGTTTGGCGCTGGTGCCGTTCCGATGGTGACGGTCACGGTGGCTTCCGCCGTGCAGGGAACGCTCGGATGCGTCATGCTCACGGAATAGGTGCCGGAACTGGTCACGTTTATCATAAAACCCGTTTCGCCAGTGGACCAAGTGTAGGTCGTGCCGGGAATTTCGGCGGTGGTGGAGGCGATGAGCGTCAAGGTTTCACCTGCGCAAGTTGGTGATTGCGAGTAGTTGATATCCACGTACCAAACGTTGACCTTGATATGAATCGAAGTAACCGCCGTGCAGCCGTCGTCGTCTGTGACGGTCAACACCAGGGTTTCATTGTAGGGGGCTGGGACCGTGAAGCTTGGTGTGGTTTGGCCATTTGACCAAGCGTAGGTGTAGGGTGCCGTGCCCCCCGTGACGGTAGCCGAGATCGTGATGAAATCGCCCACGCAGACCACGCCGGGGTTCGGTACATCCACGCTGGTGGTGAGGATGAGCGGGCAGCCTGCCGATATCAGCACAAAACTGGCCGTCGCCGTGCAATTCCCCCCCGCCGAAACGGTCACTGTGTAGGTTCCCTCACCAAGTCCAGTTAAATCCTCGGTCGTTGCCCCGTTTGACCAATTGTAGGTGTAAACACCTGTCGGCGAAGCAGTTACGTTAATTGCCCCATTGTTTTGACCGTTCGATGGCTGGGTTATGACACCTGTCACCGACAAGTTTACGGTCGTGTTGGTCACGGTGGCGCTTGCCGTGGCCGTGCAACCTGTCGTGGTGGAAGTCGTCGTGACGGTGTAGCTGCCTGCGGCAATATTTGCGAGGTCCTCTGTGGTGGCCCCGTTTGACCAAACGTAGGTGTAAGCGCCAGCCGGCGAAACAGTTTGGTTGATGCTACCGAGGTTTTGGCTGCAAGTATCGGGCGTTGCCGTGGCCGTTGGCACGGGTGGCGTGGTGTTGTTAGCTACCGCAAAACTGGCGCTCGCCGTGCAGCCCCCGTTGTCCGTGGCAGTGACGGTGTAGCTGCCTGCGGCAATGTTCGTGAGGTCTTCCGTGGTTGGGCCGTTTGACCAATCGAACTCGTAAGTACCTGTCGGTGAGACGCTTATGTTCACTGCGCCGTTTGGCGTGGTGCAGGAGGTGACAGGGGTGGTTGTTCCGGTGATGTTGATGTTTGAGCTGCCAGTTGCAACAGTGGCGCTACCCGTAGCCGTGCAGCCGCCCGCAACGGTAACGGTCACGGTGTAGGTGCCTGCTGAATTCACAGAAATGGAAGGCCCGGTTTCCCCATTGCTCCAAAGAAAACCTGTGAACTCAGCGGCGTTGGTGACTTCCACTGTCGTGCTCTGGCCGGGGCAGATGGGCGTTGGGGCGTTGAGGGTGGGTGGTAGCCCGCCTGATACCACCACCTGCGAATCTGTACCCGTGCAGCCGCTATCGTTGGTGACCGTCACCGAGTAGGTGCCTGGCGACGATATTGAAATCGAGGGAGTTCCCCCACCCGTGCTCCATGCATATAAATCGCCGGCCCCCCCACTGGCGGTCAGGGTGCCATTTTGGCCGGGGCAGAGCATGGTCGTGCCAGTGATATTTGGGTTAGGCATCGGGTAAAAAGACACCTGCACAAATTCTGTGGCAGTCGCACTGCACTGCCCCGTGGGGCTGGTTGCCGTCAGCGAATAAGTGCCTGGATTGGTAATATAAATCGAGGAAGTCGTTGCTCCTGTGGACCATAAAAAGAGAGTGCCCGCCGGGAAATCAGGATAGGCATATAGCGGCATTGAATCTCCCACGCAATAGGTCCAACCGTTAAAGAATATATCCACCGTCCAAACCGACGCCTTTAAATGGAAAGAATTTTCAGCCAAACAACCATTGTCATCTGTAACTGCCAACATTTCGCTGCCATAGGCAGGTGGCGTGATGACAGTATTCGGGGTAATATCACCATTTGACCAAGCGTAAGTGTAAGGGGGAGTGCCTCCGGTCACATTGCTAAACAGGGTGATTGTTTCACCGGGACAGAGGTTATGGGGCGGAGGCGGGTTGGAGGTAATATCTACACTAAACCCTTGGCACTGGGCATCTAATTTGTAAAAGGGAAACGCCCCAAATATTATTACAGCGAGTGTAATTTGAGTGAAATAAATTCTTTTCATAAAATTCAGGTTGCCAATGAAGCTGTCTGGCAAATGTAAAGGCACTGTTCCTGAACTGGTTCACTGAACTTGCTGAACAAGCATAACCCGAAGCTGAGCTGGCAGTATGTTTGGCAGGGAGATTTTAGTTGAAAAATTTGAATATGAAATCATTTTGCAAATGCCTCCTTCAACTACGGGATTTTAGTTTTTACAGTGAAAGTAGGAGACTACCCAACTTTTGGGGAAAAATTTTGGTGCAGTTGTAGGCTTTGGGAAATTTTAAGTCTTTTCTTGATCATTTCTATATTCTTGCTTAGAAGAGCCTAAAAATAATGGGATTTTTTTACTTTCTGTAAATTTCCTACTCTACATTCCCCCTTTTTTGTTTTTGCCCCAAAGCATCCTTCCCCACATTTTTGCAGCGTGAAAGTTGTGCAACCGATTATTTAGTCCTCGGTCTCCAGTCCACAGTCTTCAGTCCAGGTACTACCGACTGAAGACTGGAGACTGAGGACTGAGAACTACGGACTTAAAATAATTATACTCCTATGAAAAATTTTATCCACCTACTAATACCCAAATTCATGAGCAAATCCCTGGTTTTCAGCCTGTTGTTGTTGCTTTTTATCAATGGGGGCAATGCGCTGCTTGCCCAGTGCAGCCCTGATGTTGTTGCGCCTACCCCCAATTGTTTTATCCCGACGAACATTGTCCTTGCCTCCGGCCAGCCGCAAACGATCCTGGCCAGTGCTTTGGACGGTGGCAGCACGGACAACTGTTCCTTGCCCGCCCAACTCGAATTCCGCATGGAGGATGGTTCTACTTCAGCTTCTCCTCCTCCCACCACTTCGATCACTTACGATGAGTCCGATATTGGCACCCACACCGTAACCCTATGGGTCATTGACGAGGCTGGCAACGCAGATTTCTGCACGACCACCCTTCATATTTTGGATGATTGTGGGGGCAACCCAACGGCCAACCTCGTTTGCAACGATTCGGTCATTGTGCAACTCGTATCAGGCCAAACTGCCAACATCTACCCTGGCACCATCCTCGAAGGTGGGCCCTATTGCGAACTGAACTACACGGTTGGAATTGAGCCCTCCTTTACGCAAGTGCCATTGCTTTCACTGGATGAAACAGATGCCGGCCCACACACGGTAGTAGTCTCCGACAACACGGCCAACCCGCCCTGCTGGGCCACGCTGATCGTGCTGGTCAATTGTACGCAAGACATGACCGTCCCTGTAGCCGTTTGCGAAGGGAACACAACACTGGTGACGCTGGACGCAAATCAGCAGGCCAATTTAACGGCCACGCAGGTGGACAACGGCAGCTACGACAACTGCTCGGCAGTTGGCTTTTTCCTGGAATTGGCACCGGCCTCCGCCAACCCGCCCACCACTACCAGCCTTAATTTTGGCATCAACGACCTCGGCCTGCACGACGTCGTGCTGTGGGTTGTTGACCAATCTGGCAATGCCAGCCCTTGCATAGCGACCATAGATGTGGATGACTGTATTGGAAGCCCAGTCCTTGTCTGCAATGACAATGTCACCATTGAACTGACATCTTCGCAGCCCATCAATTTCTATCCGGAGGATATACTGGAAGGCGGGCCGTACTGTTTTGACCAAATGTTGATCCGGTTTTTGCCGGCAACGATGCCGCTCCAACCTTACCTGACGTTCGGCCCAGGTGATGTCGGTACTTTTAACGTGGAAGTGGTACACAACCCAAGCGACAATAGTTGTTGGGGAACGGTGGTAGTAATCAATGATTGCACCAGTGAAACGGAACAGCCTGTGGCCGTATGCGATGCCGCAATCACCATCCAACTTAGCGTTGACGGGCCTGATTTAACCTACTTGCAGGCAACAGACCTGAACGATGGCAGTTTTGACAACTGTACAGCACCACAGGATTTGCAGTTCGCCATAGAAATAGGGCCGCCATCTGCCACCATGCCCAGCGAGGCGCAATTGGCCTTCACCGCTGTTGGAACCTACCCAAATGTTATTATGTGGGTGGCCGATATAGCAGGAAATACCAACCAATGCGCCGTTGAAATCACCGTCATACCGCCAAAATGCAACCCTGACCAAACACCGCCCGCCTGTGTAGCCCCTGCCGATACCATCATCCATTCCGACGACTTGGCCGCCCTGAACATTGACCCGCAAAACACGCAGCAGTTGGATCAATACTTTGGAATGGGCAGTGCTTATGATTTTTGCGGCTTGGCAGGAGTAGCGCAATCTGCTACTATCCTTAACAACGCCTGTGGTGCCATCCAAGTCATTACCCGTTCTTTTGCGGCCTTTGACCTTGCAGGGAATTTATCTACCTGCGAACAGATCATCAGCATCGTAAGCGATTATTCCATCAACATCCCGAAAGACTTCCTTCCCGGCGATCAAAATACAGAGCTGCTGAATGTGGTGCCAGGCAACGGCACCCAGATCGGCGTCTCCTTTCAAGACGTGGTTTTTGATTTCAACTGCGACTCCATTCCCGACCTTGTCGAACGGACTTGGTCCTTGGTGAACTGGTGCGATCCTGCCAATGGCTTGCCACCTATTACCCTTCCCCGCCTTGACCGCAACAACGACACCAATGTGGGCGACGCCTACGTTGCCTGGAGCACGCCCGATTCAGTTTATTTGCTGGAGAACGGCCTGCCCGTTGCCTCGCTCTCTAAATCTGGTGTTGTTTACAATTACTTGCAAATCATACGCTACAACTACGACGACACTATCAGCCTTGCCCTAGCCGGGCAGGTTTTTATGGATACGCTGGACAACTGCCTTTTGGACAACGACGAGCCAAGGCTGGCTGATTGGAAAATGAAGGCCATCGGCCAAACGACGGGCAGGGTTTACCATGCTGTTACCAACCAATTTGGTTTGTATGAAATAAACGGCATCTGCACCGCCGATTCGGAAGTGGAGGTAAGCCTCGACGTGCCTTTCAACTACGGCCAGACCTGCCCGACCACTTATTCGGTTTTCCTTACCAGCGGTATGCCTTCCGTTCAGAACATCCCCGTCCACTTGGACAATGAATGTCCACTGATGATCGTGGATTTGGCTTCGCCCTTCCTGCGCCGTTGTTTTGCCAATACCTACACGGTCAACTACTGCAATTACAGCGCTCAATTGATCGAAAACGCCTGGGTGGAAGTGGCCTTGGATACCTTCATGGAATTCCTTAACAGTTCCGTGCCCGGCGTGGCTTTGGGCGGCAATAGCTATTCATTTCAGGTAGGCGATTTGGAGGCTGGTGAGTGCAGCAGTTTCAACATCGTTTTTGAACTGAGTTGCGAGGCTGTGTTGGGGCAAACCCACTGCACGGAGGCGCATATTTACCCGGATACGCTTTGCCCTGAAAACCCGTTGTGGTCTGGTGCGAATATCGAAGTGGAGGGTTTTTGCAAAAATGACACGGTGAATTTCACCATAAAAAACACAGGCACGGGCAACATGCTGGCACCGCTGGATTACATCGTGGTGGAAGATGTTATCATGTATTTACAAGCGCCATTCCAGCTAAATGTGGGACAAAGTTTATCTTTTGAAATGGAGGCAAGTGGTCAAACTTTCCGGATGGAAGCAGAACAAGTGCCCAATCACCCCTTTCCAGGCAGTGTGGCAGTGGCCGTGGAAGGCTGCAACGGCCTGAACTTCACGGGTTTGGTCAACCTGTTTTGTACAGAAAACCCCAACCCATTCATCGCTGTGGACTGCCAGGAAAACATCGGCTCATTTGACCCCAATGACAAGTCGGCTGCGCCATTTGGCTACGGTGAAAACCATTTCATCGAAAGGAACACCGACCTCGAATACCTCATCCGCTTCCAAAACACAGGGACTGACACGGCCTTCAAAGTCGTTGTATTGGATACATTGTCCCAGTATCTTGACCCAATAAGCGTGCGGCCCGGCATTGGCAGCCACCCATTTTCTTTTGAAATGCTGGATGAAAATGTGCTGCGTTTCACCTTCGACAACATTCTGCTGCCGGACAGCACGACCAACGAGCCTGCTTCGCACGGTTTTGTAAAATTCAGTGTAAAACAACAGCCCGGCATTAGCCTCGGCACCGTGATAGAAAACAGCGCCGCCATCTACTTCGACTTCAACGAGCCAGTCATCACGAACACCGTCTTCCATACCATTGGCGAAAACTTCATTGAAGTGACCAGCGATGCAGTGGAGCGGCCATCCGGCTACGGCGAACTGCTGGTGTACCCCAACCCCTCCTCCGGGTACGCCAACTTTGAAATCCCAGGAAACACCCTCGAAGACGGAACGTTTGTCCTGCACGACCACCTCGGCAGGGTGGTACGGACGGAATCTGTGGCAGGCAACCGCTTCCGCTTCGAACGGGGGCTGCTTGTACCTGGCATTTATTTTTATTCCATTGAAAATGCAGGAGCAAAACTGTACAGCGGCAAAATCATCCTGAAGTAAAAGCCTGTAAAACCAAATATCCTTGCATCAATCCTTTACTGCAAACCATCATCGCCGGGCGGCGGTGGTGGTTTTTTTGTTAATTGCCAAATCCAGTCATTTTTCCTCATTTTTATTCTTCAATCCCATTATTTTTCTAATTTTGGGCAGAATTTTGCAGGGCAACACCAATCATCTTCAGGACATCATTTCACGTCGCCCTTCTTTTTTATTCTCCATTGACTGAGTTTTTCCCATTCCATCAACCGAAAAAGACTGTAAAAAAGTAAAGGCAACAAGCGCTTTCATTAGCTCTTTTGCCACTATTATCAACAATTTATAATCCTATAGAAAATGAAAAGAGTTTTGACACCCGTTGTCGCTACCTTTCTCTTGATGATGGTTTTTTCCCAATCCATCCTTGCCCAGTGCTACGAATTGGGCACGCCAACCGGCCAACTTTCCTCTATCCTTAAGAACCCAATCGCCTTTTGCCCCGGCACAGCCCAGTTGGGTGCCGTCTGCGATTGTCCTGCAGGCTTCGTAGCTGTTGGCTACGAGGGGATAGCAGGCAACGTTTATGGGGACGTGCTCAGCCAATTCAAGTTGCGCTGCAAACAATTGAATTCAAATGGCACCTTGGGCGCCACTGTCATGGTAACTTGTTCCAATGGTACCTCAACAGTTGGCACGCCAGACGGGCCTATTGATGCTGCTGCCAATCAGGGAATCGTAGGTTTTGAAGTCCGAATCGGCTGCGCCATGGACGCTATCATGGGGGCTTCAAAGCCCATTCTCGACATTGCTGCCGGACTTCCGAATTCAACCAGCAATTCCATGACTGGAATTGGTGGGCCAGGTGGCGCTGCACAACCTGTGATGTACGTGCCAAATGGCAATGTAATCGTGGGTATGCAGACTTATGTGGAGCCGCTCAACCAACCTGCGGGTGCCATCGGCATCACGGCTGGTGTGGCCTGGCGTTATGCACCCATCGTTGCTTGCCCAGTGGTGTTGTGTTCAGTGGATGGCATTTCTGTGAGCAACATTTCCGCTTGCAACAACAACGGAACGCCCGCCAATGCCGCCGACGACACCTTCACCGCCAATGTGACGGTGACTTTTAGCAATCCACCTGCCACTGGCACATTGAACCTCAGTGGCGATGCCACATCTTCTATCGCTGTCGGCTCACTTGGCGCAGGCACTTACACTTTCACAGGTGTACAAATGAGCGCCGACGGCTCGGCCATCAGCCTCACTGCGGCCTTTTCCGATGACGCCGCCTGTACGCTGACTAACAGCAATGCCGGTACTGCACCAGGCTCTTGCTCGGTGGCACCGCCCGTTTGCTCGGTCACTGCCATCACGGTTGCCAATATTTCGGCCTGTAATAGCAACGGCACACCAGCCAATGCCGCTGACGACACCTTCACCGCCGATGTGACGGTGACATTCGCCAACGCACCTGGCAGCGGTACGCTGAACTTGTTCGGCGACGCAAGTGCCACCGTGCCTGTTGGTTCGCTGGGCGCTGGTACTTATACGTTCACAGGAGTAACGATGATTGCCAATGGCACGCCCATCAGCTTGTCGGCCAGTTTCTCTGCCAACCCGGCCTGCACCTTGTCCAACAACAACGCAGGCACTGCCCCGGCCAACTGTTCGCCCAACGCACCCACTATTCCTACCATGTCGGAATGGGGATTGATACTGTTCGCCCTGATCGTCTTCACCATGATGGTAGTCTTCGGTACGCAGCAGCAGCGGGCTCTGGCCATGAGCGGTGCCAATGGCGAATTTTCCATGAGCAACCGTCAGAAACTGTCGTTCAACAAAGCAGTTTATTTCAAAGTATTGCCACTTGTTTACCTTGGTTTTGCTTTGTTGTTTGCTGTCGTAACATTGGTTTTTGGATACGAAATGACGACCGCCGACGTGCCGGGCAGTTTGTTGGCTGGCGCAGTAATTGCCTACTTGATCCAATTTGTAATGGTATCTTCAGCCCGTAAGGAGAATCATTGATCTTTGATAAAAACAGTGAAAAGGCGCAGCAACGGGCATCAGGCTTGTTGCTGCGCTTTCATTTTATAAAGAAGTGAGGTGTGAGAAAGTGAGAAGTGAGGCTGTATAGTCTTGAAAATCAGCAATGTGGCAAATTCCTTTTTTCTCACAACAACTCATGGCCCATTAAGTGAGCCAGCTCGATTAATAAGTTATTGTTAATCAATGTTTTGCGAATTCCTGTCTGCCAACAGGTCAAGGTTCATCATTCATCGTTCATCATTTATTAAAACATCCCACATGCCGAAAAAAAATAAAAAACAGCCCAGGCAGTCATCTACAAAGGCCATTACCCTTAACCCGCTGGCACGGGTAAACCTATTTTTGAAAGACCGCCACCCCGTGCTGAAATTCCTGCTGGGCTTCGTCGGGTGCATGGCTTTGTTCTATCTGTTTTACTATTCTTCTTTTTATAAAAACTGGCTGGAGCCACCCTTTCTGCATTTCCAGGCGCTCATTGGCAACGGGCTGCTGCACCTGCTGGGCCACGACACACAAGTGGTAGGTTCGGCCATTGCCACGACCGATTTTTCCGTTGACGTAAAAAATGGCTGCGACGGGCTGGAAGCCATTGCCATTTTGGTGGCGGGCATCCTGATTTTCCCGGCTCCCTTCCGCCTCAAAGTACCAGGCCTGCTGTGGGGTGTGGGCATCCTGATGGCGCTCAATTTGTTGCGCATTGCAGCCCTGTACCTCGTTGGGCTGAATTTTTCAAAAGAAGTCTTCGAGATCGTCCACATTCAGGGTGGGTTTATCATTTTTACCCTGATAAGCGTCATTTTGCTGTTTGTTTGGATAAATTGGGCCACCAAAAGGAGCGCCCTACCCAATAATTAAAGGGCCAATGAGGCCTCCCCGCTTTTTATTTTTCACTTTTCATTTGTTTTCCAATGCAACCACTTCTCCGCTCTGCGCTGAAATATTTTGGGCTCTTCCTCTTGCTCTACGGGGCCATGACGGCCATCAGCCTGGTGCCATCGGTAGGGGCCGCTTTCAACGCTGCCTACCGCCAGCCCACCGAACCCATCCTGAAATCGCTGCTTTCAAAAGCCTACTTACAGCTTAAGACCGAAGTCGGAAAGCCCGATGTGCTGCGGGTAGAATACGCCTCCAAAGAGCAGGTGCAGCGACAAATGGCGGAGGCCAAACAGTCCGGCCAGGCCAACGCCCGCATCGTTGGGCGTGACAACCTCATCAGCTTCTATAACCTCTTCCTCAGTTTTTGGCTGTTCCTGGTGGCGCTCATCCTGTTGTCGCCCATTTCGTGGAAGGAAAAGGCCCTGGGCATAGTGGTGGGCAGCCTGCTGTTCTACCTATACACAGTGCTGAAAGTTTATCTCGCCATGCTGGTCATTTTCAACCAGCCCGACATTGCCATCTATCAAACGGGAGATTTTTGGCTGAAAATTGGCCGTTCCATCCTTTATTTCATGACCCTCGGCACCAACGTGCTGGTGGTGCTGCTGCTTTGGGCGCTGGCGGCCTTCCGGCGTGGCAATTGGCGGGAAGTGCTGAAGGTGGGGGCGGGGAGATAGGGGTTTACGTTTTTGGGAAGGCGATATAATTAAAAAACAAAACCTTCGTATAAGACGGCTAATTGCTTTATCAAAAGTGCGTTGGTGCTGGTGTTATTTTATGGTTCTATATGAAAACCTGTGGGTAAATCCATTTTACGCTTTTGGATATTGTGGTAAAATTGGGGGCTTGGGGGCTTGCCCCCAAACAACCCCTCCCCCCGGCGCAGCCGCCATTGGCGGCTGCG
>JBGSKQ010000057.1:0-17812 GCA_041741095.1 Saprospiraceae bacterium
ATGAACTGATGCTGGAAAGAATTTTTTGCGTGTTTGGGAAAGCCGCAGACCCGCTAAAAAATCATCCAGCTATTATCCAAATCCGAAATTTCGGCGTCAAAGCCGCTGCTTAGACGCTTTAACTATCACGGACTATTGATAAAAGCAAGCTCTCATTAGAAAATAAACAAAATGCTCTGCAATTAGCAAACTCCTACATCTATTATTTTAAAGCAATAAGATCTAAAAAAGAATCTGATTTTAATCAAGCCACTGAATTTCTTTTAAGCACGAAGATAACGGATATGAATTTTTGTTATCGTGTAAGGACATTGCTTCTTAGAATTTATTACGAGTTTTATAATCAAAATGAAGAGAATTATGACTTTTTACTTGATTACATATCTTCATTAGATAAGCAGCTTAAAAGAGATAAATCATTAGAAAAAAACAAGTTATCGGCCTTTGTAAATTTTACTAAATTTACAAAAAAGATAATAAAAGCAAGATTTGAAAATGAAGAAAAATTGAAGATCGTAAATTTAATTGGGCGATCTATAGAGCTCGATGAAAATGTATTTGCAAAAGATTGGTTACTGGAAAAAATCAGGGAACTGAGGACAGCCCCTTGATTTCAAGCACAACCATCCCAATCGAATGAGATGGAACTGCTGTCTTTTGAAACAACAGTGACATTTGATGGTTCGGGGCAAATTGTGAGAGCTTTAGGCTTCAGATTATCCAAAAAAAAAGAGGAGAACAAAACTATTCTCCTCATTCATTTGATTCACTTATGAATCAAAATTTACTTCAATAAACTTCAGCGAGTTAAACATCAAGTGTATCCTCTATGACAATAAACCCGCTCACCTCCGTACCGCTCACCGTATAGAAGTAAAAAACATAATTACCAGGGGTCAAATCCGAAAATGTAAATTCGGAATCAGTCGTGGAGTATTCCGTACTAACAAAACCGCCATTTCTGTAAAATACCCGGTAAACTGGCGAGAGGCAAGCACAATCGTCCCAATCGAAAGAGATGGAATTGCTCGTCTTTGAGACAACGGTGGCATTGGGCGGCTCAAGGTCGAGCGATAGGTTTTTTGCTTGCGACATGGAGAAGCCGAAGGCCAAAGGAAAGAACAGCGTCAGGAAAAAAATGGACTTTTTCATAGACTGGTTGGTTTGGATGCCCACGGCACATTTGGACGTACCGGTGGGCAAGGATTAAATAAACTGGATTTGCATGGTGCTGAAAACAATCCGGTGGGCAATGGATAGCTTGAATGGAAGCATCCATAAATTGCCTGCGCTCCACCCCCTTTTTATTAAGACTATAACAAAAAAATCTCACCGAAATGTCTCAGAAACAGGAACCGGACATGGCTATTCCAAATCCTCATTTTCTATTTGGCGTTCATGCGCTACTTCCTCTTGCCAGGCCGGTTAATTCACTAATGGACTGGTTTGCAGCAAGAGATGGCTTGCGGCAAAGCAAGGCTGGGCCGCTGCAAAGCAGATGGGTGGTTTATTATTCGTTTTTTTTAGTGATGAAAAAAGTGATTGCCCGGAAAATCAAAATGAGGGAGCTCTACAGTCTTATTCGTAGTCATTTTGCATTCTGAATATTGGCCTTTGATTCAGCCGGTTGTGCAGATGGGCAATCATGCCGGAAAACGCATTGTAATTTCTGACCATTTTAACGGATTTATGCTCCATCCGGCCTATATAGTCTGCTTTTGGTTATTGGTTTGGCCATAAGTAGAATATTTTTTTGGGGTTAAATTTGACAAAACACTTCTGCTCAACGGCTTAAAGTGCATGATTACAATCGCAGTACAAAGAAAGGCTTGCCAGCAATAATTGTCAAATTTTGGTAGGGTAACGAAAGTTATCAAGTGCGCTGGTCAGGTTTTCCCCAAAAATTTATTGAGCGCCTCTGTTCGGTTATTGACATGCAGTTTTTTATAAATCCGGTTCACATGCTGTTTCACGCTGCCTTCGGTAACGATTGGGTTCAGTTTTTCACCGATTTCTTTGTAGAGCAGCCCTTGGGCAAGGAGGTTCAATATTTCGATTTGACGGGGCGTCAATTGCTCTGTTCCGGCTTCTTCCGGCCCTAATCTGTGAAAACTTTGAATAATCCGTTTGGCAATGCTCCTGCTCATGGGCGAGCCGCCCTGGAGCAGTTCCCTAATGGCATTCAGTACGCCCGGCACCCCGTCCTTTTTTAAAACATAGCCATCTGCGCCCACTTTGAGCGCTTCGAATATATTGTCGTCATCGTCAAAGACAGTGAACATCAGGAACTGGATTTCGGGATGTTTTACTTTTAACCGGAGCATACATTCGATTCCGCTTATAAAAGGAAGGCCAATGTCCATCAGGACGATATCAGGCAATTTTTTCGGAATTCCTTGCAAAGCCTCATAGCCGTCTTCGTAAGCACCAATGCAAACCAAATCATCCGTGCTGTTGATTTTGTTTTTCAGCGACTCCCTCACTTCGGGCGTATCTTCCACGATGCTGATTTTTGCTATTTGATTATTCATGGCAGGAAAGATTTTTTTTGCAAAAGTAAAGTGAACACACTACCAAGGAAAGATAACTTTGGCTATTAAAAGGGCCTGTTTCGTGACTAAAGCTGCACTTCAAGAATGACACTCGTGCCTTTATCGGGCATGGAAGAAAATGAAATCTTCCCGCCGAGGTTTTCTGCCCTTTTGGCCATATTGTCCAAGCCTTTTCCTTTTTTCTTATGGTCAAAATCAGGCAGGCCCTTCCCGTTATCTTCTATTTGGAGAAACAACCTGCCATGTTCAACCCGACAGCGTATGGTGGCATTTGTCGCATTTGCATGACGTATGATATTGTGCAAGGCTTCCTTGACGATAAGCAAAATATTCCGTCGCTTTTCTCCGGTCAATTCACAAGCGGGAATTTCGTCCGGCCAATGTGCATCGAGTGCGAGTTGATTTGTTTTCAGATATTGGCTGGCATAATTTCTCAATCGCCCCAACAGGTTTTCAAGGGAGTCGTCCTCTTTATCCAGCGCCCAAATAATATCACGCATATTGTCAAATAGCGAACTGGCAGATGCAGATACCTTATGAAGTTTTTCTTTTTTCTCCTTATTTCTTTCTTCTTCCATAATATCGCCCGCCAGGAAGAGGATAGTTGACAGGCCGGAGCCGAGGTCGTCATGCAGTTCGCCCGCTATGCGGATGCGTTCTTCCTGTTTGGCCAGTTCCCGCTCATGCGCCATTTTTTGTTTTCGGAGTTTCATGTTTAGGTAGGCCCTGAAAACACCGTAAATCATCAACAGTACCAATCCAGTACTGAGCGCAATGAACCATTTCCTGAGATAAATAGGGGGAGGGATAATAATGGATTTGGTGAAAATGGGACTTTTATTTCCATTAGCACCGATGGCCTGCACTTCGAGTTCAAATTCCCCATAGGGTAGTTTGATTAACTTAATATCTGCCGGGTTTCCCGACACCAGCCACTCCGACTCATCGTTGTAGTAGTTCAGGCGGTACCTGATTTGGGTTTTTTCGGGCAAATAATAGCCTACGCCGATGAATTTAAGTTCCAGCGTGTGGCTGGTGCTGGCTGGTAATTTTAGCATTTCATTGCCGCCAAATTCAGCCCGGTGCAAGGGTGTGCCGTTTAAGGAGAGGCTTTCGAGGTGCAGCCTGGGGGGGATGGGGTAGGGTTGCAGGGCAGTTGGTTGGAAAACAATCGCCCCTTTGATGGTCGCAAGCCATATTTTACCGTCGGAGGCACATATATGGCCAAATAAAGAGAAGTCGGTATTGGGCAGACCGTCCTCTTTTTGATACTGTAGAAGTACCTCAGAATTGGTGCCGTAATGCCAAAGGCCCTTGGTAGTGGGTATCCACAGGTCATTGTTCAAATCCAGGACAGGTTGCCATACGCTCGTCTTCCCAATCTCCCAATCCTCCTGAAATAATTCCAATTTTTTAAAACTGCCATCCCCCGTACTGGTAATTAAAACTAATCCGTTCCCTGTCCCGATAAAGACCGAATCCCCGCCATCCGTCTCTACACAGCCATATATCTGGTTGTCAAAAGGAATGTTCCCGACGTCCCTGAAACGTTGGTTGGCCCAATGAAATATATTTAATTCATTTAAATTCAAATGAAGGAACAACTCATCATTTGAGGTTTTTAAAGGTGTGATGTAATTATATCCTTGATGGTTTTTTAATTCAACTTCCCGGGTAAGGGTATAACCTGACGATGAAGCAGATAAATCCATCATACCAGCGGATGTTGACACTAATTTTTTTCCGCTCTCAAAGTGTAGCAACTTAAATTTAGGGATTTCAGAGGCAAGCACGAGCCTCCATTCTTTCTTATTGGGGTCAAAATAAGAGACGGCTTCCTTGCTCAAACACCATACAGTTCCTTTTTTATCAACGCTCAACTCAGATATGCTCTCGAACGGAACCCGGGTGATCCCATTCAACTGATATTTATATTGCGCTTCAAAAACTCCGTTTAAATCATAACGATAAACACCGTGATTGATAGTGGAGACCCATACCTTGCCCTTCGAGTCTTCGACAATAGAATTTACTTTGTCAGTGGTTTTTAGATAAATAACCCCGCCGCTTCCGAATGTGGTCTTTACAGGTTCATACTCAATACCATCCTTAGTAGTTTTGACAACTATTTCATTGTCAATAAAAACAGAATTTAAGCCGGGAGATATTTTATCCTCAGAATTTAATTGATTATAGCTGCCGTGAAAAGAATATTCAGTTTTATCTGTTGTAAAATAAATCAATCCGGCTTCCTTTGTAGCAAGTGCCAATTGATTGTCTTCAACCAGGGCAACATCCCTTATGCTCAATTCCAACAGACCGCCGGGGAGATACTGTCTGGATTCGGAAGGTTGATGTTTATTAAAACGGATAATTCCTTGTTTTTCCGTTAGCAACCAGGCAGTCGAATCATTTTCAACCGATATTTTTGTAACAACGGGCGGCTTGATTTTTTTTGAAAAAAGCGATTCCTTCAGGAATGTCCGGGACTTCCATCTATTGCCATTTTCTTTGTAAAAATATTCAATCCCCTTATCCACAATCCACGGGGCACCATAGATGCCCATCAATTCCTCATTGGGGGATAATTCCGGGCTGAAGTTTACACTGTTTGTTATGATGCCGGGTATCGGTGCCGCCAAAGAAGGTGATTTGACAGGGGCAACATAAATCCGGTTCCCTACTTTTAACCAAAGGCTGTTTGATTTTGGTTGCAGATAAAAAAGACGGTAATCCTTTTGCAGCAGGACGTTATTTTCATCTTTGAATTGAAAAGACTCAATGTTGTCTTCCTTCCGCCTGTACCTGTTTAGGGCTTTTACAGTGGTGAACCACACATCGCCAGACACATCTTCAAAAAAATCACTTTGGATATTGTTGTCTGCCAGACCGCTATTAATGGTATTGTAAACCTTGACATTGATGCCATCAAACCGAACAAGCCCTTCGACGGTGCCAATCCATAAAAAACCATCACAGTCTTTACCGGCAAACATGATGTACTGCACCTCGGGAATACCATTTTCGCTGCCGAGCTTATGTCCCGGAATGGATTGCGCATTGACAATGGCCGTTATTGCCAGGGCGAGGCAATACAACGCACCTTTAGAAATTCGGTGTAAGCAATTATTTGTCCAAGGCAATAACAACATTTATAATGAACGAGAAATGAGACCTGAACCAAATGGTACAGGAAATTCATTTACCACAAGGCTATATTCAACAATTTGAATATTGGGGTCAAAAGCGATTAAATGGTACCATCGCCGAATTAAACCATTATTCACTTCTTGCCTGCCTTTTTGTCTTTTTTGAAAAGAGAGTTAAAATAATCTTTGATAATCGCTTTCTTTTGGTCTTCATTTTTCCCGTCAATTTTTGCCTCTATTTCATTTTCAACTTTTTCAATCCAATTAGTTTCTTCCTTCGCAAATACATTCCAGGCCAAATGCAGCCTTGCCGGCCAATCTTTTTCACATAAAAGTTCCGGCCTTCTCTGAAGGAATATAGTGGGCAGTTGCATGCTTGCAAAGGAAGAGGTAGGTATCCAAAAAGGCGGACAAGGTTCGCCATTGATAACGGACAGATATCCTAAATCCTGATTTAACGTGTTGAATAGCTGCTGTCCTGTTATCCCACCATTTTGTACAATATTCAAATCTGCCTCTATTTTTAATGTCTGGTGTTTTCCCCGATTGCTATTTCCCGTCATACTCCCAAAGTCAAATTGGGATGGTGAGACAGTTAATTCGTTTGAATATCTTGCCAACAACAAAACCTCGTCTTTGGAAAAGAATGCAAAATCTGCCTGTGTGTACTCTGGATGTATTTTTATTGTACCCGGACCTCTCAATGAATTTGGAGCAGGCTGCGTAAGGTCAAATTCAAATTTACTGTTCGGCAGTTCAGCTGTGGCATCGTTTCTATTGCCACGATGTTTGTCTTCATACCTCCTTTGTGCCAATGCAATGGCAGGAGGTTCCGCATAAAGAATATTTTTGAAAGTGATATTTGGGAAGCTATTTGGGGTAAAAAAAGTCAAGTTGGTCAAATCCAAGTAAACTGGTTTTGGCACCAACATAGGGGAGGTTTCCCGGAAAACTGAAATGATAATACCAACGAGTTCCCCTGCTTCCCCAGTATTTGGGTTGATAGCACATGAAGTCTGCATCAGATTGATAAAATCATTGGCGTCATAAACAAAGGCAGGATGTTTCATTTTCTCATGAATTTAAAGTTGATTAAAAAAGTATCATTGTAAATCTAACTTCCCTCCAGGCAATCCTCAAAAATTCAAGGCATTTCATAAGCCAATTGATAACTAAATCTATACACTTTCCATTTCACCGAAGCCCAAAAGAGAAAAATGCCAATTTCAGAAATGCCAGGTGTTTTTAGCCAAACAGCCAAATCCTAAACATGCTTAAAGTAGAAATTGGGCGAAACATTATTCCAAATACCGAAGTAAAGGCAAAACATCCATCCCCACCTGTAATTTTCGTTCAAAAATCCAGTCAAGGGTAAACAATCAAATCATGTAGAAATGGCAATAGGACTAAAATGCAGTAGGGCAGAACTTGGCAAAAAGAATTGGATACAATCAATCACCGTTTCTTGAAAACTGATAGGGGGTACACAACGATCAATTCATCCTATACATGTTAGCCTTTGCCAAGGAAGGCAGGCCATTCTTTCACCTGACTCAAAAATCTTCCCTATGAAGAAATTCATTCTACTTCTCAGCTTACTGGCATTATTAATCCAAATTCCATCTTCACTGCCTGCTGCGGCCAGTAAAACCGCTGTTGAAAGTCAGCAATTTGTCCCGCCTGGGAAAAACACTTCCGCAACCCACCCCACCAAAACCACCAAAAAACCAACCCGCACCGAGCGCCGCCAAAAACGCCTCACCAAAAAGCTGGAAAAGTGGGAAACTAAAATACAAGGTGGAGACCGCATCAGCCTGGCATGGCTGGGCGTAGTGGTAATGCTGGTCGGTGGCTTGTTTATCGTGCTGGGAGTGGTGATACCCTACGTTGGGCTGCTCTTCCTGATAGTAGGAATCATAATTGCCTTTGCCGGCCTGTTGTTGACGCTGCTGCTCGGCGGGTTGAGTGTGGAGAAGGACTAGTGCTGGGCAAGGAAAATGTAAAGGTACTCCCCATTCCCACCTTGCTGTTGACCCAGATCCTGCCGCCTTGTGCTTCGATGAATTCCTTTGAAATGGCAAGGCCGAGGCCGGTTCCTTTTGTTTTGTCGCCAGCGGCCCGGCGGAATGGTTGGAACAATTTCCGCTGCTCCTCTTCGGTGATGCCAGGCCCGTGATCTTTTACGGAGAATTCCACACTGCCGTTTTGACGGGCAATGTTTATCTCAATGGCCTCATTTTCAGTGGTATAGCGCAGGGCATTGGTGAGGAAGTTGACCAGGACGGCGGTGGTTTTGTGTACGTCCACGTTGAGGGTGGGCAAGTCGTGCTCGATGTGCTGGATAACTTTCACCTGTTTGTCGGCAAGGAAGGTCTTTACATTTTCCAGGGCTTTTTCTGCCAAATCCATCGGAGCCACCGTTTCAAAGTTCAATTGCAGTTTCCCGGATTCTATGCGGGAGATGTCGAGTATTTCGTTCACCATTTTCAGCAGGCGGGCCGTGTTTTGGCGGATGGTGTCCGAAAGTTCCCTTTGTTCTTCGTTGAGTTCGCCTACCCTTTTGTCTTCCAGCAGGTTGAGGCTCATGTCAATGGCAGAGATGGGCGTTTTGAGTTCGTGCGACAGCGTGGCCATGAAATTGGTTTTGGCCAAATCGTGTTCCTTGAGTTCCGTCACGTTTTTCAAAATGATGACGAAGCCAACATTGGTGCGGGTTTCCTCGTCGTCGCCCTGGCTTTCCAGTTTCAATACGTCTTTGTTGAAATACTGTCGCTTTCCGTTTTTGTCAATGCTTACGGCAGGGAAGGTTTTGGAACTTGCCACCTGATCGGCCAATACTTCTTTTAATAGGCTATAAAGCAGGTCGTTTTGCTTGGCCACCTCGTTGGCTTTTTTGCCGATCAAATCCTCCTCGTTGAGGCCGATGAGTTCTAGGGCTGGCGGGTTGGCAAAGAGGATAGCCTTGTTGTCGTCCAAGCCGATAATAGCCTCGTTCATGCGGCTGACGATAGTCTCCGTGCGCTTTTTTTCGGTCAGGATTTGGGCCACGTTGATGTTTTCGAACTCGGCCAGCTTGCCCAGCATCTGGTTAAAAGACTTGGCCATGATACCGTATTCGTCCTTGTGCCTGATTTCAACAGGGTGGTCGTAATTTTTTTTGGAAACCTCTTCCAGGCTACGGGTGAGTTTCAGGATGGGGTGCGCCAAATAATCGGGGAGGTAAAAAATGCCCGCCACGCCTAAAATGAAAAAAAACATGCCCAGCAGGATGGTATAAAGATTTACCCTGTCGGCATTGTCGCTGGCTTCGGCGGTGCGCTGGTTCAGTATTTCCTCGTTCAGGTCACGCACGGCCTGTAGAGTACCCTCGAAGTGTTTTACCTGCATGAGGATGTCAATGGGTACCTTGTCGGTAAACTCGACGCTCAACAGTTTTTTACGGAAAGCGGAAAAGTCTTCCTTGAGGGTCGGGTTGAGGATTTTTTGCTGGTTGGTGTCCACTTTCGACAATTCCACGTTGAGGTAGCGCTCAAACTCGTCGCAGGCCTTGCGCAATTGCTGCCGACGGTACGACGGGGCCGATTTTTCTACGGTCAATGCCAGCACGATTTCGTTCATGGCATTTGACATTTCCCAGGTGTTTTTGATGGAATTGTAATTCACCCGCAGCATTTTCACGGCGTTGCTGGAGGTACGCTGCACGTATTTTCCGCCCAACATGCCCATCGCCGTGATGGCCAAAAACAGGACGACGAGCGTGGCAAAAATCTTCACCTTCAACCTAAGGGAATACAGGTAGCCCAATATATTTCCCAAGGTCATTTTTTTGGAAACATGTGAAAAAACTTCCTTGAAGGTAATTTGCGCTGAAGGGACGATATGAGTGGGATGGCCGTTGTCGGAGGCTTGCACGAAGCTGCGGTACGAGGAGCGGCTGGAGAAACGATCCGTTACCCTTTCCAGTGTCCTGACCACTTTTGAAAGGTAATAGGCTGGATTTGGTTTCAGGTCGGATAGTTTCATAAACAAAAATACGATATGCGGCGCACCTCTAAAACGCTACAAATAAACGTAGCGTTTTTAGAAAAGTGGTGGGCCACACATCGTCGTTACATAGCGAAGGGAAATCGGGGATGGTCAATAGGGGCTAAAGGGTAGTTGCACTGATGTGAAAAATGGTTTTTGGGGCAAATGTCTAAGATCAGTTCAACGTGGTATCGTAAGCATAGTGCAGCTTAATGGAGTCCATCAGTTTTTGGCGTGCGAAGAAAATGCGGCTTTTCACAGTGCCTATCGGCAGGTTCATTTTTTCTGCAATTTCTTCGTACTTGAAGCCCTCAAAGAACAACTGGAACGGCTTGCGATAGATAAAATCGAGGCTGCTCATGATGTTGTCCAGTTCCAACATGGTCATGTTGGAGTGGGCGCTGTTGTCCACAGCATGGTTTTCGTTTACAAAAACGTAGCTGTCGGTAGGTTCGGAAGAGGTCGCCCTGTTTTTCTTTTTGCGGTAAATGTTGATAAACGTGTTCCGCATAATCGTGGTGACCCAAGCCCTGAAATTGGTGCCTACCTCAAATTTTTCCTTGTTGTTGTAGGCCCTGAGGGCAGTTTCCTGGATAAGGTCTTTCGCATCTTCAACGTTGTTGGTCAGTCTGTAAGCAAAGGGTAACAGCTTGTGCTGGAGGCTGTCGAAATGGCTATTAAATTCAATGGTACTCATAAACTGAGGTTTAGTTTGGATAATAATCGGTTAAAATGAACTTGGCCGTTTTGAGGATAAGCCTTCCCATTTTTAAATGTTCTGCTCGCTTACCATCTCCATCAAAAGGAGGAAGAGGAAGGAGAGAAATGCTGTCAGGAAAAAAAGTGCAACTTCCATAGTAGGTTTATAGTGGTTTGTATTACTTGGTTTGTTTAAATGCGCCGCCGCTCGTTTGCAGTGACGATTACCCTATGCCAAACGGCGTTCCTTCTAAAGCGATTTTCCTAAATTAATTTTCAAACTTCTGAATATCAGGAGTTTAGATGCAAATTATTTTTTTTGCCCTTTTTTAAAAAAAGAAAAACCTTCTCATTTTGAGAAGGTCAGTTTCATTTTGAGAGGGTTTGGTATCTTTTGAATTTACCCGCCAAATCCTCCAGGGCATAAAAAAAGCCCTTGCGGGCTAAAAAAATATGAAGAAGAAATTATAAGGTCAGTTGTCAACTGTCACTGTCGGATAGGTTTTCACGTTCCATTCCCCTGTCCCTTCCTGCGGGCGGCGGGGTTGACTCATGGCTGTATTCCGTTTCTTCCAGCCCACGCACCACACGGGTTCCGTTCAATTCAAGATTGCCGCCGACGGGGATGTACTTGCCGGGGTCTTCTTCAAAAGCCTCCAGGTTTTCTTCATTGGCAAATAGGTAGGTTATATCTTCGATGGTATAGCTCAAAGTCGCATCGCCCCGTAAAAACTCACCATTGTAATAGGCAACTGGATCCATGCCGTCTATGCCTATACCGTCCTGATTGACATCTGAAATGTTCATTTTTAATAATTTTGGTTAACGTCCATTTTCTTAACTAAGACGGACGCCCTACCTTCCGTGTTCAATCTTGATTTTATGAAATTCCTTTTATTGCCAATTGTGCTTTTGCTCGCCGATTCTTGCCAACACAAATTGCCTTTGCGCTTTATGACCTACAACATCCGCCTGGACTACGAAGGCGACGGGGTCAACCATTGGCCAAAACGCAAGGATAAACTGGCCCGCCTCATCCAGCAGCAAAACCCAGTTATTTTTGGGGTGCAGGAGGCAAAACACAACCAAATGGAAGATTTGACCACGCTCATGTCCGGATACTCTTTTTATGGTGCAGGCCGTGACGATGGCAAAACAGCCGGGGAGTATTCCGCTATTTTTTACAAAAAAGAAAAATTTGACCTCCTGCAAAGCGGCACCTTTTGGCTCTCAGAAACGCCGGAAGTGCCGGGCAGCAAAAGCTGGGATGCCGCTATTACCCGTGTATGTTCCTGGGGGAAGTTTTCCGACAAAAAAACAGGCTTACAGTTTTTTGTCTTCAATACCCATTTCGACCATATCGGTGAAATAGCCCGGTTCAAAAGCATGGAACTCATCAGCGAAAAAGTCAAGGATATAGCTGGCAATTCCGCCTTTATCCTAATGGGCGATTTCAATTACGAACCTACCGCCCCACCCTACGGAGTGGCCAAAGACAGCGCCCGCTGGCAACTGAGGGACAGTTATTTGGCGGCTGAGAAAAACTTGGCCGAACAGCCTTGCACCTTCACGGGCTTCAAAGTAGAAGGTGCCGAGTGCAGGCGCATTGACTATCTTTTTGCCAGCCCGCATTGGGACATAAAAACAAACGCCATCATCCACGAGAATGACGGCGTTTATTTTCCCAGCGACCATTTGCCGGTCGTATCGGATATGGTGCTGCTCAGTGCAGCTAACCGTTGAAGCTCAAGATCTTTATTTCCACCCGTTGGTTTTTCTTTCGGCCCACCGTGGTTTTATTGGTGTCAACGGGCACTCTTTTTCCATAGCCTTTGAATTGGAGCCTGTCACGAGGTATGCCCTTTTCTGCCAAAAAATCGGCCACGGCCTTGGCCCGCTCTGTTGACAGGCGGTCGCAATACTCGTGATCGGGGATGCCATTGGTATGCCCGCCTATTTCCACTACCACGTCCGAATTGGCTTCCATGAACTCATAAATTTCATATAAAACAGGCAGCGAAGCCTCGGTCATGCTGGAACTGTCGGCCTTGAAATAAAGCTGGTCAATGCGGATGGTCTGCCCCTTTTGCAACTTGCTGCGGTCCAGGTCTCCCAAGATTTTTTGCTTGGGTGCGGGCGGCAGATCTACCACGACAGGCTCTTCGACGTTGCAAGGCTCAGGAAAAATCGGGCCTGCATTGTCAATCAATATATTGCCATTGTATTTAAACGCCGAAGTAGAATTGTAATAGGCTTCGATGACGATGTAGTTGTGGGCCTGTTTTGGGTTTAGGTTAAACGTCGTGCCTATCCACCGATCCGTATTGGTGACAATCGTGGTTTCGTCCAGCAGCTCGGCTTTGTTGCAAACCCCTGCCCCACCCCATATCCTCAAAATGGCGGGAGTGGTATATTCGACTTCCGATATTGTGTCATTGCTGGAAGCGCTCAAATAGGAAACCGACCGGCGAAGGCTTAAGCTAAAGGAATAACATTTACCGCCAACCAAGGGCGACGGAAGCCGCTGCGAGATTGATTCCCATGTATCGTTATTCCTCACTACCAAAGCGAGATAGGTTTTGCCTTCCGCTGGTTGGTTATTGGATTTAAAATGGTGGGTATTTGCTGAATGGATATCAGGTGGAGATTCCTCTGGAAAGCCGCAATCAATCCATCCATCCAGGACAAAAGCATGGCTTTTGGCGCCAGCGTTGGGCACCCCTTCAAAAGATGGGTTTTTCAGCACGATAGGTTCGTTTTGTCCGAACAGGATGCTGCTGAAAAAAGACAGTATCACTAAAGAAAAAACGATTCTCATTACAATTAGAATTTTTAAAAAAAAACGAAGCCCTGTGGGGCTTGCATGGTTCGTGGCTTTGAGTAAAAGAGTTTCTTTTTGGCAATAGGCTGCATGAAAATACCTTGCTTGCAAAAACCAATCCCTAACTATTAAAGCTCAGGATTTTTATTTCAACGCGCTGGTTTTGTTTTCGGCCAGCTTCTGTGCTGTTGGGTGCGATGGGCCTTCGCTTGCCATAGCCTTTGAAGGTGAGTTGTTGGTCAGGTATGCCCTGGGTGCGCAGGTAGTCCACGACGGCCTTGGCACGTTGGGCCGACAAGCGGTCGCAATACTCGTGATCGGGCAAGCCATTGGTATGGCCGCCGATTTCGATCACCACGTCCTCGTTTTCGGCTAAAAAATCGTGGATTTCTTCCAGCACGTCAAAGGAAGAATCAACGATAGAAGGGCTATCGGCCTTGAAATAAATTTGCTCGATGCGGATTATTTGTCCCTTTTTCAGTTTGCTCCTATCAAGCCCGTCCAGGATTTTGGTTTTTTTCACAGGCGGTTTCGCTGGTTTCGTCGAGGTGCCGCTGTTGCCCTTCACAGGTTGTTTTTCGTTCTTTTTAGGTGTATTATCGGCCAATACGGGCGGTGCTTCCTTGCAGGGGATGGGGTTGATGGTAGATGCATTGTCCAAAAGGATATTGCCATTGTAGGGAAATGGCGTTGGCGTATTGTAAAACGCTTCAAAGACAATGTAGGAGTAGTTCTGTTTTGGCTCAAACCTAAAGTCGTATTCCCGCCAAACCGAGCCTGAGATAAGTGGGCTTTCGTCCAACAGCTCTTCCCTGGCACAGTAGCCGTTGCCGCCCCATATCCTTAGTTTGATGGGCTTGGTATAGTTCTTCAACTCACCGTCGAGGCGGCTTGGGCTCACATAAAGGATGGAACGGGCCAACGATATGCTGAAGGTGTAGCAGTTGCCTGCTTCCAGAGGGCTGTTCAAGCGTTGCGAAACCATTTCCCAGGTATCATTTTCCCTCACTACCATGCCGATGTAGGTATTGCCGTGAGCGGGCACTTGCGTCACTTGAAAAGCGCCGTTGCCACTTTTAGGGTGTACGTCCGGCACTGTTTCGCCAGGAAAGCCGCAGTCTGTCCAGCCTTTGGGCAGTTGTCCCTTGATGGCCCCCTCGCCAGCTACGCCCTCAAAGGATGGGTTGTTTAAAAATATCGGTTCATCCTGGGCATATATGGAAATTGAAAACAGAAGAGGCAGCAGGTAAAGAATCGAACTTCTCATGGTTCGCTTTTTAGGTTCAGTGATTTTTTCAAGATGTTCTAACGTACCAGTGAGTATAATAGTTTGCTGCAATTGTTAGGGTTATTTTAAAAACAGCTTTCAGGAAAATACTGCTTGTAGTTGATGTTTGGAGTCAAAAAATGGTTCGCACCCTTGCACACATTTCAAAATTGAACCATGTTTCAAAATCTGAGCCAGTGGTAATTTAGAATTTGGGTGTTTATGTGTTTTGCAGCCACAAAACACATAAACACCCAAACACTAAAACACATCATTTAAACGCATTAAACCCCGTCACGTCCATGCCTGTGATGAGCAGGTGGATGTCGTGGGTGCCCTCGTAGGTCAGCACTGTTTCCAGGTTCATCATGTGGCGCATAATAGGATACTCATTGGTGATGCCCATGCCACCGAGAATCTGCCTGGCTTCCCTAGCTATCACCAAGGCTGTATATACGTTGTTTCTTTTGGCCATTGAAATCTGGGCGGCGGTGGCCTGGCCCTTGTTGGCCAAAGTGCCCAAACGCCATAGCAGCAATTGAGCCTTCGTGATTTCCGTGATCATTTCCGCCAGTTTCTTTTGTGTCAATTGAAAAGCGCCAATCGGCTTGTCAAATTGAATTCGTTCCTGCGAGTAGCGCAGTGCTGTATCGTAGCAGTCGAGGCCAGCACCAATTGCCCCCCAAGCGATGCCATATCGGGCTTTTGACAAACAGGACAATGGGCCTTTCATGCCTACCACATTTGGCAACAAGTTTTTTTTCGGCACCCGCACATCTTCAAAAATCAGCTCGCCGGTGATGGAGGCACGCAGCGACCATTTGCCGTGGATTTCGGGGGCGGAAAAACCCTTCATGCCTTTTTCCACGATCATGCCCCTGATTTTGCCTTCCTCGTCTTTTGCCCAAACTACTGCTATATCGGCCACGGGTGAATTGGTGATCCACATTTTAGCCCCATTGAGGATGTAGGCGTCACCGTCGTCTTTGATGTTGGAAATCATCCCGGCTGGATTGGAGCCGTAGTCGGGTTCGGTCAGGCCAAAGCAGCCGATGAGTTCGCCGCTGGCCAGCTTGGGCAGATAGAAGCGCTTTTGCTCCTCCGAGCCAAATTTGTAAATCGGGTACATCACAAGCGAGCCTTGTACGGAGGCCATCGAGCGTACGCCGCTGTCGCCCCGCTCCAGTTCTTGCATGATGACGCCGTAAGCGATTTCATCCATGCCGCCGCAGCCATACTCGGCGGGCAGGCTGGGGCCGAATGCGCCTATTTCTGCCAAGCCCTTGAAAAGGTGGACGGGGCATTGGGCTTTGTCGGCATATTCTTCGATGATGGGGCTGACCTCTGATTTAACCCAAGCCCGCACTGCCTCACGGGCCAGCAGGTGTTCTTCGCTCAGCAGTTCGTCCACCATGTAGTAATCGTGGTATTGATAGCGATCTTCTTTTGCTTTTTTGGCGACGTTGGCCGTGCCATTTGTTGCTCCTTGTGTCATGGATGTTGATGGTTAAAGATGTGGTTGCTTGAAAAACGAGGTGTTCAATCCAGTTAAAAAACAGCGTCCTGAATCCGCACCTCTCACTTTCTCAGTTCCCACATCTATATATGTGGTTAGGGTATCATTTTGCGGCGCAAAAATACGTATTCGGGGGCAGACTTTCCAGTAAACTATAAAGTGTTGCACACCATTGGATAAAAGCGCAGCAATCAAACTTTCCTACTTTTGCCTGCCTCATTTTGGCAATTCACCAATTCACCATTTTTATGGCAACCATAGCGCTGGAAGGCATGAAATTCCGTGCCTATCATGGTTTTTACGAAGAAGAACAAATCCTCGGCGGCGACTACGTGGTGGACGTTCAGGTAACGACCTTTGTTGACAAAGCCGCCATTGGCGACGATTTGGAAAAAACCATCAACTACGAGACCATCTACCTCATTTGCGAAGCAGCTATGCGCAAAGACTCAAAGCTGCTGGAAACCGTGGCTGAACGCATAGCACTGGGCATCAGGCATCAGTTTAAATACGTGAAGGAGATGAAGGTAAAAGTGAAAAAACTGAACCCGCCGCTCGGTGGCCGGGTGGAAAGCGCTTGGGTGGAAGTGGACGGGCATTTCTCCAAAAAATGCGGACGCTGCGATAGGCCCATGCTTTGCTACGGCGACAAAAGCTGCTGGTGTATGGACCTCGACAAACGGGTGTACGGCAAAACGCTCGACCAAATCAAAGTGCATTTTGGCAACCAATGCCTTTGCAAAGAGTGCCTGGATTATTTTGCTGGATAAGATTGGGAGTGCAAGAGAATAACATTTCAATAACTCACCTTTTGTCGGGATCGGCGTTTCAACAACGACCTTCAACTTTTCACAAAAACTAAAAACATGATTAAGAAAATTTTCCTGTTGCTGCTCTGTTTTCAATTTGCATCCTGCGACCCCGCTGCCCTCCAGCGTACCTTGGAGACCTTGGGTGCTGGCGAATTGACCACTGCTGAAATATCTTCCGGCCTGAAACAGGCGCTCGAAATCGGCATTGGTAAAGGCTCCGATGTGCTTTCCCAAAAAGATGGATATTATAAAAGCGCCTATAAAATCCTGTTGCCGCCCGAAGCCCGCAAAGTGACAGACAAACTGAAAAGCGTTCCTGGCTTTTCCAATGTAGAGAATATCATTTTGGAAAAAATAAACAGGGGCGCAGAGGATGCCGCCAAGAAGGCCAAGCCCATTTTTGTCAATGCCATCAAACAAATGTCCTTTGCCGATGCGATGGATATTTTGATGGGCGAACAGAACGCCGCCACGGCTTACCTCAACCGCACCACCTACGATCCTTTGTACAATGAGTTCAACCCTGTGATTGTCAATTCATTGGACAAGTTCGATGCTCGGAAGTATTGGAAAGATGCTGTCAATGCCTACAATAAAATCCCTTTGGTGCAAAAAGTAAACCCCGAATTGGACGACTATGTGACGAAAGAAGCGCTCAAGGGCCTTTTCTCTATGGTGGAAAAAGAGGAAAAAAACATCCGCACCAACATTGCTGCCCGTACCACGGATTTGTTGAAAAAAGTGTTTGCAAAGCAGGATAAGTAGGTTAGTCTTCAGTCTTCAGTCCACAGTCCACAGTCCACAGTCCACAGTCCACAGTCCACAGTCCACAGTCCACAGTTCACAGTCCCCTTGAGTGGACAAAAATAAAGAAGCCCGGTTGGAAAATTTTACAACCGGGCTTCTTTATCTTCCCAGTCCCAATGCCTGCCACGACTACCAGACTGTGGACTGAAGACTGTGGACTGCG
>JBGSKQ010000058.1:0-76110 GCA_041741095.1 Saprospiraceae bacterium
CCTCCGGCGCCAACGCTGGGGGAAGGGGATTCCGGGGGTTATCGCCCCCGAGCCCCCATATCAAAATGCCAAGAAACTTAATTTACAGCGTACTTTGTAATTGGTTAAAAATAACTTCGGTACAACGTCGGGGAGGTTCCAAAACCTCCCCGACGTTTTTTCGTAGTATGTACCTTAATCCTGCTGTCAGTGAAAAATTTCACTGCCTATCATTGAAGATTTTTTCTTCCAAAATACTACTCCCACTTATGACGAACCCTTGGAAAACGCTGACTATCAAAGAAGTATATGACAACCCCTGGATCAATGTCACCCATCGGGAGGTTGTTACACCGGGAGGTACATCTGGCATTTACGGGCTTGTCCATTTTAAAAACATCGCCATTGCCATCGTCCCGATTGACCATGAGGGCTATACCTGGCTGGTGGGCCAGTACCGCTACACCATCAACCGATACAGTTGGGAAGTGCCGGAAGGGGGCGGCAGCCACGACATTTCACCTTTGGAGTCGGCGCAGCGGGAACTGCTGGAAGAAACGGGAATATCGGCTGGCACCTGGATCGAAGCTGGGGAACTGCACCTTTCCAATTCAGTGACCGACGAGCGGGGCTTGATTTTCGTGGCAAAAGACCTTTCCTTTGGGGAAGCAAAACCGGAAGAAACGGAGCAATTGGAAATCAAAAAAGTACATTTCGACGAGGCACTCGCAATGGCAATGAACGGCAAAATCACTGACGCCTTTGCCGTGGTGGCGATTTTGAAAGTAAAATTGATGATGGACAAGGGGATGATTTAAGGTTTCTCAGGCTTTGCTTCAAACTGCTATGATGAAAAAACTTTCCTTGTTTTTCCTGCCTTTTTTGGCCTTTTCGGCACTTTTCCTATTTGCATTTTTTGATAAAAATCAGCGATCCAATTGGGATCCCGACGCTGGTTTGGTCATCCCTTTTTCCAAAAATGCTGGCTTGGCGGCCTCGTCGAACCCTTCCCAAGTTTCCAATATCATAGACGACGATCCCGGTACCGCATGGCAATCGGAAGCGCCATTGCCGGAGGGCTACATTGACAATCCTGGGCAGAATATTTTTTTGGGCAAAACGCAGAACTTCCAGTTGGACGCCGATGCCCAAAATTTGAAAAATGCAACGGATGGTAACCTGTCTTCTACCTGCATTTTTACCCAAAAAGGCAATGCCTGTAAAGTAATGTTGACTATCGGGGAACAAGAATCCTTGTTTTGCTTTTCGGTCAAATGCCAGGTTCGTGCCCCTATGTCATTGCAAGTTTTTCAACAAGAAAAAAATGAGTGGATACAAATTGGCAGCTACCTACCCAATGAAAATTTTTCCTTAAAGCGGTTTGACGTGCCTGGTGCCAAAGCCCAAAAAATCGCCCTGATGTCCGAGTCAGGTTTTGATTTGTTCGAGATAGCCGGCCTCGCTGGCCCACCAAAAGAATCCGTGGTATTGGATTTTGGGCAAATGGTTCCGGTTGGCACCATTCTCACCCGGCATTGGGCAGGCGAGGGTGCTGCATTGGAAACAAAACTCTTTTTGAGCAAAGACCAACAAAACTGGATGCAAGTAGGCACTCCCGATCCCGCAGCGCTTCATTCCATTTTTACCAATGTTTCCCCCGAAATAACCGCCCGTTTCCTGAAAGTGGAACATACCCTTGTGCCCAAGGATTGGAACAAGGTTTTTATATGGGAAGTGAAGGCTTACGACCGTTTTGGCCCCTATGGCCCCCGACCTGTGGCTGCTGCTGGCCATACCAAAATCAAGGATTTGTTGGGAGTGAATGGCTATTGGAGCTGGGGCACTGACCAATATTCCGATCTTTTGGCACCCGACGGCGGGCCGTATCGTTACGTTCCGCTTGCCAGCCATGCCCGCAACTACCACGACATGACCTGGGATTTGAAATCCCCGTCCGATAAGATCAATTTTGATGAAATGGCTGCCGGAAATGGCACCCCTGCCAAAGCGTGGCTCAATTGGGATCGGGAATATAAGGCTTGGAACAAAGCAGGTTTGACTGTACAGGCGAGCCTCCAATTTTACCGTTTTAAACCAGAAGATTGGAAAAACCCCGCTTTGGATGCCAGAAATTATGCGGGGGCTTTTGTCAAACATTTTGGCCAAAAACACGGCAACGGCTTGGTGTGCAGCATAGAGGTGGGCAATGAACCTTGGCGTTATCCAAGCGAGGTGTATAAAAATATTCTTTATGGCATGGCGAGCGCTGCCAAGGAAATGGACCCTTACGTGGAGGTATTTCCCTGTGCCCTGCAAGCTGCCGATCCGAGTACCGAAAAGTCCGAAGTCTTTAAAAACTACATGGGCGCACGTATTTCAAAAGAGGCGTCCAAATGGCTCGACGGCATCAATGTCCATGCGTACAGCTATGCGCCCGGGCCGCATGGCCACCAAAAAGCACTGCATCCAGAACATCCAAATTCTTCCTTTTGGGAAATACTGAACGCCATTCGTTGGCGGGATCAAAACATGCCCGGCAAGAAAATTTACCTATCAGAATGGGGTTGGGATCACGACGGCGGGGGCGAGGATTGCATCCACGACGAATGCGTCAGCGAGGCAGCCGCAGCGGCTTATGCTGTCAGGGCAGCATTGATAGCCCTCCGTTTGGGCATTGACAGGGCCACTTGGTTTTTTTATGCCAATGCAAAAGAGCCAAGTTCGCTATACACCCGTTCGGGGCTAACAAGTTCTGGGAATCATAGTTTTGCCAAAAAACAATCCTTTTTTGCACTTGAATCCTTGGTTGCCTTGGTCGGCGACCTTTATTTTTTGAAAACAATCGAGGAAGACGAAAGGGGCTGGCTCTACTTATTGGGAAAAGCCGATGGTACTGCAACACACCTTGTGGCATGGAAACCAACCGCCTATGAGGATAAGGTTTTTTTCCAAATTAATTGGAAAACTGCCTACAAGCCCAAATCGGCCTTTTTACTGGATGGCTCCAGTGGGAGCGGTGTAAAAATCGAGTTGCCAGTGGTGTCAGCTAAAGGAGAATGGAAAATAAAAATTTCAGGAACACCGATAATTGTTGCATTTCAATAAAGCGTTTATAAATTTGCCGAAGTAACTATCTGACCTTTCTGGTAAACACAAAACATTTCCCAAGCTCATTTTTTTTAGCCTGTGAATGGCCTTTGACCCCGTCACCAAATAACAATCTACATTTTTTGGCAATGGGTCAAATAATTGAAGGAAAGGTTTTCAGGAATCTTGAGGCGTCTTTTCTTTTTTGACTCATTGCCTATTTTTTTTACCCATTTTCCTTTGAAAAACCTTCACCCTTCAGCAAAAAAATACCTTGACGACATTCAGTCCAACTGGAAATTGTACTTGTATTTTTTGAAAAACCTGCCTTCGGCAGCTTGGTGGGGTTTGCAGATAAAAAGCGTTTCGACAAACAAATCCGAGGTAGTCATCCCTTATCGTTGGCAGACAAAAAATCCATTCCGTTCCATCTATTTTGCTGCCCTGGTCGGTGCGGGCGAACTTTCGACTGGTGTGCTGGCTAATTTGGCGAGAATCGGGGCTGGAAACATATCTATGCTTGTGGTGGGCCAATCGGCTGAATTTTTTAAAAAAGCCACAGCTTCGATTGTTTTTACCTGCCTGGAGGGTGAAAAGGCACAAATGGCTGTTCAAAAAGCCATTGAAACAAAAGAACCGCAAACGGTCAAAATGGAGAGCATCGGGCGGAATGCTCAAGCAGAAATAGTCTGCAAGGTTTACATTACATGGTCTTTTAAGGCAAAATAAAAAAATTATTGCCACGCCGTTGCAACTTTACTTTAAGGCACAACGGCGTGGCCTGGCCAATCCAAACTACTTCAACAGTACCACATCCCCTTTAAACACCTCCACTTCATTGTCAATGAATTCAATTTTTGCAAACCAAACAAAAACGGCAGGTTGCATTTGTTTGCCTTTGAAAGTGCCGTCCCAACCCAAACTTAAATCTGAAGGCAATATATTCAGTGCTGCATAGACATTGTTCCCTTGCCTGTCGAATACCTGGAACTCTTTGATGAGGCGCACGTCATTTCCGGCAAAGGGCACAAAATTGTCGTTGATACCGTCGCCATCCGGACTAAATGCGTTCGGGACAAAGACCTTCCTCTTTTTGAAAACTTCAATGAAGATATCGGCGGATTCCGTGCAGCCATAAGTATCGGTCACTGTTACTGTAAACAGGGTATTATCAACAGGTTGTACATTTGGTTGAGGGCAATCGTTGCAGGACATTATGCCAGCAGGCGACCATTGGTAGCTGACATCGGCTTGGTTGACATACACGTCCAGATTAACTGTTTCACCCAAATCAATCACCATATCGTCGTCCAATTCTACCAGCAATTCACCTGGCCCATCTATAGTGGCTGAAAATTCCTTTACGCAACCGCCTTCATCCTTTACATAAAAAACTTGCTGCCCAGCGGCATAACCTTCCAGTACAGGGCTGTCAACAAAGGTGAAGCCATTGGTGGAATAAGTATAAGGTGCGACCCCACCCGAAATCTGCTCAACCGTAATCGTTCCTGCATCCAGTGGGGTGAGGCAGGTGAGTTGATTGGTGGAAACATCCACCTGGATAACTGAAGGCTGATCGAGGTTAAATGAGGCACTGGCCTCACAACCTTTTTCATTGCTAACGGTCACGCTGTAGCCCCCAGCAGCCAAGTTGTTGGCAATTTTGTTGGCTTGCCCGTTGCTCCAGCTATAATCGAAATTGGAACCTGGCCCTGAAACCACTGCCGACAGGCTGCCATTCACATCGCCGTTGCAAAGGATGGCCTTGTCCATTTCAATGGTGACACCTACCGGAGCCGTTGGCGTTAAAATCTCAACTCCGGAAGTGGCTGTGCAGCCGTCCGTATTGGTGACCGTTACTTGATAATTCCCACCTGTTAAATTGGCAATAGATTGCAAATCGGAACCTGTGTTCCACAAGTAATCCGTAGGATTTCCATTGGTCGTGACAGAAACCTGGCCATCGCTGCCTTCAAAACAGGAAACCTCCTGCACCTGTAGCGCCGTGGCGACGAACTCTGCTGGTTGATCAATTTCATAGTCAAATACAGCGCTGCAATTATTGGCATCCGTAAGGGTCAGTTGGTAAGCATCGGCGCAAAGGCTTTGAAGGTTATCGGTAGTGGCAGTATTGGACCATAAAAACTGATAGGGCAATGTGCCGCCTGCCGCAGCTATACTTATTTCGCCATCACAACTGTTAAAACAAGAGGCATTGACGGTTGTGGCATTCATGATTTGCAGTTGATCCGGCTGTAGTATTTCAACTGAAAAAGCCGTATCAAAAAGGATGTCGTGCATTTGGAAATTATATACCCCAGCAGCCAGGCCATTTATTTTTATCACTTCATTGTCCATTGTCACAGTGCCCGAACCGCTTGCCGTTCCAGTTGCGTTTGACCAAGTAAATTCGTATGGAGGAAAGCCGCCAACAGCGGTGAGGTTCAATTCGCCATTTTCATCGCCAAAGCAACTCAAAAGATCTCCCTGCGCCGTTGGCACAAAATGTACATAATAGGGCATTTCAAAACAGGTATCTGCCATACACCCGTTGGCGTCGCTGACTTCAATACAATAATTGTCGCCGCCGACCAATCCAGATGCCAAGCTGCTGGTTTGGCCGTTTGACCAAGCATAAGTGTAATTGCCAGCGCCGCCAGAAGGTGCCACCTGTGCTTCGCCATCCATATTTCCTGCCCAAACGCCTTGATGGACTATTTGAAAATTCAGTTCCAGAGGCGTCAGCACGGTCAGTGCCGTATTGACGATACTATCGCAGCCGCCCGGCAATTGCAGCGTATCCGTATAACTTCCCGACATCGTGTAGGAGTTACTGCCAACATTCAAAGTCTCCCCCGCGCAAAGTACAAGGGCTTGGTTGGTGACAGGGGTTTCATCTCCTGCATCGGTGATGGTCAGGCTGAAAATGCCTTCGATATTGGCGCCGGACGAGCCGTCCACCATCAAAAAATAGGTGGTATTGGGGTCGAGGCAATGCAGTTCCAGCGATTGGTTGAGGCTGGTATTGGAGTAGGCGCTGCCCACTTCTGAAAAGCTGCCGTTGCAGGTGTTGTCAGAAGATTCATACACTGCCAATTGCACCCCAATCGGATCGTCGTTGATGTTGCTGATACCCTCAATGATTACATGGCCAGTGGGGGGTGGGGTAAAAGCAAACCAAACCGCCTTTTGGACTGAAAAAGCAGAAGCTGGCTGAGGGTTGAGGTTATTGGTGCAGGAATTTGTACGCAGGCCATTGGTACTGATACTGCCTCCCAATGGAACAGTGCCGATGTCTTCAGCGCTGCATTTTAATTGTGGTGCAGCGTTAACGCCCAATTCCGTGATCTGCATTCCAAACAGCCCGTACATTTCATCGGTTGGAGCAAAAATGGCATCTACCAAAACAAAGTAGGTGGTATTTGGGTCTGGACATTTGATGATCATAAAGTCGTTCCAAATGCCGTTCAAATAGCTATGGGTAATAAAAGAAAAGGGGCCATTGCACGAGTTGTTTTGGCTTTTAAAAACAGCCAATTGGCTATTGAAACTGTCCCCCAAATTGGAAGGGTCAATCGGCACGTCAATCCTGATATGGGTACCAGGATTGCTGTTGGTGGTGAAAGCAAACCAGACGCCCACATTGTTGTACCAAAAAGAGCCATAGGCCTGCGGGTCTGGCTCGGTAGGGCCGAGGCCAGCGCAATAATTGCTGAAAAGGCTTTGCGAGGCATCGCCGTAGATGGTGTTGTTGTTCAAAATGCCAATGTCAATGGCGCTGCAAGTTTCGTCGTTTATTCCTCCGGGGAAACCAGTTGTAGCAATGCTGAGATTGACCGTGCCATCGGAACCGAGGCCATTGGGCAAATCCACGGTAACATTTTGGATGCCCTGGGTTGGGGTAGGGAAGTCCACGCAAATTTCTTCCATACATGACATAACCTCCACGCAAGGGTTAAAAATGCTGGCGTCATTGTCAAAAGCCCGGAAACAAACCTGGATGACAGGTGGCACATCCACGAAACATTGGTAGGTTTCATCAAACTGCACATTGGGCAAGGCTGTATAGCAAGGGCCAAAGGCAGGATAAACCCGCCAGCCGGTATTGGCTATATTCACTGCCCAGTTGGTGTTGGGAGGGAGGCCAAAAGGATCCGTACAGGTGGTAGTCGCCGATCCGCTGTTGACAGTGACTTTAATGTTGAATTGGGAAAATGCCGGAACAAAGCAGAGCAAAAAGAAGAAAGTGGCAATTGGGTAAACGGTTAATTGTTTCATAACCACGGATTTGTGAGTGTAAATTTTGGTTTGTTTTGCAAGTAAGCCTAAATTTTTGCATTAACGCTGGCAGGGTTTCTTCCATTGTATGATGAAAGCCGCACAGCAATGGCCATACCTTGTCACAGAGTGCCAAGCCAAAGTTATTTCATAACCATGCTTGTTTTTAGCAAAATTTTAAGCTGAAGTTCGGTAGGGTTGCCTCGTGTGGGTGAATGGGCAGGGAAATAATCTGAATGTAAAGGTAAAAAAACAGAAAATTGTTTTACAAAAATTGTGGGAAAAGCACAAGGCATTCAAGGTTTTTGGCAGTTTGTGACATTTGGCAAACAGTGACATTGGTCATATTATTCGTAAATACATTGGCCGTTTTTTTTATAATTGGACAGAATTGCGACCTTTGCGCCTTCGGCAACGGCACCCCTGATGATGATGGTCGAATATTGAGGTTCCCTGTCCTCTGGTGCAGAAATATAAAAACGTTGCCCACAATTATTTAGGTACAGAAAGCAATGGAAAAACCAATTATTCTGGTTACTGGTAGCAAAGGCCAGGTCGGTCAGGAACTTCAAATGCTGGCAACGTCCTTCCCCAATTTTAACTACATTTTTGTTGACGTTGATGAACTTGACATTACCAACCCATCGGCTGTCACGTCTTTTTCCAAGGAAAACCGCTTTGATTATTGCATCAATTGTGCAGCCTTTACCGCCGTTGACAAGGCAGAAAGCGACCCCAACCTTGCCTGGAAAATAAATGCCCAAGGTGTGAAGCACCTCGCCGCTGCCTGTGCCAAGCAAAACGCCTGGCTCCTACAGATTTCCACAGATTACGTTTACCATACTGCGCAAAATGTGCCTTACAAGGAAACGGATATCACCAATCCGCAGGGCATTTATGCAAAAACAAAATTGGAAGGCGACAAATTGGCGCTCGAAACCAATCCCAACCATACGGCCGTCATCCGCACCTCATGGGTTTACTCTTCCTTTGGGCAAAATTTTGTAAAAACCATGCTGAAATTGGGTGCTGAAAAGCCTGAGCTTCGGGTCATTTACGACCAAATCGGCACACCGACCTATGCCAGGGATTTGGCCAATGCCATGTTGCAGATGTTGGAAAAAATTGAGTCGAAGGCAGTAGAAAAGGAAAAATTGAGTGGCATTTACCACTATAGCAACGATGGCGTGACAAGCTGGTACGATTTCGCAGTGGCCATTTTTGAAATGCGGGACATGGAAGTTAAAGTTGTCCCCATCGAAACGAAAGACTACCCGACGCCGGCCAAACGGCCACATTTCAGCTTGCTCAGCAAAGCAAAGATTAAATCCACCTTCGGCCTGGATATACCGCATTGGCAGGTCGCTCTGAAGGCTTGCCTCGATCGCTTGTAATCAGTCCGGCAACTGTTGCTGGGCGTAAAAAGGCAGGTTTGCCAATGGTTTTGCCCCACTTTCTGCCGGGGTACCAATCATTCTTCTTCCCTTTACCAACGAGTTCAACCGTCCTTCCTGAAAATCTGGATCACCACGGCGTAAGCTACCCAGCTCCACCATATTGGAGGCGTGGATGATCTTGCCATCTCCCATGTAAATAGCTACGTGAGTGATTCGTTCCTTCTGGTTTTCCGTGGCTTTTCTTCCAAAAAACAGCAAGTCGCCCACCTGCAAATTTTTCAAAGTGGTATCGGTATCAATAGCTTCCCCGGCATGTACCTGTTGGCTGGCATCCCTGGGCAATTGGAGTCCGTTGAGGTAAAAAACTGTTTTGGTAAAACCGCTGCAATCCATGCCTTTGCCCGAAGTGCCGCCCCAGAGGTAGGGCCGCCCCATCATTTGTTTGGCCGTAGCGAGGATGTGAGTGGCATCGGGCTGGCGGGATGCAAGCCAGTCTTTCAATGGGCTTGAATTTGAACTTTTGACAAATGCCGTGCGGCCATCAGGGAATTTCATTTTAATGAAATTGCCTTGATTCTCAATGTTTTGCAAAATACAACCCGCCACCAGATCTGACACCACCTGCGAATTTTCATCAGCAGCCGAATAGGCAAAATCGAAATCTTTTGTACAAATAAGCCTTTCAGAATTAAGATAAGACTGGAAGCTGCTTTCATCCATCAGGCTAAAACCACCGCTGTCCAACCAGCCAAAATAATCATCGGGAGTTTGCACTAGGTAATAACCGCCCTCTTCTTTCCAAACCCTCAACGGGGTGCCAAGTAGGGCTTGCGTTGCCATTTCTGCCGAATTTTTGGGCTGCGATCGGATATTGCTGACAGAAACATTGACCACGCCAAATAATTTGCCTTCGAGGGCAGGGGAGGGCAGCACCTCCACACTATCCACTGCCCTTATTTTTTCTTGTTCCAAACGTTCAAATAGCGCTTGGTGCGCTTCGGGAGCAATGGTCATGCCTTTGACGATCAGTTTCTCTGCCTGTAGCTCTGCACTCAGATTGAAAAAAGCAACCCGTGGATCGGGGGCATGTTTCTCCTTTATTTCTTTGATAATTTCATTGGCCAAAGACAATTGTTGATCATTTTTACAAGCATTAAAAACTAAGGCAAACAAGGCCAGGAGGACTATTGAAAATCTCATTTTGAATTTTTCTTGAATAAAAAATAAAAAGGTGCGCCGAGTGCTATCAGTGCCAGACCCATGCCCGCTTCACGGGGTCGTTCTATCAAAGTGTTGATTATCAGTCCAGCACAAAACAGCAAGAACAGGATTGGCACTACCGGGTAACCGATAGTTTTATAGCTCCGGTAGGCGTTGGGCATTTTTTTCCTCAAAACAAAAACGCCATAAACCACCAGTCCATAAAATATGAACTGGGAGAACACCATCATATCCGTCAATTGGTCAAAAGTGCCAGAAAATACAAGCACACAGGCCCAACTGGCAAACATGACCAGGGCCTTGGACGGGGTGTGGAATTGCGGGTGGACATAAGCAGCATTTTTAAAAAACAGCCCTTCTTTGGCCATTGCATAATATATCCTGGCGGCAGTCAAAATAGTGGCATTGGTGCAGCCCGCCGTGGTGATGATGATGAGCAGGGAAATGGCCAAAGCGCCGCCATTGCCCAAAAATTTGCGGATTACTTCTACCGCCGCCACCATGTTCTGGTTGTTTGACACGCCAATAATTTCATCTATTGGCATGACAAAAAGATAGGTGGAATTGACCATCAAATAAATGGCCGTGATAATGAGGATGCCAAAAATGAGTATCCGGGGAATGTTGCGTTGTGGGTTTTTAATTTCATCGCCCACAAAGCCGATGTTCATCCAGCCCTCAAATGCCCAAAAGGCCGACAACATGGCGAGGAACATCAGCTTGAAAAAACCGCCGCTTTCTTGCAAAACTGGTGGCGGATAAGTGGATGCGTTGGTTCCCAGGTTGCCAAATGAGCCGCCGCTGAGGGACAATCCCATCAATATAATGAGCAAAAGGCTGATAACCACTACGACGGTGATGACGTTGCTCACCCTTCCACCTTGCTTTACCCCCCTGTAGTTGATGGCGGTAAAAAGGATAATCAGTGCAACGGCGGTGAGTTTTACCCCTAAGTTGGCAAAAGGGGTGAAAATGCCAAACAAGCTGTAGGATTCCCACAGCCCGCCCAATTGTGGCAAGGGAAAAACCGAGTTGACAGATTGTGCGAATACGTAGGAAATGGAGGCAGTGGAAGCCGATTGGATGCAGGCAAAACTCGCCCACCCATAAAAATAGCCTGTCCGTTCGCCATAAATCTGCCGAAGATAGGTAAAGGGCCCGCCCGAAATCGGCATCAACATAGCAATTTCTGCCACCGTTAATACACCGAATAATGTGACCAAACCGGCCAAAGCCCAAGCAAGCAATACCAATTCAGGCGATTCGAGCGCCACGGACATGGGCGCTATTTTTTTATAAACGCCCGAACCAATAATAGAACTGATGATGAGGATGATGCCGGTGCCGAGGCCAAAATATTGCACCAATTTGGCGCTGCCAGGTTTGTTTTCCATGTGAAAGGCTGTTGGTTATGTGGCCGAAAGATGTGGAAGTTTTGGCAGATTTTGTGGCCAAGAATAAGAATAGTTGAGTAACACTATTCTGCCTGGGCCATAGTCGCTTTCCTTGCTTTTTTCTGCTCGTTGTTGCTTTCATAGAGGCAGTAATTTTCATATTTGACAGCATCCCGGTTGTTCCAAATGTCTTTGCCAACGTTGCAGAGCACGACCAGTTCGTCATAGATCTCGTTGCCATGTTCTATGCGCCTTTCCACGCCAATATCCCTATCGGCCACTTTGTCCTGCTGTAAGTTTACAGCATTTTCAAACTCTTGCGAAGCTTCGGAAATCCTGCCCAATATTTGCTCGTTTACACCCACTTCTGCCAAAAAATCTATCTGCTGGCGGGCCACCCGTATGACCCGCCTGGCACAAAAAAGCAATTGGGCATCGGTCATGTCGCCCAATTTGTTTGCTCCAAACTTGCGGTAGCGCCCGGTTTTCACATTGTATTTGATGGCTACCCTGGTCATCAGGCTTTTGATGGCAGACTTTAGGTTGTCGCCAGCCTTGTATTTTTTTTCAGTCAAAATCATTTGGTCGCCCAACAGTTCGTCATCGTCTGCCAGGTTTTTGAAGCGTTCGCAGAGGGCATTGAATTTTTTGAGGCGCTCCAGGTCATAGCCGTATTGCTCGAACAAGGCAATGTCACGGTGGGCGTAGCGGATGCTGTCAATGCAGGTCTTGTAGAGGTCTGCGTCGGGGAAATTGTGCTTTCGCTGCGTGGCTTGCTTTTTCATTGATTATCAATTTTTTACAAAAATAGAAACTGCGTTTGTAAAAACAAATTATGGCAACGAAAAACAATGTGATTTTTTATCTGGTATCTGATGTACTCAGACAAAATTTTCCGACTTGGTTTGAAACAAAAAATTAAAAAGAAGGATTGTTAAACGAATCGCTGAATTTCTCCTGGAAAGGCTGAATAGGGTAGGGTATTAATGCTGATTACGCAGCACGTTTGGCTTTTTCCCAAACGACGGACTGCCTTCCTGCCATCAGTCGGAAAAATCCCCGGTACATGGCATAGTTCATCACACAGAAATAGTAGGGAACAAAAAAGGCTTTGATTTTGAGGTGCCTTGTTTCAAAAACATAACCGAGCAAGGCAAAGAGGTAGAAGAGGATTTGGCAGCCCAGCATTAGCATGTAATATGATGGGCCGTTAAAGGCGAGAACAATATTCAGGAGAAAGATGAGTGGCAGGGCCAAAGGTGCGACCGTCCACCGCAACACCCTGTGTGAAATATATTGAAAGCTGAAAATGCCGTATTTGAAAATGTTGAGCAAGGATCGTAAACGCCAAAATGCTTGCAAGCCCCCCGCAGCGATACGGATTTTGCGCTTGAGTTCTTCTTTGATGGAGGCACTTTGCGATTCGGCGGCGTAGGCCTGCGGTTCATACACAACGGTGTAGCCCTTAAGTACAATCCGCATGGTCATCACAAAATCCTCAATCAGGGTGTCCTGTTCCACATGTTCGTACAATTCGGTTCTGATGGAAAACAACTCTCCCGCTGCGCCAACAACGGAATAAAGTGCTGAATCCCAAGTCTTTAGCTTTGATTCGTATTTCCAGTAAATGCCCTCGCCAGCGCCGGTTGCATCGCCGGTATCGCCCAGGGCAATGCGCTTTTCTCCAGCCACCCCGCCCACTTTGGGGTCGGCGTAATGCCTGACGATATACTTAATAGCTTCCTTATTTACAACGGTATTGGCATCGGTATAAATGGTGATGGGCGTTTTTACCAATGGCATGATGCGCTCGACGGCTGCTATTTTTCCTTTTCTTTCTGGCTGGTGCAACAATTTTACGGTAAAGCCTTCACCAGCATTGAAATTTTTAACCAGTTCTGGCGTCCGATCGTTGGAGCCATCGGTGACAAACCAATATTCGATTTTGTCTTTTGGGTAGTCAAAGGCGAGGCAATTACGGATTTTGTCTTCTATCCAGTCTTCTTCGTTGTAAGCCGCCACAATGAAAGTGACCTTCGGCTGAAAAGTTGGATCGAAAACCTGCTTTTTGGGAGCAAAGGCTTGTTTCAATTTTAGCAACAGATACAGGAGAATGCCATAGCCAAGATATGCGTAAAAAACGACGAAAATGGCGGCCCAAAAGAGGATGATCAGAAGAGTCATTTTTGCGGAATAAGGATGTTTTATCAACTAAAGCCAAGGCAGTGCAAAAGGTAGTCCGATTTTGAAAACACTTAATTTTTTGTCCTTGGCTTGATGATCAAACGCAGCGATTGGTCGTAGGTGAAATAGTTCCAGACCCAATTGAGAAAAACAAAAACCTTGTTTTTAAAGCCAATCAACTGCAACAAATGTACGAATAGCCAAACCAGCCAGGCAAAAGCGCCCTGAAATTTCCAAAAGGGCAAATCTACCACGGCTTTTTTGCGGCCAATGGTGGCCATCGTCCCAAGATCCTTGTAATGAAAGGGCAGGGGAGGGGCACCCTTTTTCAAACGGAGAAAATTTTGGGCAAGGTTGCCGGCCTGTTGTATGGCCACTTGGGCTACCTGCGGGTGGCCTTCGGGATAAGATTCCTCGACCATAAAAGCCAGGTCGCCCAAGGCGAAGATATTTTCAGTTCCAAATACTTTGTGCTGCCTGTCCACCAGCAGGCGGTTTCCTCTCAGAGAAGCTTCTGGTGGAAGGCCAGGCAAAGTATTGCCGATGATGCCCGCAGCCCAGATGACTTTTTTGGCCGCCAGTGTACTGCCGTCTTTCATTTGCAAGGTATTGCCATCGTAGCCGACCACCCTGGCATTGAGATGCACTTTTACCCCCAATGAACCCAAGTATTTTAAGGCTGCTGCCGATGCTTCGTCCGACATGCCGGCCAGCAAAATTGGCCCCCCTTGCACCAAATGGATGTCAATTTCTTCGCTGTTGAGTTCGGGGTAATCCTTTGGCAAAACATTTTTGCGCATTTCCGCCAATGCGCCCGCCACTTCGACGCCTGTTGGGCCACCGCCCACGATTACTACGTCCAAAAAGGACTGTTTCTCAGATGCTTCGGAGGAAGTCAATGCGTTTTCAAAATCGTTGAAAAGTGAATTTCTCAAATAGAGTGCTTCCGAGACCGATTTCATTGGAATCACGTTTTCGGAAAATTCCCGGTTGCCAAAATAGTTGGTATCGGCCCCGGTTGCCAATACCAGGTAGTCGTAGTTTAAAATGCCCATTTGCGTCACAACCCTATTCTTGTTGGGTTCTATTTCCAAAACTTCCGTCACACGGATATAAACGTCCTTAGATTTTTGGAACATCTTCCGCAGCGGATAAACGATGGAACTGGGTTCCAGGCCTGCCGTGGCCACCTGGTAAAACAGCGGCTGGAATTGGTGGTAATTGTTTTTGTCCACCAACACCACCATGTAGCGTGACCTACGAAGGCTTTTGGCAAGTTTCAGTCCGGCGAAGCCGCCGCCGATGATGACAATTCTTTTTTGCCCAGTTTCGGGCAGGTTGATTCGCATAGGTTTGGGTTGTAATGCAAGGGCAAATAAAAAGAGGTTTGAGGAGATCATCCCCAAACCTCATATTTATATGGTGAATAAATGATTATTCAACTACTATTTTCAAGACCTTGACTCCATTTTCGCCATTGATTTTGATAAAATAAAGCCCGGGAGGCAAGTTGCTTTCGGAGAATTCCCAGGAGCTTGTCCCAGACGTCGTGGTCAATTTTTTAGCTGTTAAAACTACGCCCCTCACATCCAACAGTTGTGCGCTGAGTTCTTCAATCTTGTTGTTGGTAATGATAAGGTTGAACAAGCCAAGGTTGGGATTGGGATAAACCATTGCCTGGAGTTGTTGGCCAGGTTCGGTGACATTGGTAAAAGCAACTTCTACCTCAAAGGAAAATGCACTGACTCCGCAATCATTCGAAGCGCTCAATGTGACTTCGTAGCTTCCAGGCTCGGTATATGTATGGGTCGGGTTTGTGGCCGAAGAAGTAATGCCGTCCCCAAAATCCCATTCATAACTGCTGCCAAACTGCGATGTATTGGTAAAGCTGACCGATGCATCGTTGACAATGTAAGTGTAACCAGCCAAGGGGCTGGAGTTAACAGTGATTGCCATTTGTTCCGAACTCTCGCCAACACTGTTGGATACCGTCATTTCTACGTTGTAAGTGCCAGACTCGTTGAAGGTAACAGAAATTGGCCCTTGGTCCGAAGAGTTGCTCGGGCTTGCATTTTGGCCAAAATCCCAAGCATAGGAAAGGTTGGTGCCAGTAGAATTGCTGGTAAATGTCACAGTTTCCCCTTCACATATTTCGTTGTCGGTAGATATAAATGCAGCGACGGGGGCAACAACACTTGAGGAATTGATATTGATATTGTCAACATACAAGGAATTGCCATAGCCATTGATATTGATAAATTTCAAAACAATAGCGGTTCCTGTATAGTCGGTCAAATCAATGCTTTCATTTCGCCAGTCATTGGGGCCTTCCGGCTCAAAAAAATCGGATAGGGCACCGACCGTCGCAAGGGCTGGGCCAAATTTGTAATATAGCACACCTGTGAAGCTGGCTCCGCAATTTTCATAAATTTCTACCCTTAACCCATCCTGCCAGGTATCATTGTAATATGCATAGGCAACGTCGAAGCTGAGGAAGGCTTCTGCCACTCCTTCCAAATTGATAGGAACGGTCAGTATTTCATCCTCTTCACCGCTTGTGCTATAATCATAATTGTTCACAAACAAAGCATTGGTAATATCTCCCTGGCTACCGATTACGTTGGCTTGTTCCCAGGAGTAAGCGCCGTCTGAATTGACAATCGAATAATAGGCAGGAGGGAATATTGCCGATTCAAATCCTTCCGAATAGTCCAAAGGTTCACCCGTGCCAGGGTACAGGGCGATGTTCATGGTTTGTGAAACAGAATTATTGAATGCGACAGCGTCGTTGTCAATATTTGCGGAGGCCATCAGATTATAACTGCCATTTCCGGCAATTGTCAATCCCTGGCTAAAGGTATAATCCAGGACATCTCCCGCTTCCATAGGGCCTGGGATGACTTCAACAACCGGTGGATTGCTACCGAATTGATAGGAAACAACAATATTCGATTGGGGCAACAAGCCAGCGTTGAATAACTTCACTTTAACTGGTAATTCCGAAGATCCGCAACCTGAGATGCTGCCGGCGCTGGGCGATTCGATGGACAGAAGGCTCATGTCATTGTCTTGGGCGCAATTCATTAGGCCGCCGTTATAATTGACAGCAATAGTTCTTTCGCTTTTTAGGCCATCGTCGCCCAAAGCCCTCACGGCAATCCAATGTTCTGCGGTGGGATCTTGGTTAATTGTCGGCACATTATAAGATGTGTTTGTAGTAGTGCCAATCGGCTCCATGTATTTGTCGCCAAGTAGGAAAACCTCATAAATTGTATTTGCACTGGCACTCCCAAAATTCACTGGGTTCCAAATCACTTTCAGGAAATCGGGGCAGGCCTGTACCACATTGACACTATTGGGTTTTGGAGCAATGGAAAATGGCTCAACGCTTTGTCCACTATTTGAACCCCTTGTGACTTTGATGATGCCTTTTGCCGTGACTTGGTTGGGTGGCAAAAAATCAAACATCCGCACAGTCCCATCAACAGTGCCGATGCTGTTGAATGTGCCTCCACCGTCGGCGGAATAAGCAATTTCAAATTGGCCAGCATCGCCTTCTGCATCCCAGTGAATGCGAATAGCTTCCCCTGGTGAAAAAGATTCGCCACCATAAGGGTGTGTCAAGGCAACTTCCATTGTCCTGTACTCCCAAATAACATAATATTCATGGGTGCCAAAAGGCAGTTCAGTGGCCTGTACAAAGAGGTCGTAATTGCCTGCCTCAGGATTGTCAATGGTGATTTGCTCCATGTTGTTCAGGTCGTCAACTCCTTTTGTCGCATTAGTATTCAACAAACTTGGGTTAGGCGTAGGATCCAATATCCAGGGATAAAAAATATTGCCCGGCGTTTGAATCGAAGCATCCAGATTGTTGACCAATGCTTTGGTGGTAAAAACAGTTGCTTCTGGCTCGGCCCAATAAACCATGACTCGCAATTGCATCACATTATCCGGCACTGGAATAGAGTGGATTTTTGATTCACCCTGATCAATACTTTGTTTCAAATAGCGCTGCTCCTCCAGCACTTTGGCTGCCCGGTAGGCATTGACGTGGCCCCAACCGAATTTGAAATCAGGGCCTGGGTTGCCAAGATCATTGGCGGTATTTAACAAACAAGCTTTGAGTAAGGCTGCAGGGGCCGTTTCACCCTGGTTTAAATCACGATAGGCGTGGTGCAATTGAGCCATAACACCAGCAATTCCTGGCGAAGCAGCAGATGTTCCACCAAAATCTTGATAGGAATTGAATTCGTCGGTAGAAACTTGTGGGGTGCCGTAAGCAGCAATATCAGGCTTGATCCTCCCGTCGTGGGCAGGCCCACGGCTGCTGGATGAATTCAGAACGGCCTCAGCATTCAGGTTGGCGGTAGTAAGGCAGTTTTTAGCTTGTTTGTGGCCGCCAGTAATGTTGCCCCACTCGCTGCCTGCACCGTAGCCACAGTCTGAACCATTTGAGTTCCCTGCGGAAAATACGTGCATCAAGGTTGGGTTATTATAAAGTTGTTGATCTATCGTTTCTGTGATTTCCGTATAGCCATCGTTGCAGCCGTTGCTGTAGGATGAGTTGGTGACTATCACATTATTGTTGAAAAAGAGATCCATAGTTTCATCCAAAAACTCCGGTTCATAATCCACAATGAACAGACCGGCAGCGGAGGCCATGCCTTTTTGTTTTGGATCAAGGTTGGCGGCTCCGGCCATAATGCCCGCCACGCCGTCGCCATGTGTTCCAAATTGTGAAATTGTATTGGAGTTGTCTATACGGCCTTGAAAATCAATGTGCGGCCCCACGATACCATCGTCCCGCACCAGCATATTCACACCTTCGCCGTTGTAATGTTTTCCAGTTCCAAATTCCGCATCCAGTGCATTGGAGCGGTGCAGCGAGCGGCCAAGATGGTCATCGGGTACGCCGGGGGCGGGTATCAGCTCCACAAATGCCACATAGGGTAAAGAAGCCACTTTGGCAATTTGATCAAGCGGAATGGCTACTTTCAGGAAGTTGTTGTAGCCGTTTTCCTGCAGCACTTTTATGCCGTCTGCTTCGCAATAGCGCAGGGCGGTTTCGTGCTTGAGGTCTTTATAAAACTTGAGCATGGCCAGCACCTTGTTCTTCTGCACGGCCCAATCGGGCAAGTCCATATTTTTCAGGGCCTCCGCCATTTTCATGTCCCTGGTGATAAGTTGGACTGAACGCACCTGCAATGCCTCAAGTTTGTCCAAATCAAAGCCTAGGGGAATGGAAGCTATGTAGGTTTTGTTGGGGATATATTCCAACAGTTGGATGCCTTGCTGCGTTATGGCGTTCAATTTAGCCTTATTGGGTATATCGTAAAATTGAACCATGCGGTAATAATGATCCTCGATCATTTCCTCAGCACCAATGGTGGCTGTACTGGCGTAATCCTTTGTGTTTTCTGGAAAAAGGGTTTTGCCCGATCGGAGCAGGACTTGGTAATTGTTTTGAGCTTCAAGGTTCGCCGCAAAGCAGCAAAGTAGCATTAGAAAGACAGGGTTGAGTGTTTTTTTCATATTGAAGGTTTATAATGTTTGCAAAAAATGGCGGATAAGTAGCGAGGTAAGACCTGGGTGAAAGATGAACTATAAATAGCTTGTCCCGAATTTACTTCGGGAATGAACGATGAACTTCGCAAACCATTTTGTTATATCATTTGGTCTGATTTATTTTTTCGTTTTCACTGAATGGGAAATTGCAGGGAAGATACGCAATTCGGGAGGTAAAACTACGGACGCAATTTTTGATGGCAAAATAAAAGAATTAAAAAAATAGTAAATGGTGTCCGTTGCGCCTCAACGAAGTAAATTCACGATACCCTTGCGCTCCTGATGCACTGCTTTATTGTTGTTGATATAGTCGTATTCAATGCTAAACACGTAGCTGCCAATATCCATTTTTTTATTGTTGAAAGTGCCGTCCCAGCCAAAATCCGCTTGTTTGCTTTCAAAGAGTAAATTGCCCCAACGGTCAAATACCAACTGGCGGTAATTGTTGATGTCGCAGCCAGGAAATGTCCTGAAGCTGTCGTTTAAGCCATCGCCATTCGGTGTAAAGGCATTGGGTACATAAAGACATTCTTCGCAGGGGCGGAGTTCGATTTCATCCTCGAAAAGGCAGCCGTTGATTTCCAGATGAACGGAATACAGGCCGGGTACCACTGCTTTGAGTTTTGATTCGGTCGTACCATTTTGCCATAAATAACTTGCACCCGGATACGTGGCATCCAACCAAATCCCTTCGCCCTCGCATATAAAAGCGAACTCTTCCAAAATGGTGTCAGGCTGTGCTTGTACGGTGACGTAAACGGAGTCAATTTTTTGGCAACCTCCCAGCCCGGCCCTAACCCAATACAATCCAGTTTCGGACACTTCAAATTTGGCATCGGTGGAGGCATCTTGCCAAAGGTATTCGGCACCCGAAACGGATGCATCCAGGATGAGGCTTTGCCCTTCGCAAATGAAGGCATCGTCGCCGAGTTCAAGGTCAACTTTGATGAAATCCACTGAAATGGTATCGTAAAATTCGCAACCTTCTTTGGTCACTTCTACCCAAAAAGTGCCAGGGAATTCGACGGGCAATGCAGGCGCCGTGCTGCCGTCTTTCCAATTGTAGCTGGCATCGTCAATGCCGGTTGTCAAAAGCAGGGATTCGCCTTGGCAAAGGACGGTGTCGTTGCCCAATTCCACTGGCACATCCACAATATATACCACGGTAATGGTGTCGGATCCTTTGCAGCCTTCCTTATCCACATCCACCCAAAAAGTTCCCTCTCTGTCCACCAAAAAATCAATGTTTGTAGAGCCGTCCTGCCAGAGGTAAGTGGCGGTATCTTCTTCGACTTTTAATAGCAGCGTTTGGCCGCCACAAAGAGAAGTGTCGGTACCGAGATTTATTTTTAAGGAATCGGGGCCAAGGCGCAGCACCCACAGATCATGGAGGCCATTGTTGCCGTTGAGGTCTATATTGCTGGAGGCGGAAAGACCTGCCCCGACGTAGCCTCCATCGGCAGTTTGGATGATGGAGGCAAAACGATCTTCCAAAGTGCCGCCAAAATTTTTCTCCCAAATAATGTTGCCGTCGGCATCGAGCTTGAGCAACCAGGCATCCTTGCTGCCATAGTTGGCACTGACGTCGCCATTGGATGAAACGACAAATCCGGAAACGAGCAGTTCCTGGCTGCTGGTCAATGCCATTGTGAAGGCACGGTCTTCTGATGTGCCGCCAAAATTCTTGGTCCAAACAAGGTTGCCCGATGCGTCCATTTTCATCACCCAGTAATCGTAGCTTCCGTTGTTACCCGGCACATTGTTGCTGAAAGAATTGGACGTGCCGGCCACCACGATGCCATTGTCTGCCGTAACGACTAATGAATAGGCCCTTTCTTCTCCGCCACCGCCAAAGTTTTTTTCCCACAGCAGTTGGCCCGCAGCGTCCACTCTGACCAGCCAATAGTCATAAAAACCTTGATTGTTGCCCACATCGCCATCCGAAGAAAAGGTGGAACCAGCCATGATAAAGCCGCCGTCCGGTGTTTCCCTGGCATCAAAGCCAAAATCTGCCAGGCTGCCGCCAAAACTTTGCTGCCATTGGATGTTGCCGTTGGCGTCCAACTTTATCAACCAGTAGTCAAAATCGCCGTGGTTCCCAAGGAGGTTCCCGTTATTTGATTCAGAGTAGCCTGCCAAAATGAAGCCTCCGTCCGAAGTGTTCCTTATTTTTTCAGCCCTTTCGTTCAAGGTGCCTCCATAAGTTTTCGACCACAAGAGGTTGCCTGCAGCATCCAATTTGATGACCCAAACGTCCTCCAAACCATGATTGCCGCTGACTTGGCCATCGTTGGACACAACACCGCCAGTGACCACATAGCCACCATCATCTGCTTGAACCACCGACGAGGCGATGTCGAAATTGAAGCCACCAAAAGATTTTTCCCATTCCATTTCGCCGTCCTTGTCCAGTTTTAGTACCCAATAGTCGGCACTGCCAAAGTTGTTGGACACGTTGCCATCCAAGGATTGGGTAAAACCGGCCACGATGTACCCTCCATCCTGCGTCTGCTGGATGTCATTGGCGTTCTCCTTATTGGTGCCGCCGTAGTGTTTCGACCATTCAATGGTGATACATTCTTTTTGTTGGGAAAAAAGAAAATTGGGCGAGAATACTGTAAAAAGAAGTATAGCAATTCGGATGGTAGTCAGCATAATTAAATTTCCTTGGTCAGAATGCCGGAATAAATGGCCTGGCAAAAGTACAATTCCATTTTTTGGCAACTTTAAATTTGTGTTGGATATGCAGGGCAACTGGCAAAGCTTAGGCATGAGTTGATTTAAAATGAATGGTAGTTTTCTCATTTTCATAATGTCTGGGTAAAATAGAATGGTTTTATTTAAAAGCGCTGTATCCTTTTCTACACTTGGTATTATGGGTTTTGAAAACCAGCAGCTTATCCAATAAAATGGCACTGCTGCAAGCGGACATAGTCATTGCCCTTGTACTTTGAAACAATTTGAAAAATAGCAACACTCCTGGTAAAGCCTAAATCGTTCATTAGTTGTGAAAATATTGTTGAAAGTACATGGGCGTGACTTACACCCGTAATAACCAGGCGCTTAGATGTTCTCGAATTTGCAAATAAGTCGTACCCTTGTAAAAAATGAAGGGCTAATGAATAGCTTTCGACGGACTGTTTCTGCGGCAGCGATGCAGGATGAATGGCTTGAAATACAAGCCGCCCAGGAAAACCCTGCCAGGTTCCGCCCGCTCTACGACCGGTATTTTGAGCAAATTTTCCAATACATTTTCAATCGTACACAAGACGAGGAAACTTGCGCCGACTTGTGCTCGCAGGTATTCCTGAAAGCCATACAGCGACTGTCGGATTATACCTTCAGGGGGGTACCTTTTTCTGCCTGGCTATTCCGTATTGCCGCTAATGAGGTGGCCCAATTTTACCGCCATTCCAAAAAAATGAGGGTGGTCAGCGTGGAAGAATCCAGCCTAGGCGACATGCTGGATGAAATGGAAGAAGACGACCTCGAAGCTTATCGGGAACTGCTCGTGCCAGCGCTCGACGAACTTAAGGAAAGCGACTTGGAAATAATTGAACTACGTTTTTTTGAACATAGGCCCTTTAAGGAAATTGCCGATTTGCTCAACATCACAGAGAGCAATGCCAAAGTTCGCACTTACAGGGTTTTGGAACGATTAAAAAAAATTATGTTGAAACAGTTGGAAGGATAAATGCGACCCCTTTCCGGCCAGCGGATTTTTTTTACAAAATCCGCCGGGCGCCAAGCCGCCGCTTTCAAAAGTATTCAATATGGGAAAGAATTACAACATAAAAATTAACTCTAAGCGACTTTCTGGAAAAGAAGTCGCCCGGTACAAGGACTTTGATGCCTTGTTAAAAAAACTGGAAGCTCCACAGCCCAGGCAAATCTCCATTTACAGGCGATTGGCCTTGATCAGCGGTTCCATCGCCGCAGCCTTGGCCGGTATTTTTTTGATAGCCCACTTTTCACAAAAAGAAGATTATCAATTGCTTGCAGAACAACATTTTGCCAAACAGGAATTTATTAACCCGCCGTTGGACGAACTGAAAGCCGAGTTTGCATCCTTCAAAGTGGATGGGCAGAGCGGCGGCATCTATGAATATCCCAGCGGCTCAAAATTGATTGTGCCTGCCAGTGCATTTGTTGGGAAAGATGGCAAGCCGCTGTCTGGCCAGGTCACTATGCACTATCGGGAAATGCATGATTTTGTTGACTTTTTCTTGTCTGGCATTCCCATGACCTACGACTCCGCAGGCATCAATTACAACCTGGAAAGTGCGGGCATGATCGAAATTTTTGCAGAGCAAAACGGGGAAAGGGTGGCAATGGCCCCTGGCAAAAGCATTGATGTGGAATTAGTTTCCAGGGTCAATGTTTCCCCTGAACTGGAAGTACCGCCCGGATACAATATCTATAAATTGGACGAAGCAAAAAGGACATGGGTCTATCAGGAAATTGACAGGATGCAGGTGTTGGATGAAGCGGCTTTAGAAGATTTGGACGAAAACAGCCCGCTGTACCCTGCGCAAAAAGAATTGGCGGAGAAAATGCAGTCCATCCAAATAACTGAAGCCAATGAATCAGCCAGCATTGAAGCGTCCATTCCAAAAATGAAAGAACCTTCCAAACCCATGAGGGCCAATAATAACGAGTATGTTTTTGACCTCGATTTCAATGATTTGAAAAAGCCGGGCGCAACGGGCGAACTGGCAGAAACGCAGCGAGAGCTGGCCGATTTGTACAAGCAATACGAAAAAATGCTTTGGCAACTCAGCCCGGATGCCAACATTACACCCGAACGCCTCCAAAAGGAATTCGGCGAAGTGAGCGGCCTCAGCATCAGGAAACTGAACAGCCGTGACTATGTTTTGACACTTGAAAAGGGCGAAGAGGAAATTTCAGTCACTGTCAACCCTGTTTTGAGCGGCAGTGATTATGAAAAGGCTATGCAAGATTTCAACCAGGACTTTGCAAACTGGCAACAAAAAACGGGCGAACGGGAGGCGAGGCTGGCTGCAAAAAAACAGGCGCTCAAGCAAAAAATTGCAACGTTGAAAAAAGAAGCCCAGGAAGATTTTAGCAACAGGATTGAAAAAATGCGTGCAAGCGGTATGGATTACGCTGCCACTGAAGAAATTATCAAGAAAAAAGTGGTCAACAGGTTCAGGGCTACAGGCTTTGGAATCTGGAATTGCGATAGGCCACTGCCGCCTGATGAAGTGATTTTGGCAGTTACATTTAAGGATGAAAACAACCGAGTTTTTGAAAATACCACAGGTTATTTGGTGGACAAGAGCAGGAACACTGTTTACCGCTTCCTGGCGACCAAAGGAACACCATTGAGCTTCAACAAAAACTCTGAAAACCTGCTATGGTTGGTGACTGACGATAACAAACTTGCCGTGTTCCGCCCTGAGCAGTTTAAATCTGTTGAAAAAGGCAAGGAAAGCACTTTTGTTTTGAATACAATTGACAAAAGGATAGAGGACGAGTCGGACGTGCGTGAGGTGCTTTATTTGTAAAAATATTACGCCAGACAAGGTATGATCTGGCCCTGAAATGTCTAACCTTCATTCTCTTCTTCATAAATCCTGTACCGTTTGGTATGGGATTTTATTTTTTGAAATTGGCTGCAACCACCAATTCTTTCGAGCCGGGTGTATAGCTGTAAAACCCTTCCCCTGATTTGGCTCCAAGTTTACCCGCCGTTACCATGTTTACCAGCAAGGGACAAGGCCCATATTTAGGATTGCCGAAGCCATCGTGCAATACCCGGAGGATGTCTAGGCAAACGTCGAGGCCAATGAAATCTGCCAATTGAAGCGGCCCCATTGGATGGGCCATGCCGAGTTTCATCACCGTGTCAATTTCTTCCACGCCAGCCACGCCCTCGTACAATGAATAAATAGCTTCGTTGATCATGGGCATCAAAATGCGGTTGGCAATAAAACCGGGGTAATCGTTCACCTCGACAGGAACTTTTCCTAATTGGCTGGAAAGGGCCATGATTTGCCCAGTTACTTCATCGCTGGTGGCGTATCCCCTGATTACTTCCACCAGTTTCATGACCGGAACGGGGTTCATGAAGTGCATCCCGATGACTTGTTGTGGCCGTTTGGTGACGGCAGCTATTTTTGTAATTGAAATAGAGGAGGTGTTAGTGGCAAGAATTGCCTTTGCAGGAGCTGCTTCGTCCATTTGACGGAAAATTTTCAGCTTCAAATCCACATTTTCAGTGGCAGCTTCCACCACCAAATCCGCATCTTTTGTACCGTCTGCAATTTCGTTGAAAGTGAAAATATTGGCCAAGGTGGACGCTTTTTCAGCCGAGGTGATAAGCTCCTTTTTTACCATTCTGTCCAAATTGTTGGCGATGGTATTGAGTGCTTTTTCAATGGCCTCCTGCGATACGTCCACCAGGTTTACCTGATAGTTTTTCAAAGCAAAAACATGGGCAATGCCGTTGCCCATCGTCCCTGCGCCGATAACGGTTATATTTTTCATCTTGATATTGTTTGGTTAGGAAAATTTCAGTTAAAAACCTTTGAACAAGTTCCAGATCTGTTCGTCAGGGGCTTTGGCCGAAATGGTCACTTTTTCCTTGGTCACTGGGTGGACAAAGGACAGTCTTTTGCTGTGCAAATGGATGGAGCCATCCCTGCTGTTTTTTGGATAGCCATATTTCACATCCCCACGGATGGGGCAACCAATTTTGGACAGTTGTCCACGTATCTGGTGAGGCCGTCCGGTAAGCAGGTTTACTTTTATAAGAAAATTTTCGCCGATTTCAGCAATCAACTCATAGTCCAATTCAGCCAGTTTTGCATTTTTTGCTCGACTGGATAGCGTGTCGAAAACCTTGATGATATTCCGGCTACTGTCCTTTACAATATAATGTGTAAGGTGACCCTCAAACGGATCTGGCCGATGGTGGGTGACGGCCCAGTAGATTTTTTCAATGTCCCTCTCGGCGAACATTTTGTTCATGCGCTCCAGCGCCTTGCTGGTTCGGGCAAAAATGGTAACCCCGCTGGCCGGCCTGTCCAATCGGTGGATGATGCCCAGGTACACCTCGCCTGGTTTTCCGTATTTCTCTTTGATATAGGCTTTCACTTCGTCGGCCAGGGTACGGTCGCCCGTTTCGTCGCCCTGAACCAGCATCCCTGGGGCTTTGTTAATGGCGATGAGATGGTTATCTTCGTAAAGTACTTCTAACATGGGCGCAAATGTAGGAAACAGCCCAAGAATTGCCCGAAGTAAAATAACCTGACTATTTCACAATTATGAAATTGAAAATTGGATTTTCACCTTGCCCTAACGACACTTTTATTTTTGATGCCTTGGTAAATGGCAAAATTGACACGGAAGGATTAGAATTTGAGGTTGTGATGGCCGATGTTGAAGCTTTGAACAAGCAGGCTTTTGCCGCTGATTTAGACATTACAAAATTGAGCTACCACGCTTATGCCTATTTGGTGAAAACTTATGTACTGCTCGATGCAGGCAGTGCTTTGGGCAAAAACTGCGGCCCGCTCCTCATCGCCAAACAAGCCATGACGGAAGACGAAATAAACCAAGCCCGCATCGCCATTCCCGGCAAGTTTACGACCGCCAATTTTCTATTCAGCCTTGCCTTTCCAGAAGCAATCAGAAAGCGGGAAATGGTCTTTTCGGAAATTGAGGGGGCAGTTCTGGCTGAGGAAGTGGAAGCGGGGTTGATCATCCATGAAAACCGGTTTACCTATCAACAAAAGGGTTTAAAAAAAATCATAGACCTGGGCGAATTTTGGGAGGAGAGCACGGGCTTGCCCATTCCCTTGGGCGGGATTGTGGTAAAAAGGAGTTTGCCACAAGAAGTCCAAAGGCTGGTAAATAAATTAGTAGGCAATAGTGTGAGGTTTGCCCTGGAGCATCCAGAGGATTCAAAAAATTTTGTGAAGGCCCATTCGCAAGAAATGGAGGACAAAGTGATACATGAACATATTAATTTATACGTAAATGACTTTACCGTAAGTCTCGGTGGCTCAGGTAGAACCGCCGTCATCAGGCTTTTTGACGTGGCCAAAGCCAAAGGGATTATTCCATTTTACGAAGAAGAAATATTTTTAAATTAAAAATGTTTTTAATTCTTGGCACGGATATTGTCATTTTCTTCAATGTGTAAGTTTTGGTTAAAGAATTGTAAGATTCGTTTTTTCAGCCCGGGTGCGTCCCGGGCTTTTTTTTTGTTTAAAACTCAAAGAAGTTAGCTTTTGGCCATTTTCAATTGGTTTTTACTGATTGCCAAATTACGACTGCCAATAGCCATTTGACAAAACCAACCGTGATTAGGATCATAAATAGCTTCCAACCGCAATTTCAAAAAATCTCCATTTTAGCACCTCCAACTCCACACCTCCAACTATCTTTGCCGCCGCTATTTACAAACGGCCACAGACCACCGGTTTTATTTGTGCCTAAACAAAAAACCGGGGAGCCTAAAGCCTTCACACTTAATCAAATCAAACCGAATCTGATATGGTCATTGCCGTACCTACCGAAATCAAAACGAACGAAAACCGGGTCGCCCTCACACCCGCCGGCGCACTCGAACTTACCAAAAGGGGCCACACGGTCTATATCCAAAAAGACGCTGGAGAAAACAGCGGATTTCCTGACAAAGATTATGTAAATGCTGGGGCGCAAATTTTGCCCACAGCCGCCGATTGTTTTGAAAAAGGCGACATGATCATGAAGGTCAAAGAACCTATTGAGCAGGAATATGAGCTTATCCGCAAGGATCAATTGGTATTTACTTATTTCCACTTTGCCTCCTACGAGCCATTGACGAAAGCCATGATAAAAAGCAAGGCCATTTGTTTGGCTTATGAAACGGTGGAATTGCCGGACAGGAGCCTGCCATTGTTGATACCAATGTCAGAGGTAGCTGGCCGCATGGCTGTACAGGAAGGAGCGAAATACTTGGAAAAACCCATGGGAGGAAGGGGTATCCTCTTGGGCGGCGTGCCAGGTGTACATCCTGCCAACGTGCTCGTCATCGGCGGCGGCATCGTGGGTACGCAGGCTGCTAAAATGGCCGCAGGTTTGGGCGCAATGGTTACGATTATGGACGTAAACCTGAACCGCCTCCGCTATTTGTCGGACGTGATGCCGGCCAACGTTTGCACCATGTATTCCAACGAACTAAACATTAGGAATATGATCAAGGATCACGACCTGATCGTTGGGGCTGTGTTGATTCCAGGTGCCAAGGCCCCACATCTCATCACCCGTGATATGTTGAAGATTATGCGGCCCGGAACCGTTTTGGTGGACGTTGCCGTTGACCAGGGCGGCTGTTTTGAAACAACCAAACCTACCACTCACGCCGACCCGATTTACACGATTGATGGCGTGGTGCATTACAGTGTGGCCAATATGCCCGGTGCTGTGCCTTACACTTCTACCATTGCATTGGCCAATGCAACTTTGCCTTATGCCATCCAACTGGCGGCCAAAGGTTGGCAGAAAGCCTGCCGTGAAAACCAAGCCCTGAAACTGGGTTTGAACATCATCAAAGGCAGCGTGGTCTATCAGGGCGTGGCCGATGCCTTCGGGCTAAAGTATGTGGATGTGAATAAGTATTTGTAGTAAGTATTTATAATGGATGTTGGATGGTTTTTTAGCAAACATCCAACATCCACCATTTTTCAAAAAACCAAGGAACGAACACTGAACAATGACCTACCCACAGATCATCTCTCAGTCCCTTAACCTGCCCGTAAAAAAAGTAGAAAATACCATTGGGCTATTGGAAGAAGGGGCGACCATCCCATTTATTTCCCGCTACAGAAAAGAAGTGACCGGCTCGCTGGACGAAGTGCAAGTGGCTGATATCCAACAGGAACTGAAAAAATTGCAGGACTTGGACAAGCGCCGGGAAACCGTTTTAAAAACCATCGAAGAGCAGGGAAAACTTACAGACGAACTTCGCAAGCGAATCGAATCCTGCTGGGATCCCACTGAGTTGGAAGACATTTACCTGCCTTACAAGCCAAAGCGTAAAACCCGTGCCTCCATTGCCCGTGAAAAAGGATTGCAGCCTTTGGCTACCGCCATTTTTGAACAAAAAAACAACGATGTACCTGGCTTGGCCAAAGCTTATTTAAATGACCAAGTGCCATCGCTTGAAGATGCCCTTCAAGGTGCCAGGGACATCATCGCCGAGTGGGTCAACGAAGACGAGCAGGCCCGCCAAAAAGTGCGTTTTGCATTTCAAAAAACAGCAGAAATCTCTTCTAAATTGGTCAAGGGAAAAGAGAAGGAAGCCGCCAAATACAAGGACTATTTTAGTTTTTCCGAACCCTTGAAACACTGCCCTTCGCATCGTTTATTGGCCATGCGCCGTGGCGAGGACGAGGGATTTTTGCGCCTGACAATAGCACCTGACGAGGAGGAAGTGCTGAACCGCCTTGAATATCAATTTATAAAGGGTAGGGGAGAGGCGGCCAGCCAAGTGAAGGAAGCCCTCCACGACAGTTTTAACCGCTTATTGGCACCCAGCATCGAAACGGAATTCCGCAATATTTCAAAAGAAAAAGCTGACGAGGAGGCTATCAAGGTTTTTGTTGAAAACCTACGCCAGTTGTTGCTGTCCGCACCATTGGGACAAAAAAGGGTGTTGGGCCTGGACCCTGGCTTCCGCACTGGCTGCAAAGTGGTGGTGCTGAACGAAAATGGCGACTTGATGCAAAATACCGCCATTTTTCCGCACCCACCACAGTCAGACGAGTTCATGGCCAAGAGGGTTTTGCAGGATTTAGTGGACAAATTTCAAATAGATGCCATCGCCGTTGGAAATGGGACTGCGGGCAGGGAAACCATTGATTTGTGCCATAAAATCCAATTCAATCGGCCCGTTCAGGTTTTTAGCGTCAATGAAGCTGGTGCCTCCATTTACTCAGCGTCGGACGTGGCCAGGGAAGAATTTCCTGACCACGATGTGACGGTACGTGGTGCTGTTTCCATTGGCAGGCGATTGATGGATCCGCTGGCAGAACTGGTGAAAATTGACCCCAAAAGTATCGGCGTGGGCCAATACCAGCACGATGTGAACCAAACCAAGCTCAAGGAAAGCCTTGACCGCACGGTGGAAAGCTGTGTCAATTCCGTGGGCATCAACCTCAATACTGCCAGCAAACACTTGCTGACTTATGTCTCTGGACTCGGCCCGGCCTTGGCACAAAATATCGTTCAATTCCGCTCTGAAAATGGGCAGTTTACTTCCCGCCAGCAATTGAAAAAAGTGGCCCGCATGGGCGACAAGGCATTTGAACAATGTGCTGGATTCCTACGGATCAGGGCTGCTAAAAACCCATTGGACAATACAGCCGTCCACCCAGAAAGCTACCATATCGTGGAGCAAATGGCGAAAGATTTGGGCGTTTCGGTGGAAGAAATACTTGCAAAGCCAGAATTGAGAAAGCAGATTGATCTTAAAAAATATGTGTCGGAAAAAGCTGGCTTGCCCACCTTGACCGATATTTTAAAAGAACTTGACAAGCCAGGACTCGACCCACGGGGCGAAGCCAAAGCCTTTGAATTTGGCAACGTGCGCAGCATCGAAGATTTGAGTGTGGGCATGGTGTTGCCCGGCATTGTCACCAATATTACCAATTTCGGCGCTTTCGTTGATATTGGGGTGAAACAGGATGGCATGGTGCATATTTCACAATTGGCCAATAAATTTGTGAAAAATCCCGCCGATGTGGTCAGCCTGAACCAAGAGGTGAGGGTTAAAGTGATGGAAGTGGACCTGGCCAGAAAGCGGGTACAACTTTCCATGAAAGAAGCTTAAAATGGATCCAAAACGACTGAACCAATTGCTGGCCTTCCATTCGTCCAACCCGAAGGACGAGTTCATCCTGTTCGCCCTGGCTAAAGAATACGAAAAACATGGCGATGACGAAAAAGCCCTGCACCATTACCAGCACTTAGTGGAGCATTCACCCAACTATGTTGGCACGTATTATCATTTGGGTAAATTGTACGAAAAATTGCAGGAAGCTCCGCTGGCATTTTCAACCTTTAAAACTGGAATGGAAGTAGCGAGACAACAGGGCGATCAACATGCCTACAATGAACTGGCCGGGGCAAAATTGGAACTGGGAGACGACGATGATTTTGAATAAGAAGGTCAATGAATTTCTCAATTTCCAATTTCTACTTACTTCACGGGATAAGTACCTTCAAAGACCATTTCGGCAGGGCCGCAAAGCCAAATATTTTCGTAACCGCCATTTCTATCTGATTCAAAGCGAACTTTCAAGTTTCCGCCTTTTGTAGAAACGGCAATTTCCCCTTGATTTTTTTTGTTTTTCAACATGCCCCAGGCAATGGCTGAGGCCGTGACGCCAGTGCCGCAAGACAATGTTTCATCTTCTACGCCCCGCTCGTAGGTAGCCACTTCGATGCCGTCAGATTTTTTTTCTACAAAATTGACATTGATCCCTGCTTCCCGGAAACGGTCTGAATATCGGATGGCCTTGCCATTTTCTACGATGTTGATGTCAGAAATGTCCTCCACCATCACCACGTAGTGAGGAGAGCCAGTATTCAGCACAAAAAAACCATCGCCATTTTCCACATTTTTCACATTGGACATTTTTAGCTCTACCCAATTATCGGCTTCCACCAATGAATCATGCGGGCCGTCAATGGCTAAAAAATGGCATTTTTTTTCAATGATGCCCAATTGTTTGGCGAAAGCGGAAATGCAGCGGCCACCATTGCCGCACATGGTACTTTCCCTTCCGTCCGAGTTGAAATAGATCATTTCAAAATCGTAGCCCGGTTTATTTTGCAATAAAATCAGTCCATCGGCCCCGATGCCAAAACGGCGATTGCACATCAGTCGGATGCGCTCCGTATCGCTCTTTGTTAGATGTTGGGCAGTTCGCTGGTCAATGAGGATAAAATCATTGCCCGTTCCCTGATATTTATAAAAAGGTATATTTGTCATATCAAATTTGGAAAAACGTGGTGGTGTATTGTTTTTTGAATGCCCACAGCGCAAAAATAGGGCAAAGGCACAGTTTTTAGAAAAACAAACCAATTGAATGGATTCATATAAAACTTAGCAGTATTCAAGGCGTTTCCCAAAATTGTCAACTAAAATAAAAGGAGAGCAAGCACTTTTATCCCTGCATTTTGCCCGTTCAAGAAATTTTTCCCGCCAAAAACATAAAAAACCAAGAATTCCGTTTTGACTTTCGATTTTAAAAACATCAAATTGCAGCCTTTGATACAACCCGATATTATATGAAGAAAATCTTTCCCATTTTCATTGCCTCTTTTTTGAGTGCCATTATGGCTGTTTTCATCTACCGTGTTTTTGCCGGGCCTCAGCCCATGTACATGAACGGTGATCCTGCGGCCGTCCGTTACACCAGTTTCAATGACGACGAACTATTTTCAGGACAACAGCAGCGTACATTTATTTCCTCCGCCCCGACTGATTTTATTTCTGCTGCCGAAAAGGTAACGCTAGGCGTGGTTAACATTCGTGCCGTTGAAAGCGCCAGTTATAGCTGGTGGGGCTCCGGCTCCTATGGTGCTTCGTCTGGTTCGGGCGTCATTATTTCCCCCGACGGCTATATCGTTACCAACAATCACGTCATCGAAGATGGCAGCAAATACGAAGTTTCCCTCAACGATCACCGGGAATACGAGGCCAAGCTTATCGCTACCGATCCTTCAACGGATTTGGCCTTGTTGAAAATAAAAGCGGACAATTTGCCTTTCCTCATTTTTGGCAACTCAGACTCGCTGCGGGTCGGTGAATGGGTGCTGGCCGTGGGCAACCCCTTCAACCTGGAATCAACCGTAACAGCGGGCATCGTGAGCGCCAAGGGCAGGAGCATTGACATACTGGAAGGCGACTATACCATTGAATCTTTTATCCAGACCGACGCCGCCGTAAATCCCGGCAACAGCGGCGGTGCCCTGGTGAACACCAATGGCGAACTGATCGGCATCAACACCGCCATTATCACCCGTTCTGGCAAATACGAAGGTTATTCTTTTGCCATACCCGCCACTTTGGTACAGAAAGTCATTTCGGATTTGAAACTCTTTGGAGAAGTGCAGCGTGGCCTATTGGGCATCCGCATAGGGCCGATAAATGGCCAAAATGCCAAGGAATTAGGGCTTTCGTCCATTGAAGGGGTTTACGTGAGTTATGTGACACCTGGCGGTGGTGCCGAAGACGCTGGCATGAAAGGCGGCGATGTCATCGTTGGCATTAACAATTTAAAAATCAAGACTATTCCAGAATTGCAGGAGCAGGTGGGAAGGTTGCACCCCGGCTCGGCCATTGATGTGGAGTACATCCGCAGTGGCAAACGATACAAGGCTACCGTCGTTTTGAAGGATAAAAACCAGGCAACCACCGTGAAGGCAAAGGGCACCGACGAGGACATCCTCAACCACCACGGTTTTGAACTGCGTGATTTGACCCCCGATGAGAAAAGGCGGCTCAGGGTTTCCGGCGTTTATGTTGAAAACATAGATGTGGGCAGCATCATCGAAAAGACAGAAATGGATCCTGGCTATATCATTACCAAAGTGGGCGAAGTAAGGGTTTCTTCAGTGCAGGAAGTCATCAACGAACTGAAGAAAAAGCAGGGCAAGGAAATATATTTGGAAGGTTTTTATGAAAACTATCCTGGCGAATATTACTATACATTTGAAGTGAGATAAGTTCCTAATATCCAAATCAAAAAAAAGACCTGGATGCTTTTGGTAAGCGCCGGGTCTTTTTCATTTCTTTACAACCGAACATAGGAACTACCTTGTTGCAGCCATTTGGCACATCAACCAACGAATACCAATTCACGAATGGATATTGAAAAAAACAAGAACGAAGACTCCATGAAACTCCTCATCTCCCGCATGAAGCACCGCCTGATTAAAATCCGGCTGGGAGGTGGGACTAAAAAGATTGAAAAACTGCACGCCAAGGGGAAATTGACCGCCAGGGAAAGGGTCAACTACCTAGTTGACAAAGAAACAGACTGGCTGGAAATAGGCGCTTTTGCTGGCTTTGAAATGTACGAAGAACACGGCGGCTGTCCGGCGGCAGGGGTCATCGTGGCGCTCGGCTATGTTTGCAAACGGCTCTGTGTGATTGTGGCCAACGACTCCACGGTCAAGGCGGGGGCCTGGTTTCCGATGACCGGAAAGAAGAACCTTCGTGCCCAGGAAATCGCCGCAGAGAACCGCATCCCCATCATCTATTTGGTGGACAGCGCAGGGGTATTCTTACCCATGCAGGATGAAATTTTCCCAGACAAAGAACATTTCGGGCGCATTTTCAGGAACAACGCCAAAATGTCCGCCGCTGGGGTGCCGCAGATAGCGGCCATCATGGGCAGTTGCGTGGCGGGCGGTGCCTATTTGCCCATCATGTCTGACGAAGCGCTCATCGTGGAAGGCAGTGGAAGTATTTTCTTGGCCGGGCCTTATTTGGTAAAAGCCGCCATTGGCGAAGACGTGGATCAGGAAACTCTGGGCGGTGCCAAAACACAGACAGAAATTTCCGGCATTTGCGATTACAAAGTGAAAAACGACGAAGAGTGCCTCGATACCATCCGTGAACTGGTGGATAAATTGGGTTCGCTGGGCAATGCGGGCTTTGACAGATCGGAGCCGAAAGCGCCCAAAGTTGACCAAAAGGAACTGTACAACATCCTCCCCTACGATGCAGGCAAACAGTACGATACAGAGGAATTACTAAAGGTATTGGTGGATGATTCCAAGCTGATTTTTTACAAAAAAGACTACGGCAAAACCATTTTATGCGCTTACGCCCGCATTGACGGCTGGTCAGTGGGCATAGTGGCCAACAACCGCAAGGTCGTAAAATCGGCCAAGGGCGAGATGCAATTCGGCGGTGTTATTTATTCCGATTCTGCCGACAAAGCTGCCCGTTTTATCATGAATTGTAACCAGAAAAAAATCCCGCTCGTGTTTTTGCACGACGTCACGGGCTTCATGGTGGGCAGCCGCTCCGAGCATGGGGGCATCATCAAAGACGGTGCGAAAATGGTCAACGCCGTTTCCAATTCCACCGTGCCGAAATTTTCCATCGTGATGGGCAACTCTTTCGGGGCGGGCAATTACGCCATGTGCGGCAAGGCCTACGATCCACGGCTCATCGTGGCATGGCCCACTGCTAAAATTGCCGTGATGGGCGGGGCACAGGCAGCCAAGGTTTTGTTGCAAATACAAGTGGCCTCCATGAAAGAAAAAGGGCAGGAAATCAGCGCCGCTGAGGAGAAAAAGTTGTTGGAAGCCATCCAAAGCCGCTACGACCGCCAAACGACACCTTATTACGCAGCAGCCCGCCTGTGGGTGGACGCCATCATTGATCCAATTGAAACGAGAAAATGGATATCAACTGGCATCGAAATGGCGAACCATGCGCCAATTGATCGGTTTAATGTCGGAGTATTTCAAGTATGATCATGGAACACAAAACATCACCCGAAACAAAAAATAGTAAAATGAAACTATGGCTCAAAAGGGTAGGGGTCGCCGGATTCCTGTTTTTCCTGATAAAGGGTTTGGCATGGATCGGCGTTTTTATTTGGGCCGGCAAATGCGCCATTGAATAGCCCTCACCGCTTACTTTCTACTTTTATCATCCTACTTTTTATATTTTTCCCTTCCCTTCGCTTACCTTCACGGCGGTTAATTGTCCTGCTTGGTTGAAACCTATTCTGCTTTGCCATCCCATCATTGAACGGCAAGGCTTTTCTTTTTTTAACAAACAACTCTGGCAAACATGAAAAAACTTTCCCTCTCCCTGCTCCTTTCCCTCACCATTGCATTGGCCAGCCAGGCGCAGGAAATTTGGTTGGAAGCTGGCCTCAAAGGTGGCGGCGGCGTTTCTTTTTTATTGGACAAAAACATCATTGACGATCCGGACTACCGCTACAAATTCACGCCCATGTATGGTTTTGGGGCAAAAATGGCCGTCAACTTCGGCCCCTGGCACGGTATCATCGTGGAAGGCCTGTACAACTTTTCAGGACAAGATTTGAACTATCAACTCCCAGGTACGAGCACCGATCTGCTCAATGAAATCCAATGGAACAGCATTGACGCCTACCTGATGTACCGCTACATTACCAATCGGGTCTATGTCGAATTGGGGCCGAAATATTCCTTTATTTCTAAAGTGGAACAGACAAATGCTGGCCTCTCCCTCGAAAACGCTTCCGATTATTATGAAAAAGGCAATATCGGCGGTGCTTTTGGTTTTGGCGGCTATATAGGCGGGGCAGAAACCTTTTCCGTCGGGCTGGGCGTGAGGCTGAACTATGGTTTCACGGATTTTGTAAATGACGAAGGCAAAAAACTAAGCCTGCCTACTGGCGAAGCTTTTGAAACGGACGAAACCACCCACCCTGTATTCGCCCAGTTTTTAGTGGAATTCAACTTTGGCATTGGCCATTGGGCCAGGACTTCGTGCAGCAAGCGCATGAAATTCTTTGGGGCCGGGAGGTGACCTCCTTCTCCACCAGGGGAAGGCAGGGGTGAGGTGTTCATCTTTTCACAGACAAGTCGTGAAGAGGGGCTATATGTGAGTCAAAAGATTAATCCCCTTTTAATGCCCAATTAATCCCCCTTTAAGCATGTCGCCCACATCTTTGTGCCGTTATTGATAGTTCGTAATAGATGATGTTCCCAAAAATTGAAGAACCTCAAATTCCCTTCCCCAAACCGATTTTCATGAGAAGTGTGTGTATATATTAGTCTAAGTTTAGTTCTCGGTTATTATCGGCAGCCGGGCCAGCAGGGCGAAATTAGCACCTTGGCCCGGCTGCCTTTTTTTACATGGCTTCTTCCTCTCCCAATTTATTTTTCAAATACGCCTGGTTGATCATTTTAAAAAAAGTCTGCAAACTGTTTGTATTGGTTTCAGTGGTTTCAAGGATGAAATCAGCGCCCTTTCCGTTCACATTGAATTTGATGTCTTTAAAATATTCAGCACCGGGCGCTTGCAGGGTCCTTTGGAGGGCACTGAAAGTAAACCACCCGGCCAGGGTCTGGTCGTCGAAATGGGAAAGCGATTTTTTATCGGCCAAATCTGCTCCCGATAAGTTTCCACTTTTTATTTTTTCCAATAATCCATCATCCGTGGAATAAATGAGCAGGCCATCCTTCATCAGCAGCTTGCCCATTCCTTTGTTGACGGTGATGGAAAAGTCAGCATTGCCGACAGAAGTCACTTTGTAAAAATCTTTTTCGATTTCCTTCAACTTCTTTTGTTGCACGGCAGCCGCCAGGAATTCCTTCGCTTTTTGTTCGTTTTTCACATTAGTGGCCACCATGAAAGAAGGGTTTTCAGCACTCTCGTTGAATCCGGCAACCATCACATCGCCACCGAGCATGGCAATCAAATCTTCCCTTTTCATGCCCAGGTCATTGAGCGCAAAATCGGCAAAACCTTTCGTCTCAGGCCGTTCGCTGAGGAATTGGTCAATGCCCCTGAAGTCAACTGCACCCACAGCAGCAAAAGCCAGGTTTTCTTTGGGCAATATTTTGGAAAAATCCGTGTCCACTTCTTTTTTGAAAAAACGCCCAATGAATTTCTCCCCCAGTTCTTTTCCGATATAAAAATCAGAATGGCCTTTGACGGCACCTTTTTCAAAATCAGCATAGCTGTGAATGGAATTGCCTTTCAAAATATCTTCATCCAAATCGAGCATGTTGACGCCCATTTTGGCTGCGCTGCTTGCGGCGAGTGCATCCGTACTCATCCAGGTTGTGAGGTCGTGATTGCCATCCAGCGCTTTAAGCACATCTTTGTTGCTCGCCAGTGTATTTTTTGGGGCGGGTTCAAAAATGCCGGGCAACAAGCTGTCCATTGTTTCATCCGAAGAATTGCCAAAAGTAAAAACGGCCAATTTTTCATTCCAACCAAAAGAGGCATTTCCACGAGGGTCTTTCAGCAAATTGATGCCATTTTGTTGCACAAATTCCATGTCCTTGTCTTTCATCATTTTGCCAAATGCATCGGCATCTTTCAATAAAATCATCATATACATCGTCGCCTTTTCCGGGTCGTTTTGATCCAAAACGGTGGACATGTACATTTTTTGCTCCAGGTCTATCCCCGAAGCGGCTGGGTTCATCAGAATTTCCGCCAAATCAGGGTGATCCTGGCTGGTTTCCTTGACCATCGCCTGGTAAAATTCCATCTGTTTCACCGCTTCAAAATCTGCCTTTTGCATCAGGGATTTCAAATTGACGGCAGAAACGGCAGTGGAATTTTCAGGCACATATTGTAATGCATCCTGGCTGCCAGTGAGGTCTTTTTTACATGCTGAAAAAACAGCAATGGCCATCACAGCCAACAGCATCGAAAGGTTTTTCACATTTTTCATATTGGAAGATTTTATTTAACAAAACTAAACCTAAAAGTGTGCATTTGCAGAAAAGTCCCGACGCCCCTTGTCATTGCCTGCGGCAAACCACAACGCCATGTGGGAAGTCCCGCCGTGATGTCGCAGATTGCTTGCTGCAATGACAAACGTGACGTTGCAGAATGAAGCGTCTTTTTTATCAAAGTTCCGACTCCCTTGTCATTGCCTGCGGCAAACCGCAACGCCATGAGGGAAGCTCCGCCGTGACGTTGCGGATTGCCTACGGCAATGACAAACGAGACGTTGCGGAGCCTGTCCCGATTCTTCGGGATTGCCTGCGGCAATGACAAACATGACCTTGCGGAACAAAGCCTCGTTTGGCCATTCGCTCCCAAGAATAATCCCAAACGGAGCAACCCCTTCTCCAACTTGGATAAAAGCTTCCCTTTTTTCGACATTGACAGCTTCCGGCAGCTATTTCACAAAACTTCCTTGAAGGTTTTATCTTTGCGCCTTTCTTAAACTTATCCTTTTCCATGCAACTCACCGAACCTGACATTACCGACAAAACTGCCAAACAACTGGGCCTGAACGAACAGGAATTTGAACAGATCCAAAAAGTGCTCAACAGGACACCCAATTTTACCGAACTCAGCATTTATTCCGTCATGTGGTCGGAGCACTGTTCCTACAAAAACTCCATCAAGTGGCTGAAAACATTGCCCCGTGAAGGCAAACGCTTGCTCGTGGAGGCCGGAGAGGAAAACGCTGGCCTTGTGGACATTGGCGACGGCCTGGCTTGTGCCTTCAAAATCGAATCGCACAACCACCCCTCCGCCATCGAACCATACCAGGGAGCGGCCACAGGCGTTGGTGGCATCCACCGGGATATTTTTACGATGGGTGCAAGGCCGATTGCGGCGCTGAATTCCCTCCGTTTTGGCAACCCCGACTTGAAACAAATGAAAAACCTCATACGGGGCGTGGTGAAAGGCATCGGCGACTACGGCAACAGCTTCGGTGTGCCGACCGTGGCCGGGGAGGTTTATTTCAACGAATGTTACAACCAAAATATATTGGTCAATGCCATGTCGGTGGGCGTGGTAAAACAGGGCGAAACGGTTTCCGCCAGTGCGGACGGCCCCGGTAACCCGGTTTTTATCGTTGGCTCCCGCACGGGCAAGGATGGCATTCACGGCGCCACTTTCGCCTCCGCCGACCTCCATGAAGAAAGCCACGAAGACTTGCCTGCTGTACAGGTGGGCGACCCTTTCCAGGAGAAACTTTTGTTGGAAGCTTCGCTCGAAGCCATCAAAACGGGCGCTGTGGTCGGAATGCAGGACATGGGTGCAGCGGGCATCACTTGTTCTACCTCCGAAATGAGCGCCAAATCCGGCACGGGCATGATCATCAATCTCGACAAGGTGCCTACCCGCCAGAGCAACATGGAGGCCTGGGAAATCCTGCTGTCAGAAAGCCAGGAGCGGATGCTCATCGTGGGCAAAATCGGCGAAGAACAGCCGTTGTACGATGTGTTTGATAAATGGGACCTGGAATGTGTGCAAATCGGCGAAGTGACCGACACAGGCATTTTGCAGTATTATTATCATGGTGAATTGGTGGCGGAGGTGCCAGCCGAATCCTTGGTGCTCGGCGGTGGTGCGCCTGTTTATGACAGGGACTACACCAAACCCGCTTATATGAACAAAATCGCCAGGTTCAACCCCAAACAGGTCAATACACCGAAAGACCTGAAGGCCACCGCTAAAAAGTTGTTTTCCGCTCCCAACCTCGTATCCAAACGCTGGGTTTATGAGCAATACGACAGCATGGTGCGCACCAACAGCATGAGTACCAATGCTCCTTCCGACGCTGCAGTCGTACGTATCAAAGATTCCAAAAAATCATTGGTGCTGACGGTGGACTGCAATTCGGCCTACGTCTTCGCTGACCCGTATATCGGTAGCATGATAGCAGTGGCAGAGGCTTCGAGAAACATCGTTTGTTCCGGTGGTACCCCTGTGGCCATTACCAATTGCCTGAATTTTGGCAATCCATATAATCCGGAGGTTTATTACCAGTTTGTCAACGCCATCAAAGGCATGGGCGAAGCTTGCCGCAAGTTTGGGACGCCTGTGACCGGGGGCAATGTCAGTTTTTACAATCAATCTCAAGTCGGCGACCGAACGGAGCCGGTTTATCCGACGCCAACCATCGGCATGTTGGGTATCATGGATGAGCCATCCAACCAGATGACAATGGATTTCAAAAATGATGGAGACATCATCTACATGCTCGGCAATTCGTACAATGACCTCGGCAGTTCGGAATATTTACGCACGGTACACGGCATCCATTTTTCGCCACCGCCCAATTTTGACCTGTACGAAGAGTTTGAAGTGCAGAAGCATACCCGTAAGTTGATCAAAAACAACCTGATCAATTCCGCTCACGACGTATCGGACGGCGGCCTCTTCACCTGCCTCATGGAAAGTGCCATAGCTGGTGGCCTGGGTTTCAACATCGAATCAGTCGAAACCTTCCGCAAAGACTGCTTTTTGTTCGGTGAAAGCCAAAGCCGCATCGTGATCAGCTTGTCGCCAGAGAAGGAGGACGAACTTCAAAACTATTTAATAAACAACAACGTTTCCTTCACTAAACTTGGCGAAGTTTTTGGAAATTCCGTGGTCATAGATGAAGAAAATTTTGGAAGTGTAAACGAATGGAAGCGAATCTATGACGAAACCCTGGAAGCGAAAATGGAAGCCTAATAGTTATGATTGGATGGCTATACGGTTTTTATGGCTAATGCTTTTTAGATAGCCACATTTGAAATAGATGTTTGCATAAGCGCATGTTTTTGATAAGCATTAAAATGACCTCAATGACCAATGACTTTTAATGACGTTTTTCTATAACTCAATACTCGATAACTTATGAGAAGCAAGTTTTTATTTCTCCTCACTTTTTCTGTTTCATTTCTTTTTTATCAATGTGCCAAAGATGGCAATTCCGGCGGCCTCACGATCAGCGGCAAAATCAACAATGCCGGGAACATGCAGGTCTATCTGGACAAATTGGGCATCAGCCCGACCAGTGCCAACCTCGTTGTGGGCAAAGCGGATGCCGATGCCAGTGGCAATTTCGAATTCGATTTGCCACAAAAACTATCGGAGGGCATTTATCGCCTGCGGGTCGGCGAACAAAAGTTGAACCTCATTTTGGACGGCAAGGAATCCGACATCACCGTGAACGGCGATTTGGCCAACCTCAACCAATTTAATTATGAAGTAACAGGCTCGGCCAGTTCTATCGCCTACCGCAATGTCATCCAAAAGCTCATTTCCCGCCAAATGGACGCCGACGGGATACGTGCTTTTGTTGACACAACGGCCAATCCAATGACCGCCGTTTATGTGGCAGCTCAAGCTTTGGGAAACAATACCTCGCTCATGGACATCCACGAGCGGGCGAAGGCAAGGCTCATCCAGGCTTACCCTGCCAGCACCTACAAAGACGAATACGAGGCGCACCTCGCTTCCCTCAAACAAGCTGCCGTGAATCCCGGTGGCGGCAATGGTTTTAACTTCGTGGAAGAAGGAAGCCGCCAGCCCGCACCCGAAATCAAATTGCCCAGCCCCAACGGCAAGCAATACGCACTGTCCGACCTGAAAGGCAAAGTCGTGCTGCTCGACTTTTGGGCCAGTTGGTGCGGTCCCTGCCGCCGGGAAAACCCCAATGTGGTCAGGATTTACAACCAATACAAAGACCAGGGCTTCACCGTTTTCAGCGTTTCGTTGGACGGCCTTGATTCCCGCCAGATGGCTGCCTACCAAAACGACAAAACCCAAATCAACCAAGCCATAGAAGACTCCAAAAAGCGCTGGAAAGAAGCCATTGCCAAAGACGGCCTTGTATGGGACTACCATGTGAGCGACCTGAAAAAGTGGGAATGCGAACCAGCCCGCCAATATGGCGTGAGCAGCATCCCCCGCACTTTTATGATTGACAAAGAAGGCAAAATTGCCGCCGTCAACCTGCGTGGCGCCGAACAGATTGAAGAAGCATTGAAGAAATTGCTGTAAACACAATTTCATCATAATAGAAAAAAATGGCCGTCTTCCTTTTATTGGAAGACGGCCATTTTTTTTACCCCAAAATATATTGGCAAAAAAGGCCTAAGTGAATGATGAACTATAAATAGCTTGTCCCGAATTTACTTCGGGAATGAACGATGAACTTGCAAAGCCTTGATTAGCAGTTATTTTGTAAATCAATGTGGCGTATATTATTTTTCTAATTTCACTAATAAACGAGTTCGGATTTAATTTCCATTATTCTGTAAGTTCCGATTTCGACCGGGAAACCAACCATGTTAAGGTTTCGAAACCCTAACAGGGTTGGTTTCCCGGTCGAAATCAAGCACGAACGGAATTCAAATTATTATATTCCACGCTAATAGCGTTTTCCCGAAAAATCGGGACAAGTAATGCAAATCATATTTTGCCCCTCCTCGCCGCCTTTCCCGATAGCTATCGGGAGCTCGTCGGGGGAGGGTTCCGATAGCTATCGGAATTGCGGCGTTCCGCCCCAAACCCCTGTTTCAAAAAAATGGGAAAAACTTAAATTACGCTGTATTCATTGTGGTGAAATAAATTAATTGATTGAAGTGATGGGCAGGAATAAGGTGACACCTCAATAGGGCCGCAAGGATCGAGCATTTAAAGTAGGTTTTGATGGCCCTTTTGAGATGTCATCTTATTCCTTCGTAATAATTTAAGCCACGAATTAACACAAATTTGCACTAATTAATTCGTGCAATTCGTGGCAAAAAAAATATAAGCTACGAATTATCCCTAATTAATTCGTGGCTAAAAAACTCATCAACTACCACCTGCCACAGGTTGCGAATCATTGGCCGGGACTACCGACGATTGATTGGAGGGCGTAGCAGCAGGCATGTCTTGGGAAGACTCCATAGGAGAATTAGTATCACGGCTGCGGGAACCCATTGAATAGTTCACACGGGCATTGGTGTACACATTATAAAACTCTGGAGTCTTTTGCTGCTGTGTCAGCATCAAATCGTCTATATCTTCGAGTGTTCCATTCGCTTCGTCAATGGTTTCCCACAAAGACTCCCGTATCGTTTTGTTGCCCACCTTTTTGCTGCTCACCTTGGGGCTAAGGCTTTTGAATTCCACGACAGCCGTATTCAGATCCGCCAAATTGTTGGCCGTGATGTCGTAGTCCTGCAAGGCTGTGGCCAGGCTATTGGCCAGGGCGTATATGGACTGCGATAGTTCCAGCAACTCCTTGTCACGCATGTTTTTGAGCTTGGATACCTTGGAGCGGGCCTTCTCTTTCAGGCTGTGGTCGGAAATGGAGGCGCCATAAGCCCTGATGGCCCCACTGACGCCCGACAGCAATGTAGCCAATTGCTCCTTGCACTGCTTTTTGTTTTTGGTAATGCCCTTGGTGCCCTCTGTCAGGGACTGGATTTTCAGGTCAATGCTTTCCTTGCTGGACCGGAACTTGGTCACGAATTGCAGCAGGGCAGGTACCGCTGCCACGACTTGTTGATGGGACTTGAAAACCTCGTCCACATTGGCGAACATGTTGGTCTTTTCGATGATTCTTTTATTCATCGGAATAACAGTTTAGAATGCGTGCTCGGGGGGATTTTGGGTTCTCCGGACAGCGCAAATAGTGAAAGAATAGGTCGGCAGTTATGTTTCGAGACTAAGATGGCAACCCTTCAAAAAAGGCCCGCCCATCCGCCCGCCATCCCTGCCAACCGGATGATATATTACTGTTTATTCAGATTTAAAGACTTTGCCAATTTGTTTGTTTAAAGAAGAATACATGAAAATTTTTCTTGTTGGAAGTTTTAAATACCTGAAAAAGCATTGGTGGGGTAATAATGTGAAAGTGCCTTTACTTGTAGAATAAACTGCTTTATAGATAGTCGCATTAGAAATTGATGAACGTAATTTGCCAATAGCAGGTATTTTCGTCCCGATAAGAATTGGGAGGAGGGGTTATCAAACCCCGGCGTGCTGAGACTCCGGGGTTTGATAACCCTTCCTCCCGATTGCTATTGGGACGAAAAAGTCTGCTATAAATTTTAAATACATTCAACTATATATGTGCAAAAGTGTAGCTACAGGCATACGGCAGCCAGTATTGTTATCTTTCGGGAAGCAAAGGGGCCTTTTCCCGATAGATAGTTAGGCGTGAAGTATAGGCGAGTATAATTGACAGGTGATGCGCCAGCGGACCGGGAAGACATTCTACTACTGTTTCGCCAGTATCTTTTCAACCCAATAATTTGTTACTCTCCAAAATCACTTATCGGTACTTCCCCAACCAATGCTTCCATGTCCTTCCACCTTGGGTCGTCCCGCAGCGGGGCGAGATACTTATCGGTGCGGAACATCATCGAATCGCCCACCTTGTTGCGGATGGATTTTTCCAGAAAATGAAAAGCTTGATCGAAGTCTCCAAAGCAAGTGTACAGCGTCATCAAGTCAATAGAATGCCCTACGGACCTTTTCTCCAGTTCCAATAGCTCTTGTAGGTAGGCTGCTGCTTTTTCCTTTTTGCCTGTTTTAAAATAAACCCAACCCAAGCAAGTAGAACGGTGCAGGCGGTAGGCCAGGGCAGGTTGCAGTTTTTCAAAAATGGCCAGGGCATCGTCGTATTTCGCCTGCATGGCATACGTCCAACCGATGTACTCCCAAGCGGTGCGGTGATTGGGGGCCATTTCCGTCACTTTTTGCAGGTAGGGCAAGGCCCGGTCGTACTCGCCGTTCCAATAGTAGGCGATGCCCATGAAAAAAATCATTTCGAGCGACTTGGGGTCAATGGCCAGCCCCTTCTCATGGATTTCAATAGCGGCTTTCAGATCGCCGCTGATGTAAAACATGGTGGACTTTGCATGGTACAGGCTGGCGTAATTGGGAAAAAGTTCCAGCCCTTTTTTGATAACGGCCACTGCGCCCGCCCAATCCCATTTAAAAAATATCTCGAAAACGGCCTGTGAAAAATTGGCCTCCGCCGTTTCCACGCCTAGTTCTTTGGTGCGTTCGATGTGGTACATTGCTTTTTGGTGCGCCTCTTCCCAGGTCAGCACCGTTCCCCATGCCTGGAAGAGATAGCAAAGCCCCATTCGGGCATGGGGCAGCCCAAAATCAGGCTGCATCTCAATGGCTTTTTGGAAAAAGGGGATGGCCATGCCCATCGCCTGGTCGTTCCCGAATTGGTTGAAATAATACAGGCCCCGCAAGTAGGTCTCATAAGCTTCCATGTTCATCGTGGGGGCCGTCACCATTTTTTCCTGGTGTTCCGCTTCGCTGAGATGTTGGCGAAGGCGGTTGGTGATAGTAGAGGCGATTTCATCCTGTACCTCGAAAATATCCTCCAGGGTGCGGTCGTAGGTTTCGGAAAAAAAGTGGTAGCCGTCCACGCTGCTCACGAGTTGGGCCGTGATGCGCACTCGGTTGCCTGACTTGCGGACACTACCTTCCAGGATGTGGGCCACGCCCAGTTGGGTACCGATTTCCCGCACGTCCATGTTTTTGCCCTTAAAAGAAAAAGAGGAAGTGCGGGCCGTAACCAGCAGCCCTTCCACTTTCACCAGTGCGTTCAAAATTTCCTCGGATATGCCATCGCTGAAATATTCGTTTTCCAGGTCGCTGCTCATGTTGACGAAGGGCAGTACGGCGATGGATTTTTTATTTTCCTTCACTTTGCCTTTCAGTTCAGAACGATCCGGCACTTTGATGCCCGTGTTCGTCACGGCAAATATCTCTACCGGATCCTTGATGTTTTTAAATTCAAAATGGCCGACAGATTTGGTGGAGAAACTACTGTGGTTCTTTATTGCAAAATTCAGCTTGTCAGAAATCAAAATACATCCCGCCACCCCCAACGATTCCACCCTGGAGGCGAGGTTCACGCCATCGCCATAGACATCGTTTTCTGCAAAGACAATATCGCCCAAATGGATTCCAATGCGGAGCGGGACTCCTATAGCTTTGTCTTCCTGAAAGCATCGCTGCATGGCGATGGAGCATTCTACCGCTTCCACAGCGCTTTTGAAAATGCTCAGGGTACCATCGCCGTAGTATTGAAGTACCTCGCCGTAACAACGTTCGTGTTCTTTTTGAAAAACCTCCCTGTGGCGCTGCCGTACGGCGGCAGCGGCGGTTTCGTTTTCGTGCATCATGGCCGTGTAGCCGACGATGTCGGTGAACATGATGGCGGCGAGTTGTCGGCTGTTAGTCATGATTGGGTCGCATTGGTATGCTGGCGAATATGGGGATAAGTTTTGGAATCTGGTAGAGATAGGCCAGCATACTTGGCACCAGCGCCTAATTGTCTTGTTTTGCGACAGGTTGGATAAGTTTAGGCTTTGCAACCGTGCAAAATACTAGGTGATGCGAACGTAGGGTTTCAAAAGACCTCGGTAGTGCTGTATTTGTATCAGAAATTTAAAAAGCAGCCATATTCGACCCGCTCGCCCATAACAGCCCATCAAAGGAACGGCACTGCTCGCCACGCCCCGATAGCTGTCGGAAGCAACCTTAGCCCGTATGATAGCACAGCCCACCACGAGCAGTGGTGTTTTTCAACAAACGGAACAGATAATACACCAACAGGCTGGCTGTCGCATGTTTTTGAGTAGCTTTGGCGCACACCGCCGCCAAAGCTGAACGTCATAGACAATTCAATTGAACCAAGCTATCAATACGATGAATCTAATTTTTTGGGTACTCTGGGTCGCCAACCTGCTCCTTGCCATCTTCCTCGTGCTGGCCACCGACTTCCGCAAGGAGATGAACCTGACCACTGGACTGAACTACCTGCTCCTACTGCTGGCTTTCGGGGCGGCCATTGTCAGTTTGGTGCTGTACTTCTCCGGCAAGCACCGCTCTTATAGCCTCTGGTTGGTGTCGGCACCGCTCCTGCTCCTCCTTGGGTGGTGGATGGTGGAGAAGCTGTTGGGGAAGGCGTAATGCCAACTGCCATCAAACAATAGTGAAAAGCACATCAAACGGCAGCCGCACCCGTTTACTCCCGGTGCTTTCAGATGGGCCACAGTAGATTATCGCTCAAGCTGACAATGTGCAATGCCTTTCTCAACATGCTATTCCATCAGTCCTTTATGTTGCGGGATGGCGGCCAGCGGCCCCCCTGTGCAAGTACGGATTGCAACGAGCAGGGGCGTTTATTGATTGACAGATTATGCGCCAGCGGCCAATCTTTAATCAACCGATCACCTTTCACCAGCCTCTTTCACCCGTAGAATTCAAAAATTCCTCCTTTGTACATTAAATAGCCCTTCGCCAATCCTGAAATCATTCATGCCCTTCAGGCCTGTCAATACTGCTTCCTGGATTTCATTTGTGCTGGGCTTTATTAGGAACGCTTGCGTAGCTGTGCCTACCACGACTTGAAGGTCAAAGCCCTGCACATCCGCATGCCATTGGTACCTTATTTTCAACTCACCGCTGTCTGTTTTGTCCAAAGAATACACCAAGGTTGGGATGGAAGGGTAGTGCAGGTACTGCTCAAAAACCCGGCTCATGTCCTGGCCCAAATACGCACTCGTGTAATTCACAAAATCATCGCTGGTGCAGGTTTTATATTTGTAGGTATCATAAAACCCTTTCAGCAACCCAAAGAATTTTCCATCGTCCGAGATGGATAAACGGATAGTGTGCAGAAGATAGGCCCCTTTGTCATAATGATCCGATGAAAAGGCTCCATCATAGTTTACATCATGTGGGCCAACGATAGGTTCTGTATTCTCAATAAATTGTTTTTTCCCATCAATATAGCGAAATGCATCGCCTGTCGTTGACAGGTGTTCAATGTACAGCACCTCCATATAAGTAGCAAAGCCCTCATGAATCCAAATATCCGCCAAGTCCTCGACACTAATGGCATTGCCAAAGTATTCATGGGCCGTTTCGTGGACGATGATATAATCGAAGTCAAGGTTCGTCGGCAGCGGTTCATCGTTTAAACTCCCCTGTCTAAAAGCATGGCCGTAGGCAATGGCGCCTTGGTGTTCCATGCCTTCATAAGGTGTTTCAACCAAACCATAACCATCCTTGGGGAAAGGGAATTTGCCAAAAAATCTTTCAAAAGCCGCCAGAACGGGCTTTACCTGTTTGAAATATGTTTTCGCAATTTCCAAATGGTGTGGCAGCACATAATAGTCCAAGGAAATGCTGTCGCCATCCCCGCAATAATACCAATCATTGAAATGCTGGTAGCGGCCTATATTTAAGGTGACATTATAGCTGTTGATGTGATAGGAAACGAACCAATGATAACGGCTGGTTTTGTCGTCCACCTGCACGACTTCCCGCAGGTTGCCGTTGCACACGGCCACCAAAGACTTCGGCACATCCACCTTTATGGACACGCTGTCCGGCTCGTCGGAAAGGTGGTCCTTGCAGGGCCACCAAAGGCTGGCGCCGATGCCTTCACAGGCTACCCCTATCCAAGGTTTGAATGCCTTGTCCTTTTTCCAGACGAAACCCCCATCCCAGGGAGGACTTTTTGCAACCTGCGGCCGTCCTTGGTAGTGGACAGTGATGTTGGTGGTCGTGCCTCGTTTCATTTCACGTCCAAACTGAACAATCACCGCATGGTAAATCCGAAAATACCTCAGCGATTTGCCCTCCAACACAATGGAATCAATGGCCATATTTTCGAAGAGGTCAATTTGGATTTTCGAGCAATCTTCCACCACCTTGAAATGTATGTCAACATGGCCTTTGATATACTTTTGCTTAGGCGTAACTTCCAGGTTGATATCGTAAAATGACACATCGTAGCAAGTACGCTCCTGCCGAAGCATACCACGCAGGGTATCGGCCATGGAGAAATGCTTGTGACGGAAAAAATCACGTTGGGCTAAGCCTTGGTATAGGATGAAGCAGGTTAGCAGTAGGGTCCAGGAGGGTTTTAGCATGATAGGTTGGGAGTTAGGATTTAGGTTCTATTTTTTACCCCTTAATTGCCTCAAACTTTTAAGCAACCTTGGCCCGTGTGCAAGTAACAGGGTTGTTTATAGATTGAAGAAAGGCGCTCCAGCATTTAATACAATTGTTTCCATTCAATAACCCCAATCCACATGACTAACAGGCAACCGGTTCAACTCCTCTTTAAAATGCCGCCATTCCGGTAGGTAGTGGTTCATGTAGGTGATAAATTTATCGTTATGGTTTCGTTCCAGTAGGTGTACCATCTCATGGACGATAATATACTCGATACAATGGATGGGTTTTTTGGCCAGTTCGAGGTTGAGCCAAATGCGGCGTGCTTCTATATTGCAGGTGCCCCATTTGGTTTTCATCTTTTTGATGCCCAATTCCCTGACTGAAACACCCATTTTCTTTTCCCATTCACTGACAGTTTGATGGGCTATGGCCCTCAATTGTTGCCGGTACCATTCCTGTAAGATGGTTTGCCGTTTTTCCTTATCTGAGCCAGGACGTACATACAAGTCGAGCGTGGATTGTTTTACTTCTACTTTAGGTACTGCGTCGTGTTCGATTACTTTTAGCAGGTAGCGCTTGCCTAAAAAGTAATGGCGTTCCCGGTTGATGTAGGCACGAGGCGATTCCCGTTCCTGGGCGTCAAACTTCTTTTGTTGCTGCCGTATCCATCCAAGTTTGGAAATGGCATAAACACGAATGGTGTCCAGTTCCATTCGCTTAGGGGCTGCGATACGAACCCTGCCGTTGGGTGGATTCACGCTCAGGTGTATGTTTTTGATGTCTTTAAGCTCTACTTCAATTGTAAGTTCTCCCAAGTACAGTTCCTCCATCTCAATATTCTTTTTGTTGCTTGATAATATTAAAAACCCTCCTTACCTCCTCTTCGTCGTTTAGTATTTCAAACAGTGCTGCCATAATGCTCAATTCCCTTGGCCCTCCATTGTCCCGCCAGTTGTCTGGCTTTACTGCCATCACTTTGGCATGGATGGCGATAGCCAATTCCTCATTTTTGCCAAGGTTGTTGTACAAAGCTTTTTGTGCGGCTGTTTGGATAGCAGGAGGAGTAATACCAATGCCCCCTGCTTTCACTTCGGCGGCGATTTTAGCTATTTCCTTTAAATATTCCTCATAGTTGATAGCATTGGATCTACGCTGCTTAATGACTTCATCCAGCAAGGTGCTCATTTCTTCAAAGAAGGCCGGATCAATCAAATGGTCTTTGATGATTTTGCGGCGGACGTTGTTCTCAATGGTTTCCGCAACGGCATCTCTATTGTCCCGAATGCCGGGCGGCATGGTGTTGATGGCGGCAGCAATGCCTGTGTTGACTATCAAATCTATCAATGAAAACTCTGAAAAGTAAGAAATGACTTCTGGATCTTCCGCTACGATGTAGTGGTCAATCAGAAACCGCATGTCAGCCTCGTAAGGCTTTGTATCTAAATATTCGCCACTGGCTTTCCGGATGACTTCCCGGAGTTTGAAGTAAAAATCCATTCGATTTTCTATCCGATCCTTCTCCTTTTCCGAATATCCAGCTTCCGTCATTTCATCGCCGATATTGGCGTAGGCCCGGATAAACGCTACCGTGGCTTTATACAGCCCCATCCGCTTCACTTCTGTGGCTTTCAATTCTTCTGGTATTTCTGAATTGCCACAAAAGTAATGCTGGTATTCCAGCATAGATTTGGGAGAAGGCACAGGTTCGCAGAGCAATTCCAATGCTTCGAGCGTTGTGTCGAGCCGCTCCTTGGCATTTTTCAGGCGGTCTTTGAGCAAGATGTCACAATCCTCTTTTTTGAATTGGTCGTAATCCAGTTCTGAAGTATATACGGCCACTGCATTTTCCACCTTTTTGAAAAGATCTTTGTAGTCCACAATGTAGCCAAACTCCTTATCGTCCGTATCAAGGCGGTTCACCCGGCAGATGGCCTGAAAGAGGCCATGATCCTGCATGCTTTTGTCAATGTAAAGGTAGGTGCATTTGGGCGCATCAAAGCCTGTCAGCAGTTTGTCCACAACGATGAGCAGCCGCATCTCGGCAGGGAGTTTCAGGAATTTGTCTTTGGCCAAGTCTTCATAAGTTTCTGTTTTTGTCTTGCCAGTAGCAGGTGTAATATCCTTCAAAAGAGCTGTGTATATCTTGTAGATGTACTCCTTTTCTGTTTCCGTATTGGCGCCGGTGTCTTCGGTAGTAATGTCCTTAGTAGCGGGATTATAGGAAGTGACTACGGCACAGCGGTTTTTAAATTCGGTTTGTTGAAACAGTTCAAAAAATTTGCAAGCTTCGTAAATACTGCCTGCCACCAATATCGCATTCCCATAATGGCTGCTCAGCCGTGGTTTCTTTCTAAAATCAAGCTGAATATCCATCACGATTTTTTCCATGCGGTTTTTGCTGCTCAACACCTTTTGCATCGTGCCCCATTTCTTCTTGAGTTCCGACTTCTGGAATTCGTTCAAATCATTGGTTGAATATTCAAACCACTCATCCACTTTCTTTGGGTTGTTGATGCGTTGGTCAATGTCCCTTGCTTCGTACAACAAGTCGAGTACCACATCATCATCCACTGCTTCGTTAAACTTGTAGGTGTGGATGTATTTACCAAACACCTCCAGGCTGGTGGCTTTGTCCTTTTTCAAAAGTGGAGTACCTGTAAAGCCAATAAAAACCCCTTTGTCCAAAATGGCCTTCATGGTTTTGTGCAATTTGCCGCTTTGGGTGCGGTGGCACTCATCCACAAAGACAAACAATTCACCTATGGTCATTTTTGGCCCCTGCTTTAGCTCCTCTATATATTTTTCAAAATGTTCTACCTTCTTTTTTCCGAATTTGTGGATGAGCGAACAAATCAATCTAGGGGTAGGTTGCCCTAATTGGTACATCAAATCTCCTCCGCTGGAAGTGCGCTTTACCTCCTCGCCCGCATCTACAAAGACCCTTTCTATTTGTTTGTCCAATTCGTCCCGGTCGGTGAGGATGACGACCCGTGCGTGGGGGTTGTTTTCCAATACCCATTTGGCCAGCAGTACCATTACGATGCTCTTGCCGCTGCCCTGCGTATGCCAGATGATGCCGCCCTCCCGTCTGCGCACAAAATCCTGCGCATCCTTAATGCCAAAATACTGATGGGGCCTTGGCAGTTTTTTCTTGCCGCCATCGAAGAGGACAAAATCGTACATGAGTTCCAGCAGCCGCTCTTTGTTACAAATCTTGAGCAAGTACTTGTCTATTTTTAATAGGCTGTTGTCTTCAATATCTTCTTTCCAGCTTAAATAAAATTTCTCTTCGGTGCCAATGGTGCCATATCGTAAGCCCTCCGTATCGTTGCCGGCCATAATGAACTGCATAGTAGAGAAAAACGATTGTATAAATTCCTCTTGTTGGTTGACGATACTTTGTCGGATGCCGTCGCCAATAGAAACACGGCTGTTCTTCAATTCCAATACGCCAACTGCAATGCCATTGATATACAGCACGATGTCTGGTCTTTTTTCCCGATGTCCCAGTAAAGTCACTTCTTCGGCAATGGCGAACTCATTTTGGTGTCGCTGTTCTTTATCCCAATTTATCAAGTGAACGGTCTGATACTTTTCTCCTGGGGCTGCCACTTCCACACCATAGCGCAGCATTTCATACACCTTTTTGTTGTTGCCATAAAGGTTGCGATCGTTGCTGCGGGCTTCTTTTTGAAACAGGTAAATGGCTCGGGTGGCAATTTCCGGTGGGTATCCGGCTTTTTCTATGAGGTACTGCCGAAGCTGTTTTTCCTCGATATTGGTATTGTTGGGTCGGTCTTCCCAATTGCCGAGGTAGGTATAGCCAAGCTGCTCCCGGAAGAGTTTTACAATCCGGTTTTGGGTGAGGCGTTCGGATTGGGTGACGTCAATCATTTTGAGGTCGGTCATTTGAATGGTGTTTATGGATTATCTTCAGCTATTATGTCCATCAGTCCTGATAGCATTGATCGGATTATTCGCTGCCCATCTTCCAGGGTTGGAAAATCCATGAGCCTGGCCATATTTGTCCCAATGGTATTTTTCTCCAGCAGATGTTGCACCCGCTTTTTCAGTTTGGGTGAATCCTTGACCATTCTACCAATTTGCCTTCCAATAAAATGGGCAGAAATGGCTTCATCGTAGTATTTATCATTCTGGCAAATCTCTAAAAGGTCAGCATCGGCAACGATAATGTCTTCTACGTACAATAAGTAGAAATTCTTAATGATATAATCAATATCCAGAATATCCCTTTCCCGCTCTGGCCTATCCTCCCAAGCGAACAGCTTGAGCAATACAACACCTGCCAATGAAGATACCCTTAGCCTTAAACCTTCTTCTGTTTCAATATTGAATGCCCAAGGCTCCACTTCCTGAAAACCGGGGATTTCAAGTACGAAAGTCTTTGTCAATAACACCTGCCCCTTTTCATTATTGATTTCCCCGAACGGCAAGAAGTCCACTTCATAAGCTCTCTTGAAGATTAAACGGTACGGCTCATTTGCATCTGCTTCAAAATCTGGCAGTGCTGCTATCTTTTCTTTTAACGCTTGATATTCTGACAGGTTACCTACCATGACGGCTAGGTCAATATCCTTAGTCTTCCGCCTTGGGGCTTGGTCAAAGCCCTTTGCCAACATCCCTAAATCCCGTGCAATGGCACCCACGATAAAATAGTCCACCCCTGTTGACTCCAACACGGGCACTACGTTTTTAAGGATTTGGATGACCAATTCATCCGTCGCTTCGTTCAATATTACTTTTGACGTATTGCTCATATATCCGTTTTGCTGTTTCTATATTCCTATCGTTGCCGCTGCCTATCAAATCGGCATAGACCAACAGCGGGCTTACCACCTGCCGTTCTTTGATTACAAATGGCTCGTCAGTTCCATTCCAGAAAGGGCTGTAAACCTCTAAATTCCCATTTTTGGGGTCAGGTATCAATTGATAATCCGTTATCAAAGACTTCCGGTCTTTCTCCGAGTAAAGCGCCCAGATGCCCGGCGACAGGTAATTGGTGAGCAAATCGGCGGCAGGCTCGCCCCCCCAATAGTCGCCTTCCCTCAGTTGGAAAGACTTGATTTGATTTGCCTGAAAAGGTAAACGAAACTTCCCCCGGAACATCTTGGGTTTCAGTTTTTGGTGGTAGGCCGTCACCCACTGTGCCAGCAGTTCGGGCAGGTTGGCCAAGACCCGCTCGTTTTCATTTTTTTGGTAGAGGAACTTAGCTGCCTTTAGGTCATCCAATATATTGCCGACCGTGCTACTGGCAATACTGGCCGCTTCTGCAATGCTGCGATACGGGGCGTTTATCAAATCGGGTTGCAACATCAGCACATAAATCAGCTTGATGCCGTTGGCATTGAAGGCTTTGTGCTTGGTTTCTTTGAACTCCTCCGGCATGGCCTGCCCTTTTATTTGTAGAAAGATGCCATTTTCGTGCTGGATGAAACAGTTCCCTGCAATATCCAGGTAGTTGATGCCACGTTGCTCCAACAAATCCCGGCCTTGGCCTGTGATATGCTTGGCGATGAGCAGCCCCTTCTCTTCCGCCAACTTGTCCATGACACGCAACAGCACCGCCGGGCTGCCGTTGTTCTTCACTTCTACCTTGAAGCTGCCTTTGGCCGGCCCGGCCTGTATTTCCAGCAGAGCATCCCAATGCTGGCCATTGACAAAGTCTTCGGATGCTATCTGTACCGTGGCCTTGGTCAGCTTCTCCAAGCTTTCAACCGCTGTGTGCAATATGTCCGTTTCTAACATGGCTTTCTTTTTAAGTTTGAAGAAAGTGAACAAGCAAAATTATCGAACAAAATTGATACTCACAAGCCCAAGGTCCGTTTTACAGCTTAGGCTCTTCTCGTTTTCCGAGGTAGGTATAGCCAAGCTGCTCCCGGAAGAGTTTTACAATCCGGTTTTGGGTGTGGCGTTCGGGTTGGCCTATGTCGCTCATATTTGATAGGTTTTTTATAGTATCGTTGTCGAAATTTCAATGATTTTAAATGCAAAATCCTTTTTGCATTCAAATAGCTTGTCGATGGTTTTTTTTAAGTTTTTGCAAAAACGCCTCAAGGTTACCAGGGATGTCTTCATCTATACCTTCGTGTTCAAAAACAAGCCCTGGTCGAAGTACTGGGATGTATTTACCTCCAGTTTCATAGACAAGTGCCTTCAAGTAATGAGCAAAGAAAGTGGATAGCAGCAATTCTTGGTCGTTCTGGACATGCTTGACACTGCTGGTTTGGACGCCCCTGCATGGGAAAAACAAAGGATTTATTTTATTGGAAAATCCTTGTTTAAAGTAATAGATAGAACGAAAAACCTCGACCCCATGTACTTTATCAACATCAAACCAAGCACGGCTGTCATTTTTATCTTTTGATTCCCTGAATTTAAGGAACAGTGCCATGTGGTGGTGATGTCTCCAATATGGCAATAGGTGCATTTTAGCGTTCAATTTGTCCATACCTTTTACTTGCAAATACTCCTCTGCCAAGGCCCTAATATGGATAGGCTCATAAAAATCTTGGACAGCTTCTTTTTCCCCTTTGTTTTTTGTGCTAGATTTTCCAAGATGCTCGGCAACAGCCTCATGGCAAGCAATAATTATTATTTGCTTACCTTCTTTGAGGATTTTGGATTCCATTTCGATGATTTCCTCTTTTTCCTTTTTATCACCTGATAAGGAGATCTCCGTTTGGTTGGCCAAGAATTTCCCACGTTCGCTGATCAAAAGTAAAACGTCCCAATCATTGTAAGATTTCAATGCCAAACGGAACTGATAGCTTAGGGCAAGGTTAGTATGGAGAATGTCTTCTCTGCGCAAGCTTTCAAAAAAATTCACGCTGCTATCACGAAAACGGGGGGTGATATCGTAAGTAAAGCCGCTGCGTATTTTGTCTAAATTTCGGCTGGTCCGTTTTAATAGATGCTCTTTCAAATTTTCCACCTGCCTACACCTCTCGGCCAACAATTGGAATACGACTGAATCTGAAAAGTTTTTCAGCAGCCTGAAAATGACGAGAATGTGCAAATTGTCTGAACTATTCAAGTAGTCGGTAGGGTCATCAAAATCTAGTTTGCTTTCAGTAGAGCGGGCCAGTAACCGCAAAATGATTTTATCCTCCATCCTCCATTTATCTCTTCTCTTATCAAAAGGCCGGATGTTCAACAAGTTCCTGGAAAAGCTGAACCATTCGACCAACCTGAAAGTCTTCATGTAGATATTGTTCAATGAATACAGTTCTAAGCAATAATCTTTGATGTGGCTTTCTGGAATACCCTTGTCTTCGAGCAGATATCTTTTGATGGATTTATCCGAAGATTTCCTCATCCTAGCTCTTCGTTGGTCTTCCATGAATATCTTTTTATAATTAGAATAGAACCTTCCTATCCGCTCTTCCTTAATGGCTTCCCTTGGCTCAATAATTCCCTTGTTTTTGACCAGCAAGATGGCAACCTCGGCTACTGTCCGCTCAAAAAAATAGGCACTTGACCTGAAGTATGTGGTCAGTTCCCGGTATTTGTCTTGAACCTTTTGGATGTCGGAATAATCATGATGGTATTTATGGTCAAAGGCATGGTAAAACACATCTGCGATGATGCAATGCCTTGCGATACCACGAGGCTTAAAATAGGGCGTAAAAAGATCTGATACTTTTTCCCAAAGGCAGTTGAAGAACCCTGCCATCGGTACTTGAAATGCTTGATGATCTGGGTCAATCTTGGCCCAATCTTCCATCTTGATGTGCCGATTAATGATTTTCCCGTTTTTTGTTTTCAGCTTGAAATACTCGTCCAACTTATAGTCTTCCAATTCGGGGGTTTTGCTCCAGTTCACTTGAAAGAACTTTGAGCCGCTCTTCAGGTTGCCAGTCAGAAAAGTGTGGAATTCGGCACGCTCCAGTTCAAATCCTAAGCAGATGATATTGGCCTTGACACGGCTATCTTTTTCTTCCGGGTCGTCGGTCATCTGGCCACTAATCAATTTAATTATTAAATCCCTCATTTCTGCTGGTACCTCTATCCGATGTTGATCTCTGGTGAATTTCAAAGTGCTTTTGGCACTGGCAGTCCCGTGAATTTTGATGTAAATCGGCGTTTTTAGCCGCCCATCTATTATGATATTGTCCAGGTTCTCGCAGTCTGCTTCATTAGAGATGCTGTAATAATTTGAGCTGCCCATTTCTTCCTGGATGGCTTCGTCCAGTAACTCGTCAAAATTCACATTGATGATGACATCGAAGAACTGGTGCTTGAACATGTGCGCAATCTTCTCATAAACATGAGTCGGCAGATATTTTTTATTATAAATATTTTGAAGCGAATCTCGGAGCTTGAATCTTTCAGACTCACCTAATTTATTGTTCAACACCCCCAAGTAATCCTCTGGATCGAAAGGAAATCTCCGGTTTAAAGATGACCTTACCATGTAGCTTGACATCTCCTGTTTGTACCGGGGATTTTTGTACTCTAGGTATTCTTTGAGCCGTCTGCCGAAGGGTATATATGGACAGGATGCATGGGTCGCTCCGGCCCCGACTATAAGAATGTTCCGGCTTTTTTCCATTTTTCCGAGATAATGGTTATCCTTTTTGTCCGAAAAGATGCTGCGTTTTTCGAGGTTGGGCATCTCTTCCCCAAACGAGATATGGATGTAGTTCAGGGCCAGTTCGTAGGCCATTTCGTCAATGATGGGCTCAATATCTGCAAAGGTTGTTTCTCCATCCTCGGTGAACAAGCGGGAGTACTCCTTGAGTATTCCGAGGAGTGCGAAAATTATCTGATTGAGTTCAATGTGTTCATCGTCCATGGAGACAGTCCTCTGCCATTTGTGTTTTTCATGGGTGCTGTACCGGGCCTTTAATTGGATGACCAGATGTTTGAATTCGTTTTCTTCTATGCTGTCATTTGAAGTTTGTTCCAAACACTCTATAGCGTCCCTAATCCTGCCTTCAGAGATTAGCCAGTGCAGGTATTTTTTTGATTTGTAGTTCTCTTTCATTCGTGTTAGTCTTATTTAGTGTTTTTTAATGGTTTATGCTTCCAAAGAGTCCATTCGAGGCAACTTTTTTCACATGTGTAGGGTGCGACATTTTCTATTATGAAACCAGCCGTGTTTTCCCCGTCAACAACTCCCCCATCATCCCTTGCTTGAGATGGCGGTATTTGGAGAGGGTTTGGGCAAGGGTTTCGATTTCGGCGTCCATGTCTAACAATATACCTGATATTCTTGCTTGCTCATCTGGTGATGGAAAGGGTATTTCGAATGAATTCAGACTCTTGTTGGTTATTTGGTTTATAGTTGCTCCTAAGTATTCATCAATTTGCCGTTTTATGATGTTTGACTGAAATACGTTAATGATAAATTCATTATAAGGAGACCTGTAAACAGACATGAACGCTCCAAATGTTTCGCCAATAGCTTGACCATCAATTAATGCACATTTTCCAATCAATTCCCGGCTTCCATTCCTAACGCAAATTAATATGTCATTCTTTTGGAGGATTAGCTTATCAGGTACAGAAACATCAACATAAACATTGTCCTCAAAACTCAATGCCCCTTCCTGAATGTTGGAAGAACGCATTACCAATTTACCACTTTCTTTAACATTGTCCGGCGAGTACGTTAAACCAATAATGCAATCTCCAATCTCCCCCAACCGCTTCACCTCCCACCCCTCCCGATTACTATCGGGATTCGCCCTCAACAACTCCTGCATCGCCCCCTGCTTGATGAGCCGCTTTTTTTCGATGATCTTTTCTAGGCTGTTGATAAGGGCATCCGTGTTGCTCAGGGCGGCGGCGATGGCGGTTTGTTCGGGGAGGGAAGGTGGGAATGCGACTTTTACACCTTTTAATATTTGAGTATTCAATGATGCCATAGTTTGACCTACAGCAACACTTCTAATCCTTTGTTTAGTAGATTCATGATGGAAATAATAGCTCAAATAAGGTGGATGTACTTCACCTTCATTTAGCCTAATTCGAAGCAATCGTCCAGAAAAAAGCCAACCATTTTCAATTTTCTTTACCAAAGAGTTTCTATCAACTGAACCCACTCGACTAAACACTATATCACCAGAATTCAGTGAATATGAACTTAACCTTTTTTTGTCAGCATCTGAAACCATAGGCAAATTATCATGAACAATGCCTTGTTCTCCTAAATGCTCAACAGTAATTATTGGAGTTCCATCATCTACATAATCCTTTTGATGCAATGCAGAACCAAATGGACCAGTTTTGACATCGGATATAAATCCTAATTCCTTGACCTCCCAATCCTCCGGCAGCACCCCCACCTCCGTCCATTTATATCCTTTTTTCACTTCCATACGTATCCCATTTTTTCAAGGTGAGCGTTTACTTTTTCCTCCAGGGCCTTCACCGCTACCAATTGTTGGGGCAACGGGGTATCGTAGCGGTCGGCCAGTTCCTTGATGCGTTGCGTGAGGCGTTGGCTGATGCGCTGCATCTCGGTGGCAACGGCAGCATCGAGGGTGGCCATCCACTTGTCGTCCACCACCAGCGCCTTTATTTCGTCGCCGCTGAGGGTGGGGTATTTGTTCCAGACTTTGGTTTCGAGTTCGGACTGTAGTTGCTTTATTTTCTTGTTCAAGTCTGCCATGGCATCTTGTAGTTCAAGGTATTCCTTTAGCATTTTCCTTTCCTCCTCGTATTCATCAGCTTGATTGGACTTTGATTTTGATTTGGGTGAAATCGCTTGTAGCCTCTTTTTCGCACTGGCCACAGACAGCTTGTCTTTTTCGTTTAATGCATCAATCAATAATCCGTCCTCGCCAGTATGCTCATCTATATCTTCCATCAGCAAGTAGAGCGCATCTAAAGCAGCCTGTACATCCTGGATTTCTTTTGTCTCCTGAAAGAAATACCTGTCCACAAGCAGGCCCGGTTTCAGCAGGCGGCTTTCCATGCCTTCCAGCCCGTTCACTTCCTTTTCTTTTGTCTTGCCATTTTTGTCCTTGTTGGTTTTTACCATGCGATAGACCATCCGCCCGCTTTTCCAATCCTCGTCGGAAATAACATAGACGTCGTCCTGCATGGTCTCGTTCCAGTAGGCCATCAGGTGTTGGTACATGTCGTATTTGTCAAGCAAGCGCAGGCCATCGAAGGCAGCGAGCAGTTCTTCGGAAATGTCGTGGATAAGCTGCTTGGGCTTCACGCCCGGTTGTAGGCCTTTTAATTTAGGGATGGTCTGTTGCTTCCATTTGCCATACACCGAATTCACCGCTTCGCCATATTGCTTGAATTCGGGATGTTCAAAAATGGTGGTCTTAATGGCGGCCTTGTCATTTTTCAAATCGCTGTAACCCTCCCTGCTGTTCGGGGCAAACAAGGCTTTTCGCAAGCTGGGATAGACCCGCCAGAAGTTGTTCAGGGCGTCCAAATCGGCATTGGGAATGCCGCCGAGCAGGTGGGCGCTGATGTCCTGGATGTCTTCTTCCTCCTGGCTGTCAATGTAGCGGGGCAGGTTGAGATTGTACTCCTTTTCTGCTATTTCCGACAAGGGGACGATGCGGCTGAATTTGGGCAGTTCAAGCTGTTTGTTGAACACGTCCACGATTTTGTGGATGTCCTGGTCACGGAGGCGGTTCTTAGGGCCGTCCTTCATAAAGCCCTTGCTGGCGTCCACCATAAAAATGGCTTTGCGGCTGTGGGCGTATTCCTTATCCAGCACGATAAGGCAGGCGGGGATGCCAGTACCGTAAAACAGGTTGGCGGGAAGGCCGATGATACCCTTGATGTAACAGCGGCCTGGTTTCATGAGGTTCTTGCGGATTTCAGCTTCTGCATTTCCTCTGAACAGTACGCCGTGCGGAAGGATGACGGCTGCCTTGCCCGTGCTTTTCAGTGAGCGCAGCATGTGCAGGAGGAAGGCGAAGTCGCCGTTTTTGGCGGGTGGCACACCATAGCCGGTGAAACGGCCATAGTCGTCGTCGTTTTCACTTTCCACTTTCAGGCCGTTGCTCCAGTTTTTGGAAGAAAACGGCGGATTGGCCACGATGTAGTCAAAGCGTTTGAGGCTGCCGTCCACCTCCTTGAACTGCGGGTCGGATAGGGTGCTGTTGCCCGTGCATTTTATCAAAGCGGTCGGGCAGTCGTGCAGCACCATGTTCATGCGGGCGAGGCCAGCGGTGGCGCTTTCTTTTTCCTGCCCGTAAATGGTGATTTTGCGGTCGGCTTCGTCAGCTACTTTCAGCAATAGCGAACCAGAGCCGCAGGTGGGGTCATAGACAGTAGTGGTGCTGCTGCTATTGGCGTGGCTGATGCCGATGATTTTGGCCATGATACGGCTCACCTCTGCCGGGGTGTAGAACTGTCCCTTGCTCTTGCCGCTTTCTGTGGCGAAGTTGCGCATCAGGTACTCGTAAGCATCGCCGAGGATGTCGTCGCCCTCTGCTTTGTTCTTGCTGAAATTGAGTTCCGGCTTCTCGAAGATGGCGATGAGGTTGGTGAGGCGTTTTACTTTTTCGTCGCCCGTGCCTAATTTTTCGGGGTTGTCGAAGTCCACCTTGATACTACCAAGCGATTTGTTGGCCTTTTCGATGGGGTCTATAATTTCCTTGTTGATGCGGTCGCCGATGTCGGGGTTTCCTTTGAGCACTACCATATCCTTGAAGCTGGCCCCCTTTGGAACGGTGATGGGCGCAAAGGGCACACCAGCGTATTTGTCGCTGATGTATTTGATGAAGAGCATGATAAGCACGTAGTCTTTGTACTCGGAAGCGTCCATGCCGCCCCGCAGTTCGTCGCAGGAGGCCCAGATGGAGGAGTAGAGTTCGGATTTTTTTATGGCCATTTAGTAGTAGATTTCAACATTAGGCAATGCAACTTCCAGGTCTTTGCATTCTTTAATAAAATTATTCGCAGAAGTTAGGTCATTAAAAGTAATTGGATCTAAATTATTATCTTTGGCGTCATTTTCATTTTTTTCTGGTGAAGCAACCAATACATAGAATTTAATAATGGCGATTGTTTCTGATTTGTTCTGAAATTTAATATCAAACCGTGGTTTGTCCCTAATTGATTCAAATAAATTGTTGAAATTCTGTAAGCTTGATTCCATGTACCACTTTGTTTTAATTATATCCTCAATCAAAATATTTTCTTTGCCCCAGCTTGATGCAAATTTTCTTTTGGGGTGATTTTCAATTATAGCATTAGCTTCCAATGTCTTAAATGTCATGATTTGAGTAATTCTGGAATATAGCTCTGGTAAATTTTTGAATTTATTTTCTAATAAATATTCACTAAACATAATATTTCCTTCCAAATTATAAAAACTGTACAATACTTTATTCTTTATGGCATCAAATAAAATAATATATTTCATTGAATCAATTTGCAAGTATCTAAAATGTTTGGCGGTTAAAATGTCTAATTTTCTTATTATCAATGAATTTATATTCTTCCAATCTTTGTGAGAAAGATATGATAATGGGATTAATTCAATTGACTTTTTTAAAGTATAATAGCCAGCAATATTTGGAAGAATCTGTGAAAATAATAATTCATTAAAAAATATTTTAGTTGTATCAAAACTAAGATAATCGAAAGAGTAAAAAAACTTTAAATCTTTTAAAGTCGCTATTGCTAAGAAATATTCAAGAACAGATTTGTGTGAGAATTTATAATTCTCCGTATTCCGATTTAACAAAGCCCTGCTCCTCAACTCCGACTCCTTGACAATTGCCTTCCCCCAATCCTCCTCCAATCCCGACAAACTCATTCCCGTCTCCGAAAAAAACGGCTCATCATACCGAATAAACAGACCACCCCGCTTTTCCCGGTTATTGTACATATCCACCGCCAGTTCTTGGGAGAAGATTTTGATTTTCTCCTTGAAGGCTTCCACGCTGCCGTATTTTTCCCGGATGCCCGGCTTGCGTGATTCCCGGTCTATCCATTCGTCTATCAGGGCTTCATAAACTTGGTAGCTGTATTCGTAGTCCCGGTTTTGCTTTACGAGGTCCCGTATATGCGAGAGCAGCATCGGGCGCACGATGAGGTTTTGGCTTTTACGGGTTAGCTGCCATGCCCGCCATAGTTTTTGCCAGTTGAAGGGGTTCAGTACGTTGAAGCGCTTGTGCAGGTAGCGCAGCACGTCCCAGTCGCTGAACACGGAGACGTAGAGGTGCTGGAAGGTGTATTCCCCGCCCTCCCCGCCAAACTGGTATTGTGAGGTGAGGTAGGGCTGCTCTTTTTCCGAAGGGAAAAAATGAGTGCGGCAGGTAATGACCACCGCCCGGAAACGCCAAGCCTTGTTCAGGATGTCGCTCATGCGCTGCTTGTAGTCGCCGAGGGCCTTGGTGTCCTCGTCGAAAGCATCGAGGAGGAGGATGGTATTGGCTTTTGCTTTGTCATCTATTTTATCGAGTTCTTCCAGCGCCTCCGGCCTGCCCAGCGGGAACAGCACGATGTCGTATTTCGGGCGGAAGAGCATCCATTTCCGCTTGTATTGCAGGTAGAGGTTAATCATGAACGTGGTCTTGCCCATGCCCGCATCGGCGAGTATGAGGAAGAACTTGTTCTTTGCCCCGGTCTTGTGGAATACCTTTTTGGTAAAAAGCGGTATCAGCTTGGCGGTTGCCGAGGCAATATGGAAACGCCCCGGTTCCTCGTCGAGGGCGGGCGATACGTTCTGGTAGTAAGTGGGGATATAGTAGCGGGTGGCCCGGTCTATTTCTTCGTCGGAGAACCAGGGGTTGAGGTTTTTTTGAAGGAATCGTTGCTTTCGATGATGAATACCAATTTTTATAAGTTTATAAATGCCTAAAAAGATGGCACCAATCAAGCTTATTGTTAAGCCATAAACCCAAGACCAAAAATCGAGGTCAACCAACCAATCTTGTGGAAGTCCTATCCTTTCAAAAAGGGGGGTGAGAAATTGTTTAATGCCTTCGAAGGGTTTCACGGGTATGGAGTTCGTATTTTATCCGTATCCACCAGCAAGAAATCTATTTGAATGGGTTTTGACCTTGCATGAAATGGATGAATATCGGCGCAAGTTAAAAACTGAATGGGAAACGGATAGATTAAAAGTTAGATTTATCCGTTGGCAAAGGATGAATTTCGATCCATTCTAAAGGGGCAGATTTTTATCCCAATCCCCCAAAAACCATTAAAACCCACCCCACTCACACTGCCCCCACCCACCAAGTTTACAGTCCATCATCATCTATTCACTATCAACCCTTACATCATGTTTAAAGCAAAACACCTCCTATGTTCCCTCCTACTGCTGGCGGCTGGAATCTGCCAGGTACAGGCACAGGTGACGGACCGTTTCGTGCGGATTACTGGCGTGGCCGAGCGGCAGTTCGATGCTGTCACGGCCAGCGTTCCCGTCACCGTTTCAGAAGTAGCGCCGAATGATTATCGGCAGCAGCGTTACAAATCCGTTGAGCAGGTCCGGGATGAATTGTTGGCCGAACTCGTCAAAATGGGGCTTGGCAGCGAAAACCTGATTGATGATCCGATTGTGGAACTGTCGAGCAGCTCCCAAAATAAAAGGAGCAAAAAATACAATATTTCATTGCCGAAGGGCTTTGCCGTTGGCCGTTTAGCGGATATCTACCTGGAAGGGGTTTCGATGCGCAACCCAGTTTATCAATTTGATGACCCTGTACCGACCCTGGAGGATGACATGGCCAAGGAGGCGATTGTCAATGCCCGGCAACGGGCGGAAACGATGGCCGGGGAGTTTGGCAAGTGCTTGGGCACTGTTCTCAATTTGGAGGATAAATCGAGTGGGTGTTGCCGGAAAATCAACAATAACAATTTGCCGTCCGTCAAATTGTATTACCGGGTCACGATGACCTTTGAACTATTGGAATAAGCTATGAATTGGAGCCTACTTATCATTGCGATAGCCGCTTGCCCTGCCTGCCTGTTGGGGCAACTGCCAGACCCGCCGTCCACCCTGACGGTGAAGGGTACTTACAGTTTTGTTGAATATCCTACCAGCTATCGCTTCTGGCTTACCTTGGAGGAGAATTCCAACAAGTGCGATCCTGTGAAAGGTTTTGTTACCTTGGAAGAACAGCAACAAAGCTTATTGGATACTGCCAGGGCCAGGGGATTGAAGATTGGCCCTATTGAATCAAAGCTGGTGTTTGATAATATTGGCCCTTATGTCAGGAAGAAAAGTATCGGAATCACGCTGCCCGACCAGCAAAGTGTTGACATTTTCGAGGCTATTTTGACATCGCAAGGTCTATTAAATGGATTTCAAATGGCTATTTTCCTGCCCAGAAAAGCCGTTATGTCCGATGAAATTGCCCTGGAAGTCCTTCGGGATGCCCGTCGGCAGGCAGAACGGGTCGCCGAGGTTTATGGCAAAACAATATCGAGTGTGCTGAATATAGCTGATGACTCTTTTACGGCGGATAGCTTTTCCCAGGTGAATGGGGAGGGTATCCCTACCGATTTTTTCTATTTAGACCATTCGTTTTTTGTTCCGGCTCATCCTACCAACCGCAAAATTGATGTAACGGAAGAATTATATCTCACTGCCCGGAATTCCAGCTTTTCTCTGTTTGTTACTTTTTTGTTGGAGTAGGGGGGGCGAGGCGAGTACGCCCCTGACCCCTAAAGGGGGACCGTGTCCAATCAGTCATCGGGGATTGTTCTTTTTGAAGATTATCGTGATTTACCTTAACGACCCTGAAAGGGTCAAAAGTGAATAGCCCCGGATAAAATTCGGGGCATTTGGTATTTGGTGAGGATTAGCAGCAACCCCCAAAGGGGTTGAATGATTGTAATACCTTGATATTCAACCCCTTTGGGGTTGCCACCCTCCGCTTCGTCCCAACCCCAGATTTTATCTGGGGCTATTCATTTTCGACCACTTTGTGGTCACAATTTTCACTAAGTAAATGACATTGCTCTAAAGGGGAACCGTGTTCACCCTGGTGTCGGTGATTGTTATTTTAAAGATTACCGAAGCTTTTGAGGTGTGGTTCCCCTTTAGGGGCCAGGGGCGTGTCGTGACGAGTGCGCCCCTGACCCCTAAAGGGGAACCGTGTCCACACATTCGTCGTAGCCCCTGGCCCCTGAAGGGGAACCGTGTCCACTCATTCGTCGGTGCTTATTCTTTTTGAAGTTCATCGAAGCTTTTGAGGTGTGGTTCCCCTTTAGGGGCCAGGGCGTGTACGTGGCGAGTGCGCCCCTGGCCCCTAAAGGGGAACCGTGTCCACACATTCATCGGGAATTGTTCTTTTGGTAGTTCATCGAAGCTTTTGAGGTGTGGTTCCCCTTTAGGGGCCAGGGGCGTGTCATCTGGCCAGCTTCCAAATCTATTTGGTGCTCGTCATTTTTAATTTGGCTCCCTTCCAAATCAATTTGGCGCTCGTCATTTTTGATTTGGCTGTTTTCCAAATGCATTTGGCTGTTGACTTTTTTAATCTGGTTCCCTTCCAAATTAATTTGGAAGCTGACTTTTTTAACCTGGTTCACTTCCAAATCAATTTGGCGCTCGTCATTTTCAATTTGGCTCCCATCCAAATCAATTTGGCGTTCGTCTTTTTTAATCTGGTTCCCTTCCAAATGCATTTTGCGACGGTAAAAACTTAAACCAATGGGCAGAAATCGGGTTTGGTAAACGGCCAAGGCTCCTACAAGCGGCGGAAAAGTGCCTATTTTGCAGCCTTATCAGCTGATTGACTATGGACAAGCGCAAAGAAAGCTATCACAGCGAATACGACAATTTTGCTTATCATCCCTGGAACGTGATGCTGGTGTTGGTGCTGTTTGCCATCACGGCGCTTTTCCTGGCGACTTCGGTGGCCTTTGTTTACAACCGTTTTCAATACGATACGGGGGACTTGCACATCCCCTGGCTCTTTGCTTTCAATACCCTGATTTTGCTGGGCAGCAGTTGGACGATGTGGCGGGCGAAAAGGGCTTACTTGTCCGACGACACAAGGCTGTACCAACAGTCCCTGCTCCATACCATCCTCCTGTCGCTCTTTTTTTTGGCGATGCAGTTCGTGGCCTGGTCGCAGTTGTTCAGCCAAAACGTTTTTGTCAATTCCAACAACTCGGCGTCTTACCTGTATGTGCTGTCGGGCCTGCACTTTGCCCACGTAATAGCGGGATTGCCCTTCCTCGCCTTGTTTTTGCGGGCGGCTAATTTGCAAATGAAAGAACCCGTGACGGTGCTGGTCTATTTTTCCGACCCGGAGAAGCGCCTGAAACTGCGCCTGCTCAGCATCTATTGGCATTTCCTGGATGCCCTATGGATTTTCCTCGTCCTGTTTTTGCTGGGGAATCGGTGGATTGGCGCTTAAGGGCTTTCGCTTTGCTCTTCTCAACCAATAGGTGAAAAACAAACTTTCGATTGGATAGGCCGGGTTATCAAACCCGGCAGTTTTGGGGCCGGAACCGCCGGGTTTGATAACCCGGCCGCTCAAAACCAAAACGGTGCTGAAATGCCCATTTCATCTTCAAGAAAGGATGAGCATTCTGATGTGTATAAAAGTCTTTATTAATTCTCACCAAACATTCACCTCCGGCGTCAATGCAATGCCGAACAGCTCCTTTACCGATTGCTGGATGCTTTGGGCAAGTGCGAGGATGTCTGCGCCCTTGGCCTGTCCGTAATTGACCAACACCAAAGCCTGCCGGGCGTGGCAACCGGCATCGCCGATGCGTTTGCCCTTCCAACCGGCCTGTTCGATGAGCCAACCGGCGGGCACTTTATAGCCTCCACTGGACAGCGCATAGCCTACGATGTGCGGGAATTTTTCTTTCAACCACTGCCAATTTTCAGCGTCTATTTCGGGGTTTTTAAAAAAGCTGCCCGCATTGCCGATTTCGGCGGGGTCGGGCAATTTGCTCTGGCGGATGTGGATGACAGCCCTGCTCACGTCGTGGATGGTAGGGGAGTGTATCTGCATGTCCTCCAGGGTCCGGCGGATGTCGCCGTAGTCGAGTTTCAGTTGAGGTTGCTTGGAGAGTTTCAGGCACACACGGGTGATGAAATATTGGCCTTTCAGTTCGTTTTTGAAAATGCTGTCCCGGTAACCGAAGCGGCAATCTTCGGCGTAGAAGGTTTTGGTTTCGCCAGATGAAAGTTCTACCGCTTCCAGGGAGTGGAAAATGTCTTTCAGTTCCACCCCATAAGCACCGATGTTCTGGATGGGCGAAGCCCCCACGCTGCCGGGGATGAGCGAGAGGTTTTCCAGGCCGCCCAATTGGTGGGCAAGGCTCCAGAGCACCAGTTCGTGCCAGACCACGCCGCCGCCTGCCGCTATAGTCGCTTGTTCGGCGGTTTCTTCCAAGATAGCTATCCCCTCGATTTTGTTTTGAATCAACAAACTCGGCACATCGCCCGTCAGCAGGATGTTGCTGCCGCCGCCAAGGATGTGGAGTGGGCCGTTTTTTAGTTCCAATATTTGGCTCAGTTCATTTGTATCGTTGACCACGCAAAAGCGTTCGGCGAAGGCGGCCAGCCCAAAAGTGTTGAGTTGTTGAAGCGGGAAATTGTACTGTATTTGCATGGGGCAAATTTATCCCTGCTTTTTGATCTGGATTAAACTTTTTCCCCGGCCAAGCACTTTTCTTTGCTTTGTGAGTTTAGAAACAGTTTTAAACCCCTCAACGGCCATAAAACGCCTCCTGATAGCTATCGGGATTGGACTCATACTTCGGCAATTTTTTCGGCAATAGCGCTGCTATTCCCTCAAAAATTCCCTGTGTCTGAGTCCAAAATCTAACATTTTCTGTCTCGTCAGGGGTTTTAAAACTGTTTCTTACTTTTGCCAATGCTGGAGTAAAATACGATGAACGGTAAACGATGAAGTATTCAACATTACCTATCTAACATCCACCTCCTTTTTATGAAATTTACATTTGATACATTTATTGAAAAATTCCCGGAGGTAAAGCTTCCGGTCTCTGTGAGCGAAGAGAATGTTTCCGAGTTCAGTTTGGAAAACGATCCCCTGTCGGAAAAACTCATTGTCGAACATATTTTGCCCTACGAAGAAGGTGAATTGGACGACATGACGGAGTATATTGCCTGTTTCAGGATTCCCAACCTCAAGAATATCCACGCTATCGTTTATTGGAAAGCCAGCCTGCTCAATTACGAATATGTGCTGGCCACTTTTGAAAAAGGTGGCAAACTCATCGCCAAACAAACGATTGCAGGCACAGTATCCGATGGCCACATCATCGTCCGTTCCGCCGCCCGGATTGACGAAGATTTCACCATTTATATCGTCAGCGGTCCAACAGAAGGGCCGGATGATGTGTACGATGCTTCCCAAAGTACCACCAAAGAGATTGAATTATTGCCCGATGGCCGTTTGATGGAAATGGCCTGAGAGGATGAGACAATGAGTCCCGATAGCTATCGGGAGAGAGGATGAGAGAATGAGAGAGGGCAACCATTTAACCATCCAACCATCCAACCACGAAAAATGCAAAGCTTTGAACAGGAAATAAAAGCGTTTTTGAAAAAAAACAACCTGGAGTACAAGGACAACTCCAGTTCGTTCAAGCGATTGGATTTTTCCGTGAAGCTGGACGAACAGTGGCAGTTTCATTTCGACGCCAAGGAAAAACGGCAGCACTACAATATTTCCAATTGGCAGCTTCATAAAGATCAAGAGCAGCACACCTTTATCATGGATGATCTGGCTGCCCGCAAAATACTCGCTTACGCACCCTATTCCGGCATGGTAATCCGTGACAACCTCCTGGGCGGCTACTACTTCTACAGCGTCCTCGACCTTTTCTTGATGCCCAAAACGAGGGTGAATCGTCCCATCCACAAAGAACAAGAAGGATTAAAAGGAAAGTGGATCATTGATTTCAGAAATGGCCACAAATGCAACTCCATGGACGAGGTTTTGGCCCTTTTCCGCCGCTTCATTGAAAAACGGGAAGACATTTTCATCAACATCCTCGAATGCTTCGGCCACTACCAGGGCGAAAACATCGGCCAACGAGGAGAAGTCCGCAAACCAGAATATTGGAACATTGATGTGAAAGAGACGAGGTGAGATTTTTTAATGATGAACGATGAATGATGAATGATGAACGGGCACGGTGGCTAAAGTCCCGACGCCCCTTGTCATTGCCGCAGGCAAACTGCTAAGTAATGAGAGAGGCCCGGCGTGATGTTGCAAAGCTTGTCCCGTTATTCGGGATTGTCTTCGGCAATGACAAAAGCGGCTTGCACATACGACGTTGCGGGTTGTTTACGGCAATGACAAAAAAGCTACTATGACAACAAAAGCGCCCTTTTGCAAAGTCCCGACGCCCCTTGTCATTGCCGCAGGCAAACTGCCAAGTAATTAGGGAAGCCCAACGTGATGTTGCAATTTGCCTTCGGCAATGACAAAAAAGACAATGAAAAATTAAAACTGCATTATAAATACACAGTCGTAATTTACCTTTGTCTATACTTAAAACTCCTAAACACTATGGCGAGAACTTACAACTTCTGGGTTTACATAACTACAAATCCAAGAAAAAACACCCTGTACACTGGAATGTCAAATAACCTTGCACGAAGACTCGTAGAACATTATCAAAATAGAGGCAATCAAGAAAGTTTTGCTGGTAAATACTATTGTTATAATCTGGTTTACTTTGAATGGCACCAATACGTTTATAATGCGATCTCCAGAGAGAAATTAATCAAGGAAATGACGAGAAAACAAAAGGATGATTTGATTGCTGAAATAAACCCACAATGGCAATTTCTGAACGAGGAAATTTGTGGTATCTGGCCTCCCAATGATGAATTATTGAACATCTTGGGGAAAGAAGATACGACTAAAGAAAGCAAGCGTTAAGATAATGGAATGCCCCTGTTTGGAAAGTCCCGACGCCCATTGTCATTGCCGCAAGCAAACTGCCAAGTAATGAGGAAAGCCAGGAATGACTTTGCAGTTTGCCTTCGGCAATGACAAAAGCGGCTTGCACATACGATGTTGCGGGTTGCCTACGGCAAAGACAAAAAAGCTACATAGGCAACAAATGGTAAATGACAAAAGTGCCTTTTTGCAAAGTCCCGACGCCCCTTGTCATTGCCGAAGGCAAACTGCCAAGTAATGAGGGAAGCCAGGAATGACGTTGCAGTTTGCCTTCGGCAAGAACAAAGGCGGCTTGCACTTATGACGTTGCGGGTTGCCTTCGGAAAAGACAAAAAAGCTGCAAAGGCAACAAATTGCAAATGACAAAAGCGCCCTTTTGCAAAGTCCCGACGCCCCTTGTCATTGCCGAAGGCAAACTGCCAAGTAATGAGGGAAGTCCTACGTGATGTTGCAGTTTGCCTTCGGCAATGACAAAAGCGGCTTGCACATACGACGTTGCGGGTTGCCTTCGGCAATGACAAGGGGCGTCGGAACTATGCAACGAGGGCGTTCATCGTTCCTCATTCTTCCCTATTCAATACCCAATCCCCACTTTTTTAAAAATGAAATGCAGCAGCCAAGCGGGGCCGATGAGCAGAAATTGAAGGTCTTCGAGAAAGGACGGTTTTTTCCCTTCTATTTTATGGCCGATGAACTGGCCAATCCACGCCAGCACAAAGATGGTCAATGAAATGAGTGCCAGCATTTTGGCGTCGCCGAAGGTGGCTGCGTAGATGGCGTTGACACCGTAGAGCATCAGCCCGCCGATGATGACGAAGCCCAGGAACATGGGGATGGACAGGCGCAGGTAATACACCAGGGCGGCTGCGAGGAAGAGGGCCGCCCAGTTGGTGAACAGTCCACGCTCTATGGGGAAAGGGATGGCGTAAAGCAATCCGAAGAGGCTGAACATGATGCTTGGCACACATATCCAGTGGATAAATTTGTTGGTGCCGTTTTGGTGGCTTTCGCCGTACTTGCCGAGCAGGGTATCAATCGTTTTGGTCATCATAATTTTGTTTGTTCGGCTGTGAATTTCAACATTCCGATTGGAAAATCCATGCAATTGCTAAATAGTTTTTTAAACTCCTGCCAGATAGCACCCGACAATCAATAACTTTGCGCCTTTTATGCCGTATAAACGGCCAAACATCAAAATTTCCCATGCTAATGCTGATCAGAATACTTTGCCTGTCAATTGTTGCATTTTTTGCTTTTTCCTGCAACAAAGAAAACAAAACCACCGAAAGCACAGAACTGCCCATCACGGCCCCCGCTGATGCCCGTTTTGAACTCTTGCCCGCCGAGCAGACCGGGGTCAAGTTTTCCAATACCATCAAGGAGGATTTTAACAACCACATCCTCATCAATTCCTATTTGTACAATGGGGGTGGGGTAGCGGTGCTGGATGTCAACAACGACGGCCTACAGGATCTCTATTTCAGTGCCACGCAGGAGCCGAACCGCTTGTTTTTAAACAAAGGCAACCTGCAATTTCAGGACATCACCGAACAAGCGGGCGTTGCTGCCCTGGGCGGTGTGAAAACAGGCGTCACCATCGTTGACATCAATGCGGACGGCCTTCAGGACATCTATGTTTGCCGCTCCGGAATGCAGCCAACAGACGAAAGGGCCAACTTACTTTTTGTCAATAACGGCAATGCTACTTTTTCGGAAAAAGCCAAGGAATACGGCCTTGACGACCGTTCTGCCACCAACCACGCCAACTTTTTTGATTATGATCTGGATGGCGATTTGGACGTTTATGTGCTCAATCACCCCGTCATTTTTAAAGACGTGAACAAGATTACAGCCAAGGAAGTGAATGGCGAATACATCCGAAACAAAGACCCGCTCGACGAATGGGAATCCGACAAGATTTTTCGCAACGATGGCAATGGCCATTTTACCAATGTGAGCAAAGAAGCTGGCATCAGCAACCGTGCCTGGGGCTTGAGTGTGACCGTATCGGATTTCAATGCCGACGGTTATCCAGATATTTTTGTAGGCAACGATTACATCGAGCCGGATTTGCTGTATATCAACAATAAAAACGGCACTTTCTCGGTTGAAACAGACAAATATTTCCGCCACACCAGCAACCATACCATGGGCGTTGATATTGCCGATTTCAACAACGATGGATTGGTGGACGTGGTGGCGCTCGACATGGTCGCCGAATCCAACCAAAGGCAAAAGGAACTGATGACCACCATGATCCTCGACCGCTACAACAACCTGGTGCGCTTCCACTACGGCCATCAGATTATGCGGAATGTATTGCAGGTCAATACTGGCGCAGCACCCAAGGACGGGGCAGTTTTCAGCGACATCGGCGTTTTAGCGGGTGTTTGGAACACAGATTGGAGCTGGAGCCCGCTCCTGGCTGACTTCGACAACGACGGCTTCAAAGATTTATATATTACCAATGGCTACCGCAGGGATATTTCCAACCTGGATTATTTGAATTATACTGCTCCGCAAGAATTGGCAAACGGCCTCGATCCCAAAAAATTCAAAACTATTGACGATTATTTAAAATTAATTCCCACTACGCCGCTGCGCAATTATATGTTTAAAAATAAGGACGGATTAAATTTTGAAAACAGCGGTATTGATTGGGGTTTTGTGCAGCCATCCTACTCCAACGGCAGCGCTTATGCTGATTTGGATAATGATGGCGATTTAGAAATACTGGTCAATAATATATTGGGCGACGTTTTTATTTATAAAAATAAAAGCGTGGAAAAAGGCGGCAGCAATTGGTTGCAGGTGAAATTGAAAGGCAATCAGAAGAATCCTTTTGGTACGGGTTCAAAAGTCCGCATCACCTACGATGGAGGCAAGACGCAATATATGGAAATGACTCCCACGAGGGGTTTCTTTTCTTCTTCGCAGCATATCTTCCATTTTGGATTGGGCAGCGCGGCCAATATTGACAAACTGGAAATCCGCTGGATGCCCGACGGCAAGGTGCAAAAACTCGAAAACGTAACTGCCAACAAAGTTTTGACCCTCAATTACTCCGATGCAAAAGCGGGTAAATGGGATGAGGTTGCTCCAGGAGCGACTATATTTAAATCTGCTTCCAATATGGGTATCAATTTCCGCCACAAGGAAGACGACTTTATAGATTTCAACAGGGAAAGGTTGCTCCCCCACAAGTTCTCCAACCTCGGCCCAAGCATCGCCGTGGGCGACGTCAACGGCGACGGATTGGAAGATTTCTACATCGGCGGGGCCAGGGATCAGGCTGGGGCTTTGTTTGTGCAACAGGGAAATAGCAGTTTTTCCCCAATGCCCGGTCAGGGCTGGGAAGAAGATGCCTTTTATGAAGACATGGGCTGCGCCTTTTTCGATGCAGATGGAGATAAAGACCTTGACCTATACGTGGCAAGTGGCGGTAGTACATTCGACGCCAATTCTTCCAATTATCAGGACAGGCTTTACCTGAACGACGGAAAAGGGAAATTCACCAAGGCAATCGGTGTGTTGCCGCAAGAAACGGCCAGCGGATCTTGTGTTCGGCCATTTGATTTTGACAAAGACGGCGATATGGATGTTTTTGTCGGAGGCTTGGTCACGCCCGGCCAGTACCCCACGCCGCCCATGACTTGTTTGTTGAAAAACGACGGCGGAAAATTCACCGAAGTCTGCGCACAGGTAGCACCCGAATTGCAAAAATTAGGCATGATAACCGATTTTATTTGGGCCGATTTGGATGGGGACAAACAGGAGGAATTGATTGCAGCAGGGGAGTGGTTGCCCATCAGTGTTTTCAAATACAACAATGGCAAATTGGAAAATGCCACCGCCCGCTTCGGGCTCGAAAACACCACAGGCTGGTGGAACTGCCTGACCACCGCTGATCTCGACAAAGATGGCGACATGGATTTGGTGGCGGGCAATTTGGGCCTTAACTCACGCCTAAAGTCCAGTGAAAAAGAGCCTTTGGAACTGTATGCCAAAGATTTTGACAACAATGGCAGCCTCGAGCCTGTGTTGGCGTATTACAATGGCGGAAAACTCTACCCATTGCCGCTGCGTGACAATATGATCAAGCAGATGCCTTCTTTGAAAAAGAAATTTGTGTACTACACCGATTACGGCAAAGCAACGCTGGATGAAGTTTTTTCAAAAAGCGAATTAGCCTCGGCGCAACATTTTACTGCGAGAACCTTTGCCAGCAGTTGGTTTGAAAACAAGGACGGCAAACTGATCCAGCATCCGCTACCGATGGCAGCACAGTTTTCGCCGATCAACCAGATACAAGTTGGCGATTATAATGGCGATGGCCAATTGGATCTATTGATGGTCGGCAACAGCTATTCACCGGATGTGGAAACAGGCCGCTACGATGCAGGGAACGGCGTCTTTTTGACGGGCGACGGCAAGGGGAATTTCAGTTTAATCCCCAATCGGCAGAGCGGATTTTGGGCCACCCGTGAGGCGAGGGATTTGGAAAATGTGAAACTGGCGAATGGCAAAACGCTGTTCCTCATTGCCAACAACAATGATATTTTAGAAGGCTATGTTTATTGAAAACGAACGTTTTTTATATTAAAAAAAATCGGCATCAACTTTGCGAATCGGCTGTTGATCAAATCAATTTTCGTAGCTACTTAGCAGGGGTGTTTTTTGGAAAAATTGAAAATTTTTCCAAAAAACAC